>CALEBN010000042.1 GCA_937943045.1 uncultured Collinsella sp. | reverse complement strand
CCCCGGCATAAACCAGGGGCACTTCCCCATTTCGACGTCTACCGTTCTTTCTAAAGCTCGTTCACCAGCAAAGGAAGAACCGTCTGAATGTCACCAACAATGCCATAGTCGCACTGATCGAATACGGCAGCATCGGCATCCTTGTTTATAGCAAAGATGGTTCCGGCTCGATCGCAACCGACCATATGCTGCATCTGGCCCGAAAGCCCTGCTGCAACATACACCTTAGGAGCAAGCATGAGCCCAGAGACACCGATGTACGTCTCCCGCGGCAGCCACTTCATATCCTCGGCCAAAGGACGCGTGCAGCCCAAACCAGCCTCCAGCTTGTCACAGAGCGCTCGGGCCATATCAAGATCGGACTCGAGTCCAAAACCTCTTCCGGCGGCAACGACGACATCGGCCTTCTGCAAGTCGACCCCGCTCTTCTCGATGGGCTCGCTCGATAGCACCTTAACTGTGGCACCCGGATCAACCCACGCAAAAGGTTCTTCCTGATTGGCGCCCGATGCTGCAACGCTATCGCCGAAAGCACCTGGCTGCATCAGATAGATGGCGGTCTTGCCGGGCTTTCGCTTTAGGATAGCGGCTCCTCCATAATACATGCTGGAGGCCACATCGCCGTCAAGCTCCATCACGTCGGCAATAGCGCTGGTGCCGCCGTGGAACGCAAGGGCGCCAGCAAGAATGCGCATATGACGCGTAGGCTCTACCAGCACCACATCCGGCCGTACATGATCGAAGATCGCATTGACCGTCGCCGTGGCGTTATCGAGCGAAAGCCCCTCCGGAACCGTCACGCGATAGATAAGATCAGCGCATGAGGGCGGCATCTCCATGTCGCCGAAAGCCACCAGGGCAACCTCATCGGCACCCATGGCCCTCGCACCGGCGCAAAGCTCTTCTGCCGCACCCGGACGCTCAGCTAAAACTAACACTTTCAACGTTTCTCCCCTTTCTAGAGCGCGGCTTTGAGGCTGGCAGCAAAACTCGCAATGGCGCCCTCGTCGCTGACGTGGCAGATCTGCTTCTTGCGCGGCGTCGGCTCAGGCACTTTGCACTCAACCCACTCGACCGTCTCTTCGGAAGCCACGTCCAACGGCGCTACGTGCATCGGCTTCTTTCCTGCTGCTAGAATGTCCTTCATGGACGGAGTCCGAGGAACGGCAACCGATGGCTGCACCGAGATGACGGCGGGCAGAGGCACCTCCACCGTCTCCACCACATCCTCGAGCACGCGCTCGACCACGATACAGCCGTCTCCTGCCTGCAAAAGAGTCGCGCCATTCACGCAGGGGACGTTAAGGGTCGCAGCAAGCTGCGCATCGACCTGCTTTGCGTAGAAATCATCGGATCCATCGCCGCAGATCACAACATCCCAGCCACCAACGTCTTGCAGGGCCAGCGAAAGCGCCTGCGCAGTCGCTCGCGC
>CALEBN010000041.1 GCA_937943045.1 uncultured Collinsella sp. | reverse complement strand
ACCGCGTGTGCTACGACATCACGTCCAAGCCGCCCGCGACGATCGAGTGGGAATAGAAAATTCCTTAGTTATGGGGGTATAAATTTGATTTCCTTTAGGATAAACCCCATGACTATATGAATTGACCTGCTGACTCCAATGAAGATTGGAGGGTAACGGCCAGGGGTGACGGCCCAGCGAGTGTTATTTTGCGAGCTATGCGCATTGAAAGCGACCTTTCGTGGTATAAACTATTTGCCGGAAGCCGCGGCTTTCAGAGTACGGCTTACGTGTACGTTTAACCTCCGTGGGCGACGGGGTGCCGCAAGGCGTAGAATATCGCCCACCTGTAGGGGCCTGCAGCGATGCGGGCCCCGCTTCACATTTTTGAACGCCGCGCGCCCCAAATACCCGAGAAGCAGGCCATAAGGCGCGGCGGCGCGCTCGTGCCCGCGCGCAGCCATCTCCATCAGCGTCTACGGTGCGCTACAACATCACGGGCAAACCGCCTAACAAGCCGAGCATCCTGATCGTTCCGTCTATGAGCTACGTTGCCGTACGGGGCAAGGGCGATTCCAATGCCGAAGGCGGCGCGTAGCAGAATGCATTGCCACTGCTCTACGACGTCGCATATACCATCAAGATGTCGAAGAGGGGCCCGCCGCGGGAAATCGAGGGCTATTTCGACTTCGTCGTGCCGCCGCTCGAGGGCTTCTGGTGGCAAGACCGCGCCGATGGCGAGATTGATTATGCGCGGAAGAACGACTTCAACTTCATCTCGTGCATCCGTCTGCCCGATTCCGTTACTCGCGATCTTGAGTAGCCTGGCCGAGTTAATGAGATTAGCTCTTGGGTCCCCGCGGCGTGGAGTTTTGATACCCCCAAAAGTGTAACTAGATTCGAGCTTTAGGAGTATTTCTTGAAAGGCGATAGGTTGAAGTGTCGCAATAGATACCTCGAGGAGGCGATGCTCTTTCGTAACGCTGACTTCTTCAATGTGATCGCGGGCGTGCGAAAATCAAAGCGCAGTGGTCTACCTCTCTCTGGGCCACGCTTTACAACTTGTACGGTAAGGCGCTTCTCAAAACCCAAGTTCTTTCAAGTCTTTTTCGTTTTGGATATCTTCAGCGGTATTCTTGCCAGTGATAGCACCGTAGGCTTCTTTTATGCCATTTTTCACTGCCCATTTGATAACGAAATACAGTGCAATCAAAATAATGATTGCCGTTCCTGCACTTATGCCTAATTCATTCCACATGTTTCAGTCCTCATAATTCCGATTTTTTGCTCATTTTTAGTCTTCGAATTATGACTTGCTCCTGTGGCGTTGTCTAGGACAATCGCAACCATCATCCCCGAGCAGTTGCAATGAAAACCAGCATTCGCCGTTATGATCTGGCGGCCTCGTATTCAAGATGCAAATATCGAATACAAGTGAGATGGGGATCGACTGTTGACGAGCGGCGCAATAGATAGCGGCGTCGGCTTCAAGTGGAACTGGCACCGCTGCTGTATATGGTTTGCCTTGCTGCAGATGGCGATCAATGCCCACGATGCTTCTGCTTGCGCTTCAGCTTTCGCTGCTCGAAGCGCGCCTCCGCCTCATCCGCGCGACGCTGGCTTCTTGCTTGAGCCGACTCCCGCTTCATCGCTTCCCGCTGTGCCGCGAGAGCCTGCTGCGCCTTGGTGCTCATCGCTGGCTGCTTAAGGGCCCTCGACGCCTCGCGGGCGCGTCTCTTGGGGTTCTTCGCGGGCTTGCTCGCCTCGGTCGGCTCGTCGCCGAAGAACGAGAGCATTGCCCATTTGCCTGTAATGAAATGCAGGATTTCCTCATTGGATGGCTCCGCGCCGAAGACGATGCGGGCGACGCCGTACCTTCCGTCCTCGACGTGCTCCGCCAGCCCGACCCAGAATTGGCCGTCGTGATATACGGTCAGGGTGGACGACACACTGATCTGCATGGTTGGTTCCTCCTTTATGTAGATGACCATGCGGAGAAGGGACAACCAAGGAGGCAGGTTACTGATGCGGACTCCCGCACGCCCACGACTACCCGACGGGGACTGTGTTTTCATCTCTGGTGGTTGGATTGTAGCACGTGCGAATGCGCCCGGTATCGCTGCTGACATGGCGCAACTGGGATTCGCTCCTCGATGCACCCTTGTGCGTATTTCCTTATCGGTTTCGAAACTTTAGAAATAATCGAGTTTCGAAACCGAGAAGGAGTGGATTATGGCTTGGGTAGACCGCAATACGTACCGACTCCACCGTGTTGGAGAGGCTGGCCGAGTACATGATGGACAATTCCGGCAACCTCAACTCGCCTACTTACTAATCCGGGAAGGCCCTACATTCGCTCGTAATGATATATTGACAGATATCGATGTATGCATATTCTTATATACATAGACAATCATCAATGTGAGGTGCTTCTATGAACGCTATGGATGTGACTTTGATCTGCAAGGCTTTGGGAGATGCGAACCGGCTGGAAATAGTGAAGACGCTGTCGGATGGAGAGAAGTGCGGCTGCAAACTGTTGGAACGGTTTGAAATTACGCAGCCGACGCTTTCGCACCACATGAGGATCTTGGTGGAATGTGGACTAGTGAACGCCCGCAAGGAAGGAAAGTGGCAGCACTACTCTCTGAACTGCGAAACCCTGACCCAGTTTAAAGAATTTGTCGAGGGATTGACCTGCTGCGGCTGCGGCTCGAATGACGAAGGCGGGTGCTGCTCCTGATGGGCAAGTTTATTACAGATCTGATCCTCGGCATGAAGTGGCTGAATACGCTGATTGGAAATCTGCTGAACGCGCTGGGGCTAGACACGACAAGCCGCATTGGAGGGAGTGTCCAATTCTTCCTCTACGATGTCGTCAAGATCACCGTTTTGCTCTGCGTACTGATTTATCTGATCTCCTACATTCAGAGCTATTTCCCACCGGAGCGCAGCAAGAAAATCATGGGGCGTTTTCACGGTATCTGGGCAAACTGCATCGCCGCCCTGCTCGGCACGGTGACGCCGTTCTGCTCCTGCTCGTCCATTCCGCTGTTCATCGGCTTTACCAGCGCCGGATTGCCGCTGGGCGTGACCTTCTCGTTCCTGATTTCGTCCCCTATGGTGGACTTGGGAAGCCTTGTTCTCCTGATGAGTTTTTTTGGCGCAAAGGTCGCTGTTCTCTATGTGGTGCTGGGGCTTGTGATCGCTGTGGCTGGCGGTACGCTGATTGAAAAGCTGCGCATGGAGAATCAGGTGGAGGAGTTCATCCGCAAGGCATCTGCCGTGGAAATTGCCTCCCCGACGCTGACGCAGAAGGAGCGCCTGGTTTACGCCAAAGAGCAGGTGGAAGAAACCTTCAGGAAGGTATTTCCGTATATTCTCATCGGCGTGGGCATTGGGGCGGTCATTCACAACTGGATTCCCGAAAGCTGGGTCGTGACCGTTCTCGGCAGCAATAACCCCTTCGGCGTGATTTTGGCAACCATCATCGGCATTCCCATGTATGCCGATATTTTCGGCACGATTCCCATTGCGGAAGCTCTGCTCGGTAAGGGCGCACAGCTCGGCACGGTGCTTGCCTTTATGATGGGCGTCACTACGCTGTCCCTGCCGTCAATGATCATGCTGCGCAAGGCAGTTAAGCCGAAGATGCTGGGTGTTTTTATCGCCATCTGTGCTGCGGGCATTATCGTTGTGGGCTATTTATTCAACCTGTTTCAGGGCGTTATCTAATAATTTGGAAGGATCATCATGTCAATTTTCGGATTTGGTAAGAAAAAAGAAGAACAAAAGCAGCCTTGCTGCTGCGGCGGGAACTGTACGCCGGAAGCAATGCAGGCGGCAGAAGCCGAAAAGAAGGAGTCCGGGATCAAAATTCTTGGCGGCGGCTGTGCCAAGTGTAATGCGCTGGAAGCGGCAACTGTAGACGCACTGCGGGAGCTTGGGATGGATGACACCATCGATCATGTGCGGGACTTTGAAAAGATCGCCGCCTATGGCGTGATGACCACCCCTGCTTTGGTGGTGGACGGTCAGGTGGTGTCCTACGGCAAGGTGCTGAAAAAGGACGAAGTCATTTCTATTTTGAATAAGGTAAGAGCATGAACGAGCGAAACCTCGTCAGAATCGCAAGCAGAACGAGAGACAGGTTCCCCGCATGACAAAGCCAAAGGTTGCGTTCATCTGCGTCCACAACTCCTGCCGCAGTCAGATTGCGGAGGCGTTGGGCAAAGCGTTGGCGTCCGATGTGTTTGAAAGCTATTCTGCCGGGACGGAAACCAAGCCGCAAATCAATCAGGATGCCGTCCGATTGATGAAGAAGTTTTATGGCATTGACATGGAGCAGACGCAGCATTCCAAGCTGATATCGGATATACCTGAACCAGATATCGCCATCTCCATGGGTTGCAATGTGGGATGCCCTTTCATCGGCAGGCCCTTTGATGATAACTGGGGGTTGGAAGACCCGACGGGCAAAAATGACGAGGAATTTAAGAAAGTTATCGATGAGATTCAAAAGCAAATTATGAAGCTAAAGGATCGAATGACAAATTCTGCATTGGGATGAGTGGCTGCACGGTGTCTTAACTCGCTTTAAAAAATGCCTGTCGGAAAATTCTGATTTCATTCTCTATAGTTTCGGCGTTGCCGCAGGGCAGTGCCACCAGCGAAGTAGCGGGAATAAAGGTCTCCGAACCTTTTGGTTCGGAGACCTTTTCCTTGCTGTGCCGCCCAAAACGACTCCTTGCCATAGCCCCATGAGATCGGGCAGCACTATCGAGCGTGGGCGTTCTCGTAGACATCTTTGATCTCTTCCGGCAAATCGTCGGGAATCAGTGCCTTCAGCCTTTCCTCGCTGCCGTCTTGAATCGCCTGCTCGTAGTACCAGCATTTGAACTTCAGCATGTCCAGCGCACGGTTCATGTTCGCGATCTCCGACTCCATGTGGGCCTTTCGTTCCTCAAACATGGCCTTCCGCTGGGGATATGTTGATGGGCCTTCCGCGCACCATTCCATGAACAGCCGGATGTCCTTGATTTCCATCCCCGCCTTCTTTAGGCATTCGATGACTCGAAGTGCCTCGAGTTCCGTATCGCCAAATCGGCGAATACCGGACGCCCGCTCCAATCCCGGGAACAATCCCTGCTTGTCGTAATATCGCAGCGTGGAGGCGGGCAAGCCGAACATCTCCGCCACCTGTCCGATTGTGTACATAGCTCCTCCGGATATATTTTGAGTCTATTCCTTGACCTAAAGTCAGGTTTAGGTATTACCCTTATTCTTGTCAATATAAATTGGGAACGCAAGGGGTGTTTCGTAATTGCCGGTCGCCCCGCCCTTGAGCAGGCGCGACGAATGGGCATGGGAATCTAGGCGGGCAGTTTGGCCGCGCGGAAACTGATTTGTGCCTAATATCATCGACAGGAGGAAAACGATCATGGCAATTAAACAGACGGCGGGCAGAGATGCCCTGGGGGAGTTCGCTCCCAAATTTGCACAGCTCAACGATGATGTGCTGTTCGGCGAGGTGTGGAGCCGGGAGGGAGAGCTTTCCTTGCGCGATCGCAGCATAGTGACGGTGGTTGCCCTAATGGCGCAGGGCCTGACGGACTCCTCGTTCCAATATCATCTGATGTCCGCAAAGAACAACGGCGTGACCAGGGCGGAGATAACGGAGATCCTTACGCACGCGGCGTTTTACGCGGGCTGGCCCAAGGCATGGGCGGCCTTCCGCATGGCGAAGGAGGTCTGGGCGGATGACGATGCCGTCGACGCAAAGGCCGAGCACCAAAACGAGATGGCCTTTCCCATCGGTGCCCCCAACGACGCATTTGCGAAGTACTTTATCGGGCAAAGCTACCTCGCGCCCCTTTCCACCGAGCAGGTCGGTATTTACAACGTTACGTTTGAGCCCGGCTGCCGCAACAACTGGCACACACATCACGCCAAAAGCGGTGGCGGACAGATCCTCGTCTGCGTGGCTGGTCGAGGGCTTTACCAGGAATGGGGCAAACCGGCACAAGAGCTATGCCCTGGCGATGTAGTAAATATTCCCGCGGGCGTAAAGCACTGGCACGGTGCGGCGCCTGACAGCTGGTTCTCCCATCTCGCGGTGGAGGTTCCGGGCGAGGAGGCCTCTAACGAGTGGTTGGAGCCCGTGGACGACGAGCAATACCTTAAAGCGACTGACAAGGAGGCTTAGGCACGGAGCAGTTGAAACTGACGCAGGAATGGGACAAGGTATTCCCCAAAAGCGACAAGGTTGAGCACAGCAAGGCGACCTTCCACAACCGATGCGGCATCACGCTGGCGGCCGACGTGTACGTGCCTAAGAATGCGGAAGGCAAACTGCCCGCCATCGCCGTCAGCGGCCCGTTTGGCGCGGTGAAGGAACAGTCCTCCGGTCTGTACGCGCAGAAGATGGCGGAGCTGGGCTTTTCGCAATTGCCTTTGACCCGTCCTATACCGGCGAGAGCGGCGGCACGCCCCGCTATGTAGCATCCCCGGACATCAACACCGAGGACTTCTGCGCAGCGGTGGATTTCCTCTCTGTGCAGGAAAGCGCTGAATGCGCAGCGCACCGAGGACTATAAAAACGGCAGCTATGCGCTGGCCGGCGGCGTGGTCGATCCGCTACCGGAGGATGCGCCGCAGTTTGTAGCGGACTATTACGCCTACTACAAAACTCCGCGAGGCTATCATCCCCGCAGCCTGAACTCCAACGGCGGCTGGAATGTGACGTCCTCGCTGTCGTTTTTGAATATGCCGATTTTGCAATACAGCAGCGAAATTCGCTCTGCGGTATTGCTGGTGCATGGCGAGAAGGCGCACACCCGCTATTTCGGCGAAACCGCGTACGGCAAGCTGACGGGGGACAACAAGGAATTGCTCATTATCCCTGGTGCCAGCCACACCGACCTTTACGATCAGATGGACATCATTCCGTTTGGAAAGTTGAAGGCATTCTTTGAGGAATATCTGAAATAAGGTGTGCCTTGATTTAATGCCAAGTCTCCAGCAACGATTCTTCTAAAGAGTGGGAGTAGCTGAAACGAGGCGATTGATTAACTCCATTCGTTTTGGTTACAAGAAAACATGCTGCGCGCCTGCAGCATGAAGGAGAGGGAATCCTATGAATATCGTTGTATTGAGTGGTAGCCCGCGTAAGGGCGCCAATACCGACACCATGGTCGAGGCGTTTGCCGAGACCGCGCGCGAGGTCGGCCATACGGTCGAGGTCATCCGCGTTGCCGGCAAAAAGATCGCTGGTTGTCTGGGATGCCAGTACTGCTTTACCCATGAGGGCACCTGCGTGCAGAAGGATGACATGGCCGACGTGATCGAGTCGTTGAAAGGCGCCGATATGGTTGTCTTCGCTTCGCCTATCTACTGGTTCGATATCACTGCGCAGGAGAAGGCCGCCATCGACCGCCTGTACGCCTTTGGTGCTACGGGCTTCCCGTTCACCAAGACGGCCCTTTTGCTCGATAGCCACAGCGAGGGCGTCTATGACGCGGCGATCGCCATGTACAAGTCAACCTGCGCGTACTGCAAGTGGGAGGACCAGGGCATTGTCACCATCAGCGGTATGACCGAGCGCGACAGCATGGCATCCTCGCCCAAGTTGGAAGAGGTGCGAGAGCTCGCTCGCAAGCTCGCCTAAGGACAAGAAGAACGCATGGCAATCGGTGTTGGTGGAAAATGCTTGCTATCCTTACCAAGAGGAATGCTGATTGCCATGCGTTGATGCTTCCGCGGACAATTCCGGCGTGCTAAAACGCCTTCTCGTTCAAGAATTCCCTGAACGCGGGAATGTCAAAGCCAACGAGACCACGCCCGCGCTCTCCAATGACGCCGTCCTCCAGGAGGCGGCGTTTGTATTGGCTTGCATAGTTGCTGGCGACGCCCATGCGTTTGGCTATCTCCGAGACCCTGCTGGGGCCAGAATCGGGCAGCATCGCGAGCAAAAACTCAATGTCTTTATCGGAAAGCTCCCGATAGGTCGTTTCGAGAATTCGATCGCGCAGCTCCATGCGGGCAAGCAGAGAACCCTGCTGTACATCAGGTGCACTGATTTTGGGCGAGCTTTCCGAAACATCCCAAGTGCGATATCCGACGAGCTGCATCATGTAGGGGAATCCGTCGACGGCCTTCACAGCATCCTCGAGCGCTTCTGGCGTGATTGAGCGGCCTCCGGCCTCAACGGTTTTGCGGAATGCGTTTGCAATTTCAACGTCAGTGATTCGTCCTAACTGATGATATTGGGAACGCCTGAGGAACGAGACGGAATCGTTGCGTAGCAGTGCCGATACTTTGTAAGGCAGCCCCGCCATGAGAAGGGCTACTTTTTTACCTTCGCGCACAAAGTGCTGGTAAACAGAGGCAAATTGAAGCATTTCTTCGAGATCGACGGTGACTTCATCGATGGTGATGAGAAGCCCGATGTCATGTTTTTCGAGTTGCTTAAAGATGCCATTCATGCGCGTGCGCCAGTTGCCCTGAGCCTCTTGAGCATATGTCCAATCGATGCCCACTGGGCCAATTTGAACACCGTTTATGCGCGCGTGAGGCTGTGAGAGGTAGCTATCTGCGGCTTCTTTGGTTCGCTCGATAATATCTTCGAGCATGCCTGGCATGGCGGAGACATTTGCTGCGATCCAGTCGTGTTCAAGCGCCGTTTCTGAAAGGAGCGAGAGAAGCGCCGTCTTGCCCGTTCCCCTTGCGCCAGTAAAAATGGTCGACAGGTTGGGATCTCCCGGGCCGTTGATAAAGCCACGGTTGATGTCACGCAGGATATGCTCGCGACCCGCTAGAAAGGGAGGGACGCTTCCGAACGTCGGGGTAAAGGGGTTCTTGCTGTACTCCATGGTAGCTCCTTTGCATGTTTTGCTAACTTTTGCAAGTTTTGCTAACTTTTGCAAGTTTTGCTAACGACTGGCCAAAGGGCATCGTAGCAGTGACGCTGACATTTTTTTACGCAGAAAAATAAGCAGAAATCAATTTATCTGCGTTAAAAAATAGTTGAGAAGAAAAACGACGAGCCCCGGGCGCAATGCCGTTGCGTTCCGGGCCTCGTCGCTTTGCGAAGTATCTAACGATCTCGTTGCCGTGGTACCTAGTCAAACAAGCTCGGCATGTCGTTTTCTTTCATGAGGGCACCGGCAGAGGGGAGGCTCTGCGCGGTAAACTTCTCGGCCGAGACGCCGGCGCCAAGGATTTCTTCGGTCGTGCCGACGGTGGTGACCGAGCGACCCTTCTTGGCCGTAAGGGCCTGGACGCCCTGCGTGTTGGTGGTCGTCTTGGTCTTGAGCAACGACGTGTTGAAGTTCATTAAACGATAGTCGCTCGAGACCAGCGCAATGTCGCGATCTTCCTTGAGTACCTGCGCATACAGCAGTTTGCTGCCGCCGTAGATGGCGTTCTTGAGGCGCTTGCGGTTGGTTTTGGTGACGTATCCGGAAAGCGCGACGCGCACCACGCGGCCGTTCTCAAAGACAAACAGCACATCGGCCTTGTAGTCCTCGGGGTCGATGACCCAGATGACGCTCTCGTCTGGTTCCATCTCGAGGTCGGTGGGCAGGTACGAGCCCAGCTGGGCCGACTTGGTGTCCTCAAACGTCGCAACCTTGCACTTGTACACCTGGCTCTTGTTGGTAAAGACCAGCAGCTCGTGGGTGTTGGAGGACGGAAACTCGATAAAGGGCTTGTCACCGTCTTTGTACTTGAGCGTCGCAGCCTTCTTGAGCACGCGGTCCGTCATCTTCTTAAGGTAGCCATCGCGCGAGAGCATGATGGTGACCGGGTACTCCTCGACCTCGGGCTCCAGGCTCACCTCGATGACCTCGTGGGGCTCAATCCTGCCCGTGCGGCGCGGCATCACATACTTCTTGTTGACCGCCGCCAGCTCGTCGCTGATGACCTTCTTGATGTTCTCCTCGCTGGAGAGGATTTCCTCAAGCTCGGCAATCTCGCCCTCAAGCTTGGCAATGTCCTTGGTGCGGTTGAGGATGTATTCCTCGTTGATATTGCGGAGCTTAAGCTCGGCAACAAACTCGGCCTGGGTCTCGTCGATGTCGAAACCCTTCATAAGGTTGGGCACGACCTCGGCTTCGAGCTTGGTGCCACGGATGATGGCGATGGCCTTGTCGATGTCGAGCAGAATTGCCTCAAGGCCGTGCAGCAGGTGCAGGCGCTCGGACTTTTTGCCCAGGTCAAAGTTAATGCGGCGACGCGTGGACTCAATACGCCACTTGACCCACTCGTGCAGAATCTGGCGCACGCCCATAACGCGAGGGTAACCATCGACCAGCACGTTGAAGTTGCACGAGAACGAATCCTGCAGCGTGGTCGAGCGATAGAGCTTGGCCATGAGCTTGTCGGGGTCGACACCGCGCTTAAGGTCGATGGCGATACGCAGGCCCGAAAGGTCGGTCTCGTCACGGATGTCAGCGATCTCCTTGACCTTGCCTTCTTTGGAAAGCTTGACGATACGCTCGATGATGACATCGGTCTTGGTGGTGTAGGGGATCTCGTAGACCTCGATGATGCGCTCTTCGGGAATCCAACGCCAACGGGAGCGGATCTGGAAGCTGCCAAGGCCGGTCTCGACGATTTTCTCCATCTCCTCGCGGCGGTAGATGATCTCGCCGCCGGTAGAGAAGTCGGGCATGGGCATATACTCGAGCAGGTCGCAGTCGGGATCCTGCAGGTAGTGCATGGTGGCGGTGCAGACCTCGTTGAGGTTAAAGCCGCAGATGTCAGACGCCATGGCGACGCCGATGCCCTTGTTGGCCGAGACGAGGATGTTAGGGAACGTGGTGGGCAGCAGGCGCGGCTCCTTCATGGCACCGTCGTAGCTGTCGACAAAGTCGACCGGGTCCTTGTCGATGTCCTTGAAGATCTCGGCGCTGATGGGGGAGAGCTTGGCCTCGGTGTAACGCGAGGCGGCGTAGCTCAGGTCGCCCGAATAGTACTTGCCAAAGTTGCCCTTCGACTCCACAAAGGGGGCGAGCAGCGCTTCGTTGCCGGTGGCTAGACGCACCATCGTCTCGTAGATCGCGGCGTCGCCGTGCGGGTTGAGCTTCATGGTCTGACCCACGATGTTGGCGCTCTTTTGGCGCTCGCCCTTGAGCAGACCCATTTTGTACATGGTGTAAAGCAGCTTACGGTGCGAGGGCTTAAAGCCATCGATCTCGGGGAATGCACGCGAGACGTTGACGCTCATGGCGTAGGGCATGTAGTTGACCTCGAGCGTCTGCGTGATCGGCTGGTCAGTGACCTCGGAGTGCAGGCCGATGACGTTCTCGGCGTTGACCTGCTTTTTCTTTGGCTGGGTTTTCGTCTTCTTCTTTGCCACGATTTCCTCTTGAACTTCTTATGGCCGTCGTTATCGATTTGCTGCTATTGCAGGTCTAGCTGGTCCAGATATTCCTTGCCGTGCTCGGAGATATGGCGCTTGCGGCCTGCCTCGTCGTTGCCCAGCAATAGGTTGAACATGGTCTCCATCTTGGTGACGTCCTCGGGTTCCACCTTGATCAGACGACGCGTCTCGGGGTTCATGGTGGTGAGCCACATCATGTCCGGATCGTTCTCACCAAGACCCTTGGAGCGGTTGATGGAGCACTTCTGGTCGCCGATTTCCTTAAGAATGCCGTTCTTTTCGAGCTCGGTGTAGGCAAAGTAGGTCTTCTCTTTGCAGTTGATCTCGTAGAGCGGCGACTCGGCGATATACACGTAGCCCTCGTCGATAAGTGTGGGCACCAGGCGGTAGAGCATGGTGAGCACGAGCGTGCGGATGTGATAACCGTCGACGTCGGCGTCCGTACAGATGATGACCTTGTTCCAGTTGAGGTTGTCGAGGTCAAAGGCACCGAGGTTCTTGATGCGCTTGTCCTTGATCTCCACGCCGCAGCCCAGCACGCGCATGAGGTCCATGATGATGTCGGACTTAAAAATGCGCGGGTAGTCCTCCTTCAGGCAGTTGAGGATCTTGCCGCGGACGGGCATAACGCCCTGGAACTCGGCATCGCGCGAGGTGCGAATGGCGCCTGCTGCCGAGTCGCCCTCTACGATGTAGATCTCGCGGCGGCTCTTGTCCTTGGAGCGGCAATCGATGAACTTCTGCACGCGGTTGGCCATGTCGGTCTTCTGCTGCAGGTTGGTCTTGATGCTCTGACGCGTCTTCTCGGCGTTCTCGCGCGAGCGCTTGTTGATGAGCACCTGCTCCATGATCTTGTTGGCGGCGTCTTTGTTCTCGATCAAGTAGGTCGAGAGGCGCTCCTTAAAGAATGCCGTCATGGCCTGCTGGATAAAGCGGTTGTTGATGGCCTTCTTAGTCTGGTTTTCGTAGGACGTCTGGGTGGAGAAGCAGTTGGTCACCAGCACCAGGCAGTCCTGGACGTCTTGCCACTTAATGCCGCTCTCGTTTTTGTTGTACTTGCCTTGATTCTTGATGTAGGCATCGATGGCGCTGGTCAGAGCGCTGCGGGCTGCCTTCTCGGGCGAACCGCCGTTCTCGAGCCACGATGAGTTGTGGTAGTACTCCTGCATCGTGAAGGTGCGCGAGAAGCACATGCACGCGGTGATCTTTACGTTGTAGTCGGGCAGGTCCTCGCGATCGCGACCGCGACGGTCGGCCTCGATAAAGAAGGGCTCGGTAAGGTAGTCGGTACCGACCTTCTCGAGCACATAGTCCTCGATGCCCTTGGGATAGCAGAAGTCCTCTTTGGAAAACTCACCATCGTCGCCCTCAATGCGCAGGCGGAAGGTCACGTTGGCGTTGACTACGGCCTGGCGGCGCATGGTTTCGCGATACCAATCGTGGGGGATGCTGATGGAGGTGAAGACTTCAAGATCGGGGCGCCACTTGATAGTGGTACCGGTGCGGTCCTCGTCGCTGGGCTCAATCTCGAGCGCCTTCTTTTTGGCACCGACGACCTTGCCCTTCTTAAAGTGCAGGGAATACTTATTGCCGTCGCGCCAAACCGTGACGTCCATGTACTCGGAGGCGTACTGGGTCGCGCAGGAGCCCAGGCCGTTGGTACCGAGCGAGAAGTCGTAGTCGCCGCCCTGGTTGTTGTTGTATTTGCCGCCGGCGTAGAGCTCGCAAAAGACGAGCTCCCAGTTAAAGCGCTTCTCGGAGGGGTTCCAGTCGAGTGGGCAGCCGCGGCCGTTGTCCTCTACCTGAATGGAGCCATCGCGAAAGGCGGTAAGGGTGATGAGCTTGCCGTAGCCCTGGCGCGCCTCGTCAACGGCGTTGGACAGGATCTCGAAGGCGGCATGCGCGCAACCGTCGAGCCCGTCCGAGCCAAAGATGACGGCGGGGCGCAGGCGTACGCGCTCCTCGTCCTTGAGCTGACGAATACTGTCGTTACCATAGTTTGCGGAGTTTTTTGCCATGCTCGCTCTCTCGATGCTCCTTTGCTGCGTTTAAGTCATATAGATAGTCAAGGTAGCATAGCCCAGCCCTTGGGCGATTCCAACCAACATGAAATCCATCGAACAATCGTTCGGAGTTCGATGGAGATTCGTTTACTCGGACAAAACCGAGTCGGTTCTGTCCGAGTAAGTTTGAAAGCGGTCGAATGCGTCCTGCTACGTTTGCGGTTGGATGCGTTTGTCAAAAACGTGCCATGCGGATTGTTGGATTGAATCGAACATTGGGACAGGCGTCTCATTTTATGAGCCGAGGGCGTGCGTATATGAGTCTTTTTGGTCCATAGGGGATGCTGGGCGGTTGCTAGTTGGGCCACGGGTCACTTCGCCGGCGCCGTGTTTTGTCATACGCTCATAGTGGAAGCCGATGCCACGGAGTCGACTTGGGACTCGTGCAACGGATGAGCTGTAAGCCGAAAGGAGCGGTGAGGATGATGAAGCCCATGACGAAAAAGCTGCTGTTAGGAATTCCCACCGTGACGCTTTTGGCCGTGCTGGCTTGCACCCTTGCCGGTTGCGGCGGAAATGCGACGAGTGGCTCGGCTGGCAGCTCGGGCAGCGGCAGTGCTCCCGTAGAGAAGAAGGCCTATGAGTCGCAGACGGTCGAGGTGGCAGGCATTACCTATGAGTCGGTGGCTCACGGTACGTTCTATCGCGGCGACGCTAAGCTGCAGGACGGCTTTTACCTGCACGTCAAGATCACCAACAACAATGCAAAGAACAGGACGTTTGACTTCTTTAACGTGCACGCTGCCCAGGGCGATCTTGAGGCAGGCGACCCGTTGTTTACTTCCGGCAAGGCGGCCGTGCTCGACTACGTTGCAAGCGAGGCTCCCGATGAGCTTCATGAGGGCATCGATCTTTCCAAGAGGCCAGATATCGGTCCGGGCGAGACTGTTGAGTACGTGTATTTCTGGGCACCCAAGACGGCGTACTACGGGCCCATCACTGTCGAGTTCGTAGACGCTAACGCCCCCGCCAAGAATCATGAGGCCATGCACTTTGACACCACGGGGTGCGAGACCAAGGAGTTCAAGGCGGCCGGCGGTGTGGCCGATTCTGGTGACGCGGCCAATATGACCGGCATCGATTGCACATCGTACAGTATCGAGGCCGCCGATGGGTACACGCTGGATTCGTCCAACGAAGAGCACGAAAAGGCAGACTTCTTCCACGACGAGACTGGAGGACGCTTGCACATCAGCATCTTCCCGCGCTCGCCGGAGGAAGAGGTTGCGAGCCTGGAGCAGGTCTACGAAGGCAAGGAGACGACAACTGACCGGGTCGAGTACAACGGCATAACGTGGCTGCGCTTTACCGGTCCCGACAACGGCCATACGCTGTTTGCGACGGCCCCCGCAACGGGCGAGACCGTCCGCGTGTCGATTGGCTGGAAGATCGACTGGGACGCCGCCGTGCCCATGATGGAGGCGCTAAAGCTCAAGTAGCGCTGTGATTCTCACGTCAGGCGACTCAAGGCTGGCTCCGAGTTATCGGGGCCAGCCCCTTTTGGTGTTCGATGAGCCGAGTCGGCGTCTCTCGCAAAGGTAACTGAGAGCTAGCGAGGCCTATCCGAATTGACCTCATCGGCAGTGTCGGTTTCGAGCGCCGTGCGGCGGGCGCTGTAGGCGACGAGGCCGGCGCCTGCTGCGGCGAGTGCTGCAGCGGCTGCCGTAAGGGGAGCGTTGACATCGCCCGTGCCCGCAAGCGCGCCCGCTTTTCCGGGGCGCTTGCTATTGCCGTGATCCTTGCCGCTGCCAGAGCCACTGCCGCCACCGGAGCTGCTTCCGCCGGAGCCACCTCCGCTCGCGCCGCCATCGCCGTCGACCGTCATCGGGGCGTCGTGAAGTCCCGTCGTATCCGCGCTGTCGCATACGCCGACCTGAACTTCTGAGCGTTCGCATGCCGCGTCGGGCACATGAAGCTCGTGCAGTACGGCATCCAGCGCCGAGTTTGCGCCCGGTCGAATTTCCTCGAGCGTTACGGGATCGAGCGCCACCAGATTACGTGCCTTCGCATACAGCGTTACGCGTTTGCCCACTTCGTCGCTCCAACTCTCGGGAATGGCGAAGCTCATGCGGAACTGTGCCGTGCAACCCGGTGCCAGCACGGCGTTGCCGTTGTCGGCTACCAGCGGGTGCGTTGCAAAACGTGTGCCCAGCGTCTCGAGCGCGTACTTCACGTGTGCCATGTCGTTGGCCGAAGCGTCCTCGGCAAGCTCTGGATCGTAGATCGAAGCCATGCGTGCGTTCACTCCGAATCCGATGGATGCGCTGGAGAACGGCTGGCTGGAGCCCTCTCGGTATAGATCGATCGTGCCGGCGGTCAGCAAGGTGTTGCCGTCGTTTCGCACCGTGACCATGAAGGATTCGCCTGCTGCCCCGGGCACCACTGCGCCCGAGGTAGCGACCGCGCCCGTCGGAGTGGCACACGCCACCAAGGGTACTTCGATGCCGTGCAGCTCCGCCTTGCTCTGCTCGGCACTCACAATGTGCGTGGCGAGCGCGGAGAGCATGCCTCCCGACGTCAAAAATGTCGTTATCTGATCGACGGGATGGTCCAGCTCGCACATCACGAACGGCTCCGTGAACAGATCGCCTGCCAAGGTGCTGGCGAAGATGCGGAAGTGCTTGCCCATCACTGCTACCGGGTTGCCTTCTTCGTCGTAGGTTTGTCCCACCTTGCCATCGGTGTTCTCTACATAGAGTACGCACCTGCCGTTGTTGCTTACGCTAAACGATGCCGGGCCACAGCCTGCGGCACCCACGGGCTGCGTCGCAAATGCCGATGCGCCTCGCGTCCAAGTAATATGCTGCAGTTGCTCGTTGACGGTTGCCAAAAAGCCCGAATGTTGTGGCCACGGCACCGCGTGGGGTACTGTGGCATCTGGCGACATAACGCCCCAACCCGCAATGGACTGGCCGATCACGGCGTACGATGCGCAGCCACAACCGCCTGCAGTCTCGTATACAACGGGCACCACCATTTTGCCATTGAGATTCTCGGGCGTGCCGAGCTCGATGCTCGACGGTGCCTGCGGAAAGCGGAGGACCTGACGGAACGTGAGACTGTCGCCCAAATCATCCGACCACAGGGTAAAGCACTCCAGCGCAACCTCGGCCTCGCTGCCGAGCGCCTTCTCTGCGGTGGCTCCGTGGCGGTGGAGGTAGACGCCCGACAGACGTCCGTCGACAAGTGTCTTGCCCACCGTGATGCGTGGGCACTGCAGGCAATGGTAGCCATCCTCCTGAAGGCGGCCGCGCGAGATGCTGCGCCACGACGTGTGCGATATCACACGAACTCCGTCATTGCTTATGCGCAGGCGCACAACGGACAGTATGCCGGATGTGCTCGCCGTATCGAAATGGGTGTTGTCGCCGGCGGGGCGCTCGCCCGAGACCAGCAGCACGTAGGCGTCCTGGTTTCCTCTTCCGTCCGTATATTCCACCACGTCGAAGTCGTAATCGTATATGCCGTCGCGCTCCACGTCGCCCTCGCCAAACCCAAGGGGAAAGTCCACGGGCGTGGGAGCGGACCACGTGCCGTTTGCCTTTGTGTGTACCACCAGGCGCGAGCGGCCATTGTCGCCGTAGCGCACCGAGGCGATACGGAACAGGCATTCTACGTCGGCAATCATTGCCAGCTTCATGTGGGCTTCGCTGAGCACGCCAGCAAACAGCACGTTGTCGCTCGAGGGTTTGATGCCGCCACGCTCGTCCTCCGACACGCCGGCAGAATTGGCGTTGGGGTCCGCAACGGCGTTCGTTGCCTGACCGATGTAGGTGTACTCATACATCGGCGCGGCGTTTTCGTCGTTTTCCATCAGTGCGTGGACGAAGTGCTCGATCTGTCCCGTGTCGTCGCTTTCTACATCCGCCTCGAGCTCAATGCGCGTGACCGACCGGTCCCAATCGCGTACGGTAGGCGCGACATTCCTTGCAGTGGCTTTAACCTCGGCGCGTGCGAGCAGCTCGGCGTTGGTGACGATGGTGGCCGATGCGATAAATTGCGGCACGCCGCCCGCCTCAATGTTGCCGGCCGAGCCGAAGCGGGCATCCAGCGTATAAGGCGTATCTCCACCCAATGCGAGCTCAGAGCGCTGGAGCACATACTGGTCGCCATTGTTCACCGACATATTCCACGAATCGATGAGTGTGGGCCACGACCCCGACCAAGCCTTGGTGGTCCACTTGAACATTACGAACTGGAGTATCACATCGACATCGACGTCTGCACCTACGCGCAGTCGCGGAAGCTGGTGTCCATCTGCCTTCTCGTACCCAATGAACAGCGTGAGGGATGCGGCGCCGCGCACGGCAGACGAAGCGACGCCTGCAACGCCGGCGCCAAAGGTGACGGCAAGCCCGATCTGGATGGTGAACGAGCCCGAGGTGTTTGAATAGTCGAGCGAAATGTTTTTAAAAAACGCCGCGCCGCTGCCGTGCGTGTGGGCACCCACGGCGAGCGCCAGTTTTGCCAGCACCCAGGGGTTGACGTTTAGGAAAAAGGGCACCGGCCCCAAGGTAAACTGCTCGGTCCAATTGAGGTCGGTTCTTACCTGGAAGAGGGCCTTAATATTGCCGTATGCGGGGTCGTTGTTGTTACCCCAGGTTTTGCCCACCCAATCGTAGGCGAGCGAGCCGTACAGCTGCGTGGCGATATCCATCGTGAACAGCGGCGTGCAATGGTGGCGAAGGAGCTTGGTGTTTCTTGGATCGGTGCCCGAACCGGCACTCATACTTTTGTACTGATTCCACTTCCCCTCCATCTCGTCGAGGTAGCGGTTTGCCTGCTTGGCGCCCGACTCGCGCGGCGATTTCTTCCAGTATTCCGGATCAGGGTTGCCCGAATCGTTCATATAGCTGGCTGGTTTGTATCCTCCGCCGAACAGCACGTATCCAGCAAACGAGAAATCGAAGAGAATCGGAAATGTGGGCATCCAACACGTGAACTTATTGCCGCCGATGCCGGGAAACGCTGCGGGGAAATCAAACGGAGTGATCTCTTGGTCCATGGTGGTGGGGACGATAGTGGTCGATCCGGATTCCGCCTTTGCCGCCGGCGCGGTAGCAACGGCCATGGGGGAGGAGAGCGTGTAGGTTTTGCCCTGGTAGTCGAGGACAAAGCGCAGCTTGCATCCTTCTTCCAGAAGGCTCGACGCTGCATCGAGGAACTTGTCTTCGAGTGTGAACGTCGCCAGATTGTCCGAACCCGATGCGCTGGCCTTGACTTGGCCAATCTGCGTGACGGTTTCGGATGAGCTGCCCGCAGCGGGCATCACTTTATTGATATGCAACGTTGCCTGCCCGCCCTGCGGCAGATGGGCCTGCACGGTAAAAGCGTGCGTGTCGGGCTGATCGTTTGCTGCTTCGTCCGCTGGCATTGCCATAAACGTGGCGTCGGCGTACTGGATGTCCCATTCGTCGAACGTGAGCTGTCGAAAGTACGGCTTGCCGTCGGAAAGCGGACGCGTGGGCGCGGTTATGGCGGTGCCGCCCTGAATACGCGCAAGGGGAATCTCGACATCACGGTAGCCCGCCATGCTAATGGAGATGCCGCCGTTAAAGTCGTACGCGTCGAGAAGCGTTGCCTCGTCCACGTAGCCTTCCGAAAGAGGGGCGACCTCAAAGATAGCCGTACCCTCGTCGTCGGTAGTGGCGGTGAGCTGCTTGCCTGCGGCATAGCGCGACGTGAGCGTGACCTGGACACCCGCGATGGGCATATTCTTGTTGGCGACGTCGACCACGACCACACCAAACATGGTGCGCGAGAGAACGAGCACCTTGAAGGGGTCCTCTTCGTCGGCATAGGCCGCGGTGGGCGCGAACGGCAATATGAAGGCGTTTGCGCTTCCCGGCACGCGAGGCAACATAATGCTCGCTAGCGAGGACGCTCCAGCAACAAGTAACGAACGGCGATCAAGCATCTTGGGCTCCCATCCCGCAGGTATCGGTGGAAATAATCCAATTTTGCGAGAAGGCGCCTCGTGGCGGTAGTGCCGTTCGATGACCAAAATGTCCAATTTGAGCGCGCGAAAGCGTCAGACCCCTGGAGCGCTTTCGATACGACGGACAGTCTGGCCGCTAGCGCAACATGTGGGCGACCAGCTCGGCGCGTGTGCCGATGCCAAGCTTTGCGTATACGCCGGATAGGCGGTTTTTAACGGTGCCCGGCGATACTCCCATATGGCGTGCGATTTCGGCGTTGGTCCATCCGCGGCAGGCGAGCATGGCCATGGTGAATTCCGTGGTCGTTAGATCGTCGGCCACGTCCTCGCCCGAATCGGGGTTGTGGATGCGCCGCCAGCCGTAGCTGAAGCGGTACGTGATCTCGATGATGCTCGCGAAGTCGTCAGGGTATTGCGTTTTTAGGCACGCCTCGATGAGCCCCTGTAAAAGGCCGTGGTGCTCGCCAATGAGCTCGATAAGGCCGTCGGGGCACGCAATGTTCCAAGCGGCTCCGAAGTGCGTTTTTGCGGCGTCGATGTCCTTGAGGCTCATGCATGCCATAGAAGCCGACAAGTGCAGGAATAGCTCCGAGATGGGATAGCTTCCCTGTTTCATGATCAGGGCGTTTTCTGCCATGCCGAGACTGCGGCCATATTCGCCGCGCAGGTACAGGGCATGCGCCATCACGTAGCTGGCGAACAAGCGCAGACCTTCGGGCAGATGCGCCGCAAGCGGATAAAACTCTTCGGCGGAATACGGGGAAGGCAAGTGCAGCAGGACGCTCGCGGCGGAGGCGAACAGGATATGCATGGCGTGGACGGCAGGCGATTCCTCGTCAGGTGGCGTATCGAGGATGCCCGCAAGGCAACGGCGGGCATCGGCGATACGGTTGAGCGACAGACTGGCATATCCGCAGATAAAGCATGCGGAATAGCGCAGTGCGGGGTCGGTGGCGTCAAGATAGGGGCGTGCTGTCTCGGCGGCGAGCGTGGCCTGTCCGCGAAAGTACAGCGCTTCTGCCGTGGCGATGGTGCGTGAATCGGGGTCGGAAATGCCTGCAACCGCAGCGTCAATCTGGCCCGGCACAAAGGCAGTGCACATCAACGGCATGGGAATGCGCGGGTAGCCATCGCAGTCCATCTTCCATCTCCCAACAGCTGGCAACTATAGCGACAATTGTACTCCTGTTGCTCGGGACTGGAATTGTTGGGCATTGCCTACGATTATGTCGAACGCATAAAGGAAGAGTCTATTGGCGATGCTCTCAAGGTGGCTACCGAAGCCAAGCTGACCTCGATATTAGGAAAAATTGCCACCCCTGCAAAAAGCTCTGTCGCAGTGATGGGAAACGCATCTTCTGGGCATTCCGGCGTCTCCAGCTAGCGCTGGACTGCTGCTGTCGCCTGCGCGTTGGCGAGCGGGGCGTGGGGACCGTCCGGCGACCAGCGGTGACGGGCGAGCCCTGCCGCGTGCGTGGGCCTCCATCGGCGTAGACCCATGACCCCTATGGCATCGGAGAAGTCCACCATCGCGTCCAGGACCTTACCGTCCGGCACGCCCAGCCTAGCGGCTCCCTTGAACCCAAGGTTGAAGGGGGGTGTTGTACAGGGCATATGGGGCCGAGTGGAAGTGGATCAAAAGAGCGTTACTTGACGTTTCATGCATAATGCCAACCGCCCCGCGATATCACGTTCGCAGCGCGCAGGGGCCGGAGAATCTTCGCGATGAGAGTTGACGTCTAATACCTTGCATCGTATAGTGTGTATAGCATAGTATATGACGAGAGGAGGTGTGCGGATGGAGGCACAGATGAAGCGCGGCTTCCTGGAGGCCTGCGTGCTCGCGGCCGTCTCCGGCGAGGAGTCCTACGGCTACCAGATTGTGAAGGACGTACCGGCGAGCATGGGGCTCACGGAGTCGACGCTCTACCCGCTGCTCAAGCGCCTGGAGAAGGCCGGATGCATCACGGCGCGCTCCGCCGAGCACAACGGGCGGCTGCGCCGGTACTACCGCATCACGGACGACGGGCGAGCGCGCATCGAGGAGTTCCTGGCCGAGTGGCCGTCCGTACGGGAGATTTACGCATACGTTGAGGAGGCGCACCATGACGCGCGATGAGTTCCTGGGCCGGCTGGGCGAGCTGCTCTCCTGCCTTCCGGCCGAGCAGGTGGAGGAGACCAAGGCTTTCTACGCGGAGGCCATCGCCGACCGCATGGAGGACGGTATGAGCGAGGAGGAGGCCGTGGCCGCCATGGGCACGCCCGGCGAGGTGGCGGAGGCCACGCTCGACGACCTGCCCGCCGTGCCGCGCGCAATCGCGAGGACGCGCCGGCGCAGCACCGCGCTGCTGTGGGTGCTGGCCATCGTGGGCTCCCCGGTGTGGGTGCCGCTGCTCGCCGCCTTCGCCGCCGTGGCCGTCACGGTCTATATCTGCATCTGGGTGCTGGCGCTCTGCGTGTGGATCGTCGCGGCGGCACTCGGGGGCGCGGGCATAGTTGGGCTCCTGCTTGCCGTAAGCGGCGTCACCATCGGCCACTTCCCGTACGCCCTCGCCTCGGCGGGCGTGGGGCTCGGCCTCGTCGGCGTGGCTCTCTTCGTTGGTGCTGGCGCTTGGGCCGCCTCAAAACAAATTGCGCGCCTCTCGGCGCTCTGGGCGAGGAAGGCCGCCTCGCCCTTCTGGAAGAACAGGGGCGAGAAAGGCGGCGCTGCCGCGCACCTCGCAGCGTAGAAAGGAGTGAGTACCATGACCAGCGCGAAGAAGATCTACCTCGCCGTGGCGGGCGGGCTCGTTGCCGCGGGTGTTGTCCTCGCGGGCATTGGCTTTATCGCTTCGGGCTTCGACCCGGCCGTGTTCACAACCCACATCGACACGCGCGACAGCACCATCGTGCTCGGCGGCGTCGAGGTGGACGAACACGAGAGTATCCCGTTCATCAGCCAGCTCGCCAATCTGGGCGAGATCGACACCTCCGGCGTCGCGGATCCCGCCGCGCCCTAGGCGCAGCGAGCCCGGGCGCTCTGCCCGCCAAGCTGCGTAAGCCGGCGAAACCCGAACCTCAACCTCTACGCAACTGGCCCCAAGCCTGCGCCGATTCGCTCTCAGCGCCGCGCGGGGGCCCGTGACGCATGCCCAAAAAGGTACGAGGAGAAAGGAACGCGATGACGACAACCACGCCCTTCCGCCTTCACGGGGTCACGCAGGACCGGAAGCGACTGGACCGTGCGGTGGGGCTGTGCTTGGATTGGCTACACTGATATGGACAGTTCCGTGAGGGGCGCGAGAGACGGGACTCTGGGGAGATCTTCGAGGAGGAGTGTCTCGACTGGAAACGCGGGTTCAGTGGAGCAGGAACCTAATCTCTGTCTCTCTTGCTTTTTTGATTTGTTGAGAAGCCGGCATTTGGGGGCATTTTGGATAGCGAACAGTTCAAACAAGAAGCTGAGAAAATAGAACAAAGCCTGAGTGCCTTGAGAGTCGCCGAGCGCAATGCAGTGATTCCCTTCATGAACGGCGACTTTACCCAATGGGATCTATATCTGGCATCCTCCTCTGAGTATGCGATGAGACTGATAGACGGATTCATCTCCATGCTCGAGTCGAGGAATCTTGTTTGCGTCGCCCAGCTTCTCCGCGCACAGGTTGGAGTCTGCCTGCGGACATTCGCATTATTCGCCGCCGAAGACCAGGATGACTTTCTCAAGCAGGTGTTTCAAGGTGTGCCTGTGAACAAGCTGAAAGATTTCTCGGGTGAGAAGATGTCCGATGGAAGACTTCAAGACTTACTCGAGAAGTTCGATCCAAAGGTAAAAGATGTATACAAGGTGACGTCTGGATTCGTCCACTTCTCCATTGATATTCTGCCGAGCATGGGTGTGCCTGGGGAGGGCTATGAGGTCGAGTTTAATTTTGGAGCCGAGCCCAACGAGAGAAACAATGCGCCTCTCGTGGAATGCGGCAAGGCGTTCTGCCACTATGTCGACCTGCATCTCCAGATGCTCCATAAGGTGATTGCTTCGGATGAATGGTATGCCGATCGATTCCGTATCGATTCCGATGGTCCTGCAGACGAGGCCTCGAAAAGCGAGAAGGTGTAGGTCGAACGCATTGACGCTGCCTTGACAGCATCCCGATATGATAACGAATGGGAGGTTCCCTGCGAAATGTGCGCCTCTGTATATTCTCGCTAGGACGCCCTCGACCGATAAGGCATCGTTGAGTTCAATTTGAGTTCAGCTCGGGTGCCTGAAAATCGCCCAACTCTGATAAAAGGGGAGACGACGGTACACCACGTAGACGAGAGGCTATGGAAGTGCACGATTTGATTATATTGGCGCGCTAAACCGCCCCGCTGCCCAACTTGAACTCCGCTCACGCGTGTATGGGGCTGCGAGAGGTAACGGCCTGCGGCCTCCTTTGTGTGCTCGATGATATCTTCGAGCATGCCGGGCATGGCGGAGACATTCGCTGCAATCCAGCCGTGTTCAAGCGCCGTTTCGGATAGGAGCGAGAGGGGGGCTGTCTTGCCCGTTTCCCTTGCACCCGTAAAGATGGTTGACAGTTTGGGGCCTCCCGTGTCTTTAGCTTTTACCGCGCTAGATGCCTCATGGAAACTGTTGGACTTTAATCAGACAGACCCAGCATGTCGTTTTCCTCCATGAGGACATCGGCTAAAACCGCAACACCTATGCTTGTTTAAGCAAACCTCCTGATAGTCGTGGAGCTGCTGTAGCCCGACATGCAGGAGATCGCTCGGCTTAAACACCGGATGCCGCATCCGCGAAACGAGTTGCGGTGCACCCTGTTCCAAAAGGCTGCCAAGTACCATGGCGTGAGCGTTGGGGTAGCCATCATTCAGCGTGGATACATCCGGATGCGCATAGATCCAGACGATTCCAACGTTCTCGTATTTCCCGTGCAGGTAATCGAAGAGGGCAAGCGACACCATACAGTTGCCGCCGACGGTCACGACTCTGTCGGGGTTTGCTGCCGTAAGCTTCCTCTGCGCATCCTGAATCCCCGCCAGGACTTCGTCCTCGGCATAGATGCGAACTGTCTCCCATTTCTCATGTCCAAGTTTTGGGACGCGTTTCACAATGTCGAGTGGGATTCCTGGACAGTCGGATCACGTGGTGGCCCCCTTTGAGAGGGTCACGAGCATCACGGTCCCGTTCTCGGAACTTGTTTCGACCTCTACCGTGCCACCGTGAAGCGCTGCAATCTCCCAAACAAGCGCTAGCCCGAGTCCTGCGCCGCCGTATGCCCTGCTGCGGGATTTGTCTAGACGAAAGAACGGCTGGAAGATGCTCTCTCGGTACTGCTTGGGTATTCCCGGGCCCTCATCTTTGACTCGCAGGAGCACGTGGCTGTCGCTGTCGCTGATGGAGACGTTGACAGTCGAGCCGGGGTGGCTGTAACGGATGGCATTTTCGACCAGGTTAAACACCAGCCGATAGAGGAGCGTGTCGCTCCCGATTACTAAAGCGTCTCCAGCACAATTGAGGGCTATGCCCTTATTTTCGGCAAGTGGCGCAAGGTCGGTGAGGACCTCTTCGGACAAGGGACCAAGTTCCACATCGTCCTCGCAAAGAACGCTGCGGAGCTCGCTCATCTCGAGCAATACCTTGGTCATTCGAGACATGCGCTCGGTTTGTTCTTGTAGCAGGCCGAGCAGCTCGGCTGTTTCGGGTTGCAAACCGGAGTGCTCGGAGATGAATAGTTCAATCTGTGCTTGCATAAGGGCGAGCGGGGTGCGCAGCTCGTGTGCGGCGTTGCCGGTAAACTGACGCTGTGCAGAGAACCCTTCGCCAAGACGGGAGATCATGTCGTTGAAAGAGGCGCTGCATCGTTGTAGCTCGGTGGGCACATCTTCACTGAGTCTGATTTCGCTTAGGTTGTCAGGCTGCACACGCTCAACCTGGGCTGCAAAAGCCCGTAGCGGTTTGAGCGCACGACCGCTCACAAAGTATGCCAGCGCGCCGCCAAGGAGTGTGACTCCAGCCGTGATGTACCAGGCTGTCGTGCCAAAAGACTCCTGTGCGTCGTTTACGACGATTGTGACCTTGTCATCGAGGGCCGTTTTCGTTGGGTCGAACACCTGGGGCGAATCCGCGCCGGCAGCGTTAAAGGCCGAGATGTCACTGCCGATGGCATCCATATAGCGCATGCCCGTATAGCCGACCAGGCAGTTCGTCAGCACGCACGCCGCACACGTGAGCAGTGCCGTCATAATCGTTATGCGCCATTGCAGCGAAAGCCTTTTCATTCGCTATCCTCCATAACGTAGCCCTCTCCAATCCGATTGCGAATCGGGTCGTATCCCAAAGCGCTGCGTAGCTTTTTGCGGAGTGACGAGATGTGAACGCGGGTTGCGTTGCTAAAGCTGTTCACGCTGCTATCCCAAACGTGCTCGATAAGCTCCTCTTGACTTACCGGACGCCCCTGATTAAGCATCAGATATTCCAAGATTCCCGTTTCCTTGCGCGTAAGAGATAAAGCCTCGCTGTTCACGGAAGCGATGCGCGCCTTGGTGTCAAAGTGGAGCTTTCCGCAGGTTAAAACTATGTCGCTTTGTGTAAAGCGTCTGAGGGTAAGGCTGCGAATCCTTGCCGCAAGCTCGTCCAGATGAAACGGCTTGGTGAGGTAATCGTTGGCGCCGGCATCGAGTCCGGCGACTTTGTCGGATACTTCGCCGCGTGCGGACAGAATCAGTACCTTAGTCTCGCAGTCGGTTTTCCTAAGTTCCCTGAGTACGGTCATGCCGTCGATGCGGGGAAGGTTGAGGTCGAGTACCACGAGGTCGAAGGCCTCAACGTCCAGTAGGTCGAGCGCCTCCTGTCCGTCGTGACAGCAGTCGACGCTGTATGCCAAGTTTCGCAAGCTGCGCGCGATTGCATCGCACAGTGCTCGCTCGTCTTCGACGATCAAAATACGCATAACAGTCTCCTTGCACATTCCAAATCGCGCTTAACACGGATTTTATAGTCGATATGGTCCAATGGTCGCGTAACGAAAGGAGTGGTCGGGTTGTTCAAAGCGGTAAAACCCGTGGTACAGGTCGTTTTGTTGATCGTCGGAATTGCCATGGTGTGCTTTGGTGTTATGCGTGGCGAGGCGGATGCCGTGCTGGCCAAAGCGATTAGGCTGTGCTTGGAGTGTATCGGAATTGGATAAAAGAGAAAACACTGCGTCGCATGTTTTGGCCCGATTTCGCGGATTCATTCAGGCGGCGGCGACGCTGGTCACCAACATTCACCTGCCAAACTTTGCCAAAGGCGGCATCTATCAGGGCGCGGGAAAAACAGTCTGCGTACCTGGACTTAATTGCTATTCGTGCCCCGCGGCATCGGGTGCGTGCCCCATCGGGTCGTTCCAGTCGGTGGTAGGTTCATCCAAGTTCAACTTTTCTTACTATGTTACCGGTACGCTCATTTTGCTCGGCGTGCTGCTGGGACGCTTTGTATGCGGCTTTCTGTGCCCGTTTGGCTGGCTGCAGGAGCTGCTTCACAAGATTCCCGGCAAAAAGTTCTCCACGAAAAGGCTCAAGGCGCTTACGTATATCAAATACTTCGTGCTGCTGTTTGCTGTGGTATTGCTGCCTGTGCTGGTGGTTAACGACGTGGGCATGGGCGACCCATTCTTTTGCAAGTACATCTGTCCCCAGGGTGTGCTCGAGGGCGCCATTCCGCTGGCGGCTGCCAATGCCGGAATTCGATCTGCGCTGGGGCAGCTCTTCACCTGGAAGCTTGTCGTTCTCATTGCCGTGGTAGTGCTGAGCGTTTTGTTCTATCGCCCCTTTTGCAAATGGATTTGCCCGCTCGGCGCATTCTATGCGCTCATGAATAGGGTGTCCTTGTTGGGGATTCAGGTTGACGCGTGCAAATGCGTCTCGTGCGGCAAGTGTTCAAGGGTTTGTCAGATGGACGTTGATGTGGTCCGCGCGCCCAATCATGCCGAATGTATCCGGTGCGGAAAGTGCATCGGGGCCTGTCCCGTCGATGCCATCAGCTATCGCTATGGCCTGGATGTGTCGGCAGAAAAGCTTCCCTTGACCGCCGATAAAAAGTAAACAAGCTTCGACAAAACGGAGGAATGACCATGAAGCTTTCTAAGATTGCGGCCCTGTTTATGGTGCCGGTATTGGCCTTGTGCCTTGTGGCATGTTCGGCGCCCGGTGGCAATGTGAGCGAATCTGCGGGCTCCGATCCTAAGATCGCAGAACTCACTGCGCAGAAGCCGGCCAATGTCGACGAGGCCGCCGAGCTGTATGCGAAGCTCATGCAGAAGGAGAACGAGATCTTTTCGAGTGATAACGCGCTGTGGGAAAAGGTATTCAATGCGGCAAATAAAGACTCGGCAATGATTGAGGACGGCAGCAATTACGGCGATTTCCTGCTCAAGACCATCGACGGCGCCAAGGATGAGTTTACGGCGGATGAGCTTAAGACGCTCAAGGCCGGTGCACAGCAGATCAAGGAGATCGAGGACAAGCTCGAGAGCTTGGAGAAGGAGTTCCCCGGCTGTGGAAGCACGCCGAGCGCAGGCGAGAGCGTTGACGCTTCGACCGCTGGCATGACGGCTGGTGCCAATGCTTCGAGCGAGGCGACGAAGTTCCCCAGCTTTACGGGCAAGGACCTGGATGGCAACGACGTGAGCAGCGACGAGCTGTTCTCTAAGAACAAGGTTACCGTCATGAACTTCTGGTTCACCACGTGCAAGCCGTGCGTGGGCGAGCTGGGCGATCTTGAGAACCTGAATCAGGAGCTTGCCGAGAAGGGCGGTCAGGTCGTGGGCGTCAATTCCTTTACGCTCGATGGTAACAAGGGTGAGATTGCAGATGCCAAGGATGTGCTGAGCAAGAAGGGCGTGACGTATAAGAACATCTGGTTCAAGTCGGATAGCGAGGCCGGTAAGTTTACGTCAAATCTGTTCTCGTTCCCGACAACGTATGTCATCGATCAGAATGGCAACATCGTAGGGGATCCAATCGTGGGAGCCATCAGCTCCGCCGAGCAGCGCGCAGCGCTCGATAAGCTGATCGATCAGGCAATCGCAAGCAGCGAACAGTAGGTTCGAATGTGGCAAAGGGACAGTCCCTTTGCCACATTGTCAATGCCATGTGCGGGATGGTGCGCCACGCGACGTGCCGTCCCGTTCGTTTTTGTGCGGTTCCCAACATTCCTCACTGGCACCGGCAAAACAGTTTCCATTGATACGGCTCCTAGAGACCCAGAAGGGCACACATAACGGCCTTGATGGTGTGCTGACGGTTCCCTGTCTCACGGAAGATGACCAAAGCGTTGGCCTCAAAGCGCTCGTTGGCAATCTCAAAGCCCTCGGTGATGATCTTGCGGTACAGGTCATTCTTGCGACAGTTGACTTTTGCTGCTCCCTATTATTCCTGATAGATTAGACCATGGGAGAAGGAGTCGCAGATGACCATGGTGCAAAACGTTGTAGAGAAGCTCCCTTTTTGGGCGCATCTGTCTTCTGACGAGAGGACGCTCGTTTTGGAGCAGGCCGTCTTGCGCACCTTCGATGCCGGCCAGCTTATCGGCGGCAGCGATAGCTCCTGTACCGGCATGTTCCTTGTCGTTCAGGGTGGTGTCCGCGTCAGCCTCCTTTCCGAGGAAGGCAAGGAGATCACGCTCTTTAGGATTGGGTGCGGCGAGTGCTGCGTTACAACAGCTTCGTGCGTAATTCGGCAAATCTCCTTTGGCACGTTGGTTGCCGCAACAGAGAAATCCGAGCTCCTTATTGTGCCTATCGGTGTTTGCGAGCATCTTGCCAGCAACAATATTTTCGTCAAAGTCTTTATGCTCGAAGTGGAGGCGCGGCGCTACTCTCAGGTGGTTCGTGTGCTCCAACAGATGCTTTTCCGACGTCTCGACCAGCGTGTTGCCGACTATTTGGTTGAGCGATGCCAGGCAACGGGGTCAATGGAGCTCCGGGTCACTCAAGACGAGCTGGCGCGTGACATCAACTCTGCCCGCGAGGCGGTGACGCGCGTGCTGCGTCGTCTTGCCAATGAAGGTCTTGTCGAGGTGAAGCGCGGGCGAATCCTTGTTCTGGATGTCGACGGTTTGACACGCCTGCCGTAGCGATGGCTTTGCCATGGTGCCTATCCACCCAGTGCCTGGCACTCGCTCTTAAGAAAAAATTGTCCCATACGGTGACTTGGTCACGGAACCGGTCTGCGCCTTCCGGGCATACTGGCATCAAACGATAGGGCAAGCGAGCAAAGGAGCTCATCATGGGATTGTTCAATCTATTTGCTGGGGTGGATATCAACAAAGGTGTTGAAGAGTGCCGTGCGACCGAAGGTGCGGTGTTGATCGATGTGCGTGGCGCTGATGAGTATCGGCAGGGACATATCCCCGGTGCCATCAACATTCCCCTCGATGGCGTCAATCGCGTGCTTGTCGAGTATCCAAAGAAGGATACGCCTCTGTTCGTGCATTGCCTGAGTGGCGCTCGTAGCGGTCGCGCTGCGAGCTTTCTTCAGCGTGCGGGCTACGTCAACGTGAAGAACATCGGCGGAATCAATAGCTACAGCGGAAAGGTGGTGCGTTAACTATGAAGGTGGTTATCGTGGGGGGCGTTGCTGGCGGTGCATCGGCGGCAGCGCGCTTGCGCAGGCTTGACGAGCAGGCGGAGATTGTCGTTTTTGAGCGCACAGGTTATGTCTCCTATGCTAACTGCGGATTGCCATACTTTATTGGCGGCGTGATTGAGGAGGAGCCTGCGCTCACGCTGCAATCGCCCGAGGGCTTTTGGAATCGATTCCGCATTGCCGTGAAGACGAGCCACGAGGTGATCGCCATTCATCCCGATGTGCATACGGTTGACGTTCGCGACCTGCTCACCGGCGAGGAATTTGTCGAGACGTATGACAAGCTGATTCTTTCGCCAGGCGCGCATCCCATTCGCCCCGCTCTTCCGGGAATCGATTTGGATAAGATCTTTAGCCTTCGAACGGTAGAGGACACGCTGCGCATTCATGGTTATGTGCAAGAGCATGAGCCGAGGAGCGCCGTGGTGATCGGTGGCGGCTTTATCGGTGTTGAGGCTGCCGAGAACCTGCGTGGCTTGGGTCTCGAGGTGACGCTTTTGCAGCGCCCCGGGCAGCTGATGAACAACCTGGACTACGACATGGCGACGCTGCTTCATGCAGAGGTCCGCGAGCATGGCATTGACCTGCGCCTTCGTGCCGACGTTACGGGCTTTGAGGAGGCCGATGGCCGTGTGGTCACACATGTGGCGGGCGATGATTCCATTATGGCCGATATGGTGCTACTCGCTATCGGCGTTGCGCCCGAGAGCCATTTGGCAAAGAAAGCTGGTATCGAGCTGGGCATCAAGGGCTCCATTGTGGTGAACGACCGCATGGAGACGTCTGCTCCTGACGTATATGCCGTGGGTGATGCCGTGCAGGTCAAGCATCAGGTGACGGGTGAGGACGCGGTGATTTCCCTTGCAGGCCCCGCTAATAAGCAGGGACGTATCGTCGCCGACGTGATTTGTGGCTTAGACAGTCGCTATCAGGGCTCGCTGGGTTCTTCGGTAATCAAAGTGTTCGACTTGACAGCTGCGAGCACGGGTCTTTCTGTGAAGGCAGCGCGTGCGGCGGGAATCGATTACGAGAGCGTCGTGCTGTCACCTGGATCGCATGCGGGTTATTATCCCGGGGCCACGCCCATGACCATGAAAGTTGTGTTTGAGAGGGAAACCTTGCGTCTGCTGGGCGCGCAGATTGTGGGCATCGATGGCGTGGACAAGCGCATCGATGTGCTGGCGACGGCAATCCAGGCCGGTATTCGGGCCGATAAGCTCAAGGATTTGGATTTGGCTTATGCGCCGCCGTATTCTTCGGCGAAAGACCCGGTGAACATGGCCGGTTTTATGATCGAAAACGTGGGCTCGGGCATGCTCAAGCAGTGGCATTGGGAGCAGGAACCGGATCTGCCGCGCGATGGTAGTGTGCAGCTGCTCGATGTCCGTATGGTTGGCGAGTATGACCTCGGACATATCGACGGCTTTGTGAACATTCCCGTCGATGACTTGCGTGCTCGCTTGGGGGAGCTTGACGTGACAAAGCCTGTTTATGTTATTTGCCAAAGTGGTCTTCGCAGCTACATTGGCTGCCGCATCCTCGCTCAGTACGGTTTTGACTGCTATAACTTCTCGGGTGGCTATCGCTTCTTTGCTGCTGTGACTAAAGACCATCGCGGTAGCGATAACGTGATGCCGTGTGGATTGGAAAAGTAAGGCCTTTTGAGCGGCGTGTATGACAATGACAAGATAGAGTAGGACAAACGCGTCGAATACGAACGGCGGGGGAGAGCGGGCAAGTGCGCTCGCGTGGGAGAGGTTGCCGTCCATGCTGGAGCTCAAGGGTATTTGCAAAAGGTACGTTACGCAGTCGTTTACGCAGGTGGCGCTCGACAGCGTAAGCCTGTCTTTTCGCGATAACGAGTTCGTGGCCATTCTGGGTCCTTCGGGCTCGGGCAAAACCACGATGCTCAACGTTATCGGTGGGCTCGATCATTTCGATTCCGGCGACCTGCTGATCGATAGCATTTCGACCAAGGACTTTCGCGATCGCGATTGGGATGCCTATCGCAACAACCGCATCGGCTTTGTGTTCCAGAGCTATAACCTCATTCCGCATCAGACCATTTTGGAAAACGTGGAGCTGGCGCTGACGCTCACGGGCGTGGGGCATGCCGAGCGCCGCCGACGTGCACGCGAGGCGTTGGAGAAAGTCGGCCTGGGCGAGCACGTTAACAAGCGCCCGAGCCAGCTATCGGGCGGGCAGATGCAGCGCGTGGCCATCGCCCGCGCCCTGATCAATGATCCCGAGATTGTGCTGGCCGACGAGCCGACCGGTGCCTTGGATTCAACGACATCCGTGCAGGTCATGGATCTGCTCAAGGACGTTGCGCGCGACCGCCTGGTCATCATGGTCACGCACAATCCTGAGCTTGCGTACCAATACGCCACGCGCATCGTCAACCTGGCGGACGGCAAGATCACCGACGATTCCGATCCCTTCGATGTTGCCAAAGCCGCACGTCGCGAGGCCAAGCCCACGCGCAAAACCTCGATGAGCTTTGTGACGGCGCTGGGGCTTTCTGCCCGAAACCTCATGACCAAGAAGGGCCGTACGGCCATGACGGCCTTTGCGGGCTCGATTGGCATTATCGGTATCGCGGCGATTCTGGCGCTGTCCAATGGCGTAAACGGCTACATCAAAAAGGTCGAGGAGGATACGCTCTCGAGCTACCCACTCACCATTTCCAAGCAGGATTACGACCTGTCATCTATGATGGGCGGGCAGGGGGCTGCGGATGATGACTCGCCTGAAAACGTGGATTCGTCCGACGACAGTGCCGGCGGCAAGGCTAAGGGAACCGATAAGATTCCCGTGGTCACGGCCGTAAAGGATATGTTTGCGAGCGTTAAGTCCAACGACATGACGAGCTTTAAGGCATGGCTCGATGCCGGTGGCGATGGCATCGATAAAGAAGTCAATGCTATCCAGTACGGTTATGGCGTGACGCCGGTTGTCTATCGTGCCGGCAAGAGCGATGAGAAGCCCGTCCGGCTGGTGCCCAACGCTATGACTGAGGCAATGAGCGGAGGCGCGAGCTCGGCGGCGACGGTGAGCATGGAATCCATGGGAACCTCGGTCTTTAACGAGATGATCGACGACCAGAGCCTGCTCGACAGCCAGTACGATGTCGTCGCCGGTCATTGGCCCACGTCTGCCAACGAAGCCGTCATGGTGCTTTCGAGCCGTGGCACGGTGGGCGACTACACGCTCTATAGCATCGGCGCGCTGGATATCGATGAGCTCAACGACCTTGTTAACAGCGCTATGACGGCTGACGGTGGGGTCGAAACGCCCGAGACCGGCACCGACTTTACCTACGACGATGCGCTGTCCACGACGTTTAAGGTGTTGTCGCCGGCCGATGCCTATCGCAAAAACGAAGAGACCGGCATGTGGACCGACATGTCTGACGACGCCGACTTTATGGCCGCCAAGGTTGCCGACGGTATTGATGTGCACATTGTGGGCGTGGTGCGACCTAACGAGACAGCCAATGCGAGCGCGTTGTCTCCGGGTATTGCCTATACGCATGCGCTGACCCGCCAGCTTATGGAGCGCGCCGCCGATTCGCAGATTGTGCAAGAGCAGCTTGCCCACCCCGAGACGGATGTCTTTACGGGCAAAACCTTCGACGAGCTGCAAGGCGAGGCCAAGCAAGGCGTGGATCTGGGCAGCATGTTCAGCGTGGACGAGGCGGCGCTGAAGAGTGCGTTCTCGTTTGATACGTCTGCGCTCTCAGGTGCGGCGGGCGGTATGGACCTGTCGGGTCTTGACTTGTCCGGGCTGGACATTGACCTTTCGGACGTTGGCAAGGATATCGACTTCAGCGACATCATGGCAAAAGCACCGGCCCCAGATTTCTCGGGCATCTTTGACGGTCTGGAGCTCACGCCCGAGCAAATGCAGCAGGTGGGAACGCTTGCCAACCAGCTGTTTGAGGGCTTTTTGCAGTCTGATCAGTTTAAGGCGTTGACGCCCGATGATCTTAAGGATGCGTCAAAGCTCGCTGCCGCATTCTCGACGTATCTTGAGAATGATGCCACAGCGCAGCAATACCTGACTCAGCTCAAAGCGCTCGGCGGCGATGCCCTGGTTGAGCGCCTGCAACAGGCGATGACCGACTATGTGCAAAAGCAGCTGGCTCCGTATCTGCAGCAGGCTATGGATCAGGTGATGAAGTCGATTAGCGATCAGATTGCGGCGACGGTGTCAGCTCAGCTCAAAGCGGGCGCGGCAGGGCTCATGGACCAGATGGCGACGCAGATGTCTTCGAGTTTTGCCAACCTGGCGAGCGCTATGCGTGTGGATGCGAGTGCCTTTGCTCGTGCCATCCATTTCAACATGGACGCCGAGGACCTGAGTTCGCTCATGATGAGCTATGCCAAGGCTTCGAAGCTCACCTACGACAACAATCTGACCACGTTGGGCTATGCGGATGAGGCAGACCCCATCTCGGTTAAGATTTTCCCGCGCGACTTTGAGGCCAAGGAGCGCGTACTTGATCACATCGATGCGTACAACAAGCAGGTCAAAGCCGCCGGCCACGATGATCGGGCAATTTCGTACACCGACTACATGGGCATCATCATGGGTTCGGTGACCGACATCGTGAACACCATCAGCTTGGTGCTCATCGCATTCGTGAGCATCAGCCTGGTGGTGAGCTCCATCATGATCGGCATCATCACCTACATCAGCGTGCTGGAGCGCAAAAAGGAGATCGGTATCCTACGCGCAATCGGTGCGTCGAAGCGCAACGTGGCCAACGTATTCAATGCCGAGACCTTTATCGAGGGCCTCATCGCCGGTGTCTTTGCCATTGTCGTCGTGGTGGCCGTGAGTTTCCCGGTTAATGCCTGGGCGCTTGCTGCCAAACAGGTACCCAATCTGATGAGCCTGCCCGTGCAGGATGCGCTGGTGCTCATTGCAATTTCGGTGCTGCTGACGGTCATTGCCGGCCTGCTGCCCGCCCGTAGCGCATCCAAGAAGGACCCCGTCGAAGCCCTGCGCTCCGAATAATGTGACAAAGGGACAGTCCCTTTGTCACATTGAGGCCCTTGTGAAATCGGGGTCTAATACTTTTCCGAGAAGTGAACGAGTCAAAATGGACCCCCGAAGCGTCGACACTTTTGAGATGCAATTTCTTGCGGTTTTGCCAGCCAAATCCTGCGGGTTTGTCGTCTAAAAATGTCGATGGTTCGGGGGTCCAAAAACGGTCGTTCACTTCTTGGAAAAGTATTAGACCTCGATTTTGCAAGGGCCCAATTACCGTTCGGCACGTTAAGAACTCCCTTTCCCCGCTTAATGCTTGACGGAGAGTCCCCTGGTTTATATACCTATCGGTAGGCATATAGGATGTAATGCCGATAGAAATGGAGTGACCATGGCTCTCACCGCACCAGCCGAAAAAGACCGTCCTCGCGAGAGCAGCGTATTTGCTTGGATTGTCGTTATTGCGCTCGGCTTAATGTCCGCCGGAACGACTGGCACATATAGCATTATTGCCGGCTCATTCGTTGCTCCAGTATGTGAAGACCTGGGCTTTGAGTACACCTCTTTCTCTTTCTATTTCACTGCGATTCTTCTTGGCCTTGCACTTGGACTTCCACTTTTGAGTCGTTTCATTCCAAAAGTAATAGGCAAACCGTGGCATATTTGCGTTGAACTTGTCCTTATTGCCGCCGGCGCCGCAATGGCGTTCTACACCGAAGTCTGGATGTTCATCGTCTCCGCTGCGGTGATCGGCATCTGCTTTTCGTTCACAACGGGCGTCTGCATGTCCGATGTTATTGACCAATGGTTCAGTAAATCGTCCGGTCTTGCCATCGGCCTTGCTTGGGGCGTTAATTCTCTCTGTACGCTGTTGTTGAGCCCTGTCATTACGCTGGTCATCGAGCAACAAGGCTGGCGTACGGGATACATCGTACTTGCGGCCGTTTCTGCAGCTATGATTTTACCTGCGAGTGCATTTTTCATTCGCCTTAAACCCTCTGATCGCAACATGCTTCCGTACGGAGAGACCACCTCTGAAACCCATGAGAGCCACAGCGTCGATGAGCGGGAAGATACCCTCTCGGGCATGGCACTCCGTGATGCCACGAAAACGCCGTCTTTTATTCTCTGTGTCCTCCTGCTTTGCGTGGCGCAGCTCACCTGCTGCATGAACCAGTTGTTTCCAACCTATGCAAGCGAGGTCGGTTTCAATCCCATCGTAGGAAGCTTAATGGTCTCGGCAGCTTCGTTCTCCGACATCTTCCTAAATCCCTTCGTAGGCAAAACATGTGACAAACTCGGCGCTATTAAAGCAACGGTCGCGTGGACAGGTGTCAGCATTTTTTCATTCCTACTTCTCATCATTGGCGGAAGCAATGAGACCGTTTCCATCATTGCAGCTGGCGTAAACGATGTCATGTTCGCCATTGTTGGAACCGCAATGCCGATGCTTCTCCTCTCGCTCTTTGGATCACGCGATTTTGGAAGGATCTATTCAATCGTTTGCTCAGCGGGCTATGTCGTCGGTGCTTTTGGAATGCCGGTCATGATGAAGGTTTACGGCATGGCAGGGTCATTCCAGGGAGTATTTATCTTCTGCATTGCCTGCAACCTTATGATTGCTGCGTTTGCTATCGTTTCCGGCTTTCTCAGTAAGGCTGCTGAAAAGTAATAAGCGCCGATTGCATCGGCATAGATTGCCATGCAACAGGGGTCGACTCCAAGCCAGACTGGAGTCAACCCCTGTTTTCGTTTTAAAGGTTGCCCGCAGGCACCATGGGTGCCAACATGCGCTTCAGCTTGGCTGGCCTATTTGAACATAAGCTCGACTATTCCCGCCCAAACCGCTTTTTCATCAATATCCTCACCTTGAGCGACCGTATTGCTCGCTCCCTCCAGAACGGTATAAAGAATTTGTACGTAGAGCATCACGTCGGCACTATCGGAAAACGCGCCAATCTCTGCACCATGAAGAAGGATGTCTTTAAGCGCATCCATGGTTCGTTTGGTCGCCGTCGCTTGACGTTCCTGAACTGCAGGAATTCGATTTGCTTGAACGCTAACCTCGGCCAGCACGCGCCGGCGCTTTTCATCGCTTCGATAACCACCTATAACTGAATTGCCGAGCTCGATAAGCGCGGCCTTGAACCCGTCCCTATCGACTATTAGCGAGTAGTCGCGCTGATAGTCGATGGTCGGAAACATGCTGTCCAAGAGCGTAGTGAAAATCTCCTCTTTAGAGGGAAAGTAGTAGTACACCGACGGCTTGGATATACCGACAAAGTCGCAAATCTTTCCGATAGACGCTTTGTCATAACCGACTTCTGCCACAAGATCGTACATTGCGTCCAATATTTTTTTTCTTGTGCTCACGCTGCATTTCTCCATTGCAAATCATTTCCGCACTACCAACATTATTAAGGATGGCAACGGAACATCAATTCGTGTCCAAACATGACCACTATATACGGTGAACGGTATGTATCAGTAGGCGAGCGGAAATTATTCAAAACTATCTACCGAACGGTAGGTATAGTAGTACTATAGCAGGTGAAACCCCGCTATTGTCGCGGCCGGACAGCATCGCGGGAAACCCGACGGAAGGACCAACCATGTACGAGAACTATCGTATGCCGGGCGAGTTCGAGAAGCGCTCCAACGTCTATGTGATATGGCTTCCCGATTACATCCGTGCAGAGGGTTACGATAACCGCCAGCCCTGCGTTGACGTGATCAAGGCTCTGCTCGAGTATGGCGACGTTACGGTCAACCTCAATTGCGGCACCCCCGGCTCCTATGAGGAGGCTTGCTCGCGCCTGAAGGAGGAGGGGGTTGATCTCGATCGCATCGAGATCACGCAGTTCGAAGACTCCAACTTCTATGTCCGCGACAACGGTCCCAGCATCATGGTCGACGACAAGGGCCATTCTTATATGGTCAACCCTGCTTGGACTTATTACGGCGTGTGGGACAAGAACTCCCCGGAGTGCCAGTCCGCACGTAAGGCAGCCGTTCACATGGCGGTTGCGCTCGGTTGCTTCGATATCGTCAATTCCGAAATGGTTTCGGAGGGCGGCGACCGCGAGTTTGACGGTCACGGCACTCTGATCGCCATCGAGGACACGGAATGCCGCAAGCGTAACCCCGAGTTCACGAAAGAGGAAGTTGAGGCCGAGTATAAGCGCATCTACAACCTCAACAAGGTTATCTGGCTTCCGCAGCCTATGCTCGAGGACGACGACTATCGACTGGGCATCCTCGACGAGAAGGAAGACGGAACTCCCGTCTTTGGCATGAGCTTTGCGGCTCACATTGATGAGATGTGTCGCTTTATCACTCCGAACAAGATTCTTCTTGCCGAGGTGTCCGATGAAGAGGCAGCTTCGAGCAAGGCTGGCGCAGAGTCTCGTCGCCGCATTGAGGCGGCCTACGAGATCCTGAGCAACGAAACGGACTGGGAGGGCAAGCCCTTCGAGATCGTTCGTATGCCCACCGCCGAGCCGATTGAAGTCGTTATCGCCCCTGGCGATGAGGATTACGAGCTCTATAAGGGCTTCATCGACGAAATGGGCGGCAAGTTTATGGATGGCACTCCCTGGCCCGAGGGTCCCGTTCACTTCTACGCAGCAGCGAGCTACTGCAACTTCCTCATCTGCAATGGCGTCGTTCTTGGTCAGCGTTATTACCACGAGGGCATGAACGAAGTCGTGAAGGAGAAGGACGAGCAGGCCAAAGCCGTTCTTGAGAGCTGCTTCCCCGATCGCAAAGTCATCATGATTGACTCTCTCGCGCTTAACCTGTCCGGCGGCGGCGTGCACTGCTGGACCAAGGACGTGGCAGCCAGCTGCTAGCGAGCCTTTGAGCCTGCACTGTCTGATTTAGGCGCCACACTTACTGCTCCCCGAGGGATATCCGTGTTTCCCTCGGGGACACATTCGACATTCATCTATTACTAAATGGAAAGGAAATAGGCATGAACAACAGCCTCCGCGGTCGCGACTACATCAACATCCATGATCTCTCCTCCGAGGATTTCCGCTATCTCATTGATCTTGCCTGGAACCTTAAGGCTCAGAAGAAGTCTGGTGTCGACCAGCGCTACTTCCCCGGTAAAAACGTCCTCGCCAACTTTGAGTGGGGTTCGACCCGTACTCGTTGCGCATTCGAGACCTCCTGCAATGATTTGGGCATGGGCTTCACTTATCTGACCAACTCCCACATGGGTGACTGCGAGACCGTCAAGGATGCCATGCGCGTCTTTAACGGCATGTACGATCTCATCGTCTACCGCGCACAGAAGGACGAGCAGTTCCTCTATGACGTCGCCGACCTGGTTGACATCCCGGTCATCAATGCCCTTACTCTCGGCGATCACCCGACTCAGATGCTCGCTGACGCTCTTACGATGGAAGAGCAATGGGGCGGTCTGCGTACGAGCCGCGGCAAGAAGATGGCTTTCGTTGGCAACTGCGCCGGCGCCCCGGTGTGGTATGGCCGTCTGTGCGCTATGCTCGACATGGACTTCCTTGCCATCGGCCCCGACGACCTCCGTCATCAGATGTGCAAGGAAATGATCGAAGAGGTGGAGGCCTGCTACGCCAAGTACGCTCCCAATAGGACCTTTACCATCACCTCTGACCTCGATGCCCTGGATGGCGTTGACGTTATCGTTACCGAGGAGTGGCGCTACATCAACCCCGAGTGCGGCGAAGAGGTTCTGGATCCCGACGACTACAACTCCTGGCTGGGCGATGCCGAGTCTTTGTACCCCTATCGCGTCACCAGCGAGCTGTGCAAGCGCACCAACAATCCCGACATCTTCTGCATGCATGAGCTTCCCTCTGTCCATAACGCAGATCACCGTGTTGGCAAAATGCTCCTCGACCAGTGCAAGAACGACCTTCATCGCGAGATCATCACCGAGGGCTTCGAGATTGCCGACGAGTGCTTTGAGGCCAACGCTTCGGTCATCTTCCGTGAGGCAGAGAACCGTCAGCACACCATCAAGGCCGTTATGTGTGCCCTTCTGGGTCTCTAGGAGCTGTATCAATGGAAAATGCAAAGTTAAAGAGCAGCAAGGTCTACGCATGGGTTCTCGTAATCGCGCTTGGCCTCATGTCTGCTGGTACGACCGGATCCTATAGCGTAATCGCCGGCTCCTTCGTCGCGCCCGTGTGCGAGGAGTTCGGGTTTGACTATTCAATCTTCTCGTATTACTTCACCGCGACGCTCATCGGTCTTGCGGCGGCGCTTCCGTTTGTCGGAAAACTTATCCCCAAGGTTGTTGGCAAGGTTTGGCTCCCCGTCGTCGAGCTTATTCTGCTCGCCGCCGGCGCAGGCATGGCCTTCTACACCGAAGTTTGGATGTTCATCGCCGCTGGCGCCCTGATTGGCATTTGCTTCGCCTTCACCACCGGCGTCGCCATGTCCGACGTTATTGACCAGTGGTTCAAAAAATCTGGTGGCCTGGCAATTGGTCTCGCCTGGGCAGTGAACTCGATTTACATGCTCATCATGAGCCCCGTCATCACCTCTGTCATCGAGGCCGCTGGCTGGAGGACTGGTTATCTGGTGCTCGCTGGCGTCTCCGCCGTGCTCATTCTCCCCGCTTCCGTCCTGATTATCCGCTATAAGCCTCAGGACAAGGGCATGCTGCCCTATGGCTACGTCGAGGGCGAGCCGGACGCCGAGACCGAGGAGACGACCGAGGATAGCACGCGTGGCGTTAGCTATGCGCGCGCCATTAAGTCGCCTGCCTTCTTCTTCTGCATCGGCTTCCTCTGCCTCGTTCAGCTCACTTGCTGCATGAACCAGCTCTTCCCGACGTATGCTTCCGAGGTTGGTTTTAGCCCCATGGTGGGCGGCTTCATGGTATCCGCTGCATCGCTCTTCGATCTGTTCCTCAATCCGATCGTCGGCACCACTTGCGATAAGTTTGGCAGCACGAAGGCTATTCTGGGCTGGCTCGCTGTCTCCATCCTCTCCTTTGTCATGCTCATGATGAGCAGCGGCAACTCGACGCTCAGCATCCTCGCAGCAGGCGTGAACGACGTAATGTACGTCATCGCTGGCACTGCCCTGACCGTTTTGGTTATGGACGTCTTTGGCTCCCGCGATTTCGGTCGCATCTTCGCGCTGATCTGCTCCGTGGGCTATATCGTCGGCGCCTTTGGCATGCCCGTTATGATGAAGGTCTATGAGCTTGTCGGCTCCTTCCAGGGCGTCTTCATCTTCTGCATCGCATGCAACGTTATTATCGGCCTGTTCTTGCTGCTGGCAAAAAAGACTGGTAAGAACCTCTCCTGGGACGAATAGTTCGATTCGTCTTAGACATACGCTGTAGGGCTTAACCTACAGCCGCTTTGGGGCATCGACTAACATCGGTGCCCTTTTTCATCGAATGTGACAAAGGGGCAGCCACTTTGTCACATTGAGTGGCATGTAAATCGGGGTCTAATACTTTTCCGAGAAGTGAACGAGTCAAAATGGACCCCCGAAGCGTCGACACTTTTGAGATGCAATTTCCTGCGGTTTTGCCAGTCAAATCCTGCGGTTTTGACGTCTAAAAATGTCGATGCTTCGGGGGTCCAAATACAGCCGTTCACTTCTCGGAAAAGTATTAGACCTCGAGATATAGACGATGTTTGCGAGCGGCAATTAGAGCGTAAGCCTTTAGTTCTTCTTTGCAGAGAGCATGAGTCTAATTTCCGGATGGGTGTATTCGTCGAACTCTTCCTTGGGCTCGGTGTCAAAGGTGTAGTACGACTTGATAGATTCGTCCTCCGTCTTGATGCTGATTTCTTCATATAGGGATCCGGCTAAAAATGCCTGTTTAAATTCATCCGACAGGCTGCATGGCGTGAGGAGGCCCGGTGTGGCAACGGAAATGTCCAACCCGTTGAGCGGGGCGCAGAGCGTCGCGATATCCTGCTCGGCGCGGGCGAGGTTGTCTGCAAGGCTTTCCTCGGGGTCGATCTGACTGGTGTAATCGACGTCCGTGAGCATGCTGTCTGCATCAAAAGAAAGGTAGACATAGGCTGCTTGAGCGCCGAGGTCATTATCGCGTAGATAGCCGATTATGCGGTAGCCGTAGTCGTGATATGACACGTATGGGTCGTCTGCTGCGACGCGTTCGCACACGGGCTCCAAGGCATCTTGCGCGATGGCGAGCTGCTCGGCGGCTGCAGCCTTTCTTGCCTGAAGCTCGTTATTTCCCTGGATAAACTGCGGGATGTAGACGCCAAGCAGCACAATGACGGGCACCACTGCGAGAGCTATGACCTGCTTCTTGACGCTTGGAATCGTCACGCCGTATGCGTTTGCCATGGCCTCGGCATTGCTCGAGGTTTCGGCTAGCACGTCTGCCGCCGTGGCGACTGCCCCTACGGCGCCGGCGACCTCGGCGGCACCGCCCAGGTCGCGCGCGAGATCGTTATCGCTGTTCTTGAGCATGCGGCCGGCAGCTTGCGCGGAAAGCACGCCGGCGACCTCCGCGGAACGGTCCTTGTTAGTCTGGGCTACCGCAAGCCTGCTCTGCAGCTCCTTCCACTGTTTGCCCTGCATTCCAAAGCGCGGCGCAAGAGCGCAATAGCAAAAGATGGCGAGTTCGATTGCGGTGAGTGCGATGGCGGTACATATGCCCGCGGGTTGGAATTCCTTTTGGTGGAACGCGATATCGTTGATCATTTGGAGCGGCAACATCAACAGGCATGCCACGAACGACATGACGAGTGCGGTCGCTGCGATCTTGGGGTATGTGCAGTACCGCTGGATGCGTTTCTTTTCTTGTTCGGTGAGCTGCTGCATGGGGCCTCGACTCTCATCGTTTTTGGGCGATGCGCACATGCTCTTGAGTATAGATGAGTGGAGGGTGTCTGTTGTTCAGACATAGCGGTCAACAGCGTGCTGTTGGCGGTCGTCGTGATCATGAACGTCGTTTTTGGAGCATGGAGCCGCTGTCATGGGGCGAATGACGCGCAAGGGGGCTGTCGCGGGACAGCCTCTCGCTGTTTGTGAGCGCCAGCAAATCGAAGGTGAATGGTTTCCCGAGAAGTGAACGACCTATTCTGGACCTCTGAAGCATTCGCACTTTTGGATGCAAAAACCGCAGGATTTGAGTGATAAAACCGCAGGAATTGGTCTTCCAAAAGTGTCGATGCTTCGGGGGTCCGATTTTACTCGTTCACTTCGCGGAAAAGCATTCACCTTCGTTGCGTGAGGCGACGGATGGAAGGGTGATTATCGTCAAGTAGCTACCTCTGCCTTGTGAATCATCTGAAGCACAAGGCATAATGCATGTGACAAGGGGGCAGTCCCTTTACCGCATTGATCTGAGAGTAGATGTTGATGATTCTATCGTTGGCCCCTATGGAGGGGATTACTGGGCATGTGTTCCGCCGCGTGCATGCGGAGTGCTTTGGTGCGCTCGACTGCTACTACACGCCGTTTTTGCCGCCGCCGCGGGTGGGAAACCGCTTTGGCGGCAAGGCGTTTAAGGAGATCGATCCTGCCAATAACCAGGGGCTCAACGTAGTGCCTCAGCTGATGTCTAAGAACGCGGACGAGTTTGTATGGGCGGCACAGGTGCTCGCCGACATGGGCTACCGCGAGGTCAATCTCAACCTTGGCTGCCCCTCGGGTACGGTTGTTGCCAAGGGTAAAGGATCGGGCTTTCTGCGCAACCTCGACGAGCTCGAGGTGTTCTTGAGCGATGTGTGCGAGCGGTCACCGTTGCCGGTATCGGTCAAGACCAGGCTGGGGCTTGAGAGCGACGACGAATACGAGCGTGTGCTCGATCTGTATTGCCGCATGCCGTTGGCAGAGCTGATCGTGCACCCGCGCGTGCAAAAGGACCGCTATACGGGATCGCCGCGCAAGGAGTTTTACGGCGAGACGCTGGAACGCGCGCCGTTCCCCGTGGCCTATAACGCTGACATTTTCGATCTTGAGGATATGGACGCGCTGGTGGAGGCCTATCCCGGCACGCGCCATGTAATGCTGGGGCGTGGCTTGCTTGCGAATCCCGCGCTCGCTCGCATGGTCAAGGGTGGCCCTGCTGCAACGGTTGCTGAGCTGCAGCGCTTCCACGACACGCTGTTTGCGGCCTATGCAGAAGAGATTGGCGGCAATGCGGTCTTTCGCATGAAGGAGTGGTGGTTCTACGCCAAATGCGCCTTCGCCGACCCCGCTACCGTTCACAAGCTCGTACGCAAGACCAAAAAGGTCGACGAATACCGCGCCGCCGTCGAGCGCGTCTTTCGCGAACAGCCACTTGCGCCCATAGCACGCTTCCACGGCTAGTTAGTCGTTGGGGACGCACTTTAACGACTAGTCATTTAAAAGAACGTCCCGAATGACTATGTTACAAAATACCGTACGCCAGCATCCAAAGATGTCGAAAAATGTCGACTTTGGATGCTGGCGTACGTCTTTGGGCTCGGTGGATAACTAGGCAATCATTGCATCGATCGTGATGAGCTCCCTGAGTCGCTCTGTGCGTGTCTGCCCATGGCGCTTTGCTTTTGCGTCAAACGCATCAAGAACCGACTCACCCACACGTGCCGATAAAACAATGCTTGGCTCATCAGAGATCGGCGGTCTTCCCAGCTTGATGGTGCGACCCTTCGGCCACTTATCTTTTTCGTATGCCTCCGCGGCTTTCTCCAACTCTCCGGGGGGCAAACCCCATCATCTTTTCGAGCTGCTTAGCGTCCATAGCGCCCCCTATCGATTGACATAATGTCGAGCGCTGGTTCTCGGAATCTCTTTTTGTATACAGTTTTGTAGACAAAAATACAAGCAGTTTATCAAGCTAATTAGCGTGTATTGACTAGTTTTTTCGATAGGAAATGAGCATCGATGGCTTCGATATTTCTTCGCTTTCCAGTCTGGAACATGAGCGCTCATTGAACCTGCAGAGGGGGCACTTTAACAAACTATCGAGATTCTGGTCAGGAGCTTTCACCGGTCTTCGGTGGTGAGAACAGCTCAATTCGCGACACAGTGTGTCGCGAATTGGAGTAGTCGCTGAGTGTTCTTTAACAACTAGTCATTCAAGAAAAGAGTGTCTAAGTGCCGGAATTGCCATTTTGAGTCGTCCCTAACGACTATTCTGGAGGGCTGTGTGCAAAAAAGGGCAAATATGAGTACTGTTGCCATTATGGTTGCATTTATTTTTTTTCAAAAATGAGGTCCCTGATGAGATTTAATACCATTAGGCGTCTCTTTTATTGAACATATGGGGAGGAATAACGCCGTCTGCGGGCGCTTGGGGCGTTGAATGATCCCTGAAATGATTAAAATCGCTGTTACTAAACAAGTAGCAGTACTCATATTTGCCATTTTTTGAACACGGTCCTCTAAGGAGCCCTTTCCAGAGATGTCAGATGGCCTCAAACAGCCATAATCCAAAGGTCGTCTCAAACAACCAGTCATTTAAGAACGTCCCCAATGACTACCCCTGCAAAAAACTGTACACCAGCATCCAAAGATGTCGAAAAATGTCGATTTTGGATGCTGGTGTACATGTTTGGGTCGTATGGGTTGGGGCCAGCCGACCGCAATAGAACGCTAGAGCAGGTTCTCCTGCGCCCACGCGATGATGTCGCTCGATTCGTAGAGTGGCTTGCCGTCGATGAACAGGCAGGGAACCTGGCGTTTTCCGCCGACGGCGATGAGTGTCTGCTCGGCATCGGTATCGGTCGAGATATTGCGCTCGGGAATGGTCACGCCGTTATCGGCAAGGAAACGCTTGACCTTTATGCAATACGGGCAGCCGGTCATAACGTACAGCGCGAGCTCATGATTAGTAGCCATGGGTCTCCAATCGGTTGAGGTTTTGATTGAAATACCCAAAGCCGCCGCGGTCTATGCGCGCGTCAACGACGACTCGATGGCCTGAACTAGAAACGCCGTGGCTCCGGTGCCGCATGGCTTGTCGTAGTAGTCGATAAAGCGCTGATCGGCGAGGTAGCCGTGGGCGAGCCCCAGATAGGCCTCGTCTTGGGGCTCGCTGCCCCAGTTGAGAGCTATCCAGCGGTGATGCATCGCGACGAGCTTGCGAGCCTCGCTTCCATCCGCATCGCCGTCGCCCATGGCAATCGAGAGCTGACCCAGAATAGCGCGTTCAAGTTCCTTCATGTCGTTCCATGTCTGAGGATTCATGTCCAGTAACGTTTCGTTTGCTGCATCGATAGCCTCATCGCCATAGCGCGACCGCGCCTCGGCACCGTAGCGCTCCTCGTTTTCCTGCACGGTGTGCCAGCGCTCCAGCTGTGGCAGCACGGCTCCCATGAGCGAGACGGCTTCGTCGAGCGACATACCGGTGTTTTGTGCCAGCCGCGGGGCACAATCTTCAATCATCGCCTCCATGGTGGTGTCGTAGGTGTACTTACCGTGGTCGTAGCACCACTTGCAGTAATGGTCGGTCGTGGCGCCCGTGGCGTCGGTGCCGCAGTCGTCGGGCGTGAGTATCATGCCGCAGCTCTGGCAATAGCGCTCGGGCATTTCGAGCAGATGAGACAGGGGCTCGCCGGTCACGGCGGCGATGAGCTTCATCATGTCGATGCCCGGTGTGACCTCGCCGCGTTCCCAACGGCTGACGGCTTGGCGTGTGACGAAGAGCTTGGTGGCGAGCTGCTCCTGGGTAAGGTGATGGACGCGACGGACAGCAATGAGCTTTTCTGCAAAGGCCATAGCGGTTCCTTTCTGCTGGTTGATGGCTTAAGCATACGCGGCAGCAGGTGCCCTTCCAAGCAACCGTTGGTTGCACGACGGGGAACCGCGGCGAAGAATTGCGCGCAACGCCCCACACCTCCATGCCGTACAATGACCGGCATGGAACCTATTGCACACATACATACCGATCTGCCGCAGAAGTTTGGCATTCCGCGCAACAGCTTTTTGGCGCCCCATCTGCAGGGACGCATCGTGTTTGAGCCGGAATTTGCCTCCAGTGCGGCGGTCGAGGGTCTGGACTCCTTCTCTCACCTATGGCTGCTGTGGCGCTTCGAAAACGGAACGCCCGGCGGCACGGCTAAGGACATAGCTGCCGATGCCAAGACGCAGGACAGGTCCGGCACCAACGCAAAATGGTCGAAAACCGTGCGCCCGCCGCGGTTGGGTGGAGCCAAGCGCGTGGGCGTGTTTGCCACGCGCAGTCCGTTTCGCCCTAATCCCATCGGTCTTACCTGCGTCAAGCTCGATCGCGTCGAGCTCACCGACAATGGTCCCATCATCCATGTGCTGGGGGCCGACCTGCGTGACGGCACGCCCATCTACGACATTAAGCCCTATATTCCATTTGCCGACTGTCACCCAGATGCGACGGGCGGCTGGATTGAGGGTACTCCGTGGCAAGAGCTCGACGTCGAGTTCCCACAAGCGCTGCAGGATATGGTCCCGCCCGCAAAGCTCCCTGGTTTGGTCGAGGTCCTTCGCCAAGATCCGCGCCGCGCGGGCAGCAAGCACGAGCCAAACCGCGTTTACCATTTGGCTTACGCCGGGCTTGATATATCGTTTACGGTCGACGGCGCCAGGTTGACGGTAACCGCCATCAACGACGCGCGGGACTAACCATCCGTCCGTATCCGTCAAAAACAACGCCTAACCCCGCTCCAAAACCGCCCACGCTGGTGGACAATAACGCCTACCAAAACAATCAACTTTGCACGGGAGTTCAGCATGAAATACGACTTTAGCTCGCTTATCGACCGCCACGGCATGGACTCCATCGCCGTTGACTCCTGGGGCGAGATCCCCGGTATGGCTCCGAACGCACCCGACGAGGGCTTCGACCGCATTCCCATGTGGGTGGCCGACATGAATTTTGCCACGGTGCCCACGGTCCAGGAGCACATCATTCAGCGCGCTCAGCATCCCATGTTTGGCTACTTTAACCCGCGCGCCGAGTACTTCGACCGCATCATCGAATGGCAGAGCCGCCGCAATGGCGTCGAGGGCCTGCGCCCTGAACATATCGGCTACGAAAACGGCGTGCTGGGCGGTGTCGTGTCGACGTTGCGCGCGTATGTCCAGCCGGGCGATGCGGTGCTGGTCCATAGCCCCACCTACATCGGCTTTACCAAATCCATCGAAGCCGCGGGCTATCGTATTGTCCACAGCCCGCTTAAGCTCGACGATCAAGGCGTGTGGCGTATGGACTTTGAGGACATGGAGCACAAGCTCGCCCAAAACCACATCCATGCCGCGGTGTTCTGCTCGCCGCACAATCCCTGCGGCCGCGTATGGGAGCGCGACGAGATCGAGCGCGCCATGGACATCTATCGCCAGCACGATTGCGTGGTGATCTCGGACGAGATTTGGTCCGATATCATCCTGCCGGGGCACAAGCATATCCCGACGCAGTCGGTGAGCGAGGATGCCCGCATGCGTACGGTTGCCCTCTACGCGCCCAGCAAGACGTTCAACCTGGCGGGCCTGGTCGGCAGCTACCACATTGTCTACAACGAGACGCTGCGTGACCGCATGTGCGCCGTGTCCGACAAGACTCACTACAACGAGATGAATGTCCTCTCCATGCATGCGCTTATCGGTGCCTATCAGCCGCAGGGCTACGAGTGGGTGGACGAGCTCAACCAGGTACTTGCCGGCAATATCGAGTACTTCTGCACGTATGCAGAAAAGCACTGGAAGGGCGTCGCGTTTTCACGTCCGCAGGGCACGTACATGGTGTTTCTGGACTGCACCGAGTGGTGCCGCGAGCATGGCCGCGATATTCAGTGGTTGCTCGACGAGGGGGCGCGCGTGGGCGTGGGGTATCAGGACGGCCGCCCGTTCCACGGGCCCTGCCACATTCGCGTGAATCTGGCGCTGCCGCTTTCGCGCGTGAGGGAAGCGTGCGACCGCCTGGACCGCTACGTTTTTAATGCACGGTAAGCGTGCGCTGCATGTGGGGCCTTCTGCCAAGTTGGCTAGAAGGCCCCGTGTGGTAAGGCATCTGTAACCATTGGGCGCAGACCTGCTGAGAGGCTTACTTTTCTTGAATCTGCTTGCCGCAAAGATGTTCAATTGTAATCTCGTAGAGCTGGACGCCCTTAATGTCCTTGGCGATTTCCTCTTCGACTTCTTCGGCAGAAGGGTAGTACTTAAGCGCGAGCTGGCGAACTTTATCTTCGATAAAAGCGGGGGTGTCATTCGCCAGGCGACAGCGGCCAAAGACCACGGTACTCATAACGTAGGGAGCCCAGTCACCGTCCTGGTACCACTCGTTGCCGTAAACGGTAAAGCAGACCTTGTCATCGCGCTTGAGTGCGTCGACCTTGTGGCCGGCCTTGGCGCCATGGAAATAAATCTTGTCGTGCTCGGCGTCAAAGAAGTAGTTGACGGGAATGGCGTACGGGTAGCCATCGTCGCCGTTGACGGCAAAGACGCCGCGCTTGCAGGTAGCGAGCAGTTCGCGCGCTTCTTCGTCGGTGATGGCGCGCTTCTTTCGACGTAAGGGCCTAAACATCGTTGGCTTCCTTTCTGGTCGTGCGTGGTTGCTGCAAAAACTATAGCGAAACGGATCCGTTTTTCTTGATGCGGGCGAGCATGTTTTTGAGCTTGTTAAAGTCGAGCGGTTTGGACAGATGGGCGTTCATACCGGCGTCGTGTGCCGCCTTGGCGTCCTCGGCAAAGGCATTGGCGGTGAGCGCGATGATGGGGATATCGGCTGCATCGATCTTCTCGCTCAGACGAATCGCGCGGGTCGCCTCGTAACCATCCATTCCCGGCATCATGATGTCCATCAGAATCGCATCGAAGCTGCCGGCGGGACGGCCAACGTATAGGTCGACCGCTTCGTTGCCATCGGCGGCGCGAGTTACGACAATGCCTTCGCTTTCGAGCAGCGCCTGGGCAATCTCGGCATTCAATTCGTTGTCTTCGGCGAGCAGCACGTTCATGTCGGCGAGCGAGCAGTCGAGCGCCCTCTCGACCGTATCTGCCCGCGTCTGAGGGTTCTTGTCGATATCGAGCGGAATCTGGACGTTGAACGTACTTCCCACGTCAACCTCACTCGAAATCTCAATCGTACCGCCCATCAGTTCAATAAGCGACTTGACGATTGGCATGCCCATGCCGGTTCCTTGGAACTTGCTGCGCGCATTGTCACCTTCTTGTGCAAACGGCTCATAGATATGCTTTAAAAACTCGGGAGCCATGCCAATGCCGGTATCCGGAACGCTAAAGCAAAAGAGCGCGCGCCCGTTATCGAGTGGTTTGGTCTTTGAGCTAAAGGTGACGGAGCCGCCGTGCTTGTTGTACTTAATGCTGTTGTTTAACAGGTTGATCATAATCTGTCGGATATGGGTGGGACTGCCGATCATGTATGGTCCCGTGGCGTACGGCAGACTATTGTCCTGCATTGTGATGCCGTTATCGGATGCGCGGAGCTTGCACAGCACCAGCGTATCGTCACAGAGCTTTTTGAGGTTAAAAGGCGCATGTTCCAGTGTTAGCTTGCGGTCTTCGATTTTGCCCATCTCGAGGATGTCGTTGATCAGCGAAAGCAGGTGATTGGCGGCAACGCGCGCCTTGGCACGGCTCTCGCGGGCGACTTGCATATCGCCTTCCTTCAATTCCTCGATCTCGATAAGGCCCAGGATGCCGTTGAGCGGCGTGCGGATGTCGTGGCTCATGCGCGTGAGGAATGCCGTCTTAGCGGCGTTGGCGGCATCGGCTTTTTTGCGCTCGGTTCGAGCGCGCACGAGCGCCCAGATGAGCAGGACGATGCCGACCGACAACATACCGATGAGGGTGGCTGCAATGGCGGTGCGGTTGCGATAAAGGAATTGAAGCGCGTTGGATTCCTGGGCCGTGTACGACGTGGAGGAGAAATTGCTTGCGGAGAGCGATTCTCCGGCATTGATGATGCCCTTGTTGATGATTCCCAGCAGCTCGGGCTTTCCGCGCGAAATCCAGCACGAGAGCTCACAGGTGTCAGGGAGCTCGACCGTCTCGCAGTCCTCGAGATCGTAACGGTCGCCAATGGTTTTTACGCGTGAACTGGGAGCGACGATGCAGTGCGCCGTTCCCTTCCTGAGGGCGTCGAACACTTCATCGTCGGATTGGTATTCAGTTACGGTCGCTGTGGGGAACAGACTTTCAAGTGCATTTTTGTTGATAAACGATGATTTGGTACAGGCGATGTTCTGGAGGTCTTTGTTCAGGTTGCTGCCGGTGTGGATGGCGGTGAGGGACATGGTCCCCAACGATACCGACTGCACAACGCCTATTTGCTCGGCAAACCAGTAATCTCGGTATACCGGCAGCGCAACGTCTATGCTTCCCTTTGACAGGGCCTTTGACATCATCTTGTAGCTATCAAAGGTGACGGTTTTGACCGTAATGCCAAATTTATCGTGCAACGTTGTCGCAAGCGATGCGAGCGAGCCTTCCATTTTGCCGTCTTCGTCTTCGTTGCAGTAGGGGAGTTTGCCCGTAATGTAGCCGAGTGTGATGGTGTTGTCATTTGCTTTGAGCCAGGAACGTTCGGGGCCGTTGAGCGATGATGAACCGCTGTTTTGGGTCGAGTAGTTAGATTTGACTTCGTCGTTATAGCGTGGGTTGACGCGGGCGATTGCCGTCATGGCAGCATTGATGTCGTTCATCAGGTCGGGGCGGCTTTTGGGAACGGCAAAATAGTAGTCGCTCGAGCCGATGTAGAACATGGGGGAGGCACTGGGCGACGAGGTCGTGTCGTTCATGATGACGGCATCGACTTCGTCGTTTGCGAGCGCATCAAAGAGATCGGATCCTCCGTCATACTCCCTGTATGTGCAGGTGACTCCCTCGTTGGCGAGCCACTGCTGGCCAACGAAGGTTTGCATAACGCCAGGGTTGTAGCCGATAGTGAGACCTTGGAGTGCTTGAGGGTCACCCTTTGCGAGGTCGTCACGGTCGGGCCTGGCGTAGATGTAGTAGCGCTCGGTGCCCTCGGGGTTCGAGGAAAAGAGCAGCTTTTGGGCGCGTTCCTCGGAGTAGGAGATGTTGGGCATGAGGTCGATTTCGCCCGCCTCGAGCATGTCCATAAGCTCGGTGAAGGTGCCAGAGACGTATTCGTACCGCCAACCGGGCGTGTAGTACGATAGGGTCTGGAGGTACTCGTAGCCCCATCCCGAGAGACGCTCGCCGGGGGTGCCGTCCTGGAAGCCCTCGTTGTTGACGAGCCAACCAACGCGGACCGTCTTGACCTGCTGATCGGATTCGGCGGCAAAGGCGGGGGCGGGTATGACGGCGCTCAGTACGGCGAACGCAGCAAGCGCGACGGCCAGGGTGCGACATATAACTGAACGAAGGACAGCGGAAGCTCTCACGTGCAATCCTAACGAATCGAGACAATACCGCATAAGGATACCAGCTCAGCCTGCCCAGTCGGCAGCTGGTGGTCATTGGGGACGTTCTTAAACGACTAGTCATTTAAGAACGTCCCCAATGACTAGTTCCGTTTGCGGGGGAGGCGTGGGACAATACCGAGCGAACGTGATTGGTTGTCCGTGGAAAGGGTCGCGATGAAAAAGCTCAGGACGCTTGCCGACGTGTTACGCCAGGCTGGCTTTGCGCGCATCACGGGCCTGTTTCTTATCTTCTATCTGCTGTGCTCAACGGCTGTCTGGCTGTCCGAGCCCACGACCCTCACGTTTGGCGATGGTCTCTGGTTTAGCTTTGAGACGGTCTCGACCATCGGCTTTGGCGATATCCCGGCCGAAACGCCGGTCGCCCGCGCTATTACCGTCGTCCTGAGCGTCATCAGCATCTTCTACATCGCCATGCTCACGGGTGTGGCGGTGAACTACTGCAATACGCTCATTAAGCTGCGCCAAAAGGACACCATGGCGCGCTTTATGGACGATCTTGAGCATTTGGAAGAGCTTGATCGTGACGAGCTCGCCGACCTGTCGCGCCGTGTGCGCGAATATCGCCGCCGCCAACGCTAGAGCGGGCGCCGTGCGTCACGACGAGGGGGATTGAATATGAATATCACCGTGTATCTGGGCGCCAGCGTTGGTAACGACCCAGCATTTCTGCCTGCGGTGCAAGAACTGGGCAACTGGATTGGCTCCAACGGGCACGCGCTGGTATACGGCGGGTCCAAATCGGGCCTGATGGGCGCGCTTGCCGATAGCGTGCTCGGGGCAGGCGGACACGTGACGGGCGTTGAGCCGAGCTTTTTTATCGAGGCGGAGTTCCAGCACGAGGGCATCGACGACCTTATCGTTACAAGTGACATGGCCGAGCGCAAAGCCAAGATGATCGAGCTCGGTGATGCGTTCATCGCCTTTCCCGGTGGGACGGGCACGCTCGAGGAGATTGCCGAGGTTATGTCCGCGGTATCGTTGGGGCACCTGAGTGCTCCGTGCATTCTGTACAACCTGGGTGGGTACTACAACGACCTCAAAGCCCTGCTCGGGCACATGATCGAAAAGGCATTGTCGAGTCCGCAGCGCCAACAAGGCATCTACTTTGCCGACGATTTGCGCGAGATTGCCTCGATTATTAACGGATAAGTCTTGAGCCTGTTCCGCTATGACTCCCAATGGTGCCGTTTGCAGCGCGGATGGTTGGCTTGTCTGGGCAACGCTCGCTCTACAATAAAACGTATCTATGTCGACTTTGACCGCGGGAGGACCCGATGGATAGCCTTGCCAAACCCAAAAACCGCGCGCTGTTTTTAATGAGCGTTGCCGTGACCGGTGCGTTCGCAGGTGCCGCAGTCTGGCTGTTCTTCTTTGCGATGGAGCACGGTATCGACTATCTGTGGACCGAGATTCCGCACATGCTGGGCGCGGCGTCGCCCGAGCTCGCGAGCGGCCCGTTCGGCTTTTTGCCGTACCCGTTTTTTGTCTGCCTGCTGGGCGGCCTGCTGATCGGTCTGTACGAAAAGCTTACGGGCACCAAGACCGACGGCCTCAACCAGGTGATGGCTAAGGTTAAGCAAGACGGGTGCTACCCGTACGACAACCTGGGCAAGCTTTCGCTCGCGGCATTGCTGCCGCTGCTGTTTGGCGGAAGTATTGGACCGGAGGCCGGCCTGACCGGCGTTATCGCGGGTCTGTGCAGCTGGGTCGGCGACCGCATGCGTCGCTTTGGCGCCGAGTTTAGGGAGCTCACGCTGCTGGGTACCCAGGCTGCCCTGACGGCGCTCTTTACCGCGCCCGTCTTTGGCTTTGTGGCACCGCTTGCCGGTAGCGCCGACGGCGACGAGGGCTCTGCGTCCGACGAGATCACGATCAAGCTGCCCAAGGCACAGAAGACGGTGGTCTACGGCATTGCGATTGCCGGCGGCCTGGGCACCTACCTGCTGCTCGGCCAGCTCATGGGCGGCGGCATGGGCATGCCCAGGTTCGAGGCCGCCGAGGTGGGCAACCTGGAGCTTACCTGGCTCATTCCTCTGTCGCTGATCGGAACAATCTGCGGCTGGCTGTACTTTGTCTCCGAGCACGCCAGCGAGGCGCTTGCCCATGCAATAGGGGAGCGTCCTGTCGTCAAGGCCATGCTAGCCGGTCTGGCGCTCGCCATCTGCGGCACGGTCCTGCCCTACACCATGTTTGCCGGCGAGACTCAGGCCGACGTGCTCATGGAAACCTACCTGACCATTCCCGCTGGCGTGCTTATCGCGACCGGTCTGGTCAAGGCCATGCTGACCCCCGCCCTCATCAACCTTGGTTGGCGCGGCGGTCACTTCTTCCCCGTTATCTTCTCAGGCGTAAGCCTGGGCTATGGCCTTGCCATCCTCACCGGCGCAGATCCGGTCTTTTGCGTCGCCGTCTGCACGGCATCGACGATGGGTGCGGTCATGCGCCAGCCTGTCATGGTTGTGGGCCTGCTGCTTATGTGCTTTCCGCTCAAGGGCATCGTCTGCATGATCATCGCCGCCGTTATCGCCGCTGGCATTCCGCTGCCCAAGCCGCTGCGCAAGTAGCACGGTGACGCACGCCGGGGACATGCCGTTTGTCACGGATTTGCGGATGGGCGATTGCGACCGATAGTGGCCTGCATAGGTCGAGTTTCGCGTGCCTACAGATCGCGTACTTGATAAACCTTGGTGCTGACGGTACAGCTGACTGCACATAGCGCGAGGGCCAGTACGGCAATTCCTGCGCACAGGCAGCCAAGAACGGCAGGATCGGGATTCGCTCCGGCAATCGACATGAGCCAGTTGCTGATGGGGTTGGAGGAGCTCAGCGTGGCCATGGTGCCGCAACCAAGCAGGGCAAACAGGCCAACGGATAGGCGCAGCGCCTCCATGTGACCAAATCGAAAGAACAGCGGCTGCGCCAAAAACACCATCATGAGGGAGATGAGCATCGATGCTGCCGAGGCGATTGCGATTTCAAAGACCGTCTGTCCCGTCGAAGGAATGCCCGCGCTGTTGAAGAGCGGGATGGAGGCGATGCTCAAAAGCGTAGCTGCACATGCCATGACGGCGGAGAAGACAATAACGCTCAGGTAGCGTGCGCGGATGATGTCTTTGCGCGAGAAGGGCAGCGTTGCCCGGTAGCGCTCCCAACCGTTTTGATTGTCGAAACCGGCCAGTGAGTTCATGACTATGATGGGCGACATGGCACTGACGGCGCAGGCGCCGGCGCTCATACCGGAATCGCCATCCGACGCGTTGACGAGCGTCAGCACAACGAAGATGAACAAGCCGACGCCCGCAATGCTCGGGATGAGCGTGCGAACGATGGCGAGTTCGGACATAAAGGCGCGTTTCATTTCGAAGCCCCTTTCAGTATGAGGCGCAGATAGTCATCAATGGTTGCCCGATCGCAGGGAATCTCGGGAAAGGTCTCGAGCGTTTCGCGACGGTTGGGTACGAGTACGTCCACGCTGTAGGCGTGACGGGCGGCACGGGCGCCTTCGACGCAAGCCATAAGCTCGGCAGCCTGCGATTGGGTGCAGTGGGCGATGCCGGCGCGGTCGGTAATGTCCTCGCGCGGCAGGTCAAAAATAATCGAGCCATTATCGATGCAGATGACGCGATCAGCGGTGCGATCGAGGTCGGACGTAATGTGGCTCGAGAGCAGCACGCTGTGCTGGCCGTCGGCGACAAAGGCAAGCAGCTCATCAAGCAGTTCCTCGCGTGCCATGGGATCGAGGCCCGCGGTGGCTTCGTCCAAAACGAGCAGCTTGGCCTTGTGACTGAGCGCACAGGCAAGCTGCAGTTTCATGCCCATGCCGCGGGAGAGGTCCTTGACCTTTGTCTTGGGATCGAGGCCAAATCGGTTGATGAATCCGGCGAACGTTTCGCGGTCCCACGTGGGGTACGCTGGGCCTACGAGCGACTCGATCTGGCCCACCTTGAGCGTGGAGGGGAAGGGGCACGTGTCCAGGACAAGACCGACGCGGGAGCGTAGATGGCGTTGCGACTCATCGGGCGCGTCGGCGCCACAGCGCTGCCCAAACAGGTGCACTTCGCCGGCATCGAGCTTTATAAGCCCGAGAGCAGCTCGAATCGTCGTTGTTTTGCCAGCACCGTTGGCACCAACAAAGCCGATGATCTGGCCAGGCTCCACGGCAAGCGTGACGTCGCGCAGCGAAAAGCGGTCGCTTACAGCGTGTGAGATGCCTTTGATTTCAAGCAAGTTTTGCATGGTATAGCCTTTCTTGCAGATGGCTACTGCATGGTTTCGGGGGCTACCAGGTCGAGCATCTCGTGCAGTTTGTCGCGCGTGACGCCCAGGGTTTCGGCTTGGCTCGCCGCTTTCGCAAGTAGCTCTTCGATATGGCAGAGCTGGTTTTCGCGCAAAAGCTCCTGGTTGCCCTCGGCGACAAAACAGCCCTTGCCCTGCACGGTGCAGATAAAGCCAAGCTGCTCCAAGCCGGCGTAGGCACGCTTGGTGGTGATTACGCTCACGCCCAGGTCGCTCGCGAGTGCACGGATGCTGGGGAGTTTGGCTCCCGCAGCGAGCGTGCCCGATAAGATCTGAGCTTTGACCTGCGAGGTTATCTGCTCGTAGATGGGCTTATCGCTCGAATTGGATAGGATGATGTCCACAGCGGCTCCTTAGCTGTTGGGCTACACGTGTATATAACCGGTAAGCACAGTATATATACACTATGCACAGTTATGCAAGAGCTAAATGTGGAATAGACCATCGGCGCCGCGCTTGCTCCAAAACAATCTCAATCTGTAACATCTGGATCCGTTTTTGGTCGCCAGCTGTTACAGATTGAGATGTTATTTTCCCGCCTGCCTATTTGTCTCAATCTGTAACAGTAAGAGTCGATTTGCGCGGCTAGATGTTACAGAACGAGACATTGGCTGCCTGCCTTTCCGTTTATCTCGATTTGTAACAGCTAGACCCAATTTGGGCGGTCAGGTGTTACAGATTGAGATTGTGTCGGCGGGCAGGTTTGTTTGTCTCAATCTGTAACAGATAGGGGGGGGCAAATAAGCTCTGCTGTTACAGATTGAGACAGTCTGCTGCAGAATACTTTCGATAACTAGCCGTTCACGTTCTGACTGATGAATTTGTCCTGATAGGTGCCCTAGAGCGGGATTTCGCGGCTACAATAATACGGTTACAACGACGTAATGCACTCAATGCAAGAAAGGATCCGCATGGCAAGCCTGTCGGATGAAATCTCGTCGCGCCGCACATTCGCGATCATCAGCCACCCGGACGCCGGTAAGACCACGCTTACCGAGAAGCTGTTGCTCTATACCGGCAGCATCCAGACTGCCGGCTCGGTCAAGGGCAAGAGCTCGGCCAAGCATGCCGTCTCGGACTGGATGGACATCGAGAAGGAGCGCGGCATTTCCGTCACCTCCTCGGTGCTGCAGTTCACTTACAACGGCGCCTGCGTCAACATCCTCGATACCCCCGGCCACCAGGACTTCTCGGAGGATACCTACCGTACTCTTATGGCCGCCGACGCCGCGGTCATGGTCATCGACGGCGCTAAGGGCGTCGAGGCCCAGACCAAAAAGCTCTTTAAGGTCTGCACGCTACGCCACATTCCCATCTTTACCTTTGTGAACAAGCTCGACCACGAGGCTCGCGATCCGTTTGAGCTTATGGAAGAGATCGAGAACGTTCTGGGCATCAATACGTATCCTATGAACTGGCCGATCGGCAGCGGCCGCAATTTCCGCGGCGTGTTCGATCGTCAGACCCGTCGCGTTATCGCCTTTGAGGGCGACGGTCACGCCAACGCCACCAAGAAGGTCGCCGAGGTCGAGGCCGAGCTGGGCGATCCTTCCATGGATGAGCTCATCGGCGAGGAGAACCATAAGAACCTGATGGATGACATCGAGTTGCTCGATGGTGCCGGCGACGAGCTCGACTTGGATGCCGTGGCCTGCGGCAAGCTGAGCCCGGCGTTCTTTGGCTCGGCACTCACCAACTTTGGCGTGGAGCCCTTCCTTAAGGAGTTCCTGCGTCTGGCCCCGACGCCGCGCGCCTATACCGATACGCTCACCAGCGAGCCGGTCGATCCCTGCCGCGACGACTTTAGCGGCTTTGTGTTTAAGATCCAGGCCAACATGGACAAGAACCACCGCGACCGCATCGCCTTTGTGCGCATTTGCTCGGGCAAGTTCGAGCGCGGCATGGATGCCTTCCACGTGCAGGGCAACCGCAAGCTCAAGCTTGCCACGGGCACGTCGATGATGGCTGATGACCGCGCCATCGTGGACGAGGCGTACGCGGGCGATATCGTGGGCCTGTTCGACCCGGGTATCTTTAGCATCGGCGACACCGTGTGCTCCGGCAAGCGCCACGTGCAGTATCCGCAGATCCCGACGTTTGCCCCCGAGATGTTCGCTCGCATTACGCAGGTCGATACGCTCAAGCGCAAGCAGTTCGTCAAGGGTATGGAGGAGCTTGCCCAGGAGGGCGCCATCCAGATCTTCCGCGAACTGGGTGCCGGCATGGAGAGCGTCATCGTGGGCGTGGTCGGCGTGCTGCAGTTTGAGGTACTCGAGCGCCGCCTCAAGGCCGAGTACCGTGTTGAGGTCCGGCGCCAGCCGCTGCCCTATACGGACATCCGCTGGATCCAGAACGACCCCGACACTATCGATATCCCGGGTCTTTCGCTCACGCGTGACACGCTGCGCGTCGAGGACATGCGCGGCGGTAAGCTGCTGCTGTTCACGAGCCCGTGGAACGTGGACTGGGCTACCGACCACAACCCCGACCTTATCCTTTCGGAGTTTGGCAACGTAGCCTTTTAACGCATCGGCGCGGTGACCCTGCGGGGCTGCCGCGCCGTTTGCTTGCCTGATGCCGTGCGAGCGGCTATCATACCCACCGTCGTCTCAAGACCGGGGCGTCCGAGCAGTTCGGGTCCGATATCCTGCTCGTTAAACCTAAAACCAAAGGAGTACATAATGATCAAGAAGGTCATGGAGGACTACAAGGTCCTGTTGCGGAGCATTCCCGCGGCAACGGTTTCGCTGTTTTTCGTGAGCGTCATCATGATGAACCTGCTGGCCAACAAAGAGCTTATCAGCCTGCCGTATCTGGCACTCGATTGCGGCTTTGTGGTGAGCTGGGTCTCGTTTTTGTGCCAGGACATGATCTGCAAGCGCTTTGGCGCCAAGGCATCCATCAAAATCTCTATCCTCGCGCTGCTGGTCAACCTGGCCGTGAGCCTGTGCTTTTGGGCATGCTCGCTCACGCCCGGCATGTGGGGCGCCTACTACGACACGGGCATGATCGAGGTCAACTCCGCCCTTAACGCCACCATCGGCGGCACCTGGTACGTGGTGCTGGGCTCTTCGCTGGCAATGCTCGTTTCTGCCGTGGTTAACTCCACGCTCAACCAGTCGCTTGGCCGTATGCTCAAAAAGAATAACTTTGCGAGCTTTGCCTTCCGCTCCTATGTATCCACGGGTGTTGGCCAGTTTATCGACAACCTGGTCTTTGCCATTGTGGTGAGCCACACGTTCTTTGGTTGGACCTGGGTGCAGGTCCTTATGTGCTCGCTGACCGGCGCTGTTGCCGAGCTACTGTGCGAGGTCTTCCTGAGCCCCGTGGGCTACAAGGTCGTGCGCGGCTGGGAGCGCGAGAATGTGGGTTCCGAGTACCTCGAGCGCCACGCAACCGCCTAAGGAGCAAGTATGCGGGTTTTGATCACGGGCGCTTCGGGCGGTATCGGAGCCGCGTGCGTGCAGCGCTTTTTGGACGAGGGCCACGAGGTCGTGGGCTTTGATCTTTTGCCGGCGGCGATCAAACACGAGCGCTACCGCCATCTGATTGTTGATGTCCGCGAGCCTGACTCGTTTCCAGGTGACCTTGAACCCCAGGTGATCGTGAACGTTGCCGGTACGCAGGATTCGGCCGACGACATCGCCGCCAACCTGTGTGGCACCATCAACGTGACCGAGCGCTATGCCTTTGTGGGGGAGGGGCTTGCCGCCAAGCCGGCGCCGGCTATCAAATCCGTGGTCAATGTGGGGTCGGCGAGTGGGCATACGGGATCGGAGTTTCCCGCCTATGCCGCCAGCAAGGGCGGCGTTATCGCCTACACCAAGAACCTTGCAAACCGTCTGGCGCCGCAGGCCATCGCCAACAGTGTGGACCCGGGTGGCGTTATCACGCCGCTCAACCGTTGCGTGATGGAAGACGAACATCTGTGGAACCAGATTATGGAGCTCACGCCGCTTAGGCGCTGGGCCACTGCCCAAGAGATTGCCGAGTGGATCTACTTTGTGGGCGTGACCAACCGGTTTATGACCGGGCAGAGCCTGCTGATCGATGGCGGCGAGGCCGGCCGCACACAATTTATTTGGCCCGAATAGGAAAAGCGCCCGATGGGAAGCCGTCGGGCGCTATTTTTGATGTATCGGTTTTTAGCCGAGGCAAGTCCAGTTGACGGGGGTCGAGCCGTGCTGTTCGAGTAGCCGATTGGCAGCGGAGAAGGGACGCGACCCCATAAAGGCGGGGAGTTCTGCCGTGGCGCGGTTGGCCGAAAGCGGCGAGGGGTGCGTGGAGGCCAGGCAGAACTTGCCGGTTGCCTTGCCCGCACCAGTTGCGACGAGCTTGCCTTCGACCATCTGCTGGGCAAAGCGACCCCAAGCCAAAAAGACGACCGGCTGGGACAGCTGGCAGCAGCGTTCGATAACGTAGTCGGTGAGCGTGCTCCAGCCCAGCTTGGCGTGCGAGTTCGCGGCATGCTCACGCACGGTGAGCGTGGTGTTGAGAAGCAGGACGCCCTGTTGTGCCCATGGCGTTAGGTCTCCCGTGGCGGGAATGGGGCAGCCCAGATCGGCTTTGAGCTCCTTATAGATGTTGCGCAGGCTTGGCGGCAGCTTGGTTTGCGTTGCGGGGACCGAGAACGACAGCCCCATGGCCTGGTTGGGTCCGTGATAAGGGTCCTGACCCAAGATGACAACTTTGACCTGGTCGGCCGGCGTGTAGGCGAGGGCATTGAGGATGTCGTCTTGTGCTGGGTAGATAGTCTGCTCGGCACGCAAAAGGGCGATGCGCTCGAGCAGCTGGTTCGTAGTGTCACGTACCGGCTGCGGCGCATCGCCCAACCAAGTTGCTATGTTGCGGTCGTGAGTTGCGGTGTCCATGGGGCTCCTTTATGGCAGATGCTCTGTTGGCATCTATTGTAAAGGCGCACCGGTTGCCTTTATGCCGCGGCTGTATAAGGAGTGGGGTCTACGAGACGCGCTCGGGCGCTCCTGCCATGCGAGCCTGTCCATGTGCGCGAAGCCGCGGAAGCTCGACGGTTGCCACCATGACGCCGGTGAGGATGAGGGCGGCGCCAAAGAAGGCGATGGGGCTCAGAACCTCGCCGACCAGGAAGAACGAGAAGACGGCGGAGCAGACTGGCTCGAGCGAGAAAGCGAAGCCGGTGGTCTCGGCGGGCACGTGGGGCTGCACGAGCGTTTGGGTGATAAAGCCATAAGCAGAGCAGATGAGTGCGAGTGCGACGACGACCACGACCTCGCTGGGCGTGCTGGGAAGTGCGAAACCGCCAAAGACGCATGCGGCAATGCCCGAGAACAGGCCGCCAAAGCCCAGCTGCCAAACGCCCAGGGACAGCGGATCGACTTCTTCGACAAAGCGCTTCGCCACAATGATATGACCGGCATAGACAAAGGCGGAGAGCAGCATGATGAGCGCGCCCGGGTTCAGGCTGGTGAAGTCGGCGCCCGAGAGCAGCAGCATGCCGCAGGTGACGATAGCCGTGCCGATGAGCACTTTGCGCTCGGGGACGCGGCGCAGCAGGGCCGCGTTGGCAAACGGCACAATCACGACCGTCAGGCTCTGCAAAAAGCCGGCGGTGGAGGCGGAGGTGAGGCTGGAGCCCAGGCACATGCAGGTGAGCTCGGTTGCCATAATGGCGCCGATGATGGCGGCACGGACCATAAGGTCGCGGTTGATGCGCAACGCGTGCTTGTGGAAGAGCAACAGGCAGGCCACAAAGGCGATGATGCAGCGCAGCGCAACGATGCTCGTGGCGTTCATGCTGTCCATGCCGATCTTCATGAGGGGGTACGAAAAGCCCCATGCGACGGGAACGGAAAATGAGAGCGCGATTGCTTTTTTGCGATCCATGGGACTCCTTTTGTTACAGAACGGTTTCGTAAAAAGGATTCTGCTCCCAGATTTGGATGTAGTAAAGCGAATGTATCTTCAGTATGATTAAGAAATGCTAATGTCGGAAGAAAAAGCCCCGGCAAAACGTTTTACGGTTACATCGATGGGGGGGGGCACGATGGCATCGCGGTATCAGATTGTGTGTATGGTGGTCGATCGCGGCAGTCTTAAGGGCGCGGCCGACGAGCTAGGCTATACGCAAAGTGCGGTGAGCCAGGCCGTCAAGGCGCTCGAGCGCGAGCTGGGTACCACGCTTATCGAGCGCGGTAAGCAGGGTGTGTCGCTTACGCGCGACGGCAAACAGTACCTGCCGTATCTGCGCCAAATCGTAACTGCCGAGGCCGAGCTTGAGGGCAAGCGCCAGGAGCTGCTGGGGCTCTCTTCGACTGATATTCGCATTGCGACGTTCACCAACGTGAGTCGTACCGTGCTGCCGCGCGTGATTCGCGACTTTGGGGCTCTGCACCCGGGCGTGCACTTTACCCTCAAGCAGGGCGATTACACGCGCAACGCCCAGTGGGTGCACGATGGCGTGGTTGACTTTTGCTTTACGGCGCGCGGATTTACCGCTGGGCTCGAGAAGCGCGTGGTCTATCACGACGAGTTGGTGGCATTGCTGCCGGCCACGCATCCGCTGACGGCAAAGGAAAAGGTGACACTCGCCGACCTGGCGTCCGAGCCGTTTGTGCTGCTGGATGAGGGCGAACAGAGCCTGGTACTCGATGCATTTGCGGCGCATGGGCTGTCGCCGCACGTGACGAGCGAGGTGACCGACGACTACACCATCATGGCGATGGTGGAGGAGGGCCTAGGCGTGAGCATGCTGTATCGCCGTACCGTCGAGGGCATGCAGACCGATATTCGCGTGCGTCCCATCGTGCATGCCCCCTCGCGCGACGTGGTGGCCGCCTGGCGCAGCTGGGACACCATGCCCATCGCCACGAGGCGCTTTATCGACTATATGAGCTCGCATATTGTCAATTAATGACTGGCGTGGCGTTGAGCGCGGTGTTTAGCGGGCTGTCGCTTTGGCTTGGGTGGCGCGATAGGTGCGTGCCGGGTGGCAAAGTAGTACCGCAACGACCATAAAGAACGCCGTGGTGCCCAGGCTGATGGGGTAGACCAGCATGATGTTCGCAAAGGTGCGGAAGTGCGGGAACACGCAGAACACCCAATAGAAGCGGATGCCGCAAACACAGATCATGGTGATGAGGGCGGGCGTGAGCGAGATACCAAAGCCGCGCAGGTAGCCGGACATGTTTTCGTAGAACATGCTAAAGGCGTACGCCGGGAAGATCGAACATACGCGGATATAGCCGATCGAGACGATGTTGGGATCGCTGTTGAACAGCGACAGGATCTCGCGCCCCAGGCCGACAATAACGATGATCGTGGTGAGTGCAACGATACCGCCTTCGACCAGGCAGACCTTGAGCGTCTTGGTGCAGCGGTCGATCTGGCGGGCGCCGTGATTTTGTCCCACAAAGGTAGTGCAAGCCTGGCTAAAGCTGTTGAGCAGGTTGTAGCACACGTACTCCAGGCTCATAGCGGCGCTCGATGCCGCCATGACCTCGGTGCCTAGGCTGTTGATGGCAGACTGGATGATGATGTTGGCGACGGCAAAGACGGCGCTTTGGATGCCGGCGGGCAGGCCGATCTTGACGATGCGCTTGAGGGCGACGGGGTCGATAGCCAGGTCGCGTAGGGTGACGCGGACGACGGAGTCGGTCTTGAGCAGGCGGATAAAGAGCGTAGCGGCGCTGACGGTGTAGGCGATGGCGGTGGCGATGGCGACGCCCGCGACGCCCCAGTGGAGTACGGGGACAAAGATGAGGTCCAGGCCAATGTTGAGGACGGTGGACACGGCAAGCGCCTGCAGCGGCATGCGGGTGATGCCGACGGAGCGGAAGATCGCGGCCTCAAAGTTGTAGAGCAGAATCGAGGGCATGCTGAGCAAAAAGACGCGCAGGTAGAGCGAAGCGAGCGGCATGGTTTCGGCGGGGACGTTGAGCGCGGCGAGCATGGGCTCGGCAAAGATCTCGCCCAGGGCGATGACGACGAAGCCCACGAGCGCCATTAAAATCGAGGTATGGACGGCGCGTTTGACCATGTTCTGATCGTTGCGGCCGATAGCGTTGGCGATGACCACGTTGGAGCCAAGCGACATGCCAATAAAAAGGTTGAGCATAAGGCTGGTAAGCGGAACATTGGAGCCGACCGCCGCCATGGCGAGGGTTCCCTGGTCGCCCGAGAAGTTGCCGATGATGACCGTGGCAATAAGGTTCGACAGCTGCTCCAGGATGCTCGTGGCGGCCACGGGGAAGGCGAACAAAGGAATATTGCGCCACAGCGAGCCGGTGGTCATGTCAATGTGCTTAGATACGGTGTCAGCCATGCGCTCTCAATCTCTAACATGCTCTTTCGTGCTTATTTGCGCAGACGATGATACTCCTAATCGACTAGTCATTGGGGACGTTCTAAAACGATTAGTCATTCAAGAACGTCTCCAATGACTAGGTGGGGAAGGCGTGCGACAATGGTGGGCGTTGTGTAGTCCGCGCTAAGGAGTTGCCATGTTGTTGTGTCCCGTTTGCCATGAGCCGCTGGTGGATGACGAACGCGGTGCTGTGTGCGCGGGCGGACACCGGTTTGACCGTGCGCGCGAGGGCTATCTATATCTGCTGCGCTCGTCCAAGAGCGGCGACTCCATGGGTGATCCCAAGTCACAGGCGCGCAGCCGTCGCGACTTTCTGAACCGCGGTTACTATGCGCCGTTGCGCGATGCGATGGTCGAGCTGGTGCGTAAGCAGACGTCTGGGCGCGCCACGTCTGCGAACGGCCCCATGACGCTGCTCGATATTTGCTGTGGCGAGGGCTATTACACCAGTGCCATGGGCGCGGTGCCGGGCGTAGATGCTTACGGTTTTGACCTGGGCAAGGAGATGGTGCGCCTGGCCGCCAAGCGCGGCGATGCGACCTACTTCGTGGCCAACATGAAGGACATCCCCGTGGCCGATGGCGCCTTCGATATGGTGACCGAGCTGTTTGCCCCCTTTAACGAGCGTGAGTTTGCCCGCGTGCTGGCGCCCGAGGGTTCGTTCTATACCGTGGTGCCGGGTGCCCGTCATCTCTTTGGGCTCAAGGAAGTGCTCTACGACACGCCGTACCTTAACGATGAGAAGCTGCCGAAGACCACCGAGCTCGAGTTGGTCGGAACGCAGCGGGTGTCTGCGAATATTACGCTTCAGACCCAGGCCGACATCGAGGCGGTGTTCCAGATGACGCCGTACTACTACCGCACGCGCCCTGCCGATAAAGAGCGCTTGGCAAACCTCGATACCCTTCAGACTGACATCGACTTCATCATCGCCGAGTACCGCCGCGGCTAACAACCTGCCAAAAAGGGACAGGTTTATTTTGGTAGGTTTTATCTGGGCAAACGTAAAGGGCCGACCGCGGAGATGCGCGATCGGCCCTTTTTAGTTGCTTGGCTGCAGAGGTTATGAGAAGCGAGCGCTTATAGGCGGTCCTTGTTCTCGGCCTTAACGGCGTGTGCCTGCTGAACAAAGAACAGGTCGTACACCACGATGACAAAGGCGCCAAAGTTGATGGCGTTGCCGCCAAACGCGGGAAGCGTGAGCACCGCTTGGGCAAGCGTGGCGACCGCGGCAACAATACCGAGCTTAAACGCGCCGTCCACCTGCGAAGGCTTGTTGGCGCCCTTGATACCGGCGACGCCTGCGGCAAGGTCGACGAGACCCTTGGCGATAAGCACGACCGCTGCGAGCGTGGCGTACGAACCGTACGTGGAATCGAGACCGCCCGTGGCGATACCGACGCCGGCGGTGACGAGGCTGGCGATGCCCAAAACAAAGTAGATGAGAGCAAGGATTTTGAGAGTCTTGCGAGTGAAGCTCATGGCTGGTCCTTTCGATACGAGTACGCCAACTTGGCGCACCCAATGTACTGCACATATGGTGAAGCACATTGTAGTTCAACGCGGCGACGCATGCGTTTGAAAGCGCATTGAGCCCGCGCAGCCAAACCCAACCTTTCAAAAAGGAAAGCTGGGCGTAAGTCAAATCGATGGCAGCGTATGCGCGGCGCTGCGATGATGAGGCCGTAACAAGGAGCTGGTCTCAAGGAGGAGTCATGATGTACGGAGCAGGGCAAGTGCGTGAGCCGCAGTCGTTGGGAAGGCGCATGGGTGATTCTGTGATCGCTGCCGTGTGCACGGGATTGATGGCGGTGCTTTGCATTGCGATGCTGTGGACCATGTCGCATGTGGGACAATAGCGGACGGTTGGGTGCTGGCATAAACGGCACTCGCGTATTCGTTTTGCTTGCTAAGGAGTGCCCATGGGCGTCGTCGATCCCTTTTCTGTTGCTCGGGCCGCGGGGCTTGAGCTGATCGGGAAGTCCGAGGGCCTCACGCTCACCGACGGCACGATGGAGCTGCGTGCCGATTTTGACCGCATGCTTCCGCGGCTCAAGCAGGGCCGTCTGCAGCAAGAGCTGTTGGTAAAGGCTGCGCGCGCAAAAGGCATCGAGTGCCCATGGGCGATTGATGCCACGGCAGGCTTTGGCGAGGATTCGCTGCTGTTGGCGGCCGCGGGCTTTACCGTCGATCTGTATGAGCAGGATTGCGTGATCGCGGCGCTCCTCAAGGATGCCCTGGATCGCGCGGCAGATGATCCGGCGCTTGCGGCTGCCGTGTCGCGCATGCGCTTACATGCGGGCGAGGACAGCATTGCCGGCCTTCGCCATACGGCTGAGCTGATCGGGCGGGGCGAGCTTGCCGCCCCCGACGTGGTATATCTGGATCCCATGTTTCCCGAGCGCACCAAGAGCGCGGCGGTGAAAAAGAAGTTCCAACTCTTGCACCATCTGGAGCAGCCGTGCGCCGATGAGGAGACGCTGGTCGAAGCTGCGCTTGCGGCGCGCCCGCGCAAGGTCGTTATCAAGCGGCCGGTGAAGGGGCCGCTGCTTGCCGGCGTTAAGCCGAGCTATCAACTTGCGGGCAAGGCCGTTCGCTACGATGTGTTGGTGCCGCCGCGCCCGTAGCTTGCGTGCGATGGCTGGCGCTCCGTCAATGCCGTGCCGATGCGGCGCCTATTTCCAAGGGTGCGACGTCAAGTGCCAGCCGCCGCAGTATTCGCATTTGTAGCAGGCCAGCCCGCGGCGTCCGCGGTTTTCGCAGTCGGCCATAACTGCCTCGGCCTCGGCGCGCGTGTCGTAACGGTTTTTGCGCTCGCACGATTTGTAGCGCCAGGCTTCATCGCGCTCGGCGTCCAGGGCGTCGCGGCGCTCGTCCTCGCGTGCAAACAGGTCGCTCATATCGCCGCCGGTAGCAGCGCTCAAAAACTCGCTTTTGGCCTTTGACCAGGCGGCTCGCTTTTTGCTTCCCATCTGCTTCGCGCCCTTCTCCAAACGTTGGTATCATTGCTCAATCAAAGTGATACCAATAAACGTGAGGTCGCCGCGTGATGATCAGAAAAACCCTCGATACCGACATTCCCGCCGTCATGGCCATCTATGACGCGGCCCGCGCCTTTATGCGCGCACATGGCAACACGACGCAGTGGCCCGAGGGCACGCCTTCGGGCGAGCAGCTGGCTGCCGATATCGCCGCCGGTGGCAGCTATGTGTGCGAGGAAGACGGACGCGTGGTGGCGACGTTTGCCATTCTGCCGGGGCCGGACAGTTCCTACGATGTGATCGAGGGCGGCCAGTGGCGCAGCGACGCCCCGTATGCTGTGCTGCACCGTGTGGCGTCCGATGGCACCGCGCACGGTATCGCGGCTGCGATGTTTGCCTTTGCCAAGGAACGCGCCGATCACCTGCGCATCGACACGCATCAGGACAACCTACCCATGCAGGGAGCCATCGCCAAGGCCGGGTTTAAGCGCGCCGGTATCGTATATGTGTCGGACGGTACGCCGCGCGTCGCGTTTGATTGGCTGCGCGAGGCATAAAGGCCGAGCCACATACCAGCGTTTTACCAAAAATGGCCCCGAGTGGGGCCATTTTTGGTAAAACGCGTTGTTGTGGGGCTCGCGTTGTTATCGCCCCAGATGAGCCCGGGCAGACAAAAAGGGGAGGTGCCGGCTTTCGCAAGGCGCGAACCTACGAAAATCGCTGCGCGGCAACGCGGGGCGATGAGCTCGGTCGGGGGATAGGGCTCGCTTCGCCCGCCGGCCCGTACATTGTATCATCCAGTTTGGAACGAGGATGCCCGTTGCCGCGTGCGATGGGCTTGCAATAAGAGGAGAGCCATGTCGAAGCAAGCGGTCGTTGGAATCTTGGCGCATGTCGATGCCGGCAAGACCACGCTGGCCGAGGCCATGTTGTTCAACGCGGGTCGCATTCGCAAGCGCGGCCGCGTGGACGATGGCGATTCGCATCTGGACACGAACGCGATCGAGCGTGAGCGTGGCATTACGATCTTCTCGTCGCAGGCCGTGCTCGACCATGGCGATACCCACGTCATGCTCGTGGATGCACCGGGGCATGTCGATTTTTCGGCCGAGGCGGAGCGCACATTGCGCGCGCTGGACTACGCGATTTTAGTTGTGGGCGCCAACGACGGCGTGCAGGGGCACACCGAAACCCTGTGGCGCCTGCTTGCGCGCTATGACATCCCGACGTTCATCTATATCAATAAAATCGATTTGGAGAATCCCGGCCGCGATGTTTTGCTGGCACAACTTGGGCAACGTCTCTCCGAGGGCTGCTTGGATGCCAGCGAACTGCTGGCGGGCGGGGCCGTTCAGGAGGACGCTGCCGCGTTAGACGAAGAAGCGCTCGAGGAGTTTCTTGAGGCGGGCGAGCTTTCTGTCGCAACGCTGTCGCGCATGGTTGCCGAGCGCAAACTCTTTCCCTGCTTTGCCGGGTCGGCGCTCAAGGACCAAGGCGTGGACGAGCTGCTGGACGGCATATGCGCGCTGATGCGTGAACAGGCATGGCTTCCGGAGTTTGCCGCGCGCGTCTATCGTGTCAGCCGCGGGGATCGCGGCGAGCACTTGGCTTGGGTTAAAGTGACCGGCGGCACGCTGCATGCCAAGCAGATGATTGACGGACGTTCCGGCGCCGAGGCATGGGAGCAGAAGGTCGATCAGGTACGCATCTATAACGGCGAAAAGTATGAGCTTGCCCAAGAAGTTGCTGCTGGCGGTATTTGTGCTGTGACGGGTCTTGCGCATGTTCGCCCAGGGGACGCCCTGGGCGCGGAGCCCGCGGGCGATGCGCCCGTCATTGCGCCGGTTCTCACCTATACGGTGCTTCCGGGCGAACACGATGTCCATGCGGTGTTCAAAGCGTTGACTGAGCTGGCGGACGAAGATCCCATGCTCGGCGTAAGCTGGAATACGCATCTAGAGCAGATTCATTTGCAGTTGATGGGCGCTGTGCAACTCGAGGTCGTACAGCGGGTGTTGACCGATCGTTTTGGCCTTTCGGTTGCGTTTGAGTCTGGTGGCATTCTCTATAAGGAGACTATTTCGCAGCCGGTCGAGGGCGTGGGCCACTTTGAGCCGCTGCACCACTATGCCGAGGTGCATCTGCGCCTGGAGCCGTTGGCAGCGGGTTCGGGCGTGCAGTTTGGCACCGTGACCTCGACCGACGAGCTCGATCTTAACTGGCAGCGTTTGGCGCTCACCAACGCCATGGAGCGCGACCACCTGGGCGTGCTGACGGGCTCGCCCATCACCGATGTGCGCATTACACTCACGGGCGGCCGCGCGCATGCCAAGCACACCGAGGGCGGTGATTTTCGCCAGGCCACGTATCGCGCGATTCGCCAGGGGCTCATGCAAGCGAGTGAGGCCGGCGCGGCGGTGCTGTTGGAGCCGTGGTATCGCTTTGAGCTCGAGGTGCCGGGGGAGTGCGTGGGCCGGGCGCTCTCGGATGCCACGCGCATGGGTGCCGAGTACGAGCCGCCGACGATGGCGGGAGACCGGGCGAAGCTTATGGGTCGCGTGCCGGCATCCGAGGTGCAGGATTACGCGCTGGAGGTGGCTGCCTACACGAGCGGTCGCGGACATCTGTACCTGGAGTTTGCCGGCTATGCGGCTTGCCATGATGCCGAGCGCGTAATCGAGACTGCCGCTTATGAGCCCGAGGCCGATCTGCCCAACACGCCCGACTCGGTCTTTTGCTCTCACGGCGCCGGTTACACGGTCAAATGGTACGACGTGCCCGCCGCGGCGCACGTAAAGATCGATCCCGCCACCTTCCGCCCCTGGCGAGCAGCAGACGCCGAGTTTTTCGGCCACATGTGACAAAGGGACAGTTTCTTTGTCACATGTTATTGGTATAACTCGGTATAAGTTGGTATAACTATTACCAGGGTTTGCCAATCCGAGGAGACCGACATGAATCCAAATCCCTTTAAGCCCACGGCTGGCAAGCGGCCTCCGATACTCATCGGTCGCGAGTCGGTCATCGAAGATTTTGCGGAAGGGCTCGATAACGGCGCCGGAGCGCCGGGCAGGCTCATGCTCATTACGGGAAACCGCGGCTGCGGCAAGACAGTTCTCCTGCGGGAGCTGCAACGTCTGGCCAGCGAGCGCGGATGGGCGGTTGTCTCCGATTCCGCTTCGCTTGGCTTATGCGACCGCTTGGCCGACGCGCTTCGCTCGAATAAACCCGTTGTAACGTCAATGGAGTTCGGTCCGTCGTTTGGGCGGATGTCAGTCGAGGCGGCGCGGGCAAAGGGCGAGACGTTGCGAGGGCTGGTCAACGAGCGCCTCAAGAAGCTCGGTCCAGGCAAGGGCATACTGTTTGCGATTGACGAGGCTCAATCTGCGTCTATCGAGGAGCTGGCGGCTCTTGCCGTTCTCTATCAGCAGGTGCTCGGAGACCAGGATGCCACGGGCTTGTCCGATAGCGACCAGCGCGGCCTTGCGCTTGTTTTTGCCGGCTTACCCAGTATGGTTGACGATCTGCTCGAAGAGCCGAGCGTGACGTTTTTGCGGCGTGCCCAGCAGCGTACGCTGGGGGCGATATCTTTGCCCAAGGTGCGCGATTCGTATATCCAGACGGTCAAAGACGCTGGTCTTTACGTTGACGCGGAGACGGCGGACCTTGCGGCGCGCAAAAGCATGGGGCATCCCTATATGGTTCAGCTGGTGGGCTATTACATGTGGCGGTCTGCTGTCCGGCGCAACTCGCAAGTCATTGAAAGGCGCGATGTCGAGGCTGGCTACGCCGATGCCGTCTCCGAGTTCTATGAAGCGGTCGACGCTCCCTTGTATTACGGGTTGCGCAGTCCGCAGCGCCTCTTTATCGAGGCCATGGCGGCTGACGAGGGTAAACCGACGCGAATGGCGGACATCATTGAGCGCTGCGATCGCACTCAGAGCTGGGCGAGTAAATATCGCGCAAGCCTGATTCGCGAGCGCGTCATCGAGGCTGCCGGATACGGCCTCGTCCGGTTTACCGTGCCCATGCTGGGCGCGTACGTTCGCGATCGAGTTTTATGGCATGAGTAGGGTGATAAAGGTGACGGAACAGAAGATGAGCCCGCAGGCTATCGAGGTGCGTGGCGCGCGCGTCCATAACCTTAAGGACATCGATATCGATATTCCGCTGGGAAAGCTTGTGGGCATTGCCGGCGTGTCGGGTTCGGGCAAGAGTTCGCTGGCGCTGGGGGTTCTTTATGCCGAGGGCTCGCGCCGTTACCTGGAGGCGCTCAGCACCTATACCCGCCGTCGCCTGACGCAGGCCGAGCACGCTCAGGTGGATGAGGTATTGCACGTGCCGGCGGCACTCGCATTGCATCAGCGCCCCAGCGTGCCGGGCGTGCGGTCCACTTTTGGCACCATGACTGAACTCAACAATAGCCTGCGTCTGCTCTTTAGCCGTTGCGCCCATCATGTGTGCCCGCATTGCGGGGCGCGTGTGGAGCCGAGCCTTAACGTTGCCGCAGGCCTGTCGCTCGCGTGCCCTGCATGCGGTCGTGAGTTCTACGCGCCGAGCGCCGAGGACCTTGCGTTTAACAGCGGCGGCGCGTGCTCTACCTGCGGCGGCACTGGTGTCATGCGCGAGGTGGACGAGGCGAGCCTGGTGCCCGACGAGGCAAAGACCATCAACGAGGGCGCGGTCCTTCCCTGGGGTACGCTCATGTGGGATCTGATGAAGCAGGTAGCCGGCGAGATGGGCGTACGCACCGACGTGCCGTTTAACCAGCTCACGCCTCAAGAGCGCGACATCGTGTTCCATGGTCCAGCGGTTAAAAAGCACATTCTCTACGTTCCAAAAAACGGCGAGGGCGCCACGCCGCTCGACTTCACCTATTACAACGCCGTCTATACCGTCGAGAATGCGCTCGCCAAGGTTAAGGACGACAAGGGCCTCAAACGCGTTGCGCGCTTTTTGCGCGAGGGGCCATGCCGCGACTGTGGTGGTACGCGTCTTTCCGAGGCTGCGCGCCAGCCCCAGGTGCGCGGTATCAATCTGGCGCAGGCGGCGGCCATGACGCTGGGTGAGGCGATTGAGTGGGTGCGCGGGGTGCCCGCATCCTTGCCAGCCGAGATGCGGCCCATGGCGACGGATATCTGCGATTCGTTTTTGAGCGCGGCCCGCCGCCTGGTCGACCTGGGTCTCGATTATCTTTCGCTCGATCGCGCCGGTGCCACGCTCTCCACGGGTGAGCGCCAGCGCGTGCAGCTTGCCCGCGTGGTGCGCAACCGATCGACAGGCGTGCTCTATGTGCTGGACGAGCCCTCGATCGGCTTGCATCCTGCCAATGTCGATGGCTTGGTGGGCGTGATGCGCGATCTGGTGGATGACGGCAACACCGTGGTTGTTGTCGACCACGACACGCGCGTGCTGGCGGAAGCCGACTATCTGGTCGAGATGGGCCCCGTTGCCGGAGCAGGCGGCGGTAACGTGATCGCTGCCGGTACGGTAGACGAGGTCGAGCAATCGCAGGACAGCCGCATCGCACCGTTTTTGCGCGCAGATCCCAAGCGCTTGCGCCCGCAGGTGACTGACGAGGAAATGTTTGATCAGGGCCACATCCGCATGGCAACTAATGCCATCCATACCGTCAAGCCGCTCGAAGTCGATATTCCGCGCGGCCGTCTTGTCGCGGTGACGGGCGTTTCGGGTTCGGGCAAGACGACGTTGGTGCTCGAGACGCTCATTCCGGCGCTTAGAGCCCAGGCAGCTGGCGAGCGCCTGCCAAGCCATGTGCGCTGGGTCGACGCCGAGGGTATCGCACGCGCCAACCTGATTGACGCCACGCCTATCGGCGCCAACGTGCGCTCGACGGTGGCGACCTATGCCGACATCCATGATGAGCTGCGCCGCGCCTTCGCCCGTACGCCCGAGGCCAAGGCAGCCGGCTACAAGGCGGGTGCCTTTAGCTACAACACTGGCGCCTTGCGCTGCCCTACGTGCGATGGCACGGGCTCGATATCGCTCGACGTGCAGTTTCTGCCCGACGTCGAGATCGTCTGCCCGGCATGTCGTGGTTCGCGTTATGCAGACTCGGCTTCGCATATCCATCGCGAGGGCAAGGACGGGAGTCTGCTTACGTTGCCGCAGCTCATGGACATGAGCGTGGACGAGGCCATCGACGCCACACTGGGACTCAAGAAAGTTCAGACGCGCTTGCAGACCTTGCACGACCTGGGATTGGGTTATCTCACGCTTGGTGAGCCCACGCCGGCGCTTTCGGGCGGCGAGGCGCAGCGCCTTAAGCTTGCGAGCGAGATGGGCCGCGTGCAGGACGATGCCGTATTCGTATTTGACGAGCCCACGATCGGACTACATCCGCTCGATGTTCAGGTGCTGTTGAACGTGTTTGACGGCCTTGTTGCCAAGGGCGCCACGGTTGTCGTGATCGAGCACGACCTCGATCTTATCCGTAACGCCGATTACGTGATCGACATGGGCCCGGGCGGTGGCGACGCGGGCGGGCAAATCGTCTGCGCCGGCACGCCGGGCGACATCGCGGCCTGCTCCAAGAGCATTACCGGCCGCTATCTATAGGCGATGCGACAAAGGGGCACCCCTTTGTCGCATTGACTTCTATTTCACGCATTGAGCTGCGAGATAGTCGCGGAAGAATGGCAATTCAAATGCGACGAGCCCTCGTCCTCGCTCCCCGATGATGCCGGCGTCTATCATGCGGCGTCGGTAGCGGGAGACCTGCTGCGGCGAACGCTTAAGGCGCTCGACAAGGTCAGCGGTGGTGGACTCTTCCTCGTCATCGAGCATGGCGATGAGGAATCGCTTGTCCTCTGCCGTGAGTTCCCGATAGGTTGCCGCGAGGATTCGGTCGTCCATCTCGTCGCGCGCGATTTTGATTCCCAGGTCAAAGTCGCGTGACGAGATTTCCTTCGAATCGCTTGTGAGGTCCCAGGCACGGTAGCCTACGAGTTGCAATAGGAAGGGAAAGCCAGAGATCGAGCGAACGGCTCGATCGATTCCCTCAGCATCTGCCAGGCGATCGTTTTCCTGGATTGTGCGAATCAAGGCCTCGCGCACGTCATAGTCGGCAATGCGGCCCAGATGATATTGTTGGGCGCGGCGAAGGAACGAGACCGTCTTGTGGTTCAGTAGCGTCGATACGTTGTTGGGAAGTCCCGCCATGAGCAGGGCGACGCGTTTCCCATCGGTCACAAAGTGCTGATACGTCGCTGCGAGCTGAATCATCTCGTTGAGTGTCGGGTCCACCTCGTCAACCGTGACGAGCAGACCGGTGCCCGCCTCGTTGAGCTGGTCGATGATGTCGCTCATGCGATAACGCCAGGTTGAGGCATCGTGAACGCGATTGACCTCGATGCTGCCGAGCGGTGCAATTCCGAGACCGGTGACTTCGAAGTGGCTGGACGAGTCGATGAGATGGGCTGCGGCGCGTTTCGCCCCGAACTCGATTTCCTCAAGCATTCCCGGGAGCGCGGTCGTCTTTACGGCTATCCAGCCGTGGGATTCCGCCCTTGTCGCGAGCGACGACATGAGAGCGGTTTTACCGGTTCCACGCGCGCCTGAGAAGATCGAGGTCAATTCTGGGCGCCTGCGCTGGCTCAAGAAGGCGCGGTCCAAATCCCGAATAATCTGTTGTCTGCCAGCGAGATGGGCAGGAACCTCGCCAAAACTGGGGGTAAATGGGTTCTCGAGATATTTCACAAGGCTCTCCTTTCACACCGCCGTTTAATTTCATTTTACTTTAGTTAATTCTGATTAAAAGTGACGGCTCGTTATCTAGAGCATTAATTAGGTGTGTGCCGTCGGCGTGGCGCTTGAATGTGACAAAGGGACAGCCCCTTTGTCACATTCCCGGAAAGCCTGTTTGGCGCAGCGCCTCGTAGAGGACGATGGCGGCGCTGTTGGAGAGGTTGAGTGCGCTGATACGATAGTCGTCCGGATTGACGAAGTTGCCGCAGATATCCTGCTGAAGGATGGCCTCGTGGCTGTCCTCGGTATGCCCGAGCGATTCCTCGTGAGCTTCCCAAGCTTCGGCGTTATCGAGTGAGTCGCAATCGCGCAGCATGGGGATGCGCTCGCAGCGCTCGGGCGCCGCGGCAAGCAGTGGCTCGGGAATGCCCGAGCTCTCGCTGCCAAAGACCAAATAGTCACCGTCGCGGTAGGTGCTTTGCGCATAGGTGCGGCGTGCCTTTTTGGTCAGCAGATGCAGGCGGCCATCGGCGGGGGAGAGGCCGTTGCGCGCAAGGAAATCCTCCCAGTCGGCATAGGTCGTCACGTCCAAGTTTTGCCAGTAGCCCAGGCCGGCGCGACGTACCGTCTTGTCGTCGAGCGAAAAGCCCAGTGGCTCCACCAGATGCAGACGGGCGCCGGCGACCACGCAGGTACGGCCGATATTGCCCGTATTGGCCGGAATCTCGGGCGCATACAGCACGATATTGAACATGAATCTCCTTGGCTCAGAACGAAAAACCACCACGAAGGGGACAGGCACCTTCGTGGTGGTTTGGCGGTTACGTAGGCGGAAAAATACCCGCTTGGATAAACCTAGGCGCGGTGCCAGTCGGTCAGGCAGGCATCGAGGGAGGCGATGAGCGCATCCTTGTCCATGTGACGGCCGATGATGCACAGGCTCGTCATGCGGTCGCCCGTCTCGTCGTCCCAAATCTGCATGATTTCGGGGTTCTCGTCGATGATCTTCTGCTTCTCGCCCTCGGGCGCCGAGTCGACAAACAGGCCGTTCTCCATCAGGCGCATCTGGTGGCCGGCCTGCTCAAACATGTAGCACATGTCCGGATCGCCAGTCTGCCACAGCGGACCTTTGACGCGGATGACCTCGTCGGGCCACTCCTGCTCAACAAAATCGGTGAACTTCTGCAGGTCAAACGGCTTGCGGCGCGAGTACACAAAGGTCTCGATGTCGTACTCGAGCACCTCGGGGTCGTCGTGCTCTTCGGGATGCTCCATGGCCTCGATCCAGGCGGCGGAGTTGTAGGCGCGCATAAAGTCGAAGCGGTCGGTATCGAGCAGCTCCTCCATGGGGACCTCGCCGTTTTGGGCCTCGACGATCACGGCGTCTTTCTGCAGGCTGCGCACGATGGCCTTGAGCTCGGCGATCTGCTCAGGGCTCACGGTATCGGTCTTGTTGAGGATCAGCGTGGAGCAAAACTCGATCTGCTGGATGAGCAGGCTCTCGATGTCGTCCTCGTCGATATCCTCAGCCAGCAGGTCGCGGCCGCCGTTGAACTCGTCGTACATGCGGGCGCAGTCGACCACGGCCACGATGTTGTCGAGCGCGAGCTTGGGCTCGCCGCCCACCTTGGCCTCGTCGCAGAAGCTCGAGATGGTGTAGGCGATGGGGATAGGCTCGCAAATGCCCGAAGCCTCGATGATGATGTAGTCGAACTTGCCCGAATCGGCGATGCCCTGCAGCTGGTTAGCAAGGTCGTCCGAAAGCGTGCAGCAGATGCAGCCGTTGGTGAGCGGGATGAGGTCGTCGGTCTCGGAAAGGCCGCCGTCGGCGATGAGGCTGGCGTCGACGTTGATCTCGCCGATATCGTTGACGATCACGGCGGCGCGGATGCCGCCGTCGTTAGCGAGGATGTGGTTGAGCAGCGTGGTCTTGCCGGCACCGAGGTATCCGGTAAGCATGATAATCTTCACGGGTTTGTTGGGCATGTGACCTCCTTTGTTAGACATGGCTTACAGTTAAATCTTATGCCAAACGCCTGCTCTTATACCCACGAGCCGGCAAATAACACAGGCTACTCCCAGGCTCCCCATACATCAGGGCAATAACCGACGGTGGCCTTTTTGCCGTTGCGCACGATGGGCTCGGCTAGAACCTGCTGGTTTTCGAGCAGTTTGTCGAAGCGCTGGCTAGGGGTGAGGTGCTGGATGAGCGCGAGCGTCTCCTCGTCCTTGGCCTTGGGGTTGAGCAGCTTGTCGATGTCGCCGACCGCCTGCATCACGCTCGTGAGCTCGCCCTTGCTCATCTCCTTTTCCCTAAGGTCAATAAACTGCACCTTAATGCGGCGCTCCTTAAAATAGCGCTGGGCCTTCTTGGTATCGAAAGACTTTTTGGTTCCAAAAATCTGGATATTCATGCTCCGCCGCTCTATCGAATGAAGTTGGTCGTTGCTCGATCTGCCTCGGGTGCGTTGATACCGGCGGCCTGTCCTGCCTCGATACAGCGCAGGAGCCAGGCCATGTTTTTGCCGATGTTTCGCATGGTGGCAAGGCCCTCGGCATCCCCATCGGCGTCGCCGGGCACGCGGCCAAACACGTTGTTCCAGTAGGTGGAGGCAACCACAGGCATTTGCTTAATGGTGAAGTACTTGTTGAGCACATCGAACGTGGTCGACGTGCCGCCGCGACGGGCGACGGCGACCGCGGCGCCGGGCTTGTGCTCAAAGGCATGCCCGCCTGCATAGAAGGCGCGATCGAGGGCTGAGAGGATGCGTCCGCTGGGATGCGCATAGTAGACGGGGGAGCCAAAGACAAAGCCATCTGCCTGCTCGGCGGCAGCGATGAGCTCGTTCACCACGTCGTCGTCAAAGGTGCAGCGACCGCCAAGCTTGCCGCACTGGCCGCAACCGATGCAGTCGCGAATGGGCTTGGCGCCCAGCTGGAACACCTCGGTATCGATGCCCTCGGCGTTGAGTTGCTCGGAGACCTCGGCGAGTGCGCGGGCGGTATTGCCGTTTGCCTTGGGACTGCCATTGACCAAAAGAACCTTCATCACAAACTCCCTCTGCTGTTGGTGACTTCTGCAGAGGATTATCGCACGATGGGGGAGGCGGTGCGGGCGCGGTGCTAATCCAGTTTGGTACCTGGCACCTGCACGGCTTTACCGAGCAACGCTTTGAGCTCGTTCAAAATGGAAACGGGCTGTCGATTGACAGCGTCCAGATGAAGCGTCGCCACACGAATGGGCGGCTGATATTCAAGCGAGCCGATGAGCACGGGAGAACCCAGGAACCGCTCGATTTCGTCTGCGATCGCATCGGTCTCTTCGGGATCAAAGTCATCGAAAAGCGCCACGAACATTGGTCCCGTCGAGCGGAACAAGCGACCCTTGCCGCGCGAACAGTCCATGAGGCAGGCGGCGCTTTCGGCGAGCACGCGGTCGCCTGCATCGAATCCAAAGCGGGCATTGACTTCGGCGATATCGTCGACCTTAATGGCAATAAAGCCTGCCTCGCGCGCCACGCGGCGCATCTCTCCAATAGCGTTGACCAGCGCGTGGACATCGCCCAGGCCCGTTACCGAGTCGGTCGTATCTGCCAAGCTTCGGTTGATGATAATGCCCACATACATGCTGGGCTCGGTATCGGTGCCGTCCAAACGGTAGCCCGTGCAGTCGCAAAGCACGTATTTTCCGGTGGCATCCATTACGCGATACTGCATGTAATGGAAGTGCCACGTGCCATTTATCACCATGTCGAGCTCGGCGCGTACGTTGTCGCGGTCCTCGGGATGAACGCGGGCGAGCCACATGTCGAGTGAGTTAAAGGGGTGCTGGGAGGGCAGGTCAAAATCGCGCACGGCGTTAACCGACCATTGCGATTCTCCCGTATCGAGGTTAAGGATGAACGGATAGCGTGTCTCGGAGCTCATGGAGATCGCTTGGAACACCCGGTCGTTGCAGGGAAGCTGATCGACGATTGGGCGTTGCGGCGCGTCATTGTCTTTCGGTTGCTGCACACGATGCATAAGCTTATAGCGATACATCTTGCGATCGGCATCCATCGTCATCTGGCGACGCGTGTCGCCGGCAAGTGGATCGACGCGCGAGCAGCCAAAGCTAAAGCTGGCGATCATGGGCGCCTTGCCACCTGAGCTCGCCTCGATCAGCCCGGCACGTACCCGCTCCAAGCGCTGCTCGAGTTCGGTCTCGTTTGCGGAGAGCGAGATGAGCACAAACTCGTCTCCACCGATACGGAACAGCATCTCATCGTGCTCCATGGTTTCGGAGAGCGTGCGGCAGATGCTCAGAATATAGCGATTGCCTTCGGCGTGGCCAAACCTATCATTGCAATGTTTGAGATGGTCGATGTCAATATAGGCGCAGGTGAAGGGGTCACCTTTGTGCCAGAGTTGCTCGACGTGACGGTCGAGTCCGCCGCGGTTGCCCAAGTTGGTGAGCGGGTCGATATAGGCGTTGCTCTCAAGCAGCCGGCGCTCTTGTTGCAGGATGGCATGCGTCTTTTGCAGTTGCTCGCCAACGGCGCGCAGCTCAGCAGGCAGCGCGGCAACATCGAGTTCGGCGGTCGAGATGCCATTCGCAAGTCGCTGAAGATAGGCAATAATCGATTGCTCGCCCAGGCGATATGACTCGTTCATGATGGATAACCTCCTTGGGCGGAACAACGGTTTGTATCATATCCCCAATTCGGTTTGAACTGGGGATATAAGTTAGCTAATGGAGACAAATGCCCCCTTCGGCGGTGGCGTTTTGCGCGCGAGCGTATCAGTTGTTATTGCCGCCATCGAGCAATGCCTCAAAATCCTTCGCCGGCATGGGGCGGTAGTAGAGGAAGCCCTGAGCGTAGCGGGCACCCATGTGGCGTAGCATGTTTGCCTGCTCATCTGTCTCGACGCCTTCGATTACAATGGGCAGATGGAGCGACTGCGCCATCTCGAGCATCGATGACACGATCTGCGCGCTGCGGCCTTGATCGCGGTCGGTGGGCACAAAGGTGCGGTCGAGCTTGATGACGTCGACGTTGACGTTCTTGAGCATCGCGAGCGTGGACTGACCGGTGCCAAAATCGTCCATATAGGTCGAGAAGCCGCGGGTGTGCAAGTCGGCTGTCAGTTTGTCCACGGCTTCGGACTCTCCCGTATAAGCCGTCTCGGTGATCTCGATGCGCATGAGCTCGGGCGGCAGGTTGTATTGGGCGGCGAGCGATCCCATATGCTCGGCAACGTCGCAGGCAAGAATGTCCACGCGAGACACATTAAGCGAGACCGGAACCACGCGAAGACCGCGATCGAGACGCTCGCGAAGCCATATGGCGACACCCTGCCAAATGTACTTGTCGAGCGTCACCACAAAGCCGCTTTCCTCGAGTGCGGGGATAAACGTTGCGGGCGAAATGAGAGAGCCGTCCTTGTCAATCCAGCGCGTAAGTGCCTCGGCGCCAATGATCTCGCCGGTTTCCATATCGACCTGGGGCTGCAGGTAGTACGTGATGCGGCCATTTGAGAGCGCGTACTGGAACTCGGTCAGCGTGCGGTGGAACGCAATCTCGTGTTCATATTCTTCGGGGCGGAAAATAGCAATGCGCTCCTTGAAGTCGTTTTTGGCGCGTCGATTGGTAAACATGGCCTTTGCCTGCGCATCGATGGTGATCTCCTCATTGGAGTCGATGGGGTAAATGCCCATGGACGGCCAAAAACCTACGCCGTCATCATGCCTGGCTACTGCCTCGCGAACGCGGTTGTAGATTTGATGGACGGTGATGTGCTTAAAGGGGATGAGTACGCAAAAGTCATCTTGGCCCCAGTACCCTGCGACGCCCATATCGGCATTCTCGATGTCCTTGAGGACCGTGCCCACATCGGCGAGTACGCGGTCGCCCTCGGCCTGGCCGTGCCATTCATTAAACAGGCGCATGTGACCCATGTCGACGGTGGCGATGCACCAGGTGTCGTCGCGCCTTGCCTCGAGAAATGCGTTGGCGCGCCGCATAAACTCGCTGGGTCGATAGAGGCCCGTGAGCGAGTCGATACGTTCGGCGATGGCGCTTTTGCGCTCCGCCTCGGGTATGGGGAGGCTGTCGTTGGGAACAAGCCCGCCGGCCGTGCGAAGGCGACGGTCGAGTTCGCCTAAAACGGCGGTCGCTTGATGGGTTAACTGCTCGTAAAAGGCCGGGACGACAAGGCAGACGGGAGTAATGGTGTCGCCCGCGATTTGAACAGGAGCGAAAACAGCCTCTTTAAGGTGGCGGGTCAGTTGCTCGAATGCCTCATGGTCCAAATCGTTGCTGAGCACGACGAACTGGACGCTTCGTGAACGGAAGACCCGGCTTCTGCCGCGGGTGATCGACAGCATGCGGCCTGCGTATTCGGCAAGCATGTTGTCGACAGCCTCGGCCCCGTAGAGCTCGTTGAGATTCGCCGTGCCACGAATGCGCACCGCTATAAGCCCCGTCTCGCAGCGGTCGCGACGGCAGGCATCGATAGCGTTGACCAGCATGCGCTGCGTTCCGAGGCCTGTGGCGGCGTCGACGGTTTCGGCAAGCGAGTGGTTGACGAGTTCGCCGACATAGAGCGAGGGGACATTTCCGTCGCCGTCGATGCGAAACCCGCGAGCACGGCAGAGAACGTAGTCACCCGCGGCATTGCGCATGCGGTACTGCATGACGCGGCGGTGTTTGGAGCCGTTAAAGATCTGGTTGATGTCGTTGGCGTAGGCCTCGAGGTCATCGGGATGGACGCGCGTCTTCCAGAAATCGCGGCAGCTGTCTATGTGCTCCGAAGGAAGACCGAGATCGCGCAAGGCACCTTGCGACCAAAGGGTGCGGTCCTTGTCCAAGTTCTCGATAAAGAAATAACGGCCCTCGTTGAGCATCGAAAAAGCGTCGAAAATACGATCGCTTATTTCGAAGTCGTCGGCGTGGACTTGCGTAATATTGCGCCGATCGAGGTGCATGGCATGACGTAGCTTGTAGTCGTACATGCGATGGTCGGCATCGAGTGTCATGCGATTGGAGGCTTCGCCCAGGGCGGGGCCGGCGTGTGCCACTCCGTAGCTAAACGAGTGGGGCATCTCGGAATCGTTGTTTTTGAGCAGGATCGTTCGGCAGTGTTCCAGACGTTCGGCGAGGTCGTCCTCGGTCGCAATCGTAGATAGGATGGCAAACTCGTCGCCGCCTATGCGAAACGCCGCCTCGTCCACTTTCATATACAGTTTGAGATAGAGGCTTACCTGCAAGATATAGCGGTTGCCCTCGTCATGCCCAAAGACGTCGTTGCAGTGCTTGAGATTGTCGATATCGATGAACGCCATGGTAACGGGGGTGTCCTGCTCCCAGAGCTCCTCGAGGGAACGGGCAAAGCCGCCACGGTTGCCAAGCCCGGTAAGCTGGTCGGTAAAGGCGGTCCTGATCAGATCCTCCTGACGCTCGAGAAGGTCACGGACGGTCTTTTCGAGCGTTTCGGTGTAATTGCTGACAGTATCCATGTTCTAAGCGGCTTTCTGAAGTCGGGGCGGATTGCGTCGGGCGAGCTCGTCGTGTACACGCGTCGTTGCTCAGCGTTTTGCGTGTATCCAGGCCCCCGCCTTGCTGCGTTGTTGGGTTACTTTGCCGGCTAATGTTCGCTGTTGATAACTGCTGAGTAGTATAAACAACAGTAATAAACAACAGTACAAAATTATATAGGGGTGCACATGCTGTGGGTGGCTATTATTCGACAAACGGCAGCGCGATGATGCGATGTTCGATAAAAATGCGACTGGGGCGGTATATGTTGATGGGTATACTTGTTCCGTTTAAATTTGCGGGGACGGAGATGGTCGCATGGCACAGCCAACTATGACGCGCACGGTGGGGCTCGCGCTCGAGGGAGGCGGCTACCGCGGTATGTATACGGCGGGCGTGCTCGACGTTTGGATGGAGCACGGTTTGACCTGCGACCATATGGTGGGCGTCTCGGCGGGCGCGGCGTTTGGCTACAATTTTAAATCGCGCCAGATCGGCCGTGCCATTCGCTATAACAAGGCCTATTGTGCCGATAAGCGCTATGCGGGTGTAGCAAGCTGGCTGCGGACCGGCGATATGTTCAATGCCGATTTTGCCTATCACGAGGTGCCTATCGAGCGCGATCCCATCGACTTGGAGGCGTATCGCGCCTGCCCCATGCGATTTACGTGCGTGTGTACCGATATCGAGACGGGCAAGGCCGTCTACCATGACCTGCCCTATGGCGACGAGCGGGATATCGAGTGGATTCGGGCGTCGTCGGCGATTCCCGTGGCGACGCGCCCCGTTGCTATTGACGGGCATAAGTATCTGGATGGTGGCGTGGCTGATTCTATTCCCAGTGCATGGCTGTTTGCGCAGGGGTATGACCGCAATATCGTGGTGCTCACGCAGCCGGCGGGATTTGTGAAGCAGCCCAACAGCGTGATGCCCATGCTACGTCGCGTGTTCCGTCACTATCCGGAGTTTGTCGCGGCGCTTGAGCATCGGCATGAGGTCTACAATGCCACACTCGATGACCTGGCACGTCGCGAGGCTGCCGGCGAAATCTTTGTGGTGCGGCCGAGCGAATCGGTGAAGGTGCCGTCGCTGTGCCGCGAGCCCGATGAGCTCGAGCGCATCTATCAGATCGGCCGCCACGATGCGGAGTCGTCTTTGTCTGCGCTGGAAACGTATCTGGCAAGGTAGAGGCTGTGGCGGAAAGCGCATCCCGGAATGGAGGTCCAAACTGGGATGCGCTTTCCGCTATTGAAGATATGAGGCCGCGAATCGGCTGCTCGGCTTGAGTCTATGCCTGCTGCCAGGTGTCGACGAGCTCCTTGGCGGCGGCGCAGGGGTCGTCGGCACTGCAGACGGCGCTCACCACAAAGAAGCCATCGACGCCGGTGGCCTTGAGCTGCGGCAGGTCGGCCGTCTTGACGCCGCCGCCCACCACGATGGGCACGGGGCTTGCCGCGTGGAGCGCGGCCAGGTCCTCAAAGCTCTTGGTGATGATAGAGCCGTCGGCCGCGCGTCCGCAGTCGCGCTTGGTCTCGGTCTCGTGGAGCGGGCCGATGCCCAGGTAGTCGACCAGGCTCATGTCGGCGGTCTTGACGTACTCGAGCATCTCCTCGCAACGGGCCGAAAGGCCCACAATGGCATCGGGGCCCAGCAGCTTGCGGCAGACCTCGACGGGAATATCGCTCTGGCCCACGTGCACGCCGTCGACGGCAATGCCCTGCTCGCGCGCGGCGAGTACGCAGTCCAGGCGGTCATCGATTAGCAAGGCGACCTGACCGGTCTTGCCAGCCTGTGCGATTGCCTGCGCGGCGTCGCCCGTCAGCGCGATGATCTCGCGGGCACTTGCCACCTTGGAGCGCACCTGGATGCAGGTAAAGCCTGCGTCGAGCGCCTGGGCCACCACATCGCCCACGGGGCGCCCGAGGGTGTTTTCGGGGCCGAGTACCAGATAGGCCGAGATATCAAGGTTGTCGCGGATGCTCATCGTGCTTCCTCCTGCTTCTTGATCTGTGCTTCCATGCGCTCGAGCTTGCCGGTCATGGTGTCGGTAAATCCGGGTCGAATGTCGGCTTTGAGCACGACTTCGGTGCGGATGCCCTTGTTCGCCAACACAAAGGTTGCGTCGCGCACGACCTGCATGACCTCGTCCCGGTCGCCCTCGATCTCGGTGAACATCGAGGTGGTGCGGTTGGGAAGGCCGCTCTCGCGAATGACGCGCACGACCTCGGCGACCTCGGCGGACAGCTCATCGCCGGTGCCGCATGGGGCGATGGCCACGGCGACGAGCGTGTTCATGCCGGTATTGGTTGTGGGCTCGGACATGGCTTATGCCTCCTCGAGCTCGAGTCGGTTATCGGCGATGTCCTGGGCGGTCGCGCGGTAGAGCTCGTCGATAAAGGCGACCTTAAAGCTTGCCGGGGCATCGGCGACGGCGGCGGCACGCGTGCCGGCAACGTTGTAGACGGCGGTGCCGCAGACGGCTGCCGTAAACGGATCGGCAGCGCAGGCGTACACAGCCAGCACGCCACCCTGCGAGCAGCCGCAGCCGGTGATCTTGGACATGAGCGGACTGCCGCCGTGGGACTTGGCCACCGTCGTGCCGTCGGTAATCAGGTCGACTTCGCCCGAGACCACTACGGCTCCGCCGGTGTAGCGGGCGAGCGCCACAGCGGCATCGCGGGCGGCGTCGACCGTGTCGGTGGTATCGACACCGCGCACGCGGCTCAGATCAGCTGCCTCGCCCTCAAGACCCCACAGGCCGGCGAGTGCGATGATCTCGGAGGCGTTGCCGCGCACGATGGCAGGCTTGTACTGCTTGAGCTCGTTTACCAGCTGGGTTCGCAGGCTACCGATGCCCAGGCCCACCGGATCGAGCACCCAGGGCTTGCCGGCGTCGTGTGCCGCCTTGGCCGCGCGGGGAATCGTCTGCTCGTAGATGGGGAAGAGCGTGCCCATGTTGAGATAGATGGCGCCGCCGCCGGCAACGAGCGCCTCGCCCTCGTCGGGCAGATAGACCATGGCGGCCGAACCGCCCACGGCGAGCTGAGCATTGGCGACAAAGTCGATCGTCACCGTGTTGGTGATGGAGCCGGCCATCGGATTGGTGGCGCGAATCTCCTCCACGGCCTTGACCATATGTTGCTTAAGCTGTTCCGAATCAATCACTGCACATGCCTCCTTGGCATAGAAAAGGGGCGCTGTGCATAGACAGCGCCCCTGTAAAGGCGGCATGCTCCCTACGCCAGCATTAACTGACAGGTTCAAAGGATTGGGCCCCATGCCCTCTCAGCCTTGTGGTTTGCACCGCCGGCACTCCCGCATCGAATCTGTTGTTCCCTATACTAGCGCACCTGCCAAAAAGGGACAGGTTTATTTTGGCAGGTGGCAACTGGGGCGCTGCATTTTCCCAGATAAAACCAGCCAAAATAAACCTGTCTCTTATTGGCAGGTCGTTACAATGGTTAGGGTGAAAACGACTGGGGGACTCTATGATCAAACTTGTGCTAACCGATATAGACGATACGCTGATTCCAGCCGGGCATGACGGCGCTAGCGACTACGCCATCGAGGGCATTCATGCCATGCGGGCGGCGGGTCTGCACTTTGGCCCGGTTTCGGGCCGTCAGCCGTCCGCGATGGGCTGGATGTTCAAAAATCGTTCCGAGTGCTTCTCGACTGGCGCGTTCTGTAACGGCCAGGTCATGTTTGTGGACGGTGAGGCGGTAGCCTCGCATGCGACCGACAACGCCGCCCTTATGCGCTTGGCTGACTACTTGGAGCAGGAGACCGACGATACGTACCTGAAGGTCTACAGCCTGGGTGATGACTTTTGGGGCAACGATGCCTATTGCGTGACGAGTGACCCCGAGCGCGTTCGTCGCGCCATGGAGTCGGGCGGCAACGCGTGGCTCAAGGGCGAAGAGGCCCCGTGCCGTCCTGTTGTCGATGATGCCCCGGTATACAAGGCGAATATCTGGAGCGCCCGCTCGCGCGAAGAGCTCGCTGAGCTGCGCGAGCGCATTGCCGCTGAGGTGCCGGAGCTCTCGCTTGTATTTCCCAACAACCGCGTGCGCCTATTCGATATTCTCCCGGCCGGTTGGGACAAGGGCTGCGCTGCGCTGGAGCTGGCGCGCGCTTTGGGCCTGACGCCCGATGAGGTGGCCGTATTTGGCGATTCCGATAACGATCTGCCCATGATCGGTGCCGTTCCCAACTCCGTTGCAGTCGCCAATGCCAACGAGGCCGTCACTGCTGCCGCGCGCTGGCATATCGGCGCTGCGGCAGACGATGCGGTTGCCGGGGCTCTGCATCAGATTGCCGCCTGCGCCGCGACGGGGGAGATGCCGCCTTTTATGCGTCAGATGGATGCGGTGGGTTCGGGTATCGCGGACGTCTAGGGAGGCCATCATGAAGCTCCAGCAGCTCAGATATGTCGTCAAAGTTGCCGAATGTGGCAGCATCACCGAGGCCTCGCGCCGGCTCTTTGTGTCGCAGCCTTCGATTACCGCATCGATTCGCGATCTCGAAAACGAGATGGGCGTGCACATCTTTGAGCGCACTAACAAGGGCGTCGTTGTGTCCGAGGAAGGTGAGACCTTCTTGGGCTATGCGCGCCAGGTACTCGACCAGGCCGACCTGCTCGAGAGCAAGTACAAGGGAGAGTCCGAGCAGGTGCCGCACTTTAGTGTGAGCTGCCAGCATTATTCCTTTGCCGTTAATGCGTTTGTCGATGTGATCCGTGAGTTCGATGCCGCGCGCTACGACTTTACCCTGCGCGAGGAGCAAACCCACGAGATTATCGAGGACGTCGCGCACATGAAAAGCGAGCTCGGCATCCTGTATCTGTCGGAGCACAATCGCGAGGTCATCGAGCGCATGCTGGCGGCCAACGAGCTCGTGTTCGAAGGGCTCTTCTGCGCCACGCCGCACGTCTTTGTGTGTGCAGACCATCCGCTGGCTGGCCGCTCCAGCGTGACGCTCGAGGACTTGGAAGACTACCCGTTTTTGTCCTATGAGCAGGGCAGCTATAACTCGTTCTACTATTCTGAGGAGCTGACCTCGACCTTTGAGCGCCGCAAGAATATCCGCGTGCGTGACCGTGCGACGTTGTTCAACCTGGTCATGGGCCTCAACGGCTACACGGTATGCTCAGGCGTGATCAGTCACGAGCTCAACGGGCCCGGCATCATCTCGATTCCGCTCGATGTAGACGAGTACATGGAGATCGGCATCATCACGCGCAAGAACACGACGCTTACGCGCTACGGCCAAGCCTATATCGACGTGATTCGTCAGCACATATAGACTGCTGCATTCTGCACGGGTCAAATCTCTTTATGGCAGTCCAAACTGATATAGGAAGCATCTATATCAAACTGTTATAAACGTATATTTTGCGATGGCCATATGAGCGCTCATACTCTGTCCCAGTAAAGCAACCAATGCAAAGGGAGATATCTATGAGCACTTCGATTCAACCGAACGCGCCGTTTCGCGCTGATATCATCGGCAGCTTTCTTCGTCCGCAGGCCGTAAAGGACGCCCGTGCTGCCTATGCGGCAGGCACGCTTGATGCCGAGGGGCTTAAGGCCGTCGAGGACGATGCTATTCGCGATTTGGTGGCAAAGCAGAAGGCCGCCGGCCTGCAGGTCATCACCGATGGCGAGTTTCGCCGCAGCTACTGGCACCTCGATTTTATGTGGGGGCTGAACGGCGTCGAGCGTCGCACCTCGCGTACGGGATATATGTTCCACGACGAGGAGACCACGGCCGATACCGCCGTGGTGACTGGCTCCATCAGCGGCGAGAACCACCCCTTCGTCGAGCACTTTAAGTTTGTCAAGGCACTTGAGGGCGAGGACCACGTTGCACGCCAGACCATCCCGGCGCCTATCCAGACGTTCTCTGAGGTCACGCTCGACCGCTGCGATGGCCAGCAGGAGAGCCTGCGCGCCGTCTACAAGACCGACGAAGAGCTCGCCGATGCCATTGCAGCCGCTTATCGTACGGTGATCGCCGACCTGTACGCTGCAGGCTGCCGCAACATCCAGTTTGATGACTGCACCTGGGGCATCTATTGCGATACCGACTTTGTGTCCAAGACCGGCATGAGCCCGGTCGACCTGCAAAAGGTGAGTGAGCTGGGCGTGGCGCTCAACAACGCCGCTATCGAGGGCAAGCCCGACGACCTGGTCATTAACACGCACGTGTGCCGTGGTAACTACCACTCTACCTATGCCTTCGAGGGTGGCTATGACCCCATCGCGCCATACCTGTTCGCAAACGAGGATGTTGACGCATTTTACCTGGAGTTCGATACGCCGCGCGCCGGCGGTTTTGAGCCGTTGAGGTACGTTGCCCCTGGCAAGAAGGTCGTGTTGGGCCTGGTGACCACCAAGGCCGCTGAGCTTGAGGACGAGGATGCCATCGTCGAGCGTATTTACGAGGCTGCAAAGTATGTTCCGCTCGAGAACCTGTATCTGTCTCCGCAGTGTGGCTTTGCCAGCTGCGAGATTGGCAACAAGCTGACCGAGGACGAGCAATGGGCAAAGATCGCGCTGGTCAAGCGTATTGCCGAGCGCGTTTGGAAATAGCGGTAACGTTCGCAGGTGACGGCGCGTGCGAGACATGGCGCATCGCGTACAATGGTTCGGATCGTATCGTTCGGGCAGGTTATCCGATATGCCTGATCGCCCTTCCATTCGAAAGGACATCCATGTCCCAGTCCTCGACGCCCGCCGTCGCCGATGCCATCTACGATGCGTCATCGCTCGGCCGCCCGCGCATGTTTTTGCTCGGCCTGCAGCATCTGTTTGCCATGTTTGGCGCCACAGTGCTGGTGCCCGTGCTCACCGGTCTCTCGGTGTCGGCAACGCTTTTGTTTGCCGGCTTGGGCACGCTGCTCTTCCACTTCCTATCGCGCGGTAAGGTGCCGGCATTTTTGGGCTCGTCGTTTGCCTTTATCGCCGGCTATGCCGCGATTGCGCCCAACGGCGAGGCCGAGCTTTTGCCCTACGCCTGCCTGGGCGTAGCTTGTGCCGGCCTGCTCTATCCGGTGCTTGCGGCTCTGTTCCGCGCGTTTGGCGCCAAGCGCGTTATGCGCTTCTTTCCGCCGGTGGTGACCGGCCCCATCGTCATTTCCATCGGCCTGATCTTGGCAAGCTCTGCCATCGCCAACTGCCAGACCAACTGGCTTGTTGCCGTTGTCGCTGTGGCAGTGATCATCATCTGCAACATTTGGGGCCGCGGCATGGTCAAGATCGTGCCGATTCTGCTGGGTGTTGTGGTGAGCTATGCCGTTGCCGCCGCGCTCGGCGAGGTTGACTTCTCGGGCGTCGCTGCCGCTCCCTGGGTTGGCTTGCCCATCGTGTGGGACAACACCGTGTTTGCGCTCTTTGGCCCGCAGTTCGATAGCGGCCTTGCCACGACGGCCATCATTACCATCATGCCGCTGGCCTTCGCGACCATGATCGAGCATATCGGTGATATCTCGGCTATCGGCTCCACTTGCGAGCGTAACTACATCGCCGATCCCGGTCTGCATCGCACGCTGCTTGGCGACGGCCTTGCCACGATCCTGGCTTCGCTCTTTGGCGCTCCGGCCAACACCACCTACGGCGAGAACACCGGCGTGCTCGCCCTGACGCGCGTGTTCGACCCGCGCGTGATTCGCATTGCCGCGTGCTGCGCCATCGTGCTTTCGTTCTGCCCCAAGTTCGCCGCGGTCATCGCCGCCATGCCGGCATGCGTTATCGGCGGCGTGTCGCTCGTGCTCTACGGCATGATCAGCGCTGTGGGCGTCCGCAACCTCATCGAAAACCAGGCCGATTTCCAGAACAACCGCAACGTGCTGGTGGCCGCGCTGGTGCTCGTGCTTTCGCTCGGCATCGCGTACAGCACCGCCGGCGCCATCGTGTTGGAACTGGGCGGCGTGACGATTTCGCTTTCTGGTCTTGCCGTGGGTTCGCTGGTGGGCATTGTGCTCAACGCCATCCTGCCGGGTAACGACTTTGAGTTTGATGTCTCCGAGCTTGAGGAGGCTGCTGAGTAGCAGCTGCGTTCAGCTAAAACAAAATAAATGGCGCCCATGCGTATTGCACGCGTGGGCGCCATTTTTATTGCGTCAGTATCCAGTGGATGCCGCGGGCCATGCGCAAGTCGGTTTGGGCAAAGTGATTGCCGGGGTTGAGCTCCAGCGTTGTTGGAATGCCGCGCTCGACGAGCAACGCTTCCATCGCGCGCGTGTCGTCGAGTACATGCCGCATCATGCGGTTGGGCGTCTTGGTTTCCTTTTTGCCGAGTGACAGGTAGACGGCGTCGGGCGTAACTGCCATCGCGTGCTCGTGCGCATAGTCGATAAAGCCAGGAAACCACAGGGATCCCGATGCGCTTGCGACGCGGTCAAAGGCATCGGTCTGCCAGGGGGCCCAAAGCGAAAAGAGGCCCGCTAGCGAATAACCGGCAATGCCGCGCCAGGTGGGCGGCTGAGGAAGCGATGACTCCACCTGGGGGATTATCTGATTCAGCAGCTCATCAAGAAAACCGGCAGCTTGGCCGCCGAAAGGCTCGGCATCGCGTACGGTCCCGTCGCATGCCCAGGGGCTCAGCTCGCGATTCCAATCGAGCCCGCCAATGGTGACGAGGGCGAATGGCGGACAGTCGAGCTCTCGGCAACACTTATAAACCTCGCTGCCGTCGCCCACGACCACAGGAAGGTAGATGACAGGCGCGCTTTCCGTATGATTCGAATAAACGGTTGTCTGCTTTTGATGCGCTTCCATGACGGGCTTCTCTCAGTGTTGTGATATCGGCAGCCCCAATTGTCGCACGCCAGCGTATGCCGGTTGGGCTAGACCAAAGACAATCTCGTGCATCCCCTGCGGACGCATATGGAAAACGCCACCGCCGGAGGGGAGCTCGGCGGTGGCGTTGTTAAACGGTGCTGGGGCTCGGGGCCTTCGCGGGAGCTGCCATGTGCGCAGAGGCGTCTAAGAACGCTTACGGCTCGCCATGGTGCCTGCGGCGATAGCGGCTGTTCCCGCAAGGACGGTTGCCACGATGGCCGCACCCGAGGTGTCGCCGGTTGCCGCGAGCACGCCGGTAGTCTTGGCTTTCGTGGTTGAAGCCGCAACGGCCTTGGTCGGCTTTGAGCCCTCAGGCTTGGGGTTCTGCTTGGACTCCGCGGGCTTGCTTTCTGCGGGCTTGGTCTCGTCGGGCTTGGGGTCTTCCGGCTTGGCTACCTCGGTAGGTGCGATGGTCGTACTTTTGGCGACTGCTTTGATATAGAGGGAGTCGACCGTGGCGTCGCCCGTGCCGATGGCTTGGCCTGCCTCGTAGATGTCGTCACGGAGCTTGCGATAGTCAATGACCTTGCCGCCTTCGGGCGTCTGGATGGCGGCGTTCTCAATCTTGATGGTGCCGATTGTCTTGCCGTCAGCGCTCATGGCACGGGCAAAGATTGCCGCTGTATCTCCTTCGGCCGTTACCTTGCTGCGGATGATCGAGATGACTGCGGGTGTGACGCCCTCGCTGGTCTGGGCGATGATGCCGATGTTCTCGCCTTGGGGTTCGCGCCTCGTCTCGCCATCTTGGTTTTCGCTGTAGGGGATGGGGCCGTCGCCGTTCTCGACATAGCGGGCTATGGCCTTGACAACGGAGTCGCTGATGTAGATGTGGCCGCCCTTCTCGTTGGGTCGATCGTTTCTGGTGGAGAATGCAGCCGAAACCTCGCCTTCCGCAAACGCGTCCACGGTGGAGCCGTTCTTGACGACGATGTCGTCCTGGTAGGTGAAGAGGGCGTTGGCGCCACCGTATCTGCCTTTACTTGCACGGACCGTCACGTTTGCATGATCGAGGGTGATGCCCTTGTGGGCATAGACGCCATATTCAACACCGTTTACGTTGAGGGAGGCGTTTGTGGCTGCGAGGCTGCCCTTGGCCTCGACGGCAGCGTCTTTCTCGGAGCTTGCCTTGACCTGGCTGCCGTCCGAGATGTTGATATTGCCACCGCTCCAAAGGGCCTCACCATCGGCTGAGCTTGCCTCGACCGTCCCGCCACCCTTGATGGTGAGGTTCTTGTCGGCTCCAATACCCTTGTCCTTGGTAGCCCTGGCGGTGACGGCTCCGCTGTCGTCAATCGTGATATTGCCGTTTGCCCTGATGCCATCCGATGCACCCGTGGCGTTGACGTTGCCCGAACCTTTGATAGCGAGATCACCTCCGGCATTGATGGCATCAAACCCAGTGCTCGTGGCGTTGATGGATCCGGCTCCGTCGATGTTGATATTACCCGTGGAGAGGATAGCGTCCTCAGTAGATGTCACGCTGAGCGTGCCGCCCTCGTCGCCTTGGATATTGAGCTCGGCATTCTCGTTAGTGCCATGAGAAACGTTGATGCTTTCGATCCATTCGGCAGTGACGATGTTGGTTCCCGAGTAATTCACGTTGAGCTTGCCTGCGGCCTGGATCTCGCCGCCGTTATAGTTATTGAGCTTCAAGTCGTCGGCGCCGTCCCACGACCAGGTACCGGCCTCGTCGCTCGCCGCGGTGTTGTACTTGTTGCCGCCGACCTTGACCCATTCCGCTGCGAGCGAGACGCTCGGCATGAGCAGCGAGCTCACCGTGAGCGCGCACACGGCGCCCGCGACGATGCGGCGCGTCACGCGGCGCCAGCTGCCGTGCGCGAGTCCTATGCGACGGCGAACGTCGGGTTCGGCAACATGGGTTCCGGCGGTAGTGTCATTGCGTTTGGGGGTCGTGAACAAGGCTGCCATGGTTGCTCCCGTTCTCATAGGGCCTATACGACTAGATTCAGCGTATCTACTGGATGTTGCCGGCGGTAGTGCCGTTTGGAGGGCAAAATGGCCAAAATGGGGGAGAAATAGGCCGCACGCTGGCGCAGGGACCGGCGCTAAAAGAAAAGCGCGGGGCCGCATGGCGACTCCGCGCTTTATTGTTCAGCTTTTGCAGCCTTGCCCTTACGCTACGAAGAAGTAGACGAGGAAGGCAAGGGCCGCGATCCACCCGTCCCGTGCGAAAAAGTGTTTACGAGCGCTTGCGGCTCACCACGGCGCCCGCGGCGATGGCGGCTGTTCCTGCAAGGGCGGCTGCCACGATGGCTGCGTTCGAGGCGTCGCCGGTTGCCGCGAGCTTGCCGGTGGTCTTGGCTCCCGTGGCTGCAACTGCAACGGTCTTGGTCGTCTTCGTGCCCTCGGACTTGGAACCATCGGGCTTGGTCTCGCCTGGCTTCTCCTCGGGTTTGATCTCCTCGGGAGGCGCGATGACCGTGCTCTTGGCGACAGCTTCGTCGTAGGGGGAGTCGACCGTGGCGTCGCCCGTGCCGATGGTTTGACCCGCTTCGTAGATGTCGCCGTTGCTGAGCTCTTCTTTGTTGCGATAGTCAATGACCTTGCCGCCTGTGGGCGTCTGGATGGGAGCGCCTTCGATCTCGATGGTGCCGATTGTCTCGCCGTCCGCGCTCACGGCAAGGGCGAAGATTGCCGCCGTGTCTCCCTCAGCTGTGACCTTACTGCGGACAATCGAGATGGTCGCGGGCGTGATGCCCTCCTTGGTCCGGGCAAAGATGCCGATGTTCACGCCCCTATGCTCGGGAATGACCGCGCCACTTTGGTCGTTGCTGTAGTGATCGGGGCCGTCGCTACCGGACTCGACATAGCGGGCTATAGCCTTGACAACGGAGTCACTAATGTAGATGTGACCACCCGCTTCGTTGGGGTAGTAGTTTCTGGTGGAGATTGCGGTCGAGAACTGGCCTTCTGCGAACGCATCCACGATCGAGCCGTTCTTGATGACGATGTCGTCCTCGTCGGTGAAGAGGGCGCTGGCTTCATCGTTCCCTGCACTTGCACGGACCGTTACGGTTGCGCCATCGAACGTGATGCCCTTGTAGACATAGATGCCATACCCAACGCCACTTGCGTTGAGGGAAGCGTTCGTGACCGTGAGGCTGTTTTTACCGTCGATGGCGGCGTCTTCCTCGGAGCTTGCCTTGACCTGGCTGCCACCCGAGATCTCGATGTTGCCGTCGGCCCAAATCGCATTGTCTTTGATAGAGCTTGCCTCTACCTTGCCGCCGCCCTTTATGATGAGGTTCTCGTTAGCATCGATACCCTGATCCTCGGTGGCCTTGGCGGTGACGGTTCCGCTGTTGTCGATCGTGATGTTGCCGTCGGCCCTGATGCCATCCGAATCGCCCGTGGCGTTAACGTTTCCCGAGCCCTTGATGGTGACATCGCCCCCGGCATCGATGGCATCGTGCTCGGTGCTCGTGGCGTTGACAGTGCCAGCGCCGTCGATGTTGATGCTGCCGACGGAAGTGATGGCGTCACGAGAAGATGTCACGTTGAGCGTGCTGGACGCGTCGCCCTGAATATTAAGCTCGGCGTTCTCGTTCGCGCCATCCTTAACCTTGATGCCGCGGCCGTCGCCGTTAGTGACGATGTTGTCGCCCTCGTAGCTCACGTTGAGCTTGCCCGCTGCCTCGATCGCGCCGCCGTTATAGCCGTTGAGCTTCATATCGTCGGCGCCGTCCCAGGCCCAGGTGCCGGCCTCGTCGCCTGCTGCAGTGTTGTACTGAGTGCCGCCGACGTTGACCCACTCGGCCGCGAACGAGACGCTCGGCATGAGCAGCGAGCTCACCGTAAGCGCGCATACGGCGCCTACAACGATGCGGCGCGTCACGCGGCGCCAGCTGCCGTGTGCGAGCAGCGTGCGACGGCGCACGTCGGGCTCGACAAAATGGGCTCCAGAGGTTTTGTCATTGCGCTTGGGGGTCGTGAACAAGGCGGCCATGGTTACTCCCATCCTCATAGGGCCTATGCGATTAAGCCCAGCATATCTGCAGGATGTAGCCGGCGGTAGTGCCGTTTGGAGGGCAAAATGTCCAAAACTTGGGAAGCAATACATCGCGCGTCCGTGCGTTGCCTGGCTTTAAAAAAAGCGCGGAGCCGCTCGATGCGACCCCGCGCTTTGGTGTTCTGCTTTGGCAGCTTTGCCGTTACGCTACAAAGAAGTAGACGAGGAAGGCAAGGGCTGCGATCCACATGAGCGGCTTGATCTTGGAGGCCTCGCCCTTAAAGAGCGCGACGATCACGTAGGCGATAAAGCCCAGGCCGATTCCGGCAGAGATGGAGTAGGTGAAGGGCACGCCGGCGACAATCATGAACGCCGGGAAACCCTGCGACACGTCGGACCAGTCGATCTCGGAGGCCTCGCTCATCATGAGGTAGCCGACGTAGACCAGAGCACCGCAGGTGGCGGCACTGGAAACGATGGTGACGATGGGGGAGAAGAACGCGGCGAGAATGAACAGCACGCCGGTGGTGACGGAGGTGAGGCCCGTGCGGCCACCGTCGGCAGCGCCAGAGGTGGACTCGACGAAGGTGGTGATGGAGGAGACGCCCATAAAGCCACCGGCAGCAGCGGCCACGGAGTCGACGACCAGGATGGGGCGGATGTCCTCGACATTGCCGTCCTCGGTCAAGAACTCGCCCTGCTTGGCGACGGCCATCGCGGTGCCCATGGTGTCGAAGAAGTCGCTCATGAGCAGCGAGAAGGCAACGACGAGCAGCATCGGGTCGGTCAGAACCTTCACGATGGCCATGTTGCCATCAGCGGTGCTGGCAAACGGGGCGCCAAAGGTCGAGAAGTCGAGCGGAGCGATGAGGCCCTCGGGCGCATGGGTGACGCCCAGCGGGATACCGGCGATAACGGCGATGATGATGCCGATGAGCAGCGAGCCCGGCACGTTGCGGGAAGCCAGGGCAACCGTCACGACGATGGAGATGATGCCGACGATAAAGGTGGGGGAGGCGATGTCGCCCAGGCCGACGAGCGTACCGGCGCCAGCGGTGATGATGCCGGCGTCGCACAGGCCGATCATGGCGATGAACAGGCCCAAGCCAACCGAGATGGCGTGGCGCAGGACCACGGGGATGGCGTCCATAATGGCCTCGCGCAGGCCGCACAGGACGAGCAGCAAGATGACGATACCCTCGAGGAAGATAACGCTCATGGCAACGTGCCAGTCGCCGCCGCACATGGTGGTGGCGATGCCCGCGATCATGGCGTTGATGCCCAGACCCGACGCGCAGGCGAGCGGGCGGTTTGCGAAGATGCCCATGCAGATGGTCATGATGCCGGCGCCCAGGCAGGTGGCGCAGGCGAGCGCTCCCGCATCGATGCCGGCGCCCGAGAGCACCGCAGGGTTGACGGCGATGATGTAGGCCATCGCCAGGAATGTTGTCAGTCCAGCGCGAAGTTCGGTCCCGATTGTGGACTTGCGCTCACTGACGTGAAAAAGTTCGTCCATGCATACCCTTTCCTTGTTCGGCCCCGAGTTTAGGCCGATTGACACGAACGTTCTCACTATAGCCCCTTTACGACGCTGTTGTTCCTCGCATGTTGATGTTCGGCGCTTTGTAGCAGACGGACGGTATTTTTCGCATGAAAATGTGTGGGTACCGTATACTTAAGCGGTTACAACGACCCCTATGGAGGAACGTATGATTAAAGAGCTTTGCCACGACGAGGCTATCCTGTCCCAGCGTTGCGAGGTTGCGACCGTCGAGGACGAGTCGGTTGCTCAGGACCTGATCGATACCATTAAGTCGCTCGACGATGCCGGCTGCCTTGCCGCTAACCAGATTGGCGTTACCAAGAAGGTCTGCGTCTACCTGGACGACGCCGGCGAGCCCCACGTGCTCTACAACCCCCGTCTGGTGTTTGGCCTGGGCGCCAGCAAGATGGAGGAGAGCTGCCTGACGCACGAGGAGGTCACCAAGTCCACGCGCTATATCAAGTGCAAGGTCGCTTATGACGTGATCGTCGACGGCAAGATGCGCGAGCGCAAGCAGGACTTCGTCGGCTTCGAGGCACAGATGATCCAGCATATGATCGACCACTGCCTCGGCAAGTTGGTCTAAGGGGATCAAAGCACCGCACCTTGCCGCTCAATCGTCGCTCGCGTACCTTAAGTACGCTTCGCTCCTCTTTCGTGGCAATCTGCGGCACTTTGACCCCTTAGACGACCTGCGGGGTTAACTTGGTTGAGTTTATCCTGCTTGAATAGCCCGGGCGTGACATTGTTGTCATGTCCGGGCTTTTGTGTTTAGCGCCTCTTTGATTGGTGACAATGAGATTAGCAAGAACGTGAAGCTAGGAGGCGCTATGTGTACGAGCATTCGATTTACCGATAATTCCGGCCACATGTATCTAGGCCGCAACCTCGACTGGAGCTTTGACTATGGCCAACAGGTTCGCGTGATGCCTCGCGGGTTTCACATTCCGTATTCGTTTATCGACGACGCGACAGCGGCACACGCGGTGATCGGTATGTGCATCGATTACAAGAACTATCCCATGTTCTTCGACTGCGGCAACGATGCGGGCCTCGCCGTGGCGGGTCTCAATTTCCCGGGTTATGCCGAGTATGCCGAGGACCCTGTCGACGGCAAGACCAATATCGCAGCCTATGAGTTTCCCCTGTGGGTGGCAGCGACGTTCTCGACGGTCGATGAGGTCGAGGCCGCGCTGCGCGACACGGTGATTGTCGCCAAATCTGCCGGAGAGGGGCTGGGCGTGTCGCTGCTCCATTGGATTATCGGCGACAGCCAGCGTAGCATCGTGGTCGAGATGATGGCTGACGGCCTGCATGTATACGACGATCCGGTCGACACCCTTGCCAATCAGCCCACCTTCCCGTGGCACATGGAAAACCTGCGCACCTATATCACGGCCACAAGCGATTTTCCGCAGACGGCGACATGGCGTGGCGCCGAGCTCAAGCCCTATGGTGCGGGTGCCGGCATGCGCGGTATTCCGGGTGACTGCTATTCGCCGAGCCGTTTTGTAAAGGCGGCGTACCTCAATGCCAATTACCCGCAAAAGGAGAGCGAGACCGAAAACGTCGTCCGCATGTTCCGCTCGCTCGAGGGCGTGGTGATGATCGAGGGGGCGTCCAGGATGGGCGATGGCAAGTTCGAGAAGACTATCTACACCGGATGCTTTAGCGCGCGCACGGGCAATTATTACTACGCGATGTATGGGGATCCGTCGATTCGCTACGTGAGCCTGATGGATGCCGAGGGCGCGAGCCCCGATAGGCTCGTGGTTCCCGAGCCGCGTCGTTCGTAGCTCACCGGTCCGTTGCGACATAAAACGGCTCCGCACCTTTTATGAGATGCGGAGCCGTTGTCGTCAATGGCTGGTGGCGTGTTAGAAGTTGGCGTCGTTGAGCTGGGTGCTCTCGAGTCCGTCGAGTTGCTGTTGCTCGGGCGTATCGGCGACGCTCTCGAGCAGCTCGGTGGGATCGACGTTCATACTCTTGCCGGCCTCGTTGCCGTTGACCAAGTCGTCCGAGAAGATGTCGACTTCCATTTCCTCAGCCTCTTCGATCTGGATCTCGAGTGGCACCTGGGTGCGAATGAGTTTGACTGCCGGACGCATGCGGGCAAAGAGCGGCACGTACTCGATGATGATGGCCGAGTTCTCAAGACCGTACCAACGTGCCGGGCTTCCGCAGGCGCGGCGGACGGCGTACTTGATGGCCATGACGCGATGGTCGTTGCGGTTGATGTCCGTTTCGGGGGCAAGCATCTTGCGCAGCATGCAAAAACGGAAGTCGCCCACGTTGCCGCGCGTCTCGTAGATGGAGTAGGTGTGGTGCTGCGGCGGCAGCTCTCCCGAGGCCATCAGGTCGCCAACGATCTGACGCAGGTAGGCGTTGATGCGCTGATTGACCTTAAAGCCCAGGTCCAAGCGCACGCGGAACAGGAAGTCCGTGCCAAAGGTCTCAACGGAAAACTCGTGCGTATAGGGCTCATCGGTGACATGCACGTTGATGAACCAGTATGCCTTGGCACGCTTGGGGTGCTTGTCCAGGATGGAATAGAGCACGTCGCGGTCGAGCGTGAGCGGGTCGGGGCTGTTGGTGAGGAACACCAGATTGTCGGCGAGCACGGGGTAGGTCTCGTCGCTGCGTAGACGGTTGAGCTGATCGATGTACTTGGAGACGGGCAGCAGAATCGTCTGCGTGCGCTCGATGGCGGTGCCACGGCGCCACACGTACATAAGGCCAAACAGCAGCGAGGCCAAGAAGATCATCACATAGCCGCCGTCAAAGAACATGGTGAGGCACGAGGCAAAGAAGCAGAGCTCAATGGCGCCAAAGAGCAGGGCGAAGACGCAGGCACCCAGCTTGTGCTTGAGGATGCCGGCGATGTAGCTCGTTAAAAGCGTCGTGGTCATGAGCATGGTCACGGTAATGGCGAGGCCATAGGCGCTCTCCATGCGCTCGGAGTTCTGGAACAGCAGCACGATGAAGATGCAGCCGACCCACATGATGTTGTTGACAAGCGGAATATAGAGCTGGCCCTTGGTGTCGCTGGGGTAGTGGATGCGAAGGTGCGGCATAAGGTTGAGGCGCGTTGCCTCCGAAACCAACGAAAAAGAGCCGGTAATGAGCGCCTGCGAGGCGATGATGGCCGCCACGGCCGAAAGCACGATGGCAAAGGGACGCAGGGGCTCGGGAAGCATCATATAGAACGGGTTGGCGATATCCATCGCGAGCATCTGGGGGTTGGAGTTATTGGCGAGCAGCCAAGCTCCCTGACCCAGATAGTTGAGGATGAGGGCTGCCTTTACGAACGGCCAGGATGCGTAAATGTTAGCCTTGCCCACGTGACCCATGTCCGAATAGAGCGCCTCGGCGCCAGTCGTCGACAGGAAGACGAAGCCGAGCACCATGATGCCCGAGTGGTTGATGGGCGAGAACAGGAACATGATGCCGCGGATGGGGTTGAGTGCGCGTAGGATGGACAAGTTGCCGAGCATGTTGAACAGGCCGGCGCCCGCCAGGAATAGGAACCACAGCGTCATGAGCGGGCCGAACAGCTTGCCGATCGACGAGGTGCCGGCGCGCTGCATGGCAAACAGGCCGCAGATAATGATGATGGTGATGATGATGACGTTGGTCTGGCCGTCACCCAAAAGCGCATGGCCCCACTCGATAGTGCGCAAGCCCTCGATGGCCGTGGTAACTGTGACGGCGGGGGTGAGGATGCCGTCGGCGAGCAGCGCCGCGCCGCCGATCATGGCGGGAAGGATCAGCCACGGCGCCACTTTGCGCACCAAGCTAAACAGGGCGAAGATGCCGCCCTCGTTGTGGTTGTCGGCCTTCATGGCGATAACCACGTACTTGACCGTGGTCACGAGCGTCATGGTCCAGATGACGAGCGAGAGTGCGCCCAAAATCATGTCCTCGCTGACGGTACCGATGCCGCCGTTGTTGGCGACGATTGATTTCATAGTGTACATGGGGCTCGTGCCGATGTCGCCGTAGACGACGCCGAGCGTAACGAGCAGCATGCCAGCGGAGAGGGGAATGGCTCCATGCCCGCCTTGACCACGCTGATCTTGGGGGCTTGCCTCCAGTTTGTTATGTGCCACGTGGACTCCCTTGGACATCTGGCCTCTGCCAAGGGCAGTAGACCTTTATGCCATCTTTATACATATAAGAGCAGTTTGGCACATCGGGGTGTTTTAGACAATAATCCCCAGCTGGGGATTATTTATATACGCAGGTAGCATTTCAAAGCAGAGGCTTTTAAGCACGTGCTGTCTGGGCGATGCTAGCCTTGGCGTTTGCGCGTTTGCCGGCGAGCTCGCAAAAGATCGCGCCGCCGATGATAAGTGCGGCGCCCATCAGGCGGACCGGCGTTATGGCTTCGCCCAAAAGGACGGCCGAGAACACGACGGCCGAAAGCGGCTCGAGGTAGCCGACGACGGCGACGGTCTGCACGGGCAGCTTGGCGACGGCACTAAAGTAGAGCAGGCAACCGATGCCGGTGTTGACGACGCCGAGCATGACGACGGCGCGCCAATCAATACCGGCGGCGACGCCGGCGGACAGGAATGAGGGGGCACCTTGCGTGAAGAGCGTGAGGACCAGCGCGGTCACAAAGGCGGCGCCCACCTGGAGCGCGGAGTTTTCGAGGCCTTCGATATGTGGCGCACCCTTGCTAGCGATGACCATCAGCGCATAGCAAAATGCCGAGGCGATTCCGCAGGCGATACCCGCAATGGACATATTGCCGCCTAGACCTTGCGCTGCAATGAGAAAAGCACCGCAAGCAACGGCGATAAAGCCGGCGATTTTGCCGCCGGTCAGCTTTTCGCCAAAGACGAGCGGGGAGAGGGCCATGACGATGATGGGGCCGCAGTAGTACAGCAGCGAGGAAACGCCGACGCCGATCGTCTGGTAGGCTCGGAACAGAAAAATCCAGCTGGCGCCCAGCGCGGCTCCCGAGAGGAGGAGGGCTGCGGCTTCGCGGGGGCGAGACGGTGCCTGCAGCTTATGGCGTTGGGTGACGGCGAGGACGGTGACAAGCGAGAGTGCGCCCAAAAACGTGCGTAGTAGCACGATATCGGAGCTCGGCAGCGCGATGGCAGCGGCAATGATGCCGTTGGAGCCAAACAATAGCAATGCTGCTAAGTACGTAAACAGTCCGTTGTTCATGCGCTGACATCCCCTCTATATCCGAGCATGTTCACTATGGGTGAACTGGCTTTAGAAGAAAAGCGAATATAATGCATGGCAAACATGACAAAAACTCATGCAAAGGTGGGGACGTGCCGTGGAGACCAATATCCAAAAGATGCAAGTGCTGCTCGAGACGGTGCGTGCCGGCAGCTTTACGCGTGCTGCAGAGCGGTTGAGCTATTCGCAGTCGGGCGTAAGCCGCATGGTGGGCGACCTTGAGGCAGACTGGGGTTTTAAGGTGCTTGATCGCAGCCGCGAGGGCGTGGTGCTTTCTGCCGACGGGCGGCAGGTCATGCCGGCAGTCGAGGCGTTATGCGAAGAGTTTGGCCGCCTACAGCGACGCGTGGACGAGATGCGTGGGCTCATGCGCGGCAAGATCTGCATCGGTACGTTTTCGAGTGTGGCGACCCACGTGCTGCCGCCGGTGATTGCGCACTTTCGCGCCGATCACCCGGACGTCGATTACGAGCTGCTGATGGGTGATTACTCCGAGATTGAGCAATGGGTGGCGGAAGGTCGCTGCGACCTGGGCTTTATTCCGCGCGAACCACGCGGCGCCGGCATGGCGTCGCGGCCGTTGGTGCAAGATGAGTTGATGGCCGTGGTGCCAGCGGACTCCTCGCTTGCTACCGCGGAGGTCGTTTCCCTTGCCGATTTGGCCAACGAGCAGTTTATTCTGCTGGAACGCGGTAGCGACGACGAGATTACGCCGCTGTTTCGCCGCGCGGGCCTGGCGGTACGCTCTAAGCTGTCGACCTGGGATGATTATGCGATTATGGCCATGGTCGAGGACGGTCTGGGCGTGAGCATTCTTCCGGCGCTCATCTTGCGCCGCTGCCAGTTCGATGTTGCCGTGCGCCCGCTCGAGGGACATCCTCATCGGCAGATCAACGCCATATACCGCACCGCTGACGTTTCGCTTGCGGCGGCTCGTTTCCTTGAATATCTCTAAAAGCGCGTACCTGTTGTCTACTTTGGGACAATTCTCGGGGTTCGGTACATTTTCTTATGAAATTGAACTTTCGGATAATGCGCCGCGCTATACTGCTGCCTAAATTGAACTCAGGTTCAATTTGTGTTCTATAAATTGAACTTTGCCAGCAAGGAGGTTCTAATGGCCCAAGAGACGTTTAGCGATCGCCTGCGACAAACCATGTCCGATCGCGACGTTCGCCAGTCGGATGTAATCCGCGCATCGGAGATGCTCGGCAAAAAACTCGGCAAGAGTCAGATGAGCCAATATGTGAGCGGCAAGACGATCCCGCGGCGCGATGTGGCAGAGCTGCTCGCCCGTATTTTGGAGGTCGATGTTTCCTGGCTGCTCGCCAGTGACGCCGATCAAGTCGAGACGTCCTCGCCCCATAACGTTGCCAAATCCGAACCTAGTCCCTCAGCTCAAATTCCAAGGAGCACCACCATGCGTACTTTTTCTAAATCCACCAAGCTCGATAACGTCCTGTATGACGTGCGCGGTCCCGTCGTCGACGAGGCTGCCCGTATGGAGGACGAGGGCGAGCGCATCCTCAAGCTCAATATCGGCAACCCGGCGCCCTTCGGTTTCCGCACGCCCGACGAGGTTATCAAGGACATGCGCCAGCAGCTGCCCGACTGCGAAGGCTATTCCAATTCGCGCGGCCTGTTCTCTGCGCGCAAGGCGATCATGCAGTATTCGCAGATCAAGGGCCTGCCCAATGTTCAGATGGAGCATATCTACACGGGCAACGGCGTGTCCGAACTCATTCAGCTTTCGATGAACGCTCTGCTCGACAATGGCGACGAGATTTTGATCCCCAGCCCCGACTATCCGCTCTGGACGGCGTGCGCAACCCTCGCCGGCGGTCATCCCGTGCACTATCTATGCGATGAGCAGGCGGATTGGTATCCCGACCTGGAGGATATGGAGTCCAAGATCACGAGCGCGACCAAGGCCCTCGTCATCATCAACCCCAACAACCCCACGGGCTCGGTCTACCCGCGCGAGGTGCTCGAGGGCATCGTCGAGGTTGCGCGCAGGCATCAGCTGATGATCTTTGCCGATGAGATCTACGACCGTCTGTGCATGGACGGCTACGAGCACGTCTCGATTGCCTCGCTCGCTCCCGATCTGCCCTGCGTTACCTTTAGCGGCCTTTCCAAGTCGCACATGATCGCGGGCTATCGTATTGGCTGGATGGTGCTTTCGGGCAACCAGCGCTGCATGAGCGACTTCATCATGGGCGTCAACATGCTCTCTAACATGCGCCTGTGCTCCAACGTGCCGGCCCAGTCGATCGTCCAGACGGCGCTCGGTGGCCATCAGTCGGTCAACGACTACATCCGTCCCGGCGGTCGTGTCTACGAGCAGCGCAACTTTGTGTATGAGGCGCTCAACAAGATCGACGGCATCTCGGTGGTCAAGCCGCGCGCGGCGTTCTACATCTTCCCCAAGATGGATGTTAAGAAGTTCAACATCACCGATGACGAGCAGTTTGCCCTCGACCTGCTGCACGAGAAGAAGATTCTGATCACGCGCGGCGGCGGCTTTAACTGGGCCGAGCCCGATCACTTCCGCATCGTGTACCTGCCGCGCATGGAAGTGCTCAAAGAGTCGCTCGAAGACCTCGCCGATTTCTTCGATCATTACCGCCAGAGCTAAGGGATAGAGGCCCCATACAATCGAAAGCTCCCTGCAGTTGCTTGGCTGCGGGGAGCTTTCTTGAATCGGCGGAACTAAATAACGATTCCGTTGCAGTGGTCGATTTCGTGCTGGATGATCTCGGCGGTGTAGCCCGAGAAGTTTTTGATGCGGCGGACGAAGTTCTCGTCCAAATACTCAACCTTAATGCGGCGATAGCGGGTACAGGGACGCTCGCCGATCAGCGAGAGGCACCCTTCGCTCGTCTGATAGGCATTGACCTGCTCAAGAATTTGAGGGTTGTACATCAGCAGCGCCCTGTTGCCGTCCTTTACGCAGATGATGCGTTTGCGCACGCCGATCATGTTGGCGGCGAGGCCCACGCACTCGTGCTCATGTTCGTTGAGCGTATCCAGGAGGTCCTGCCCGGTCGCGGCGTCGTCGGGTCCCGCGTCTTCGGAAGGAAGGCGCAAAAAGAACTCGGATTTCATGATGGGCTTAATCATGGCGGGCTCCTCATGTCTTATGCTTTCGTGGACTTTTAATAATAGCGCGGAAGGAAAGCTGTGCGTCCGCGTTACAATCTTTCGACGTTGGACCATGTTGTCAGACTCGTCGTGTACGGCGTCTGGCGTAAGTCTAGGGCTCATTTTTCGCCCTGGACTGTTCCTCTGGGGCGATGCGACTGTCGTTCCAAGAGGAAGGAAATGCATGGGGAGCAAATCTCAGCAACAAGTTAGAGTAACGCCATCGGGCACTGCGGCGCTTCTCGTCGTAATGTATATCGCAGCCTTTGTCGCCGCGTTTAACGAGAACATCATTAACGTGGCGTTGCACGACATTATGGCGGCCTTTTCGGTGAGTGCCACCACGGTGCAGTGGCTCGTTTCGGGCTACATGATCGTGACGTCGATCTTTACGGCCATCATGGCCTTCCTGTCCGGCCGTTTCTCGACGCGCAAGCTGCTGTTTTTCGCATGCGGATGCATGGTCGCCGGCGAAGCCCTGTGCCTGGTCGCTCCGTCGTTTAGCGTTTTGCTGCCAAGTCGTATTTTGCAGGCTGCGGGATCGGGCATCTTGTTCCCGCTCATGATGAACGTGGTGCTGTCTTGTGCCCCGCGTGAGAAGCTCGGTCTGTATCTGAGCCTGGGTGGTGCCTGCATTACGCTGGGGCCGGCGTTTGGACCCGTGATCAGCGGTCTTATGTGCACGTTGTTTGGCTGGAGGGCGGTGTTCGTAGTGCCGCTGGTGGGCGGCATTGCGGTCGCAGCGGCGGGCGTTAAGCTTGTTCAGAATGTCGGAGAGCGTTCGAACACCACGCTTGATATTCTGTCGGTTGTTTTGCTCGCGGCCGGCATTACGGCATTTGTGTATTCCGTAGGCGAGTTCTCGACCAATCTGATTGCCGGCATCGTGACGCTCTTCACCGCCATTGTGCTGCTCGGCCTGTTTGCGGCCCGTCAGCTCAAACTCGAGCATCCGGTGCTTAACGTGCGTCCCATGGCGAGCGTTCGTTTTTGGCCTGCGTGTCTGCTTGTGGTGGTGTCGATGATGACGACGTTCTCAATGAGCGTTTTGTTGCCGCTCTATTTTGAGGACGCATACGGAATGACCGCACTTGTTGCGGGCTTGCTCATTTTGCCGGCGATTGCCTGCAACGCCGTGACCTCGATTGTGGGCGGACGCGTGATGGACGCCCGTGGCGCATGGCCGCTGCTTCCGGTCGGCTTTGCCCTGATTGCCGTGGGGCAGACTGCCATCTCGATGACGGCGGCAAGCATGAACATCGGCGTCGTCGTGGCGCTGACCGTTGTGGTGTATGCCGGAGTCGGTTTGGTGCTGAGCCCCTCGCAAACGGCCGGCTTGGAGACGCTGCCTGCCGCTGAGCATCCTCACGGAACGGCATTGCTCAACACGTGGAATATGATTGCCGCATCGTTTGGCCCGTCGCTGTTTATCGGTCTGCTCTCGAGTTCTGCAGCGACTGCCGGTGCCGCTGGCGTTGCGACGGACGTTGCCCAGGCGATTGGATTTGCAGCTGCCGTGCGTGTGGCGGCTGTAATTGCCGTGGTTGGGTTCGCGACGTCGCTGGTGTACGCTCGTCGCGAGTCGCACATGTCGCATTAATGTGTGCACATAGATTCTGCAGCTAGATTAGCGGGCGACACCATAAACTAATGGACGTTTTGCCGAGAGGCATGAATGTTTAAAGCGCAAAGAGTGCGCGACGGGCCCCGCGAATGGGGCGATGATGCCCGAGAGGGCCAAGAAGGAGTCTCATGTCCGAGAACGAAGAGATCATGAACGAGACCGAGAACGAGACCATGGCTGCCGAGGTTGAGGCAGTCGAGACCGTGGAGACCGAAGCTGCCGAGGTTGAGGCTGCTGACGAGGTTTCCGCCGAGGAGGAGGCCGAGGTTGTCGAGGCCGCCGTTGATTACGATGACGAAGAGCTGATGGACAAGATGCAGAAGGCCGCCCGCCTGCTGCGTAGCCGTCGCTTTGCTATTTCCAAGGAGGAGGAGGCCAAGGCCGAGCGCATGGCGAACATCGAGCGCGCCATCAAGCTTCTTGACCTCAAGCCCAAGATGGAGCAGAAGGAAATGTCCGACCTGCTGGGCATGCGCCTTCGTGAGCTCGATGGCCTGATGGCCGAGGCCGAGGCTGCCGATCTGGTCGGCCGCATCGACGACGCCGAGGGCGATATGCGCAAGATCGTCGTCTTCGCTGCCGAGGATGCCGCTGAGGGCCTGGTCGAGCTTGCCAACAAGAAGGAGAAGCTCCTGCCCGAGCTTTCTTATGAGGAGGCCACCGAGCTGATGGCCGCTCTCGATAAGGTTATCGCCCCGCTCGTCGCCATGGGCCTGGACGAGGACCGCGGTCCTCGCGGCGGGCGTGACGACCGTGGCGGCCGTGGCGGCGACCGTGGCGGTCGCGGCGGCTTTGGTGATCGCGGTGGCCGTGGCGGCGACCGTGGCGGTCGCGGTGGCGATCGCGGTGGTCGCGGCGGCTTTGGTGACCGTGGCGGCGACCGTGGCGGTCGCGGCGGCTTT
>CALEBN010000040.1 GCA_937943045.1 uncultured Collinsella sp. | reverse complement strand
AGTTGTCAGACTTGTCGAAAAGTGCTCTAGAGCACAATTTTGAAAGATATCTTTTAAGGAGATAGTCAATGCGGTCAAGCATGTTCAAAACCTCTCTGCTTTATACGGCGATAATTTTGGGGTTTTCTTGTTTTCAAGCAAATGCTGCCAACGTGATGGTTAAAGGCAAGTTAACGATTAATGGCGAAAAAGTGACCATTTCCAATGGTCCAGATATTGCTTTTGGCAATGCAGGAGACGTAATTAAGATTGACAAGCATTCTGGCGACTCCTTGTTCGTTTACGGTGGAAAGCTTGTGGTCAATGGCAGTTCCATCGAAGTTGTCGGTGCCGATAGTGCTGTTCGCTCACAACGTAGCGGGAATGTTCTCCTGGGGTCAATCGAAACCGACAAGCTAACGTTGTTAGGAACGAATTACGGTGCATTAAGCCTATCCGGATCAAAAGTTGTTCTGAACGCGAAACACCTCGAATTAGGATTGACTGACGACAGTAAAACCACGACGGTTGCGGGCGCTAACGCGGATAGTGGAACTCTGATTATTGGTCAAAATGCTGAGTCCATTACGATTAAGGGACTCGCGAAAAACGAGGCAACAAAAAATAGCGCAGTTGGTCTCAAGGCTTCTGATGTTGGCGTTGCGAACGTAGGCGGTGCTCTTACGGAGACAGTAACAATTGAATCATCGCATAATGAAGAAGCTTACGGTGTTTACGCATTAGGGAGAGCGTCAGAAATTTTGTGTCCATGGGATAATCGGAGCCCGCCAAACGGGTGCATCCAATGAACACGAACACCAAACGCAATTCTCGTAAGAAGTCCACCAACCCCCTCGATAGCCACATCGAGCAGTACGTTTCCGAGCTTCGAGCATCGGGCCGCCCCCTAGGAGCCGAAGCCTTCTCCGAGGCCGTACGTACCTTCTCCCAACGCTTTGTCGAAGCCATGCTGCAGGGAGAAATGGATGCCCATCTCACCGGCTGTCAGCCCACCGAAACGCCTCCTGAAGAAGTTGATGCTGACGAGCTTTCCCTTGTCCCCAACAAGCGCAACGGCTTTAGCCACAAGACCCTCAAGACCGAGTTCGGTCCCCTGCCGCTGAGCGTCCCTCGTGATCGCCGGAACACTTTCGACCCTATCATCGTGCCCAAGCACAGCCGGTCGTTCGGCAAGATGGACGAGCAGATCATCGCCATGTACGCCCGGGGCATGAGCACCCGCGACATCCAGGCGTTCATCGACAACCTCTACGGTGTGGACATCAGCCCCGACTACGTTAGCAAGGTCACCGACAGGGTGCTTGAGGACGTGCAGGAGTGGCAGAACCGCCCGCTCGAAAGTGTGTACCCCGTCGCCTTTTTCGATGCGATCCGAGTCAAAATCCGCAGTGGCGCAGCCGTGAAGAACATGGCCGTTCATCTCGGGATTGGCGTGCGAACAGACGGTACGCGTGAGGTTCTGGGCATGTGGATCGCCGAGAACGAGGGTGCAAGCTTCTGGGCAACCGTGTTCAACGGGCTCAAGGCCCGAGGTGTTGAGGACATCCTCATCGCCGTTACGGATGGCCTGAAGGGCATGACGGAAGCTCTTGAAACCGTCTATCCGCAGACCCTCCATCAGACCTGCATCGTCCACCTTATCCGCGCATCCACGTCATTCGTCTCTCATAAAGACAGGGCGGCCGTGTGCAAGGAGCTTAAGCCCATCTATCAGGCAGTGGATGCCGACGCTGCAGAACGCGCTCTGGAGCGCTTTGGGAGCACGGCCATGGGCAAGAAGTACCCTGCCATCATCCAGATCTGGGAACGCGCCTGGGCACAGGTAATCCCGTTCTTCCAGTTTCCTCCTGAGATCCGTACGCTGATCTATACGACCAATGCGATTGAAGGGCTCAACCGTGCTATCAGGAAGGTGATCAAGACGCGCACTCTGTTCCCCAATGAGGACGCTGCCAAGAAGCTGATTTACCTGGCCATCATGAATTTCACGGCCTCCTGGAAGCGTGCTACGCCCAAGTGGGCTGCTGCCATGCCCCAGTTCGCTCTGCTGTTTGGTGAGCGCTTTACAGGTGCCATGGAGTAAGGAAGGGATATGATTAGACCTCTCGCGCTAACGCGCCAGCCGCTTCGCGGCGCGCGATAGCGGGGGCTAAGGAGGATCCTCCCGCGCTCCGCGCGGGCCCCTCCACCTTAGCCCCCGCTATCGCATCAGGTCTGGCATACTGCATCTCAAATACAAAGGGCAGCCTCGTTGGGCTGCCCCTGGAATAACCTCCCCAGACACAGAAATCCTGACACTCCCCCATTAACATCGAGAGATGCGAGTGGCGTGGAGATTGGAATTACATCATCCGTCCTCAGCCTCTAAAAAGTTAAATTAATTTTTGCTTAGTTCCTTAGAAAGAATCCCCGCCGGGCAGCCTTCTGGTTTGAACTGGCCGCCAGACGCGGACATGCTGAGGCGCAGTATCTTCTCAGCAAAAGCTACTTCCTCGGCAAAGGCGTGCGGCGCAACCTTGAGCGCGCCTGGGTGCACAGCAGAGCGACCGTGCAGCGGAATTTCTCCTTCGGATGAAGGATCTTTCCGGAGTCCGTGCCAAAATCCTGGCCGACATGTAGCAGATCTTCCGACTAAATCGCGGCGAGTACGGC
>CALEBN010000039.1 GCA_937943045.1 uncultured Collinsella sp. | reverse complement strand
AAAACTTTTTCAAAAAAGTTGTTGCGCGGCGGACAGACTTCTGTGTATACTAATCCCCGCAGCGCACGCGAGCGGAAACAAACGCGAACGACTGCCTGGGGAGTTAGCTCAGTTTGGTTAGAGCGCCGGCCTGTCACGTCGGAGGTCGCGGGTTCGAGCCCCGTACTTCCCGCCAACGCAATTAAAGCCACGTCTTCGGACGTGGCTTTTTGCGTTTAATAGGCCCTCGATCTTATATGCCTCTTTATCCAAATCACCGCATTCGCAACGAGCGAGCCGGCCTCTACTGATATATGTGTTCAAACAGGGGTTTGTTGCGCAACATCTGTTCAATGAAGCAGGGGGTTCGGTTATACTAAATTGCACTTTAGGCCGTACCTGATTCAGCTAGTCTTCAAGTGCGGCATTCAGTGAACACCCATTTTATAATTTGGTTGTTCAGGCGGTCATTTGGCGTCTCGACACAAGCTCGGCCCCGGAGCTCGTTCGAGCTGTTCGTATTCCTTGAAAGGGGAAACATGGACATATCGAGGAAGACTGATTATGCCCTTCGCATGCTTGCGATGCTTGCCGAGGAGCCGGAGCGGTTGCTTTCTGTTCGCACTGCTGCCGAAGAGGTCAATGTTCCGTATTCGTTTGCCCGTTCGATTCAGCACGGCTTGGTTCAGGCCGGCATTGTGGAGAGCCTGCGTGGTGTTCATGGCGGCATGCGCCTTAAGGTGAGCCCCGACGATGTCACGATCCGTCAGGTCGTAGAGGCCGTTCAGGGCCCCATGGTTATGAACGATTGCACCGCGCCCGATGGCGACTGTGCGCGCATGGGCACGTGCTGCTATCATCCCCTGTGGGCCGGAGCCCAGGCGCTGATGCGCGACTATCTCGATTCCGTTTCGCTCGGCGATATCGTCGCCCATCGCCAGTTTCCGGCTGTCGATCCCAAGTTCGCCGACCGCGATGCGTTTCCCGAGTACGCCGCCTGCGCGTATGCTTGCCGGGAGGAATAGCGCCGCATAAGGAGCATTGTCATGATTCAGGACCCCTTTCGTTCGATGATTCGTTCGGAAGGGGTCCTGCGTTATCGCGACCTTCCGTGGCGCCGCACGCGCGACCCGTATATCATCTGGCTTTCCGAGGTCATGCTGCAGCAGACGCAGGTGCCGCGCGTGGAGACGCGCATGCCGGCGTGGCTCGATCGCTTTCCGACTGTCCGGGCGCTTGCTCAGGCCGCCCCTTCCGATGTCTTGGATGCGTGGCAGGGGATGGGCTACAATCGCCGCGCCCTGGCGCTTCACAGGGCTGCACAGTGCGTTGTGGAGGACTGGGATGGGGAGTTTCCGCGTGAGATGCACGATCTGGTCGCGTTGCCCGGCATTGGCCCGGCAACGGCGCAGGGCATCCGTTCGTTTGCATTCGATCTTCCGGGCGTGTATCTGGAGACCAACGTGCGCACGGTCTTTTTGCATCATTTCTTTCCCGATGTGCCGGCCGTTCCCGATCGCGAGCTGGTGCCGCTGATTCAAGCTGCCTGTCCGGCGGCCCCCGGTGCGGCGGCGGATGAGATTGCGCCCTTTGCCGCGCCTCAAGACGATGCCGACACGCCGCGCGCGTGGTATTACGCGTTGCTGGATTACGGCGCGTATCTTAAAAAGACGCTGCCCAATCCGTCCAGGCGGTCGGCGAGCTATAGTCGTCAGTCCAAGTTTGAAGGCTCGCGTCGCCAAAAGCGCGCCCACATTGTGCGCATGCTGCTGGCGGCGCGCGATGGGCAGCCGGCAGGTATTACGCTCGATGAAGCTGTTGCAGGCGTTAACGAGATGGAGACGGCAGCCGGCCGAGAGCCGGTCGAGCGCGAGCTGGTCGCAAGCATCCTTGCCGATCTGGAGCGCGAGGGCTTTTGCCGCTCCGAGGGCGATCGTTGGTTGAGCGTGTAGCCCGCTCAAATCTGAAGAACGGGATTGTAAGGTTTAAATTCTCGGCTTGAGGGCATCCTAAAGACAGGGCCGCTCAAAGCCTATGGGCGGCACGTGTTGAAGGGAAGTACACCTATGGATTTTGAGAACTCTCAGACCAAGAAGAACCTCGAGACTGCTTTTGCCGGTGAGTCCCAGGCACACACCAAGTATCGCTACTATGCATCCAAGGCCAAAAAGGACGGCTACGTTCAGATCTCGAATATCTTTGCCGAGACGGCGGGCAACGAGTCCGAGCATGCCAAGCTGTGGTTTAAGTATCTGCACGATGGCGCCGTTCCGGGCACTCTGGACAACCTGCGCGACGCCGCCGCGGGCGAGAACTACGAGTGGACCACGATGTATGACGAGTTTGCCAAGACCGCCGAGGAGGAGGGCTTTGCCGAGATCGCCGAGAAGTTCCGCGGCGTCGCCGCTGTCGAGAAGGCCCACGAAGAGCGCTATAACAAGCTCGTCGAGCGCATTGAATCGGGCGAGGTGTTTGAGCGCGAGGGCGTAAAGGTGTGGAAGTGCCTGAACTGCGGACACCTGCATGTTGGTGCCGAGGCGCCCGAGGTGTGCCCGGTGTGCAACCACCCGAAGGCGTACTTTGAGGAGCAGGTGGTGAACTACTAGCGCGTGGTGCTAGCGTGAGCTGGGCCGGGAGGGCCGGACTAC
>CALEBN010000038.1 GCA_937943045.1 uncultured Collinsella sp. | reverse complement strand
CTCCGGGATACCGGAGGCTTTTTTCATATACAGACACCGCGCAAACCAAAGTGACGCTACGCCGGCACCCACGCCTAAAAAAGTTGCGCAATTTATTTCCCACTTCTGTACATAGTTTGTTAACCCAACATATTTCCTTTTTGCATTTCATGCAGTCAGCGTTGCAGCTCGGGCGGTGCGTGCCAACAGCTACACCCGCATAAACCTGCGTTAATGTGAACAAGTTTGCAAAATTACCCCCTTAAGCACTGCAAATGAACGATATGTTGTCGCGTGCGGTCTAAATCGGTTACTAGCCGCCTTGTGCTAGGATATCTATCGTTACATGGGTTCAACTGTGCCCACGGCTCCAGCAAGCCGCAAAGCACAGGGCAGATCAGCATCCGGCCGTAACGGCGGTGCCAGAAAAACCACGAGCTCCAATAGTGTCGTCATGCGAATCGCATCGAATGACTTTGTTCTTGTCTTTGTGCAAGCTGTTCATTCGAATCGATGTTTCATGACAATTCGCAGCAGTCCTACAGCTGTTTGCGTGCGGTCCAGTTTTGTACCCGCTTGACTGGGCCGCACGCAGCTAGCTGGAGTCGCGGTTATTTTGCGATACACGTCCGCGACTCTAGCCACTGCGCTTATACATACCGTTCACGGTGGGGCAGAGCCACGTGCTTGTCTAACTGGGCTCAGGGTTTGAATATGGAGCGCCTTCGCGCATAAGCGCCCTGGCGTAGCCATACCTAAACCCCGTGAGCCACACGTAAGACAGCAAGGGGGTGGTGCTCGTGTGGTATGTGATCCAGGTCATTAACGGTCGCGAAGACGTAATGCGCGAGCGCATCGAGCGCATGGTGCCAATTAGCGCCATGCAGGAGCTCTTTTCCCCCCAATTTCAACCCGAGATTAAGGTACACGGCGAATGGGTCAACACGACCAAGCCGCTCTTTCCCGGTTATCTTATCTGCGATACGGCAGATCCCCGTACCGTGCAACAGTACCTGCTACGCATGGACGACTTTGCCCGGGTGTTATCTCAGGACGGTCAGTTTGTGCCGCTGGCAAAAGAAGAGGTCCAGCTTATTGGCAGCTTTACGCATAGGGGAGACCGCGTAGTACCCATGAGCGAGGCTCTAAAAGACGGCGACCAGGTCGTAGTGACGGCAGGCCCGCTGCTGGGCCACGAAGGCCTTATCAAAACCATTAACAGACGCAAGAGCACTGCTTATTTGGAGCTTGACCTGTGCGGCCGACGCGTAACCACCCGCGTTGGCCTCGCGGTGCTTTCAGCCGAGCAGCGCACAATGCGAAACCTTAAAAAGGCGATCGCCTAAGTGCAGGCGACTGTTTAAAGGAACAGGGAGGATCCCCGGGGGCGGGGACGTAGGCAACGGTACAAATAGGGAAGAGAAGAACTTATTTTGAACACTGAATCCAAGAGCGCAAAGCAAAAGGGAAAGTTGAGTGCCTTCGAACCGTACGCGCTGATGGTCTATGACTTTGCTGCGACCTTTTTCGCGGTGTTTATTGCATCGTGGGGAACGCAGCATTGGGCAACTTTTAGCGGAGCTGCCGGTGCATGTCCAGCAATTGCTGTGCTCGCGGTTATCAACGTCATCGTTTTTTGGTTTTTCCACATGTATAGCAGCCTGTGGCGCTATGCGAGCATATCTGAGGCTGGACGTATTGTTGCTGCTGTAACGGTAGGCTCAGTAATTGGCGACGTTATCTTCAACGTGATTTTTGGCAAAGGCATGTCACTTCGCGAGGATGTCATGGCTTGGGCCATTTTGGTCATCATCTGCGGTGGTGGCCGTTTTGGTATCCGCGCTATGTACGGCAGTCAGCTCTGGCGCTTTAAAAGCAATTCCGATGCGCATCTTCCGCGTACGCTCATCGTAGGAGCGGGGGAGACCGGCTCTCTTTCCATCAAACGTATGCTCAACGGAGACCCCGATATGGTCGGTGATCCAGTTGCCGTTGTCGACGATGACCCCAACAAGCAAAACCAGCGTATTCATGACGTTAAGGTCTGCGGTACTTGTGCCGATATTCCTACTATTGCGCACGATTGTGAAGCAGAACAGATTGTCGTGGCAATTCCGAGTGCCACGCATGAAGAGCGTCAGCGTATCTTTGACCTGTGCATGAAGACAGGTCTTAGGGTCCTCACACTTCCCAATGTCCGCGATATTCCGCAGGATGGTGTAGGCAGGGTTGCCCTTCGTGAGGTCGAGATCAGTGAATGGCTTTCTCGCGAGGAGAAGTCGCTTGACCTTAATCAGATGGGCTACGTTACTGGTAAGCGCATTTTGGTCACGGGCGGCGGCGGATCTATTGGCTCAGAGCTTGTACGTCAGCTGCTTCCGGCAAAGCCTGCGCAAATCGTGTTGTTCGACATTTACGAGAACACTACCTACGAGCTGTATCACGACATCATCAAGACCGCTCATGATCAAGGCACTGATATTCAAGTCTATATCGGCTCCATAACGCATCTCCCAGCGATTACCAAGGTCTTTGAGAAGTACCATCCTCAAGTTGTTTTCCACGCTGCAGCCCACAAACACGTTCCTCTTATGGAACACAACGCCCGCGAGGCAATCGAGAATAACGTCTTTGGCACGCTCAATGTCGTACGCCTTGCCGACAAGTACCAGTGCAGCCACTATGTGCAGATTTCTACCGATAAGGCCGTTAATCCCACCAACGTAATGGGTGCCACCAAGCGTATGGACGAGATGATCGTTCAGTATTATGCGGCCAACAGCGAGACCATTTTTACGGCTGTTCGCTTTGGCAATGTTCTGGGTAGTCATGGATCGGTTATCCCGCTGTTTAAGCGTCAGCTTCGCGAGGGCGGCCCTATCACCATTACGCACAAGGACATCACGCGTTACTTCATGACCATCCCGGAGGCTAGCAAGCTTGTCATTACTGCCGGCGCTTTGGCGCATGGCGGCGAGATTTTTGTATTGGACATGGGTGAGCCGGTCAAGATCTACGACCTTGTCATCAACCTTATTACGCTGAGCGGTCTTAAGCCTGGAAAAGATATCCAGATCAAAGAAGTCGGTCTGCGTCCTGGCGAAAAGATGTACGAGGAGCTCCTTATGGACAATGAGCAGCTCCTGCCCACTGAGCATTCTGAGATTCGCATTTCCACGGCAGAGGCCGACAAGATGGAAGAGATTAAAGACAAGCTCGAGAAGCTTCACGACTGCCTCGACAAGGATAACGACACGGTCAAGTCCGTTCTCGCCGAGGTTGTACCTACGTATCATCCGCAGTTTAACGATTAGGGACAAGGAGCCAAGATGGACATTAAACCCTTCGAGAATAAAGTTTGGCTTAGCTCGCCGACCATGCACGGCGATGAGCTCAAATACATTACCGAGGCATATGAGACTAACTGGATGTCGACGGTAGGGGAGAATATCAACGAAGTCGAGCGCCAAATGGCCGAGAAGATTGGTTGCGGCTATGCCGTTGCCCTTTCTTGTGGTACTTCAGCGCTGCATCTTGCCATGAAACTCGCTGGCATCAAGCCCGGAGATGAAGTGTTATGCAGTGACATGACGTTTGACGCTACGGTGAACCCAGTTGTTTATGAAGGCGGTGTTCCCGTTTTTATCGATACCGAGTGTGACACTTGGAATATGGATCCCGTCGCTCTTGAAAAGGCCTTTGAACTGCATCCGACTGCAAAGGTCGTTGTGGCGGCGCATCTTTACGGAACGCCTGGCAAAGTCGATGAGCTTCGTTCAATTTGTGATGCGCACGGGGCTGTCCTTGTTGAGGATGCTGCTGAGTCACTTGGCGCCACGTATAAGGGTCGTCAGACTGGTACGTTTGGTGACATCAGCGCCATTAGCTTTAACGGCAATAAGATCATTACCGGTTCCGCTGGTGGCATGCTTTTGACGGACAGCAAAGAGGCAGCCGATAAAACGCGCAAATGGTCGACCCAGTCTCGTGAAGCTGCCCCTTGGTACCAGCATGAGGAGCTTGGTTATAACTATCGCATGAGCAATGTAATTGCCGGTGTTGTGCGTGGCCAGATTCCGTATCTGGAGGAACATATTGCCCAAAAGAAGGCTATTTACACTCGTTACAAGGAAGGCTTCAAGGGGCTTCCGGTGAGTATGAATCCCTATGACCCCAACGTTTGCGAGCCGAACTTCTGGCTTTCTTGCATGCTGATTGAACCCGATGCGATGTGCAAACAGGTTCGTGGCGAGAACGAGGCGCTTTACGTAAGCGAACCTGGAAAGAGCTGCCCCACCGAGATTCTTGAGGCTATTGCTGCCATTAACGCCGAGGGCCGCCCTATCTGGAAACCCATGCATATGCAGCCTATTTATCGTATGAATGCTTTCGTAACGCGCGAGGGCAATGGTCGAGCTAAGACCAATGCGTATATTTCCGGCGGTGCAACGGGCGCAGATGGCTTGCCTTTGGATGTGGGCGCTGACATCTTCCATCGTGGTCTCTGCCTGCCCTCCGACAACAAGATGACTCCCGAGCAGCAGGACGTAATCATCGAAGTTATTAGGCGTTGTTTTGAGTAGGCTTGGTAACGAGACGTTCTATCAGCGATATGGCAAACGAGTCATTGACCTGTGCCTGTCTCTTGTCCTGCTCATTCTCTTCTGGTGGGTACTGGCGATTGTGGCAATTCTGGTGCGCGTAAAATTGGGCAGCCCTGTGCTGTTCCGCCAGCCGCGTCCCGGCCGCGACGAGAAAGTGTTCAACCTATATAAGTTTCGCACGATGACCGACGAGCGCGACGCCGACGGAAACCTGCTGCCCGACGAGCGGCGCCTGACGAAGTTCGGCCGCGCCCTGCGCTCCACGAGCCTGGACGAACTGCCCGAGGTGTTCAACATCGTCAGGGGTGACATGGCGATCATCGGGCCAAGGCCGCTTCTAGTCGAGTACCTGCCCTACTACAACGACCGCGAGAGACTCCGTCATTGCGTGCGGCCCGGTCTCACCGGGCTCGCGCAGGTCAACGGGCGCAACTCCCTCAAGTGGGGCGAGCGTTTCGAGCTCGACGCTGAGTATGTGGAGAGCATCAACCTCGCCAATGACGTTCACATCTTCCTGAGGACGATCGGTAAGGCGCTGAGCCGCAGCGACGTCTCGGACAACACAGCCGCAACTGAAGGCAACTTCGCGGAAATCAGGTCCCGCGAGATCACAAGGGGGAAAGCAGCTGATGAGTAACGGAACCAACATCCTCATCCTGAGCGCGGGAACGCGCGACAAGGTCGTGCAGTACTTCAAGCGCTCGCTCGCGGGCCGAGGCAGGGTACTCGCTACCGACATGAGCGAGTACGCGCCCGCCATCTACGAGGCCGACGAGCACTTCATCGTACCGCGTATGACCGACGAGGGATACCTCGACGTCATACTCGAGATCTGCAGAGACTACGACGTCAAAGGTGTTCTCTCCCTCATCGACCCCGAGCTCTCCCTGCTCGCGAAGAACGCAGGCCGTTTCGAGGCCGTGGGGACCACGGTCATCGGATCCTCCTACGACCTCTGTGAGCTCGCGCTCGACAAGTTCGAGATGTTCAAGTGGCTCTCCTCCCACGGCTACCGCTGCGCACGCTCCTGGATGGATCGCGGCGAGTTCCACCGAGCCCACGACTGTGGCGAGGTCGGGTTCCCCGTGTTCGTGAAGCCCGCTAGGGGCAGCGCGAGTCTCGCCATCTCCAAGGTCTCGGACGCCGACTACCTCGACCTTATGCTCGCCCAGGGCGACGGGCTTATGATTCAGGAGTTCCTGGACGGCCAGGAGATCGGCGCCGACGTCTATGTGGACATGGTTAGCGGTGAGGTCGTCTCCATCTTCACCAAGAAGAAGCTGAAGATGCGCGCCGGCGAGACCGACAAGGCCGTCTCCTTCAAGGACCCCGTGCTCTTCGAGCTGATCGAGAGGTTCGTGAGGGAGACAGGCTTCAAGGGCCAGGTCGACATCGACGTATTCAATATCGGCGGCGAGTACTACATCTCTGAGGTGAATCCGCGCTTCGGCGGAGGCTACCCGCACGCCTACGAGTCCGGGTGCGACCACATCGAGCTTATCGTCAACAACCTCGACGGGGTGGCCAACAAGCCGCGCATAGGGGAGTATGACGAGGGGATCGTGATGATGAAGTACAACGAAATTATGACGCTGAGGGGATAGCGGCATGCGGGTCCTCTTTCTGAGCCAGAGCCCCATGGAGTCTGGGGACACCGGCATATACACCGATCTCCTTAGGACGTTCGCCGAGCACGGTCACTCCGTTTACGCTCTCTCGCCGAGAGAGAGGCGCACGGGCCTGCCCTCCGAGCTCGCACACGAGGACGGGATCAATATCATCCGCGTCGCGGTCGGCAACATTACCAAGACCAACCTGATAGAGAAGGGCGTCTCGACGCTCTCCATCGGAGTTAGGTACCTCGACGCCCTAAAGCGTTTCGCCCCGGGCGTCGATTTCGACCTAGTGCTCTACGCAACGCCCCCCACCACTATCTCGGGTGTCGTGGAAAAGGTTAAGCGCGCGACGGGCGCCAGGGCCTATCTCCTTCTCAAGGACATCTTCCCGCAGAACGCGATCGACCTCGGAATGCTTAGCAGGAGCGGTCCCAAGGCGCCGATATACGCTTTCTTCAAACGCAGCGAGAGAAAGACCTATCAAGCCGCGGACTGGATTGGCTGTATGTCCCCGGCCAACAGGGACTATCTGCTCGAGCACGAGCCTTGGCTCGACCCGTCGCGGGTCGAGGTCAACCCCAACGCAATTATCCCGCGCGACCTCGCCGGGGAGGACCCTGAGACCTTCCGCTCCAAGTACGGCCTGCCCTCCGACGAGAGAATCTTCGTCTATGGCGGCAACCTCGGAAAGCCCCAGGCGATCGATTTCTTCATCGAAGTGCTCCGCGAGAACGAGAAGGACCCCGCGGGGTTCTTTCTGATCGCAGGCAGCGGAACTGAGCGCCTCCTGCTCGAGGCCTACTTCGAGCAGGAGGCGCCCGCCCATGCGAAGCTCCTGGGGTCGCTCGGACGCTCCGAGTACGGCACGATGTTGTGCGCTTGCGACGTCGGTCTCGTCGTTCTTGACCACAGGTTCACTATCCCCAACTTCCCCTCCAGGGTGCTCTCATACATGCAGGCGGGGCTGCCAGTTGTGACCGCGACCGACGAGGTATGCGACATGGGCAGGATCGCCGAGGCCAATGGTTTCGGCGTTGCCGGGTCGAGCGCCTCGGCGGAGAGTTTCTTGGAGAAGTGCCGTGCCCTCACCGATGAGCAAATTAACGATATGGGCAAGAGGTCACGCCTCTACCTAGAGGAAAACTACACGTCCAAGACAAGCTACGAGCTGATAATGGAGCACTTCAATGGATAACCCTACTGTTTTCAAAGACAAGACCCTGATGATCACAGGTGGCACCGGCTCGTTCGGCAACACCGTGCTCAAGCACTTCATGAACACCGACCTGGCAGAGATCCGCATCTTCTCTCGCGACGAGAAGAAGCAGGACGACATGCGCCACCGCCTGCAGGAGAAGTCCCCGGAACTCGCCTCCAAGGTGCGCTTCTTCATCGGCGACGTCCGCAACGCCCAGAGCGTGCGCGACGCCATGCACGGGGTTGACTACATCTTCCATGCCGCCGCCTTGAAGCAGGTGCCCTCCTGCGAGTTCTTCCCCATGGAGGCCGTGCGCACCAACGTCATCGGCACGGACAACGTGCTGCATGCCGCCATCGAGGAGGGCGTGGACCGCGTCGTGTGCCTGTCCACCGACAAGGCGGCCTACCCCATCAACGCCATGGGCAAGTCCAAGGCCATGATGGAGTCCATCATCTACGCCAACGCCCGCAACGGCGCCGGCCGCACCACCATCTGCTGCACCCGCTACGGCAACGTCATGTGCTCGCGCGGCTCTGTCATCCCGCTGTTCATCGACCGCATCCGAAAAGGGGAGCCGCTCACGGTCACCGACCCCAACATGACCCGCTTCCTCATGAACTTGGACGAGGCCGTGGACCTGGTGCAGTTCGCCTTCGAGCACGCCAACCCCGGCGACCTGTTCATCCAGAAGGCGCCCGCCTCCACCATCGGCGACCTCGCCGAGGCCGTGCAGGAGGTCTTCGGCCGCGTGGGCACCCAGGTCATCGGCACCCGCCACGGCGAGAAGCTCTTCGAGACCCTCATGACCCGCGAGGAACGACTGCGCGCCGAGGACATGGGCGGCTACTACCGCGTGGCCTGCGACTCGCGCGACCTCAACTACGACAAGTTCGTCGTCGACGGCGAGGTGGAGACCCAGGCAGACGAGTCCTACACCTCCCACGACACCGAGAGGCTTGACGTGGAGGGCACCATCGCAAAGATCAAGACCGCCGAGTACGTGCAGCTGGCCCTGGAGGGCCGCGAGCACGAGGCGGTGCAGTAGGGTGCGCGTCCTCGTCACAGGTGCGAAGGGGTTCGTCGGGAGGAACCTCTGCTGCGCGCTGAAGAACATAAGGGACGGCAAGGACCGCCGCGCGAAATACCAGTCACTCCTTCCCCTCGAGGTCATGGAGTACGACATCGACTCCATGCCCAAGGAGCTGGAGGACTTCTGCTCCCGCGCCGACTTCGTCTTCAACCTGGCCGGCGTCAACCGCCCCAAGGACCAATCCGAGTTCATGGAGGGCAACTTCGGGTTCGCCTCCACGCTGCTGGACGCCCTGGAGCGCCACGGCAACAAGTGCCCCGTCATGCTCTCCAGCTCCGCTCAGGCGAGCCTGTCGGGCCGCTTCGAGGGATCGGTCTACGGCGAGTCGAAGCTCGCGGGGGAGGGCCTGTTCCGCAACTATTCCGAGAGGACCGGCGCCCAGGTGCTCATCTACCGCTTTCCCAACCTCTACGGCAAGTGGTGCCGCCCGCGGTACAACTCCGCCGTGGCCACCTTCTGCGACGCCATCGCCAACGGCCGCCCCTACACCGTCAACGACCCCTCGGTGGAACTGGAGCTCCTCTATATCGACGACCTCGTCGACGAGATGCTGGGCGCCCTGCTGGGGCAGGAGCACCGCTGCGGTTACGACGGGCTGGAGCGCATCGAAGGTGAGGATTTCTGCTACGTCCCCGGGACCGACGTGAAGACGCTGGGCGAGATCGTCTACCTGCTGGGCTGCTTCCGAGACAGCCGCGAGACCCTCTCGGTGCCGGACCTTTCCGAGGGTTCCTTCTCCAAGAAGCTCTGGAGCACGTTCCTTTCCTACTACGAGCCGGGGCACTTCGCCTACGGCCTCAAGCCCAATATCGACGACCGCGGCTCGTTCACCGAGTTCCTGCGCACGCCGGAGCGCGGGCAGGTCTCCGTCAACGTCTCGAGGCCCGGCATCACCAAGGGCAACCACTGGCACATGAGCAAGTGGGAGAGGTTCCTGGTGGTCTCCGGCACCGCGAGTATCAAGCTCAGGAAGGTGGGGGAGGACTCCGATGGAAACCCGTTCCCCGTCGACGAGTACACCGTCTCGGGTTCCGACATGCGCGCCGTGGAGATGGTCCCCGGATACACGCACTCCATCACCAACCTGTCCGACACCGAGGACCTCGTGACGGTCATGTGGGCCAACGAGCCCTTCGACCCCGAGAACCCCGACACCTTTTACGAGGAAGTTTAGTCCAGCATGGATTTGAAGCGCTATGTCGCAAAGGGCCTAAGAGCAATTTTACAGCCTCCGGCTATTACCGACTGCACTATTCACCGCACCTCGCGCGTGTGTTCCGGTACGCAACTTAACAACACTAGTCTTGGTCGTTATTCTTATATCGGGCACGATTGCTTCACGGTTAACGCGCAGATTGGTTCATTCTGCTCTATTGCAGATTGCTGCCGTATCGGCGGGGCGTCCCATCAGATGTCATACGTTTCGACCTCACCGGTATTCTGTGAAGGAAATAACGTGATGGGAAAAAATTTCTCCCAATTTAAAGATGCAATAACAAATAAGACCGTTATTTCATCTGACGTTTGGATTGGGGCTGGGGCAACCATCCTTTCTGGAGTCTCAATCGGTGTTGGAGCTGTTATTGGAGCAGGCAGCGTTGTCACAAAAGATGTGCCCGCCTATGGGATTGTAGCCGGCAATCCAGCCCGCCTGCTTCGGTATAGGTTCTCTAGTAGTCAAATATCCGACTTGATTTCGTCGGAATGGTGGACTTGGGATGACGCTCGCCTAACTGAAGCAAGCAATTCATTTGATAACCCTGATTTATTTATTCAGCGCTTCGTTAAGGACAGCCGATGAAAATCTTACATATCTGTTTGGCTAGTTTCTATATCGATAACTATTCTTATCAGGAGAATTTGTTACCCAAGTTTCATAAGAAACTTGGGTATGAGGTTGAGATAATTGCCTCTATGCAGTCCTTTGATAGCAATGGAGAGACCTCTTACATTGAAAAATCGTCTTACTCCTATTTAAACGAGAATGGCATTAAAGTTACAAGGCTGCAGTACAAACATTCGAATCCTCAATTGCAGAGATTGCGTCACTACATAGGAACCGGCGAAGCGGTTGCAGCCGCTTCGCCTGATATTATTTTCTGCCACGGCTGCCAGTTTGGCGATATGCCAATTATCGTTAATTATGTAAAGGCACACCCCAACGTCAAGCTATTCATTGATAGCCATGCAGATTATTCGAACAGCGCTGGCAACTGGGTTTCGCTTCATATTCTTCATAGGATTATCTGGCGTCATGAGGCCCAGCTTGCGCTGCCCTATACAGAACGATTTTGGGGAGTTCTTCCCGCACGTGTCGAATTTCTGGAGGAAAATTACGGGCTTCCCAAGGAAAAGTGTCAGCTTCTTGTCATGGGTGCCGATGATGATGAAGTGAATAGGGCTTCTGACTCTGCTTCAATCGTCAAAACCAAGAAGCGTTTTGGATACGCCGGCAACGATTTTATTATCGTAACAGGTGGAAAGATCGATGAGGCTAAGATGCAGGTTCTCGCTCTCATGGATGCTGTCGCCAAGATGGGCAAACATGTAAAGCTTCTTGTATTCGGCCCTGTAGTTCCCTCGATGAAGGCAGAGTTTGAGAAAAGACTTGCATGCGATCGCATATCTTATGTGCCTTGGGCTAACACATCGGACTCTTATGATTATTTCGCCGTAGCTGATCTAGTGGTTTTCCCTGGTCGTCATTCTGTTTATTGGGAGCAAGCTGTCGCTATGGGCAAGCCAATACTTATTAAGCGCTGGGACGGAACTACGCATGTCGATTGCGGGGGAAACGCGGCTTTTACAAGCGGTGATGACTCAGAGTCCCTTAAGGCAGATATCGAGAGAATTGAAAGCCCCGGCGTTCTTTGCGATATGAACGAGGTCGCAAAGATTTCGAAGAATCATTTCCTGTATTCGGATATTGCACGAATGAGTATCGGACATGAGACCGACAGGGCATAGCTTTGAAACTTTTGATTACATTAATTATTATATTTAATTTTGCTTCCAACTATCGTAGGGGCAGGTTTCTATCCTCTTCTACGGTTTGGATGCTCTGCTACTTCATGATTTTTGTCCTCTATCCGCTTACTGTTGACGAGCATCTCTATATAAACGCCTCAACAATTGATCTATATGCTTTTATTGGCATCCTCGCATTCACAGTTGGGGGAACAATTGGTCGATTGAAAAGGAGCGGAATACAAAGGCCATCAAAATCTGAAGTTATTGCTCCAAATAAATCCGTTGCCTGGGTTTTATTCTGGATTTTCCTTGCTGCTAGCGTTGCGCTTCTAATCTCGCAAATTGGTGTAGGGGGGATCTCTCAGGTTTTATCTGGAAAAATGACCTCCAAGCAGCTTACTTTGAGGGATGGAGGAATTGAATCCTCGTTCACTTTTGCAATCCACCTACTCGTTCCGTGCGTTTTGGCTCTGTGGGTTACTGCAAATAATGAAAAAGACAAGAGACGTGCGCTTATATCTCTTTTGATATACATCGTTATGACCCTATTATTTGGTTTTACGCGACTCTTTTTGATTTCTATCATTGCAATGCTTGTCATTTTTAGTCTAAGACATACTTCTATACACCAGCAAGTTGTTTATACAGCATTCAGTATTATTGCTTTGCTTTTTGCGATGGTTATTTTAAATTTCATTCGTTGCTTTGGACTGGGAGAGCCAATCTCCTTCAAAACCATTTTTGATATTGATTATATTTTCGAAAGCGCTGACTTTAGCTCTAGCTATCACTGGTTTAATGAACTGCTTAGTACTCACATCGACTTGATTAATCCTGTTGTGTATCTGAAGCCTCTATTTGCTTTTATTCCTCGAGCGATTTGGGATTTTAAGCCAGAGCCGCTTAGCATGCAGGTGCTTAAGCAGATTAATCCTGGTTTGGCTGCTACGGGTTACTCAACTGCTGGCAATAGCGTCCTTGGAGAAGGATATGCTGTTTTTGGTCTTGTCGGTATTTTTTTGGCTCCTTTCATTTGGGGGGTCGTTTGCACCGTTCTTGATGAGAGCTATTACAATCGATTGGAGGAGGGTAAGGATCAGTCCATCTGGACTATCGCTTACCTCATTTTTGCCGTGTTTGTTGTAATTAGTGGACAGCGCGGTGACTGGAGTCAATACATGACCATAGTTCTCTGGTTCTATTTGCTTCCTCTCTACTGCATAGGACGAAGGGTGCCTATTGAAGAGCAAACTGTCGAACCTTCTGAATTAATGGAGAGAGAACAGTGAAAGTTAACCAATACAAAGCCGGCGCCGTTCTATCCTATGGTGCCGTTGCCTTCAACACTGTTGCGGGGCTCATCTACACCCCTTGGATGATCTCTTGCATCGGTGCGGACGATTACGGTCTCTACACACTCGCTCTCTCCGTCGTCAATTTCTTCCTGCTCGATTTCGGGCTCGGAGATTCCGTCTCGCGCTTTCTCTCGAAGTACTATGCGGAGGGCAAAGAGGATGCCGTCGGGATGTTCCTGGGCATTGTTTATAAGACCTATATCGCGATAACCTGTCTCATCGCCGTCGCCCTCGTGGTCGTATTCTTCAATATCGATGGTCTTTACTCCGGTCTCACGCCAGAGCAGATGCCCGTTTTCAAGACGCTGTTCGTCATCGTTGCGTTCTACAGCATCTTCTCCTTCCCGTTCGCGCCCCTGAACGGCATCCTAACTGCCAACGAACGGTTCGTCGCCCTTAACGCGTGCAATCTCATCCAAAAGGTGCTGACGGTGCTCCTCATCGTCGTGACCCTCCTGATGGGCTGGGGGGTTGTAGCGCTCGTTATCGTCAACGCTGCCGTCAGTGTCGTCACCACACTCGCCAAACTCGTGCTTGTCCATAGGGGTACCAAGGCGAGGGCGGATCTCGCAGGCTGGGACTCGGGGCTCGCCCGCGAGGTGGTCGGTTTCTCCGTGTGGGTCATGGTCGGCCAGGTCTGCCAACGGTTCATCTTCGCGGTCATGCCGTCCATCATCGCCATCACCGCCACCACTTCCGAGGTCGCGCTATTCGGTCTCGCTTCGTCGCTCGAGAGTTATGTCTACACGGTTGCGAGCGCCCTGAACGGCATGTTCATGCCGAAGGTCTCTCGCGCAGTCGTCGGCGTTGGTGAGGGCCTACAGACCCTCATGGTCCGCTTCGGCAGGGTGCAACTGTATATCATCGGCTTCATCGAGGTCTGCTTCTTCGGTCTCGGCGGTTGGTTCATCCAGTGCTGGATGGGCAACGGGTACGACGGCCTCTGGCTGTGTACTCTCCTGCTCATTATCCCCAGCCTCATCGAGCTTCCGCAGCTCGTCGGCGTCACGGCGATCACTGCGGCGGGGCAGGTGCGAGCAAAGGCATTCGTATTCCTCGCCATGGCCGCCTGCAACGTCGTTCTTGGTTTCGTCCTCTCCGTGCCCCTCGGCGCCCTTGGTGGATGCCTCTCCATCTGCATCGCCTACTTTTTGAGGACCGTCGGGCAGAACGTCATCTATAGGAACTCCCTTGGGATTGACCTCAAGAGCTTCTTCGCCGACACATTCGGGAGCTGGCTGTTACCTGCCGCGGTCACGCTCGGGGTCAGCATTGTCCTGGACCGCCTCTTCCCCGTCAGGGGCTGGTCGGGGTTGCTCCTCGCGGGCTGCCTCACGGCTGCCGTCTACTCGTTCCTTTGTTGGAAGCTCTCGATGAACGAGTACGAGCACGGGCTCGTCATCTCGGTCGCCTCAAAATCGAAGAGGGCGAGGACCCGATAAGGGTCGACGAACGGTGTTCAATGATTCTCTTGCCATTGCGACTCTGTTGAATTGGCTTCCTCCGAGAAAGGATTCGAATGGATAACACGGTAAATATTCACTTCAAAGATGACGGCCGCCTGAAGCTCCTGGTCATCGTGGGCACCCGCCCCGAGGTCATCCGCCTGTCCGAGGTCATCAAGAAGTGCCGCCGCCACTTCGACTGCCTGCTGGCGCACACCGGGCAGAACTACGACTACACGCTCAACGGCATCTTCTTCCGCGACCTGGAGCTCGCCGACCCGGACGTCTACCTGGACGCCGTGGGCGCGGACCTCGGCGAGACCGTGGGCAACATCATCGCCGCGAGCTACAAGCTCATGGTGCAGGTGCAGCCCGACGCGCTGCTGATCCTGGGCGACACCAACAGCTGCCTGTCCGCCATCGCGGCCAAGAGGCTCCACATCCCCATCTTCCACATGGAGGCGGGCAACCGCTGCAAGGACGAGTGCCTGCCCGAGGAGACCAACCGCCGCATCGTCGACGTGATCTCCGACGTCAACTTGGCCTACTCCGAGCACGCCCGCCGCTACCTCAAGGACACCGGCTGCGCCCCGGAGCGCACCTACGTCACGGGCTCGCCCATGGCCGAGGTCCTGCGCGCGAACCTTGATAAGATCGAGGCATCGAATATCCTCTCCGAGCTCGGATTGGAGCCCAAGCGCTACATGCTGCTGTCCGCCCACCGCGAGGAGAACATCGACACCGAGGCGAACTTCACGAGCCTGTTCACCGCCATCAACGCGCTCGCGGAGAAATACGGCATGCCGATCCTGTACTCCTGCCACCCGCGCTCCCGCAAGCGCCTGGAGGCCACCGGCTTCGAGCTCGACCCGCGCGTGCGCATGCACGAGCCCATGGGCTTCCACGACTACAACTGCCTGCAGATGAACGCCTTCGCGGTGGTGTCCGACTCCGGCACGCTGCCCGAGGAGTCCAGCTTCTTCGCGAGTGTCGGGCATCCTTTCCCGGCGGTGTGCATCCGCACCTCCACCGAGCGCCCCGAGGCGCTGGACAAGGCCTGCTTCACGCTGGCCGGCATCTCCGAGAAGGGGCTGCTGCAGGCCGTCCACACCGCCGTCGAGCTCGACGCGGAGGGGTCGCTCCCCGAGGCCCCCGTTCCCGACTACGCCGACGAGACCGTCTCCACCAAGGTGGTCAAGATCATCCAGAGCTACACCGGCGTCGTGGACAAGATGGTGTGGAGGAAGAGTCTCTAGCTTGTAAGCCTCAACGGTTGTTGGGGCTATTTTTAACCTGTTCTTTGACAATTGGAGAATGACATGAAGATCACTGTTGCCGGTACCGGCTACGTCGGCCTGTCCCTCGCCGTCCTGCTCTCGCAGCACAACGAGGTGCACGCGCTGGACATCGTGCCCGAAAAGGTCAAGAAGATCAACAACTACGTTTCGCCCATCCAGGACGACGAGATCGAGCGCTTCCTGGTGGAGGCCAAGTCGGGGGAGCGCGAGCTCGACCTACACGCCACCGTCGACGTGGCCGAGGCATATACGGGCGCCGACTACGCCGTTATCGCCACGCCCACCAACTACGACTCGGACAGGAACTTCTTCGACACGAGCTCGGTCGAGGCCGCCATCGCCGCCGTGCGCTCTGTGAACCCGGACGCCTGGATCGTCATCAAGTCGACCATCCCGGTGGGCTACACCGCGGGCCTGCGCGAGAGGCTGGGCGACAGCAAGATTTTCTTCAGCCCGGAGTTCCTGCGCGAGAGCAAAGCTCTATACGACAACCTGCACCCCAGCCGCATCGTGGTCGGTGCGCCCAAGGAGGACGCCGACGCCGTCGCGGCTGCCGAGCGCTTCGCACGCCTGCTTGCCCAAGGCGCGGAACCCGACGAGCTGGATCGCGTGAACGCCGACGGAACCATCGGCATCCCCGAGCTCGTGCTGGGCACCACCGAGGCCGAGGCCGTCAAGCTCTTCGCCAACACGTACCTGGCCCTCCGAGTGGCGTACTTCAACGAGCTCGACACCTACTGCGAGGTCCGCGGCCTCAACACCCGCGACGTCATCGACGGCGTGTGCCTGGAGCCGCGCATCGGCAGCCACTACAACAACCCCAGCTTCGGCTACGGCGGCTACTGCCTGCCCAAGGACACCAAGCAGCTCCTGGCCAACTACAAAGACGTGCCGCAGAACCTGATCGAGGCCATCGTGGACGCCAACCGCACCCGCAAGGACTTCGTCGCCGACGAGGTGCTGCAGATGGTGTGGGACCGCGTCTACGAGGGAAAGCCTAAGCCGGTCGTGGGCGTCTACCGCCTGACGATGAAGTCCAACTCCGACAACTTCCGCGCGAGCTCCATCCA
>CALEBN010000037.1 GCA_937943045.1 uncultured Collinsella sp. | reverse complement strand
CTCCTCGCTCACGGCTTCGCAGGGTCGCGTTGAGGGAAGGTAGTCCGGCCCTCCCGGCCCGCTTCGGGTCGTCGCGTGCTCGTTACTGAAAAGCTGATTAGAAGTTTGTGTGCCGCCCCTTTTGGGGCGGCACTTTTTGTGTGGGGTCCCGGTCTTCACAATTTCCGTCAAGCTTTTGGTTAGGTTTTGGTCGGTTGGCGTAAGGGCGGAAGGGCAAAAGATCATTCGATAAAAAAGCTCAGAGAAAGTGCTGGTAGGGGAGTTGTTGAGCTTTTCGACAGTTTTCTGACTATAGAATCTTTGCGGCTATTGCCGCGGATTTCGTTGCCGCGGTCGCGATGGTGCGGGATGCTGGGCGCAAGCGTCGAATGCTCCGATTGAGGAGGCCAACATGGATCTGTTTCTTGAGACCCCGCGGCAACAAGCCGAGCGCATGTTGCGCCAGCAGCAACGGCTTATGGAGATGCAAATGCAAGGGGCGGCCGTCCAGCCTCCTGCGCAAAACGCCGCGCCTGCGATATCGTCTGCGGGCGAGGTGGACCCAGGAGCCTATTCCGTACAGCAAGATTCATATGCCCAGGAGCTCGCGTTCGATAAACGTCGTGCACGCCGCCGTCGCTGGGCCCAGCGCCTGCGTACGCTGGCGATGATCGTGCTGATCCCGTTGGGACTCGCGGCAATCTTCTTGGCCTCATATGCCCTCACGTGCATTCTCAACGGCGCCTCGCCCAGTGAGGTACTTGAACACTTGGCAGCTCTCGGCCAGCGCCTAAGCGATGTCGTAGCAACCATCCGCGCCGGCTGGGAGAGTTAGCGTTTTAGTACCTGTGGCCCAAAATTCATTTGTCCGATTGCCGCGTGACGCCCGGTGCGTGTGGCGGGGTAAGATTGATCGCGGTTTTGATTGATGATCGATTGAGTTTGTTGGGCGGAGTCTATGTCTGCTATTGATATCGTGCTTGTTGTGATTGCTTTGGTGGCGGTGGGGGTTGCTGTGGCTTGTGCCCTGCAGCTTAAGGGCCTTCGTGCCGAGCTGCAGGAGCGTGGCGATGACGGGGCAGAGATGCTGGCTGCGCTCGAGCAGGCCAACAACGCGCTCGACACCCTCAACGTCGCGTTGGCAGAAACCCGCCGCACGGCAAATGCCATCGCGCAGCAGCAGACGACCGATGCGGCCGTAGAGCAGCAGCGTTACCTGACCATCGCGCGTGAGTTCTCGCAGGCTGGCGACCGTATGGATGACCTGCGCCGCGAGACGGCCCAACAGCTCGGTGCCAACCGCGAGGGCATCGAGCACCGCCTGGACAAGGTGCGCGAGACGGTCGATGCCCAGCTGGGCGCCATCCGCAAGGACAACAACGTGCAGCTCGATCAGATGCGCGCGACGGTGGACGAGAAACTCTCCCGTACGCTCAACGATCGCCTGTCTGCATCGTTTAAGCAGGTGAGCGACCAGCTCGAGGCCGTGTACAAGGGCTTGGGCGACATGCAATCCATTGCCACGGGCGTGGGCGACCTCAAGCGCGTGCTGGGCAACGTCAAGGCGCGTGGCATTTTGGGCGAGGTACAGCTGGGTGCAATCCTGGCGGACATCCTTACGCCCGACCAGTATCTGGAAAACGTCGCCACCAAGCCCAGCGCCTCGGAGCGCGTCGAATTTGCCGTCAAGCTGCCGGTGGACGAGGGCGACCCCGTGCTGCTGCCGATCGACTCCAAGTTCCCGGGCGACGCGTACGAGCATCTGCTCGACGCGCAAGAGTCGGGTGATGCCGAAGCTGTGGCCACCGCGCGCAAGACACTCGATGCTATGGTGAAACGCGAGGCAAAGGACATCTGCGAAAAGTACCTGAGCGTGCCCGCGACCACCAATTTTGGCATTATGTTCGTGCCGTTTGAGGGCCTGTACGCCGAGGTCGTCAGCCGCCCCGGGCTTATCGAGACCCTGGGCCGCGACTATCACGTTAACGTTGCCGGCCCCAGCACCATGGCGGCCATCCTCAACAGCCTGCAGATGAGCTACCAGACGTTTAGGCTGCAAAAGCGCACCGACGACGTGCTGCGTGTGCTCTCTGCCGTCAAGGCCGAGCTGCCGCGCTATCAGGCGGCGCTGCGTCGTGCCCAGCAGCAGATCGAGACCGCGGGTAAAACGGTCGAGGGCATCATCACCACGCGCACCAACGTTATGGAGCGCAAGCTCAAGGATATCGACGCGCTGGAAGACGCGCGGGAGGCCGACGAGATTTTGGGCTTGGAGTCCGCAGGCTTGCTCGCAGACCAAAAAGACGAAGACTAGCTGCATCTGACGGCGGGGTGCCTGCACAAGCACGGCGCGGGCGCTTTTCGCATCGTGCTTGCCTGAAGTGCGCTTTAGTGTGCAACAATGGCGTTTCGCCCTATCAGACGCGAAAGGAAGCCCATGTCTCAGAGAAACACCAGTCCGCTCAAACGCTCCACCGTGCGCCGCACGCTACAGCGTTTTTGGGACGTCACGCGCACACAGCCGCTGATCGTCTTTCTCTCGGTGTTCTCGTCGGCGGGCTACATCTTTTTGCTCACGTTTGCCAACACCTACGTGATGGCCCTTATCGTCGACCGCGTCCAGGCCGGCCCCGTGGCGGGCGACCAGGTGTTTGAGGTCTTTGGTCCCTATATTCTGGCGCTCGTGTTCGTTAACCTAGTGGGCCAGATCCTCTCCAAGCTGCAGGACTACACCGTCTACAAGCTCGAGATTGCAGGTAACTATCACTTGGCGCGCTTGTGCTTCGACACACTCTCCAATCAATCCATGACATTCCACACCAGTCGCTTTGGCGGATCGCTTGTGAGCCAGACGAGTCGTTTTATGAGCGGCTACACGGGCCTGGTGGACGTGACGGTGTATTCGCTCATTCCCACCATCACCTCGGTTGTCTGCACGGTGGCGGCGCTCGCCCCGGTGGTACCGACGTTTACCGTGATCCTGGTGGGCATCATGGTCGTCTACATCGCATTTGTCTGGCTTATGTACAAGCGCATCATGCCGCTTTCGGCCGCGACGTCCGCCGCGCAGAACAAGCTGTCGGGCGTGCTGTCCGACGCGGTCACGAACATCCTGGCCGTCAAGACCTGTGGGCGCGAGGACTTTGAGCGCGACCTGTTCGATGCCGCCGACCGCGCCGCGCGCGACGCCGAGACGGTTTCGATGCACGCCATGATGCAGCGCAACTTTACGACCTCGGGCCTTATCGTCGTTACTATGGCCGTGGTGAGCGTGTTCGTCGCGGGCGGCAACGCGTGGTTTGGCATCTCTGCTGGCGCGCTCGTCATGATCTTTACCTATACGTACAACCTCACCATGCGTCTGAACTACGTAAGCTCCATGATGCAGCGCATCAACCGCGCGCTGGGCGATGCGGCCGAGATGACGCGCGTGCTGGACGAGCCGCGTCTGGTGGCAGACGACGAGAACGCTCCCGAGCTTAAAGTGACCGAAGGTGCGATTGATTTTGAGCACTTGAGCTTTGCATACCGTGACGCCGCAGCGGGCGAGAGCGTGTTCGACGACCTGACGCTCCATGTGGCGGCGGGCCAGCGCGTGGGCCTGGTGGGTAAATCGGGCTCGGGCAAGACGACGCTCACCAAGTTGTTGCTGCGCCTGGACGACGTACAGGGCGGCCGCGTGCTCGTGGACGGCCAGGACGTCTCGCGCTGTACGCAGCAGAGTCTGCGCCGCCAGGTTGCCTACGTGCCGCAGGAGGCGTTGCTGTTCCATCGCTCCATTCGCGAGAATATCGCCTACGGACGCCCCGACGCCACCGACGAGCAGATCCGCGAGGCCGCGCGCCTGGCAAATGCGACCGAGTTTATCGACCGCCTACCAAACGGCTTTGACACCATGGTGGGCGAGCGTGGCGTCAAGCTTTCGGGCGGCCAACGTCAGCGCGTGGCCATCGCCCGCGCTATCCTGACCGACGCGCCGATCCTGGTGCTCGACGAGGCGACGTCTGCCCTCGACAGCGAGTCCGAGGCGCTGGTGCAGGAGGCGCTCGAGAACCTGATGCGCGGTCGCACCTCCATTGTGGTGGCGCATCGCCTGTCCACCGTGGCGGCGCTCGATCGCATCGTGGTGCTGGCGGACGGCGAGATTGTCGAGGACGGTACGCATGCGCAGCTTGTCGAGGCGGGCGGCGAGTATGCGAGCCTGTGGGGCCGCCAGACCGGCGCATTTTTGGAGGCGTAAAGACCCCATACGTGGGACAATCGTGCCCATAGGTTTGTTATGCCGCTGAGCCGAGGAGTCGTTATGCCACGCGAGACCAATGCCGCCAAACGCGAACGCGCCATCGAGGTGTGCGAGCGCCTTAACCGTCGCTATGGCCCGGTCGAGTGCTTCTTGGACCACGAGAATCCCTTTAGGCTGCTCATCGCGGTGCTGCTCTCGGCTCAGACGACCGACGCGCAGGTCAACAAGGTGACGCCCCAACTGTTTGCCCAGTGGCCCACGCCCGAGGCCATGGCCGGGGCAAGTGTGACCGACGTGGCGGACACCATTAAGTCACTCGGCTTTTATAAGAGTAAGGCCAAGCATGCCGTGGAGGCCGCGCAGATGATCGTTGCCGATTACGGCGGCGAGGTGCCGGCTGACATGAAGGAGCTTGTAAAGCTGCCGGGCGTGGGGCGCAAGACGGCGAACATCGTGCTCAACGTGGGGTACGGCATCGTGGAAGGCATCGCGGTGGATACGCACGTCAACCGCATCGCGCACCGCCTGATGCTGAGTCCCAAGACGCACGCCAAAGAGCCGCTCAAGACCGAGCAGGATCTGCTCAAGATCTTGCCGCACGAGTATTGGGAGTCGGTCAATCACCAGTGGATCACCTTTGGCCGCGAGATCTGCGATGCCCGTAAGCCCAAGTGCGACGAGTGCCCACTGGCAGACCTTTGCCCCAGCGTGCGCGTGACGGGGTAGGGCCCGGCACGTTTTGCCGGCACTCGAAGACGGCGACCAATGTTGCGCAACACATTTGGGCTGCGAAGGCTCAATATGATGGCGGCAGATACCGTTTGTTGTGAGGGGATGCCCGAATATGTTTTGCACCAAGTGTGGCTCCGAGATGCCCGACGGAACCGTTTTTTGCACGAACTGCGGGGCGCGTGTGGGCGCTGCCTCTCCGGCTGCTGCGCCTGCCGAGCCCGCGTCGATGCCGGCGGCAGAGATGCCTTCCGTGCAGGGTGCCGAACAAAAGAAATCGCATAAGCGAGCGGTGATTATCGGCATATGTGTAGCGGGCATGCTCGTTGCCGGCGGCGCTGCGCTGGCGCTGACCGGCGTGCTGGGTCCGCTTGGACAGGGCAATTCATCGCAGATTACGGTACTTGGGTCCGACGAGGGTTCGGCCGAGCATAAGGACAAGGGAAGCGCCAAGGAGAAGCCTGCCGCCGACGGGGATGAGGCGGATGAGCCTGAGCAGACCGGCAGCAGTGTAAAAGTCGACCTCAATGACCAGGCAACCTATGCCGCCGCAAACCTGTTCCTGTCGAACTTTACGGAGGAGCACTTCGATCGGGACTGGTATCAGACGGGCGGCTTCGATTCGACTGACGGACTTTCTGATGACGAGAAATACAAGCTGGTTAAGTTTATCTGGTGCCATTTTATTGACAACGCGCCGTATCGAATCGAGAAAGGCGACTATGACAACGGTAATAGCCAGCGTGTGGCGACTGATGTGATCAATAGGGAACTCAATCGCTTGACGGGTCTGACGCTTTCCGATGCCGATATGACTTATGACAGAACGCCGGAGGGGCAGGCGATTCCTGATTCGGCCGAAGCGCATGACGGGTACTTGTATCTGAAGCAGGAATACGGCCAGGGAAATTACAACCCATCGTGTGCCATCGTTACGGGCGCGACTGACCTTGGCGACAACATCTACGAGCTCACCTATGAGGTTTACAGTGCTGGCGGTGCGTTACTTCCTTCCGACATCCCCGAGAGCACCTACGGCCTGCCAAAGGACCAGTTCATCGCCGCAATTCAAGCGGATGCATCCAGGGGCCGTACCGAAACTTGCACGGTCCGCGTCGCACAGGGTGACGGCGCCCCGACCTTCACACTGCTTAAAATGGGCGTCTACGATTAGACTCGGCGTATAGCTCACTCTGATAACGCCAGGCGACTCGTCCGTCTGGCGTTTTTGTTGCGGGGCTGGGCATGCGCTTGAGCTGGAGTATTTGTCGCCTCTTGCCGCCTCATGCAAAAATGTGTTGCTAATTTAGAAGCCTATTCAAGCGCGCCGAAGTCGCGGCGTGCTGGCGTAGCATGAGCAAAAAATCAAGCAATGGAGGGTAATGTGGCAACATTGAAGACGCGAGAGCTCGAAGATTATTTTGAACGCATCGTACGCACGCGCGAAGGTGACCTACCTGGTCGTCGCAAAGGCGACGAATACTTGTCTCAAACCCATGCGCTCTACCACGGAGATCCTGCGCCCTGGGCTTTAACGCCAAAGATATTCGATAAGGATATGACGGCGATTCTTAAGGAGGCCGCCGAGCGCATGTATGGCATTATGGACAAGGTGACGCGGGCGTTTTGTTCCGATGCCTCCGTGCGTGCGTGGTTTCGCATGGATCCAGCTTTTGCTGACCTGTGTACTATGGATGCCGGCTATGATTGCCAAATTCCCCTTGCGCGTGTTGATATCTTTCTTGACGAGGATACCGGTTCGTATACGTTTTGCGAGCTCAATACCGACGGCAGTGCTGGAATGGTAGTAACCGATGAGGTCTGCCAGGCAGTGCGAATGACGCCTTCCTTTGAGGAGTTTGCATCCGACCACCCCGGCTTTCGGCAGTACGATTTGTGCGGTAGCTGGATAGATGCATTGTTTGAGACCTATGCAGAGTGGGAGCTGACCCATCCTCTCCGCACCGAGGATAGTGCACGACCGGACGACGGGGCCTGCGTTGACGAGGGGCTCTATGCGCCGCAATCAAAGATATATCCCGCTTCGGTGGCAATCGTCGACTATTCGGAAAGCATCGACTCGGAAGATGCGGCTCATTTTGTCGACCTTATGAGGCAGCGGGGTGTAGCCGCACGCTTTGCGGATGTGCGCGACTTGCGGATTGACGAAGGCGAGAGCGGTGTTAGGTGCCTGTGCGATGCTGCTGGTCCTATTGATTGCGTCTGGCGGCGCGCGGTGACCGGCGAGCTGTGGGATAAGCCGTGCGACGGACGCTCGGCCTTAATCGAGGCTGCCCGAGAAGGGCTTGCATGTATCGTCGGTGGTTTTAGAACGTGGCCGTGTGCGACTAAGACCGTATTTGCGTTTTTGTGGTCTCGGGCCGGTCAGTCCTTACTGAGCCCGGAGGAGCAATCGTTTGTACGGGAGCATGTGCCCTATACCGAGATTTTGGACGAAAGCACCCAGTTGTCGAGATTTGCCGAAAAGGGCCGATGGATCGTCAAGCCGTGTGGCGGCTACAATGCGGTTGGTGTTGTCGCCGGTTTGGATGCCACGGAACAGGAATGGCCCCAGGTGCTTGCTCGCGCTGCGGCCGCTGGGGCGATTGTGCAGGAGTATGCTCGGCAGTATCAGACTCCCTGCTTGCGCGGAACGCTTGTCGATGGGCCGCATCGAGGAGAGCCGCCCAAAGGACTTGTGGATGATCTTGGTTTTGCGCCCGCTTCTAATATGGAAGGCCTGTACCTGTATCGCGGCCGTTTTGCGGGCGTGTACACACGCGTCGGCTTTGCCAACACCATAGGCGAGTGGACGAGCCGCTTGAACGTTGCGAGCTTTTTTGAGGAATAGCCGCTTCTTGGGGAGCCTTCCGTGGTTGCGGCGTTCGACGTGATGGGGAGATTTTGGCGAAGCCGGCGAGTCCAGTTCTATCTGGCGTTTTTGTTGCGGGGCTGGGCATGCGCTTGAGCTGGAGTCCTCTCCATGCGCTACCATGACAGGCAGCGAATTTGACGAACGACCCGCCGAGCTTGCCTCGGCGGGCTTTTGGCGTTGCAATGCCGGAGGAACAGCATGCTCATTCACCGTATAGCCGCGCAGCTCTACACTGCCGAGGCACTGCAGACCGTCGAGGCCGGGCTCGATGCTGGCGAGGACGTGACGCTGGCCGTGTCTCAGTCGGGCCGAACGCTTATGGCCGCCGCCCAGTTTGCGCGTCGTCCGCGCCCCACGGTCTACGTTGTGAGCGGCGAGGATGCGGCCGATCGCGCCGCACGCAGTCTGGCCGCCTATGTGGGCCTGGCGCACGTGTGCCGCTTTCCCGAGCGCAAGGACTACCCTTGGCGCGAGCAGGCGCCCGACGACGCCGTGGTAGCCCAGCGCTGCGAGGCGCTCGGGCGCATCGTGCGCGGCGACAACTGCATCATGGTCGCCTCGGCTCGCGCGCTGCTGCGCTGTGTGCCGCCGGTCGAGAGCCACTACTGGGAGTCCACGACCTTTGCGGTGGGCGAGGAGATTCCCTTTGACGAGGTGCCGCAGCGTCTGGTGGGCATGGGCTATACCAATGCCGGCGCCGCCGACGCGCCCGGCCTGTTCCGTGTGCACGGCGACACCGTCGAGGTGTTTCCCGCGCAGGAAAAGGCGCCCGTGCGCATTGAGTTCTTTGGCGACGAGATCGACCGCATCCGCCGCATGGTGAGTTCGACGGGCCAGACCATCGGCAACGAGGACAGCATCGAGATCTTCCCCTGTCGCGAGCTCGCACTCACCGACGACGCCGTCCACAACATGCATGTGGCGCTCTATCGCGCCAGCCAGGACGACAGCAAGTTGGCGGCGCTGCTCGAGATGGTGGATGCGCGCATCGTCACGCCTGAGCTCGACCGCTTTTTGCCGGTGATGTACGGCCAGACCGTGAGCCCGCTGTCGCATGTGAGCGGCAAGTCGCTCGTGGTGCTGTCCGAGCCGCGCTCGCTGTTCGACGATTGCCTGCGCGCCTACGAGGATATCGAGGCGCGTGCCGGCGAGGCGGGGGTCGACCGTCTGGACGGCCTGTACGTGCGTGCCCAGCAACTCGACTTTGGTTCCCAGCAACGCCTGAACTACGTGAGCCTCATCCGCGCCGGCGGTGCGGTGACGGCCGAGCTCAAGATTGAGCAGCCTGCCATCGCAGGCTCGGACAACCGTTTTATGACGCGCATCCAGGAGGTCGTGGGCAAGCGCTATGCCTGCGTGTTTGCCATCCCCGACCGCGGTGCGCGCGAGTCGATGGAACTCACCTTTGGCGACGAGGGCATTACCTTTGAGGAATCGCTGACCGCCGCGCCCGAAAACGCCGGCGCCATCGGCGAGCGCGTGCGCGTGGCAGCGGCGGATTCCGCCGACCGTGCCGCACGCCAGGAGGCCCATGCTTCCATTCGCGAGCGCCGCGCCGACGCGCTTAACGCCCGCTCGCTCGAAGCGGGTGCCGCCCAAGCTGCCGCCGGCGCCGCCGTGCCCACCATCTCGCGCGGACGCGTGACCTTTGTCGATGCCGCCCTGCCGCAAGGCGTAGTGGTGCCCGATGCCAACCTGGCCGTGTTCTCGATCGCCGACCTCAACGCCCGCATGGATGCCAACCGCGCGCGCAGCCGTCGCAAGGTGGATATTACGCAGATCACCTTCCCGTTTAAGCCGGGCGACTACGTGGTGCACGCTACCCACGGCATCGCGCTCTTTAGCGAGATTGCGCGCCAGGAAGTGGGCGGCAAGGAGCGCGACTACTTTTTGCTGGAATATGCCGATGGCGACAAGCTCTACGTGCCGCTGGAGCAGGTTGACCGCATTACGCGCTACGTTGGTCCCGACGGTGATAAACCGCGCTTGACCAGGCTCAACACCGCCGACTGGACGCGGGCTACCAACAAGGCGCGCAAGAATGCCAAAAAGCTGGCGTTTGACCTGGTCGACCTGTATACGCGCCGCTCGTCGATTACCGGTATCGCCTGTCCGCCCGATACGCCCGAGCAGATCGAGATGGAGCAGAGCTTCCCCTACGACGAGACGCGTGACCAGCTGGAGGCTATCGCCGACATCAAGGCCGACATGGAGGCGCCCAAGCCCATGGACCGCCTGCTGTGCGGCGACGTGGGTTTCGGCAAGACCGAGGTCGCCCTGCGCGCGGCCTTTAAGTGCGTGGACTCCGGCCGTCAGGTCATGGTGCTCTGCCCCACGACCATTCTGGCCCAACAGCACTACGAGACATTCTTTGAGCGCTTTGCCCCGTTTGGCCTGGAGGTCGAGGTGCTCAGCCGCTTCCGCACGCCGGCGCAGCAAAAGCGCGCGCTCAAGGCGTTTGCCGAGGGCACGATCGACGTGCTCATCGGCACGCACCGTCTGCTTTCGGCCGATGTGAACCCCAAGAACCTGGGCCTGGTGATCATCGACGAGGAGCAACGCTTTGGCGTGCAGCACAAGGAGCAGCTCAAGAACCTGCGCGAGCAGATTGACGTGCTCACGCTTTCGGCAACGCCCATCCCGCGTACCATGCAGATGGCTACGAGTGGCGTGCGCGACATGAGCCTGATCACCACGCCACCGACTGGGCGTCGTCCCGTGATCGTGCACGTGGGGGAGTACGACCCCGATGTGGTAAGCGCGGCGATTCGCCTGGAGGTGGGTCGCGGCGGCCAGGTGTACTACGTGTCCAACCGCGTCAAGACCATCGACGACGCCGTGGCGCGCGTGCACGAGGCCGCGCCCGAGGCGCGCGTGGGTGTGGCGCACGGCAAGATGAGTCCGCGCGAGGTCGAGGACGTGATGATCGAGTTCGCGACCAAAAAGATCGACGTGCTCATCGCCACGACCATCGTGGAGAGCGGTATCGACAACGCGACCGCCAACACGCTGATCATCGAGGACTCGCAGCGCCTGGGCCTGGCGCAGCTCTACCAGCTCAAGGGTCGTGTGGGTCGCTCTGCCACGCAGGCCTACGCGTACTTTATGTTCCCGGGCGAGCTGCCACTCACCGAGGAGGCGACGGCGCGCCTGACCGCACTTTCCGAGTTCCAGGACCTGGGCAGCGGCATGCGCATCGCTATGCGCGACCTGGAGATTCGCGGCGCCGGCTCGCTTATGGGCGCCGAGCAGCACGGCAACCTGTCGAGCGTGGGCTTTGACCTGTTTACGCAGATGCTGGGCCAGGCGGTGGCCGAGGCGCGCGGCGATGACGACGCCGGCGTGGAGGCGGCGAGCGTGGGCATTAACCTGCCGGCCGACTACTTCTTGTCCGAGGAGTACCTGCCGGCGGTGGATCAGCGCGTGCTCGTGTACCGCAGGCTCGCAGCGGCCGAGGACCTGGAGAGCATCGATGAGGTGCAGGAAGAGACCGAGGCCGCGCATGGCGAGCTGCCGTTGGCAGGACTCAACCTGTTCAATCGCGCACGAATCCGCATTCGCGGCGAGCGCCTGGGGCTCGAGAGCGTTACGCTCAGCGGCGGTCGCATCACGTTTTTGGGCATCGACGTGCCCAAGAAGGTGGCCTTTGAGCTAAAGACCCGCTATGGCGCGGTGAACTTCCCCAAGAGCCGCAAACTGTCGGTGCCCTACAAGGCGGGCGCCGGCGCGGGCAGCGGCCTGGGTCGCGGTCTCGACGCCAACGACGGTACCGGCCCCGTGGCCGCGGCACTCATGCTGTTGCAGCAGTTGGGTGCGAGCGACGACGACTAACGGGTCGACGCTGCAAACGCCCCATTTGGGCACTCTGGTTCCATCGAAAGGAAAGCATGTTCGGATACATCTATAAGAAAGACGTCGCCATTATCGCGGTTGTCCTGTGTCTTTGTCTGGGCGTGGGCAGCTTCTTCGATTATCAGATCTCGAGCGCGCTGTTCAACATCGGCAGCATGTACGGCCGCTTTATCGAGGCTGCCGGCGAGCTGCCGTTTGAGCTGACGGCGAGCATCGCAGGCGTTATGCTCGTGCGAGCGGTGCGTCCCGACTCCAGGGGGAGCAAATGGCTCGCCGTGCTCGGCATCCTCGTTAACGTTGGTCTGGCTGGCTACGAGATCGTTTCGTCCCTGCGGGTTGGCGGCAAACTCATTGCCGTTCAGCTGGTGCTGACGTTTGTGCTGGTGATTGCTGCTAACTTTATCGTCTATCGTCTCACGCGCGACACCGCGCCCGACGAGCTTATGCGCTGGGCGTTGATGGTACTTGCCGTGTGGGTCGCTCAGGCCATTATCCTCAACGTGATCGTCAAGCCGCTGTGGTCGCGCCCGCGCATGCGCGTGATCGAGGTCACGCCGGGGCTCAATTTTCAGCCGTGGTGGGTAATCGGCAATCCCGACAAGTGGACCTATATCGCCGCCGGCGTGATCAAGGACGGGTTCAAGTCGTTCGCGAGCGGGCACACCGCGCATGCGGCGATCGGCCTTATGCTCGCCGGGCTTCCCGCAGCAGCCTTTAAGGAAAAACCTTCGCGTCGCCGCGTGATCTTTTGGGCGGCGGCTGTGGTCGCGGCGCTCGTCGCCTTTGGCCGCATCGTGATCGGAGCGCATTTTTTGAGCGACGTGAGCTGCGGCTTTGCCCTGGTGCTGGCGCTTGAGTGCCTTGCCGCGCGCATTGCCTATCCCAACGGCGTACAATAGCCCCGTTTGAATCATCGGGCCCGTGCCCGGCTAGAGAGGATTGCCATGCTCGCGTTTAACAACGACTATTCCCACGGCGCACATCCGGCAGTGCTGCAGGCGCTCGTCGACACCAATATGGAGCCGCAGCCCGGCTACGGTACCGATGCACACACCGAGCGTGCCAAGCAGCTTATCCGCGAGGCCTGTCAGGCCCCCGATGCCGACGTGTTTTTTCTGGTGGGCGGCACGCAGGCCAACGCGACGGTGATTGACATGCTGCTTGCGCCCTACGAGGGCGTTGTTGCCGCCGAGACCGGCCACGTTGCCGGGCATGAGGCGGGTGCTATCGAGTTTGGTGGTCACAAGGTGCTCACCATCCCCGGCTATGAGGGCAAGATGCACGCCGAGGATCTCGAGAACTATATCCAGGTGTTCTACGAAAACGAGAGCCATGAGCACATGGTGTTTCCGGGTGCGGCGTATGTGAGCCTGTCGACCGAGTACGGCACGCTGTACTCCAAGGCCGAGCTCGAGGCGATTCATGCGGTGTGCCAGAAGCGCGAGATTCCGCTGTTTGTGGACGGTGCTCGCCTGGCCTATGCGCTGGCGGCCGATGAGTGCGACATTACCCTGCCCGAGCTGGCGCAGCTGTGTGACGTGTTCTACATCGGCGGCACCAAGTGTGGTGCGCTCTGCGGCGAGGCTGTGGTGTTCTGTGGCATGCACGCCCCGGCGCACCCCATTCCGCGTATTAAGCAGCACGGCGCGTTGCTGGCCAAGGGCCGCCTGACGGGTGTGCAGTTCGAGGCTCTTTTTACCGATGGCCTGTATTTTGAGATTGGTCGCCAGGCGATTGAGACCGCTCAGGCGCTGCGTCGTGTGCTGCACGAGCGCGGCTACCAGTTCTTCTTGGAGACGCCCACGAACCAGCAGTTCGTGATTCTGCCCAACGAGGATATGGCCCGCATTCGCGAGCATGCCTCGATCGAGTACTGGGAAAAGTACGATGAGACCCACACGGTGGTGCGCTTTTGCACCAGCTGGGCCACGACGCAGGAGGACATCGACGCGCTGGCGGCTGTCCTGTAGCCTGATGTAATGACGAGGGGCCGCCTTGCGCTGGGTTTGGCGCAGGGCGGCCTTTGCTTTTGGGGAGAAGAGTTGTATGACCGAGATGTCCGAGCCGACGATTCGCCTGGCGACGCCCGATGATGCGCCGGCGTTGCTTGCCATCTATGAGCCGTATGTGCGCCAGACGGCGATTACCTGCGAATACGAGGTGCCGAGCGTTGAGGAGTTCGCCGGGCGCATCGAACGCACGCTCAAGCGCTATCCGTATCTGGTGATGGAGCTGGGCGGGCGTCCGGTAGGCTATGCCTATGTGAGCGCGCTTAACAGCCGCGAGGCCTACGACTGGTCGGTCGAGACGTCGATCTACCTGGCACGCGATGTGCGCCACGGCGGGCTGGGCCGCAAGCTGCACGATGCGCTCAAGCAATGTCTGATCGCGATGGGCATCACCAACATGTGCGCCCTCATCGCCGTGCCGCACGACAAGGACGATGAGTATCTGACGCACAACAGTCAGGATTTCCATGCCCATATGGGCTACCGCCTGGTGGGCGCCTTTGACCGCTGCGCCCAAAAGTTCGGCCGCTGGTACGACATGTGTTGGATGGAGTTGGTCCTAGCCGAGCGCGTCCCTAACCAACCTAAGCCAACCTGGTTCCCCGACCTCCCCAAACCTACCATTTAGGGACAGGTTTATTTTGGCAGGTTAGCCGATGGGCTCGGTGTATTTGGCGCGGTCGGTGCGTTGGATGCGCTTGGAGACATGGAGCGGGCGGCCGTCGGTGTCGTAGACGTAATCGGTGATCAGGATCAGCGCCTGCCCGCGCTCAACGTTGAGCAAAAACGCCTCGTTTTGCGAGGCATAGCACACCTCAAAGGTCTTGTGCCCCTGCGCCGGCGCGCGATGGAATTCTTGGCGCAGCGTGGCGTAGAGCGAACCGTTGATATCGCGATCGATGAGTGCCCCAAAGCTCGGTGGTAGATAGGTGGTCTCCAGGCACAGCGGCGCATCGTCCAGATAACGCAGGCGGACAAGTTTGACGAGCTTGCTGCCCACGGCGGCATCAAAGAACTTAGCTATGCTGCCGCCCGCCTTGGTAAAGCCCGAGTCCACCGTGCGCGTGGTGGGCTTCATGCCCTGACCCTGGACCTGCGCCGTATAGCTCGAAAACACCAGGTTGTTCTCGTGGAGCGCCGGCGTGTCGGCCACAAAGGCGCCGCGCCCGCGCTCGGTTCGAACCAGACCCTCATCAACGAGCACCTTAAGGGCATGGCGCACGGTGCTGCGCGACAGCCCCGATTCGTCCATGAGCTCCATCTCGGATGGTAGCTTGTCTCCGCGTGCGTAGGTGCCGGTGGCGATGCGGTCGCGAAGCGTACCCGCCAAGCGCTCGTATTGGCTCAGTTTCTTTTTAGATGAAGCGTTCATGCGATCAGCCTATATCTAACTTGTATGCTTATCTAAGCAAGCATGTATTCAACACAACAATAAAACCGCTGGTATCGAGCTACCGAAAACCTTACCAGCAAAATTTCTAAGACAAATATAGCATACAACTAGTCGACATAACCAAAACATGTATGTAACTTGTATGCCATCGAGAGCATCAAACGAGAAGAAAGGCTGATGCACGATGACTACTCAGGAACAGGTTAAAGACGTCGTCTCCCAGGTTTTGGCTGACAAGGCAGACAAGGGCGGCATCAAGCGCGTCGTGTGGATTGGCGCCGGCGGATCCAACGGCGGCAACTATCCTGCCCAGTACTTTATGGAGCACGAGGCCACGCAGGTCGTGAGCTCCAGCTACACCAGCAACGAGTTCGTGCACGCCACCCCGGCCTACGTCAACGAGAACACCCTGGCCGTCGTCGTGTCCATGCGCGGCACCAAGGAGACCATCGTTGCCGCCCAGGTCGCCAAGGACCACGGCGCCAGCACCATCGCCATCTATGTTGACGAGTCCGGCCTCACCGAGGTCTGCGACTACAAGATCAAGTACGACAGCCTGGCCGTCGACGAGTCCTGCATGGGCCGGACCAACTCCGCCGTCGTGACCATGATCGCCATGGAGCTTACGCAGCAGACCGAGGGCTATGCCGAGTACGAGACCGCTATGGCCGCGTTCGACTTGGTCGACCCCATCTATCGCAAGGCCGTCGAGTACACCCGTCCGCTCGCTGCCAAGTGGGCCGAGCAGAACGCCGACAAGCCCTGCATCAACGTCATGGCTCAGGGTCCGCTCTTTGGTGCCGCCTACGTCTTTAGCATCTGCAACGTGCAGGAGATGCTGCAGATCGACTCCTGCACCATCAACACCTGCGACTTCTTCCACGGCCCCTTCGAGATCCTGGACAAGCGTACCTCGCTGTTCCAGCTCATCAGCGTCGGCCGCAGCCGCTGCAACGACGAGCGCGGCATCCGCTTCGTCAACCAGTACGGTGGCGAGCGCGTCTATCAGCTTGACGCCAAGGAGCTCGGCCTCAACGACATCAAGGACAGCGTGAGCGAGTACTTCAACCACCTGATTTTTGCCCCGATCCTCAACAACGTCTACATGCGTGCACTCTCTGCCGTTACCCACAAGGACTATATGACGCGCCGCTACATGTGGAAGCTCGATTACTAGGGGATGGAGCAGCCTAACAGCTCGATGTCCTCATAAGTTGCGGTGGAATAGTTCCTGTTTGGGGGCTTGAAGCCCCATTTAGGAACTATTTCACCGCAACCACCAAGTAATCCGCTGGGGACGGAGGAGACGGATCACTTTTCCGCTCGCCGATTTGTGTCTTGAAAAATGTATATAACGACTATAACGTAGTGTGAAACATATTGGAAACAATACCGAGGAGGCTGCGTTGAAGAAAAGCAATCTGGGCTATGTGCTGGTACTGATCGCCGCGCTTATGTGGGGCAGCATCGGAATCTTTGTAAACGGCATTGCGGCCATGGGCGTTTCGTCCCAGAGCATGGCTGCCTTTCGCTTGTTGGTCGGAGCGCTTATCTTGGCGCCGGTCCTGATGTTTATGGGCTGCCGTCCGGGTGAGGGGTCTACCGTGGCTCAGGGTCCCCTGGCGCTATTCAAAGCAAGCCCCAAAGAGCTCGTCCCCTGCGCGCTTGTCGGTATCGTCGGTTTGGCCGCCGCCAACACCTGCTATTACGAGTGCATGGGCGAGGTGGGTATGTCCACGGCCTCGGTGCTGCTCTACACCTCGCCGGTGTTTGGCGTCATGCTCGGCCGCGTGCTTTATCGCGAGGACGTGACCCCCAACAAGCTCGTTGCCATTGTCTTTAACATCGTTGGCTGCGTGCTTGCAGTGACCAATGGCGACCTTTCCGGTTTTCATTTTTCGGTTTGGGGCGTCACGTCGGGCGTGATTGCAGGCTTTTGCGGTGCGTCGCTCGCGGTGTTTAGCCGAATAGCAACCAAGACGGTCCACCCGCTGGCCGTCACGTTTTGGGGCTTTGTTTTTGGCGGTGCGGTTATGGCGGCTATCGCGGCTCCGTGGCCGGATGTCGCCGCGGCAATGTCGCCACAGCTGCTGCTGCTGTTCCTTGGCTTTGGACTCATCCCCACAGCCGTGGCTTACATCTTATATATGCAGGGTCTGTCCATGGGGCTCGAGACGTCGAAAGTTCCCGTCGTAATGTCTTTCGAGACGGTCGTCACCGTACTGGTGGGCATTGGTGTCTATGCCGAGCCCGCCGGCGCGATCAAGGTTCTGGGCATTGTGCTGGTGCTCGCGTCCATCCTGATTATGAACACCGACTTCTCCAAGCTGCGCAACAGTGTGTTTGTCGGTCATGTCGTTGAGAGCATGACCTTTAAGCCCAATGCGTGGTGGACGGAGAAATCGCAGGACATGGATCTGTTTAAGGAACGCACCGGCATCGCGCTGGAGCCCACCGTGCAGGAAAGCCCCTGGTACTTCGTGCGATAGGGGATTGTCAAGCCATTGGATCGGGTGTCGCCCAGCCAGCGCCGGCCTACCTAGCCCCAACGTTTCAAGTACGTTAAACCCGTCAACGGTCGATTTTCATCCGCGAACGGTCTTTATACTAATTAGCAATATAAGCAACGTATAAGACGTTATAATGACCATAACGAAAAGGAGGAGGCAAGATGAATCAGATCATTCTCGCATCTCATGGCGGCCTGGCCGCAGGCGCCAAAGACACGCTCGAGATGGTTCTCGGCGACGTGTCGAACGTCCACGTCGTGTCGCTTGCTCGTGACGACAAGGAGCCCATCACCAATAAGGTGGACGCCATGATCGCCACGTTCAACGCGGACGACACCGTCTATGTGCTAACCGATATGCTCGGCAGCTCGGTCAACAACAGCATGGTCGAGCTTTCCAAGAACGGCACGAAGTTCACGGTTGTCAGCGGTTTCAACATCCCGCTGGCGCTCACGCTTGCTATGAGCCCCGTCCCCGTCAAGGGTGCCGAGCTCGCGGCCCTCATCAACGAGGCCCGCACCGGTCTGACCAACCCCAACGCACCGGTCGAGGCCGCCGCGGCTCCCGCCAAGAAGGCCAAGGCATCCCGTCACAGCTCCGGCCCCGCCAAGATCGTCCTCGCACGTCTTGACTACCGTCTGCTGCACGGCCAGGTCGTCTTTACCTGGACCACCAAGGTTCAGGCCGAGCGCATCATCGTCGTCGACAACGCTGCCGCCAACGATGACATCAAGAAGGGCGCTCTTAAGCTGGCCAAGCCCCAGGGCGTTCGCCTGAACGTCTTCACCGTCGAGCGTGCCCTCGCCAAGATGGACAAGCTCAACACCCTCGGCGAGCGCGTCATGTTCGTCTTTGGCAACACTGCCGAGATGCTGCAGTTCTGCCAGGGCTACAAGCTCGACGCCATCAACCTGGGCGCCACCGCCAACCACGACGGTGCCGATCAGGTCGGCGGCAAGGACAGCTCCGTCTTCCTCGACGCCACCCAGAAGGCCGACGTCAACCAGCTGCTCGACATGGGCATCAAGCTCTACGTCCAGCAGACCCCTACGTATCAGAGCGTCGACATCGACGCCAAGCTGTAATCAACCAGGCTTTTGCCTGACTGAAAGGAGAAGGGTATGAATACGTTCATCAGTGCGGTGCTCGTCGGCCTCGTCGGCGTGTTCTGCATGTGGGACTCCCGCCTGCTCGGTCGTCTTAACTTCGAGCAGCCCCTCGTTGGCGCTACGCTCGTCGGTCTGCTGCTGGGCGATGTGCCCACCGGCCTTGCCGTCGGTGCCGCCGTCGAGCTCGTGTCCATGGGCCTGGTGCAGGTCGGCGCCGCCGTTCCGCCCGATATGGTCCTGGGCGGCATCGTGGCCGCTGCCTTTGCGTGCCTGACCGATGCTTCCGCCGAGACCGCCATGACGATCGCCATCCCGGTCGCCGTCCTGGGTCAGCTCCTCGGCATCGTGTTCCGTTCCATCATCGCCGCCCTCACCCATGTGGCAGATAGCGCGATCGATAACGGAAAGTTCAAGACCGCCTACCGTATGCACATCTGCGCCGGCTCCGGTCTGTACGCTCTCATGTACTTCCTGCCGATCTTCCTCGCCGTCTTTGTCGGCACCGACCTGGTTCAGACCATCGTCAACATGGTTCCCGAGTGGCTGTCCACTGGTCTTAACGTTTCGACCAAGATCATGACCGCCTACGGCTTGGCCCTGCTGCTCACCATGATGATCAAGAAGGGTATGACTCCGTTCCTGTTCATCGGTTTCCTGCTCGCCGCTTACCTCAACCTGTCCGTCATCGCGGTCGCTCTGATCGGTGTGTGCCTGGCTGTCGTCTTCATGGGCTTCAAGTTCAACGGTTCCCATGCAGCCGCCGGTGTCGATTCCGACTACGATCCGCTCGAAGACGACGAAGACTAAGGAGGAACACACTATGGCAACCGCAACCAAGGACGTGTCCCTGAACAAGAAGGTCAGCCAGTTCTTCTGGCGCTCCTGGGCCATCCAGGCCTCTTGGAACTACGAGCGTCAGATGAACATGGGTTTCCTCTACGGCATGGTTCCCACGCTCGATCGCCTCTATCCGGACGAGTCCGACCCCAAGCAGCTCGCTGCTAAGAAAGAGGCTTACCACCGTCACATGGCGTTCTACAACTGCACCCCGCAGACGAGCGCTTTCATCCTGGGCCTCTCCGCCTCCATGGAGGAGGAGTACGCCAAGGATCCCGAGAACTTCGACCCCGATTCGATCAACGCGGTCAAGACCTCCCTCATGGGTCCGCTTTCCGGCATTGGTGACTCCTTCTTCCAGGGCACTATCCGCGTCATCGCCTTTGGCCTGGGCGTTCAGCTGGCTCAGCAGGGCTCCATCATGGGCCCGATCCTGGCCATGCTCATCTCCATCGTCCCCTCTGTGCTGATCACTTGGTTCGCAGCCAAGATGGGCTATCAGGGCGGCCACGAGTACCTGAGCAAGCTTCAGGGCGGCGACCTCATGGAGAAGCTCATGTATGTCTGCGGCATCGTGGGTCTTATGTCCGTGGGCGGCATGATCGCCACGCTGATCGGCGCCACCACCCCGCTGCAGTTCGCTGAGGGCACCGTCGTGATCCAGGACATCCTGGACGGCATGATGCCCCAGATGATCTCCCTTGGCCTCACCGGCCTTATGTACTGGCTCATCAAGAAGAACGTCAACACCGGTTGGCTTCTCGTGATCGCCATCGTGGGCGGCATCGCCCTCTCCGCGGCCGGCATCCTGGCCTAGTCGCGACCAAGCGTCTAACCGCTTTCCCCGGGGAGCCTGCCTGGCATCCCATACCCCAGGCAGGCTTCCATCCCTACTAATGTGACAAAGGGACAGTCCCTTTGTCACATCCTCGACGGGCCGGCGACTCGGTCCAAATCACGGTAACCCTGCGTGCGCCCGGCAATGTGGCGCCGCAAAAATCGAAAGGAATGTGTCAGATGTACGAGATCGACCTTAACCTCCCTAAGCAGATCGTCGCTGACGTCCTGTCCAACCACGAGATCCACAGCGTCGCCTTCGTCGGCTGCGGTGCTTCCATGTCCGACCTTTACCCCGCCAAGTACTTCCTGGCCAACAACACGGACAAGCTGAACGTTCAGATCTTCACCGCTAACGAGTTCAACTACGACACGCCCTCCTGGGTCAACGAGCACACCTTCGTGATCACCTGCTCCCTCGGTGGCTCCACGCCCGAGACCGTCGAGGCCAACAAGACCGCCAAGAAGCACAACTGCCCGGTCGTCTCCCTCACCAACAAGGCTGGCTCCGCTCTGACCGTCGACGCCGACCACGTCATCGTTCACGGCTTCCACGCCAACTACGCTGCCAAGTGCGAGAAGCCCGGCTACGCCATCGCTCTTGCTCTCGAGATCCTTCAGCAGACCGAGGGCTATGACCACTACGAGGACATGATCACCGGCCTCACCAACATCTTCGATCTCTGCGAGAACGCCGCCCAGCACTGCAAGAAGCTCGCCAAGAAGTTCGCCGAGGACTTCAAGGACGACAAGATGATCTACTTCATGGCTTCCGGTGCCTCCGAGAAGATGGCTTATTCTCACGCCGCCTTCCTGTTCACCGAGATGCAGTGGATCGACGCCGCCGCCTACAACACCGGCGAGTACTTCCACGGCCCGTTCGAGGTTTCCACCGAGGGTAAGCCCTACGTCTTCTTCATGTCCGATGGCGCCACCCGTCCGATGGACGCCCGCGCCCTCACCTTCCTTGAGCGCATGGGCGCCAAGGTCGCTCTGATCGACTCCAAGGACTACGGCCTGGCTGACGCCGTGCCTGCGAGCGTCATCACCTACTTCAACCCGCTGCTGCACCTCGCCGTTATGCGCGAGTACGGCAACCAGATCGCCGAGGCCCGTCAGCACCCGCTGACCATGCGTCGCTACATGTGGAAGCTTTCCTACTAATCACAAGTAAGTAGACCTTACGGGTTGATTGAAAGGGGATGGGGTTTGCGCCCCGTCCCCTTTTTGCTTTGGGGAGGGCGTGTCTGTCGCGTCGCAAAGCCCCAGATAAAACCTACCAAAATAAACCTGTCCCTTTTTGGCAGGTGGGGAGGAGATGCGTATGATCAAGGCAGTGCTGTTTGACATGGACGGCGTGCTGGTCGATACCGAGTGGTTCTACAACCGTCGCCGCGTGGCGTTTATGGAGGAGAAGGGCTTCCACTTTGACGAGATCCCCGATCTTTCGGGGTCTAATGAGCCCGCCATTTGGAAGTCTCTCGTGCCCGACGATGTTGAGCTGCGCGAGCGCCTGCGCGTGGAGTATAAGCAGGTCTACAGCCCGGACCATCCCGTTCCGTATGCCGAGCTGCTCAACAAGCAGACGGAGCCGGTGATGCGCGAGCTGCACGAGCGTGGCGTGAAGTGCGCTATCGCGAGCTCGTCCTATCGCGAGCTGATCGACGAGCTGGTGGAGATTGCCGATATCGCCGACGTGCTGGACTACACCATCAGCGGTCACGAGTGCAGCGCGTTTAAGCCCGACCCCGAGATCTACCTGCGTGCCATGGAGGCGCTGGGGGTGGAGCCTGCCGAGTGCCTGGTTATCGAGGACTCGCCTTTGGGCATCGAGGCTGGCAAGCGCTCCGGCGCCCGAGTCCTGGCGCTGCGTCCGCACGAGGGCGTCAACCTGGACCAGTCCGCCGCCGACACCATCATCGACAACCTGACCGACATCCTACCTGCCATTTAGGGACAGGTTTATTTTGGCAGGTTTTATCTGGGCAAACGCCGAATTTGCCGTGAAGGGACCGCTCTCTTCACGGCGTTTTTCTTTTGAGCGGCCTCACGGTCCTTCTGATGGTTGTCGAGGGAGGGTGAATTGAAGCGCCCCCGCACGCTCCATGCTACAATCGCGGGCATGCCCCACAACCACATCTGCCTTCGAAAGGAGCCTACGTGGCGAACGCCATCGATCAGCTCACGGACCGCGTGCTCATGCTCGGCCGTCTCACCATCGTTCGTCGCGCTATTACCGCCGTGGCGGTCACAATTTCCGCCGTTCTCCAGACATTCCTGATCCAGGCGTTCATTCAGCCCGCCGACCTGCTTCCGAGCGGTCTTACCGGCGTCGCGGTCCTGCTCGATCGCGTTACCTCGCTGGGCGGCGTTCACATCGACATCTCTCTCGGCATGCTTGCGCTCAACATCCCCGTGGCGCTCCTATGCTGGAGTGGCATTAGCAAGCGCTTCGTCATCTTCTCGATGATGCAGGTCGTGCTCTCGTCGCTGTTCCTCAACGTCCTTCACTTCGCGCCGTTTTTGGGCGACAAGATCATGCTCATCATTTTTGGCGGCGTGGTCTCGGGTCTGGGCGCTGCCATCGCGCTTAAGTCCGGCGCATCCACCGGCGGCACCGACTTTATCGCGCTGTGGGTCTCCAACCACACGGGCAAGACCATCTGGGGCGTCATCTTTGGTTTCAACTGCTTTATCCTGGCGATCTTTGGCTTTATGTTTGGCTGGGACAAGGCGGCGTACTCCATCGTGTTCCAGTTTATTTCGACCAAGACCATCGACAGCTTCTATCGTCGCTACGACCGCGTGACGCTGCAGATCACGACGCGCAAGGCAGACGAGGTCATGACCGCCTATGTTGACCATTTTCAGCATGGCATTAGCTGCGCTGAGGTCATCGGCGGATACAGCCGTGAAAAGATGTACCTGCTGCACGCCGTTGTTTCGACCTACGAGAGTCAGGACATTATCAAGCTGGTGTGCGACATTGATCCCGGCGCCGTGATCAATGTGTTCCACACGCTCAACTTTGTGGGCGGCTGGTGGGGCGGTCATGTCGACGAGCCCATGCCCACGGCCGTTCCCGATCCCGACAAGCCCGCACGCATGGCCAGCAGGCAGGCACGCCTCAGCGAGCAGGACAGCCTGCAGCAGGACGACGGCAAGTAGGGTTTTGCCATTTTGCCGGCCTGGTACAATCCTGTCCGCTTGAGCCTCCCGAAAGCCTCGCTGCTTTCGGGAGGCTCTCGTTTGCCCAGATAAAACCTACCAAAATGAAGCTGTCGCTTTTTGGTAGGGAGGGTGTATCGTTTTATCAATATGAGATAACATGAAACTAGACGTTATATACGTATTAGTTATTTCGATATTCCGATAAGAGTGATTAGATATGCCTGCGCCCAAAAATGCACCGCTTTACCAGCAGATTTACGACGAAATCAAGGATGCGATCGAGAAAGGTGTTTATGCACCCAAGGAGCGTATTCCGTCCGAGCTTGAGCTAGCCGAGCAGTACGACGTGAGCCGCATTACGGTGCGCCGCGCCGTCGAGGAGCTGTGCTCCGATGGTTACCTGGTTAAGCAGCAGGGCCGTGGCACCTTTGTCTCCACGCCGCACATCAACCGCCAGTTCCACGCCTCGACGCTGCAGACGTTTACCGCGCTGTGTGCCGATAATGGCATGAAGGCGGGCGCGCATGTGGTCGATCGCCAGATTGTGCCGGCACGTCAAAACGAGATGGAGTTCTTTGGCCTGCAGAAGGACGCGCTGCTGTTGCACATCAAGCGCGTGCGTACGGCCGACGGCGAGCCCATCTTTGAGGAGAACATCTTTGTGCCGTTTGACGCCTACCGTGAGCTGTTGACGGCCGATCTTGAGGACAAGTCGATTTTTGCCGAGGTCGAGCGTGTTGGCGGAACGCCGATTGTCTCAGTTGGCTACCGCACGGCCGAGGCCGTTCGTGCCAATGCCGAGCAGGCGGCCGAGTTGGGCATTGCTCCGCACGATCCGCTGCTCAACCTGCGTGCCAGCTTTACCGGTCCCAATGGCGAGCCGGTCCTGATGGGTAAGCAGTACTACGTGGGATCGCGCTACGTCATGGTGATGTAGGTTACGCGGTTTTGCCAAACCGCGTAACGGCTTGACGCTGCAAACGCCCCTAAGCGGCAATCTGACGTTCAATCGTCGGTCGCGTACCAAAGTACGCTTCCCTCCTCTTTCACGTCACCTTGCTCGCTTAGGGGCGTTTTCGCTGACTTTTGCTCAACCTGCGGGATTTCCGCGCTTGTCAAGAGACTAGTCGTTGGGGACGTTCTTAAACGACTAGTCATTCAAGAACGTCCCCAATGACTACTCGCAGAGTGAGCGTGGCTGACAGCCGGGCGACGCCGGTCCGCGTGGCGGCGTATAATCGGCGGCAGATGATTCTGACGTTAGGAAACCATGACCGATAGCATGCAGCAGATGGCGCTCGACACGCTCGGCGCCTATTTTGGCTACACCTCGTTTCGCCCGGGACAGGACCGCATGGTCGATGCGATCCTTGCCGGTCGCGATGCGCTGGGTGTTATGCCCACGGGCGCCGGCAAGTCCATTTGCTACCAGGTGCCCGCGCTCATGCTGCCCGGCATCACCTTTGTGGTGAGTCCGCTGCTGTCGCTTATGGAGGACCAGACCCGTGCGTTGCTCGCGGCGGGTGCGCGACCCAGCTATCTCAACTCCAGCCTTACCCCGGCCCAGCAAAACACCGTGCTCAAGCGTGCTCGTGAGGGGCGCTACCAGCTTATGTATGTGGCGCCCGAGCGCCTGCTCGAGCCGCGCTTTCTGGCCTTTGCGCAGGAAGCTGCGGCCGAAGGCGGCATCGGCGTGCCGCTCGTGGCCATTGACGAGGCCCACTGCGTGAGCCAATGGGGCCAGGATTTCCGCCCCGCCTACCTGCAGATTCGCGAGTTCATCGATTCCCTGCCGCAGCGCCCTATCGTGGCAGCCTTTACCGCTACGGCGACCGAGCGTGTGCGCGCGGATATCCAGCAGATGCTCGGCCTGCAAAACCCCGCGACGGTGGTGACGGGCTTCGATCGCAAGAACCTCTACTTTGGCTGCGAGGAGATGGGCGACAAGGCCAAGGCCGCGTGGGTGCGCGACTATGTGATCGCGCATTCGGGCGAGAGCGGCATCGTGTATTGCTCGACCCGCAAGTCGGTCGATGCTCTGGCAGGCGAGCTTGCCGAGGCGCTGGGCCCCAGCGGCATTCGCGTTGGCCGCTACCATGCCGGCATGGGCAACGACGCCCGTCGTCAAAGCCAACGCGCCTTTATCGACGACGATATTCAGGTGATGGTTGCCACCAATGCCTTTGGCATGGGTATCGACAAGCCCAACGTGCGCTACGTGATCCACAACAATGTGCCCGAGAGCATCGAGGCCTACTACCAAGAGGCAGGTCGCGCCGGTCGCGATGGCGACCCGGCCAGCTGCCATTTGCTGTGGAATGGCAACGATTTTCGCATGCGCCGCTTTCTGATCGACCGCGGCGACGCTGCCGATGAGGCGCTCGACGACGAGCAGCGCGCGTGGGCGCTCCAGAATCGATATCGTCTGCTCAGCCAGATGGAGGGCTACTGCAATACCACCGGCTGCCTGCGCGAATATATGTTGCGCTACTTTGGCGACGAGGCCGCGGCCGAGCATGCTGCCGCGGCTGGTGCGGGCGCCACCGCCACGGACGAGGCCGAGGGCTGCGGCAACTGCAGCAACTGCCTCACGCAGTTCGAGGTCGAGGACGTCACCGATATGGCCCGCGCCGCTGTGCGCTATGTGGCCACGCGACCCATGCGCTTTGGCAAGTCGCTCATCGCCGACGTGCTCCACGGCGGCAACACCGAGCGCATTCGCCAGATGCATCTGGACGAGGACCGCGGCTACGGTGAGCTGTCGAGCGAATCGGTCGGGCGTATCAAGGACATCATCGGCCAGCTGTGCGGCCGCGGTTATCTGGCTACCTCGCAGGGGCAGTACCCGGTCGTGGGGCTGGGCCCGCGTGCCACCGAGGTCGAGGATGAGGCGTTTGCCTTTACCGTCAAGCGTCGTGCGTCCAAGCGCAAGGCCTCGGCCCGTGCCCGCCGCGCGGTGGATCTGCTGCGTGAGGAGGCCGAGCTAGATCAGCGCCCGCGCGTGGGTGACGATGCCGAGCTGTTCGAGCGCCTGCGCGCCCTCCGCAAGGAGATCTCGACGGAGCTGGAGATGGCGCCGTATATGGTCTTCTCCGACAAGGCCCTGCGCGGCCTGTGCCGCCTGCGCCCGCAGACACGCGACGAGCTGATCCAGGTTAACGGCATTGGCGAGAAAAAAGCCGACGCCTTTGGCGAGCAGTTTATGACGGCGATTGAAGAGTTTGAGTCCGAGCATGCACGGGATGGAGCGTAATGATGGCATCCGACGATAAAACCGAGCGCACTGAGGTGTCCGCCGTGCCGCTGTACCAGCAGGTTATGGACGACTTAAAGGGCGAGATCGCGCGCGGCGTGTACGCATCCGGCTCGCGCATTCCTTCCGAGATGGAGCTCGCGAAGTACTACGGCGTGGGACGCATCACCGTGCGCCGCGCCGTCGAGGAGCTGTCGCGCGCGGGGTATCTCAACCGCCAGCAGGGGAGGGGCACGTTTGTGTGTGCGCCCAAGCTCAAACGCAAGATTGTCCAGAAGGGTGACGTTCAGAGCTTTTCCGAGGGTTGCGCCGCCAACGACATGGTGGCCGGAGCACGTCTGGTGTCGCGCACGGTGGTTGCGGCGACGCGCGAGGACGCGGCGTTTTTTGGGGTGGAACCCGGCTGCGAGCTCATCGTGGTCGAGCGCGTGCGCACGGCAGATGGCGTGCCCGTCATGCTCGAGAACAACGCCTTTGTGCTGGCCGACCATCCCTATCTGCAGACGCTTGCCGACAAGGACCTCACGGACAATTCCATCTTTGCGCTCGTTGCCGAGCATTCGGGCCGTGCGCCGCTCAAGTCCGACCCCTGTACGGTGGAGATTGCGCTTGCCGATGCTCAGGCGGCCCCGCTGCTGGAGGTGCCGGTCGGCGAGCCGCTCTTCTATATGGAGGCATACTTTACCGATGCGGACGGGCGGCCCCTGCTGCTCGGACGCCAAAAGATCGTGGGCTCGCGCTACGTGTTCGACATCTAACGTCCATAGATAGAACGATATAGAACAAATTTGGTGAAATGGCTTCACGGGCGTCGTCATGCGTGCTATAAATAGGACAACATAGAACGACCGCAGGTACGAGCTGCCGTCGTCCAAAGCCGCCACACAAGGAGGAACATCACCGTGAACGCACACGATCTGGTTCAGGAAATTATCGAGCGCAAGGGCAAGATTGAGAACGTCTTTTGGATCGCCTGCGGCGGTTCGATGATCGACCTGATGCCGGCCAACGAGCTGCTCAAGCGCGAGGCCACCACGTTTACCTCGACGGTCTACACGGCACGCGAGTTTTGCCTGATGGCTCCCAAGAGCCTAGGGCCGAAGTCGCTCGTCATCGCCTGCAGCCACAGCGGCAATACGCAGGAGGTCGTCGACGGCTGCGAGATGGCGCTGGCCGCCGGCGCCGAGGTTGTCGCCCTCACCGACTGCGAGGGCTCGAAGATCGACAACGGCAAGTGGACCACCTGGGTCTATCCGTGGGGCGAAGGCGTGCCGCAGGCCGAGGTGCCGCAGGGCATCGGCGCCCTGATGGCTGCCGAGCTGCTCGACCAGCAAGAGGGTTACGAGGCGCTTGCCGACATGTACGCCGGCCTTAAGCAGATGGATGCGCTGCTGCCCGCTGCACGCGAGAAGGTCAACGCCGAGCTGGGCGCCCGTTTTGCCGAGCTCTGCCAGCAGCATAAGTTCTTCTATATCCTGGGTTCCGGCCCCAACTTTAGCCAGACCTACGCCATGGCCATCTGCTCGCTCATGGAGATGCAGTGGCAGCACTGCTGCTACATCCACTCCGGCGAGTACTTCCACGGTCCGTTCGAAGCCACCGAGCCCGGCGTGTTCTACTTTGTACAGCTCGGATCGGGCGAGTGCCGCCCCATGGAGGAGCGTGCGCTCGCGTTCCTCAACACGCACACCGATACGGTCATGGTGCTCGATGCGCTCGAGTACGGCGTGGGCGAGGTGCCCGCCAGCGTGCGTTCGTTCCTGGAGCCGATCTTCTTCTACGCGATAAGCTGCGAGCTGCGCGCCGCCCGCGGCAAGGTGTTCGACCACAGCCCCGAGATCCGTCGCTACATGGGCATCGAGCAGTACTAATCGAGCGGTATTAAGTTACCGGGATAACAACTTCTCACGTCGGGGCCTACGCTAAGCGCAGGCCCCGTTTGCGTTGCGATGACCGGTTTTGTTTGTCGAAAAACGAAGTCAAATACTTTTCCCGAGAAGTGAACGACCTATTTTTGACCCTCGAAGCATCGACACTTTTTGGCGCCAAAACCGCAGGAAAAACTTGGCGAAACCGCAGGAAGCGGCGTCTGAAAAGTGTCGATGCTTCGGGGGCTCGTTTTTGCTCGTTCACTTCGCGGAAAAGTATTCACCTTCGATTCGCAAGGGCACTGTGTGAGTAAAAAAAGCGGGCCGCGCCGGGGATTTCCGGCGCGGCCCGCTTAGTATCGTGCTTCGATTCGCAAGGTTGCGGCAGCCAGCGGCCTACTTTGCGTCGTAGGCCTCGGCGTCCCACCAGTCGAGCTGGGCGATGTTGTCGCGAATGTGCTGGCAGCTCTTGTGGAAGCCCTCGAGCTCGTGCTCGGACAGGTCCAGTGTGTAAACCTCCTCGACGCCCTCGGCACCGATCACGCACGGCAGGGAGGTAAAGATGCCCTCCTCACCATATTGGCCGGTCATGAGCGTGGAGGCGGAAAGCACGGCGTGCTCGTTGTGCAGCACGGCGGCGCAGACGCGCGCGGCGGAGTTGGCGACGGCGTACTCGGTGCACTGCTTGCCCTGGTAGGTCACATAGCCGCCCTTGCGCGCGAGCTCCTCGACCTCCATGTGGTCAAAGGCGTACTTGTCGGGGTTCTCGGCCTGAAGCTCGTTGAGGCTCTTGCCGGCGATGGTCGCAGCCTTAAAGGCAGCCAGCTGGCTAAAGCCGTGCTCGCCGATCATGTAGGCGTCGATGGACTTGGGGCTCACGCCGACCTTCTTGGAGATCTCGGTGCGCAGGCGGGCGGAATCCAGGCCGCAGCCCGAGCCGATGATCTTCTTGGGATCGTAGCCGGTCAGGTGCCACAGCTCGGTGCACACGACGTCGCAGGGGTTGGAGATGCTTACGAAGATGCCGTCAAAGCCGGCGTCGACGATGCGCTTGGCAAAGGTGCGGGCGGCGTCGGTGGTAAAGAACAGCTCGCCGTCGCGGTTGCCGGCGGCCAGCGCGACCTTGCCGGCGGCGTTGACGATGACGTCGCAGCAGGCCAGCTCCTCGTAGTGGTCGTAGCAGTTGACGATTTTGGTGTTATACGGGACAAACGAAAGGGAGTCGCGCAGGTCCTGGACTTCGGACGTCACCTTGGCCTCGTTGATATCGCACAGGTACAGCTCATCGGCAATGCCCTGCATAAGCAGGCTGTTGGCGACATGTGCTCCTACGTGGCCCTGGCCGACCACACCGATCTTACGCGTCTGGTACATATATGTATCCTTTCGGCCGAGTTTTTCGCGTCGAACCATTGTAGCGTCCAGCTGCCACTTTGCTAGACTAAAGCGCCGTAGATTTTTGGCACATGCCTTAATCTCTACTTTTGGAGTGATTTGGGCCGCTGACGGCATCGCTGGGCGATGTGCTCGCGCGGATAGGGCTGCTCGTTGTACCATAGCTGCAACTGACTCGTAAGGAGCATCCATGCCCATTCGCATTCCCGACGCCCTCCCTGCCGCCGCGCAGCTCGAGAGCGAGAACATCTTTGTCATGACCGAGTACCGCGCGCTGCACCAAGACATCCGCCCGCTGCGCGTGCTCATCCTCAACCTCATGCCCACCAAGATCGCCACCGAGACGCAAATCATGCGCAAGCTCTCCAACACGCCGCTGCAGGTGGAGGTGGACCTGCTGCGCACCAAGACGCACGAGGCCACGCACGTAAGCGCCGGCCACCTGGAGACGTTCTACCGCACGTTCGACGACATCCGCGACATCCACTACGACGGCCTGATCATCACGGGCGCGCCGGTGGAACAGATGCCGTTCGAGGAGGTCGACTACTGGCCCGAGCTCTGCCAGATCATGGATTGGTCCACCACGCACGTGCACTCTACGCTGCACATTTGTTGGGGCGCACAGGCCGGCCTGTACCATCATTACGGTATCCAGAAGCACGACCTGCCGACAAAGGCGAGCGGCGTGTTCGAGCATTATCTGGTGAAGCCGCAAAGCCCGCTGGTTCGCGGCTTTGACGACCGTTTCTATGCCGTGCATTCGCGCAACACCGATGTGCGCCGCGAGGACGTGGAGGCCGAGCCGCAGCTTGAGGTCGTGGCCGTGTCCGACGAGGTGGGCCTGTACATCGTCAAGTCGACCGACAGCCGTCGCTTCTTTGTATTTGGCCACCCCGAGTACGATACCGACACGCTGCGCCTGGAGTACGAGCGCGACGTGAAGCGCGGCCTCAACCCTCAGGTGCCGGCGCATTACTTCCCGGGCGACGATCCCACCGCCGAGCCGCGCAACGTCTGGCGCAGCCAGGCTCAGCTGTTCTACACCAACTGGCTCAACTACTACGTCTACCAGACCACGCCCTACGACCTGGCCCGCGCCGGCGAGGAGCACTAGGCCGTCGGGAGGTGCGCCAGCCGTTAGGCGCTGACGATGTAGGGTAGCGGCAGGTCGTGGGCGTCGGTGGGAACGTGTTCGACGCGCTGTTCGTCAAAGGCGATGCCGGTGATTTGGCATGCGGGTGAGAGCATGGGCAGGTAGCGGTCGTAGCAGCCGCCGCCGTAGCCCAGGCGCGCGCCGGTGCGGTCGAAAGCTACGAGCGGCACGACAACCATGTCGAGCTCGGCGGCGGGCACGATGGGGAAGTGGTCGCTGTCGACGTCCGTGGCTGCGAAGGCCCGCGTAGGGTGGGCGATAAACGGGGCCTCGGACGCATCGCCGGCAGAGACTGCCCGCATGCACATGCGCTGGCCGCATGCGGCGGCGTCGCTTGCCGAGAGCATGCACGGATAGGCTACGCGCCAGCCACGCGCGACGGCCGCGGCGGCAAACGCGGCTGGGTCGACCTCGGAACCCATCGCAGCATAGACAGCAACGGTGCGTTGGCCCGCAGTGCCGCTGGACTCCATCAGCTCAACAAGCCGCGCGCAGATAGCGGCGGACTTCGCCGCCCGAACATCCAAATCAAGAGCATTGCGCCGGGCAATCACCGCCCGCCGCAACTCAGCCTTATCCATCCCAGCCTCATCTCCCAAACCTACCAAAAAGGGACAGGTTTATTTTGGCAGGTTTTATCTGGGCAAACGCGATATGGGCAGTAAAGCCACCGCAAATATGCCTGTGAACTGCGCCCTTTGTGGTTGTTTGGGCCTATGCGTTAATGCTATAACGCCGCAGCGATTGCTTCAGTCACAAACTTATTGAGTGACTCACCCTTCTTTGCCGCTGCCAGCGCTGCTTGCTTGTGGAGCTCAGAGCCCGTTCTTACGTTGAACGAGCCCTTAAAAGCCCGCTCGGGTTCCTTGCCCTTCTCGGCGCAAAACTCAAGGTAATCGTCGACGGCATCGTGGAAGCATTGCTCCACTTCTTCAGCCGTGGAGCCTTCAAATACGATTGCGTCCCTAATGCCGGTGACCATACCTGTTAGCACATGCTGTTCGGCATCGAACTCGACTGGGGCGAAATAACCCTTGTATGCCAAAACGTTACTCATGACTACCTCCGACATCTTGCAGAAATCGAACGATGTTTCGAATGGTCCCCGCTGTCAATTCGTCAGATGGATGTGGCGCGTGCATTACGAACATCCTGCCATCCGATGGCCTGTAGAAGCGAACGCGCGATCCGGATGTCTTGCCTTTGTTGTCCATTTCAAAGCCATATGAAGCCATGACTTTTAAAAAATCGGTATACCGATACGTCGAAGGGCAGCTAAGCAGTTGGGCGATGAGTTTATCGGTCCGAGTCATCCCGCCTCACATTCTGCAACTATATCCTAGTTGCAATTTAAGTCCGATGCAAGCACCCCTACTATAGAACATGTGTACGTATAGAACAAGTGTTCGAACCAACACAAAGGCACCTGTGAACTGCGCCCCTTTGCGGTGGTTTGGGCTGAATGTTGCGCAACAAGGGCTGCTTTTTTGGGTTTACCTTCATGGTGGAAGGAATGAACCGAAAGGAGCCCGCCATGTTTTGTCGCTCGTGTGGCACGCCGCTTGTCGACGACGCCCTCTTTTGTCCCGTATGCGGCGCGCCCGTAGCACCCGACCAGGTCGCGGCCACGCAGCAACCCCAGCCTGCTGCGCCCGCTCCTGGGCAATACGTGCCCGTGCAGCAGCCCGCGCGGCGCAGGCGTTCCAAGAAGCCCCTCATCGCCCTTGCCGCGGTGCTTGCCGTGGCGGCGGGTGTCGGCGGGGGAGCGCTGTTCTACTTCACCCAGATTGCGACCACCCCAATTGACGAAAAGACCTTCCCGGATAGCGGCATGCGTGCGCTTGTCTCGACCAAGTACGACACTAACGGTGACGGCCGCATCTCACACGACGAGGCCAAGGTGGTGACGTCGGTCGAGCTGGACGGCATCGCGTCGACGCAGGGCCTGGGCAAGACATTCCCCAATATCGTTACAGTGGAGTCCGGCGACGACAAACTCGTCAACCTGGACCTTTCGGGTTGCGAAGACCTTAAGACCGTCGAGCTTAACTCGGCGAGTAATGTCACCGTCGTTAACCTGGACGGTTGCGACAAAATCGAGAAGCTCGACCTCAAAAATGCCGAAAACCTTAAAAGCGTCGATCTTTCGGGCAAAAAGAAGCTCGCCACGTTGGAACTGCCGCAGGATACGAAGGTTAGCGGCATTAAGGACACACAGCTCGACGAGCTGTGGCTGCCGGTGTCCTACGAGGGTACCGATAAATCGGACCAGTACGGCGATATCTACGAGATTGAGCGTGACGAGAACGGTTACGTCACGGGCTTCACGTCTGCCGTCAAGCAAGGTGGCGGCGTAAGTTACAGCGTCGAGCACGATGAGTCGCATCGCATTTCGGAGATTGAGGAAGACCTGGCGGGCGGTTACGAGAACGTCAACACGTTTACGTACGACGCCGACGGTAACGTCACGCGCATCGACTGCGATACCGACATGAGCGATTCGTCGAGCACCACGACGTTTACCTACGACGCGGACGGAAACCTGATCAATAAGACGACCCATGCGGGTTACGGTGAGAGCGCGAGCACGTATATTTATCAGGACGGCAACATGGTGACCAACACCGATACCAGCCCGGCCAATCCTCGGACGGTCGTGTATTCGTACGGATACGACAAGGATCGTGTGACGTCCTTTACGCTGGACTGCCAGGGCGACACGGTGGGAACTACGTGGACGATTACCGCGGGCTACGAGTATGACAAGGACGGCAACATTTCGCGTATCTCGCCTGTGGCATATGACTCGCACGGCAACGATTACGGCTCGCTGAACTCGTATGCCGCGGTGGATTATTTGTACAGCGACGGAAAGCTCGACAGGATCGATTCCGAGCGCGGCGGCTATGCGGAGTTCTACTACGACGACCACGGCAACCTGACGTCGGTCGACGAGTATGCCGGCCGCGGTTCGGATGCCGAGTTTGAGTTTGAGCACGAGGTCGAGTACCAGCGCTACTTCTGCAGCAAGCACGAGAAGAACAAGCCGGAGGAGTGGATTCGTCTGGATGCAGAGTACGACGTTGACCAGGGTAGCTGGAGCAATGACTCCGATTATGGCCGTGAGTGCTTTGCAACCATGTACGAGCTCGATCCGTTAGGGGCCAGGCTGAACCCGTTCATCAAGTAGCAGCTCGCCCGAAAACCACCACAAAGGGGACAGGCACCTTTGTGGTGGTTTTTGCTTGCGGTGCGCTAGGCCAGCAGGTCGATGACGTTAAAGCCGGCGTTGCTCTTGGCGATGACGTCGCGGCCGCCAAAGACGCAGGTGGGCGACACGGCTGCGATGCGCGTCACGTCGGCGCCGAGCGAGCGCAGCTCACCGGGTGTGGCCGCGAGCATCTGGGCGCGACGCTCCTCGCGCGCGTGCGGATCGAGCCCAGCCAGGTAGGTCGTATTGCGGCGCTTGGTGAGCGCGTACGGCTTCACGGGCGCGTCCATGCCGCTCACGCAGCTCACGATAAAGCCCTCGAAGGCGGCCCCGTCGGGCTCAAAGCTGCCGAGCCATGCACCCGCGCGCTCCACGCGCCCAATCGAAGGATCGACCGCCGGGTCGCGGTAGGTGTAGAACGCCGTCTGACGCTCGCCGGCCGCGCGGAATCCGCAGCCGTACGCACCGCCCTTCACGCGGATCTCGTTCCACAGGTAGTCGTAGGAGAGCGCGTTGGCGGCAACCGCCCAGGCGCCCGTCACGTCGATGCCCAGACGGCGCGGGTCGCACGCGCGCGCCGCAAAGCAGATGTCGCTGGGGATGACGAAAGCCTCGTGACGGTCGTGCGGCTCCGGCACCACGAGCGTGCCGCTGGCAGCGCCGTCGCCAGCGCCAAGCCCCAGGTTGCCCGCGGCATCCCAGTACGCGTCAAAGTCCTCGTCGCTGCCGGTAAAGCTCGCCATGCAGCCATCGGCCACAAAGATGCGGTCTGCCAGCTCGGCAAGCTTGGCGCGCAGGTCGTCCAGTCGCTCGTCAAAGTGCTCGAGCAGATCGCGCAGGAACAGGTAGAAGTCCACGCCCGAGAGCTGCTCGCGCACCACGGCCGAAGGCGAACTGTAGCTCATCGCGCGACCGAGCGCCGCCGAGTGGCCGTTGTTGATAAAGCCCTGCTCAAGCCCAATGCGAATCTGCGTAAGCACGTCGCGCACGCGGTCGGCGTCGGCATCGAGCAAAAGCGTGCTCGACCACACCTCGCGCGGCAGGCTCGCCAGTGCGTCGATCTTTTCGGACAGGGCGCCGGCGCTCACCAGCAGGTAGGGGCGCACGCCGTCCACGTCGGGCTGGGTCATGACCTCGGTTGTAAAGCTCAAAAAACCCAGCTTGCCGGCGAGCAAGTTGTCGAGCTCCTCGGCCGAGTGCTCGCGCGTGGGCAGCTGCTTGAGCAGACGGCAGAGCAGCGTCACGTAGGGCAGGTCCTCAAATGCGACGCAGCTCAGGTCGAAGTACTGCATGGCGTAGGCCAGGCGGTTGGTGGGGATGTCGTGGCGCAGACAGGGGATGGGCGCGGTCGTGTCCACAACGAGCGGCGGCTCGGGGCGCACCTCGTCAATGTCGGACACGCGCAGGCGCGGCAGCGTGGCCTTGGCCTCGGGCGTGTCCTCGGCCTCCTGTGCGGCACGCAGCGCGGCCGTGCGCTCGACCACATCGGCCAGCTCGGCATCGGTCATGGCGTCGCGCTTGGCTGCCAGCTCGGCGACCTCGGCACCCTCTGCGCCCTCGGCGGCATCCACCGGTACCAGCTCGACCAGCGCCATGTGGTCGTTTTCCAGCACCAGCTCGCGCAGCAGGTCCTCAAAGTAGCTGCCGTCCAGCTCGCCGCGCAGCTCCTCGTACACCGGGCCATACTTGAGCGCCAGCGTCGCAGCGTCGTCATCGTAGAGCCAGGTGCTCAGCGCGTCGCACGCAATGGCCACGCCGTCGGCGATACCGTAGTCGCGCTGGCGCAGATCGTACTCGTTGCTGCTGATGATAGCTTCCAGGCGCTCGCGCGGAACGCCGTGCTCGCACAGGTCGCGGCAGGCATCCTGGAACACGCGACGCAGCTCGCGCGCCACGCCGGGCTGCGCGTTTTGCAGCATGATGAGCTCGTAGGGCTGCAGGCTCTCGGCCGCGGTGTAGCTCACCACGTTGCCGCCCAGACCGGCGGCCAGAATGGCCTTCTTAACCGGCGCTTCGTTGGAGCCCAGCAGTGCCTCGAACAGGATGTCCGCGGCGATCGTGCGCTTGCGGTCGAGCGCACTGCCCAGCACAAAGCCCAGGCCCACCAGGGCGTTCTCGGGCGTGGTGGCCATCTCGACGCGCTTATACTCGCAGGTCACGGGCGCCTGCACGCCCAGCGGATTGGGTGCCAGCGTGGACGGGTCCTCGCCGGCGGCAACGGCAGCGTCCATGCGGCGGCTCGCGGCGCTCGACTGCGACAGATAACGCTCGTCCAAAAACGCCAGCGCGCGGTCTACATCTAGGTCGCCGTAGAGCGTTATATAAGAGTTGAAAGGATTGTAGTGGCGCGCGTGCGTATCCAGGAACTGCTCGTAGGTGAGCGCGGGAATCGCGCGCGGGTCGCCGCCGCTCTCGTGCGCATAGGCGGTGTCGGGATAGAGCGCGGCGTTGACGGCGTCGTCCAGCACGCTCATAGGGTCGGACAGCGCGCCCTTCATCTCGTTGAACACCACGCCGTTATAGCGCAGCGTGCCCTCGCGCAGGCTCGCGGAGCTGCCGTCGCCCTCGCCCTCGGCGCCCTCCGGCAGGTCCAGCTCGTAGTGCCAGCCCTCCTGCTCAAAAATGGTGGGCTTGGTATAGATAGCCGGGTTGAACACCGCGTCCAGGTACACGTCCATCAGGTTGTACAGGTCCTGCTCGTTGGTGGTGGCAACGGGGTAGATGGTCTTGTCGGGGTAGGTCATGGCGTTGAGGAACGTCTGCATGGAGCTCTTGATCAGGTCGACAAACGGCTCCTTGACGGGAAACTTGGCCGATCCGCACAGCACCGAGTGCTCAAGAATATGGAATACGCCGGTGGAATCGGCCGGCGGCGTCTTAAAGCCAATGGCAAAGGCCTTGTTCTCGTCGTCGCACGCCAGGTACAGCAGGCGAGCGCCCGAGGCGGTGTGGCGCAGCACGTAAGCGTCCGAGTCGAGCTCGGGCACGGTTTCGCGGCGCTCGACGGCAAAGCCGTGGCAGGTAGTGCCGGGCACCAGCAGTGCGGCGGCAGCGGCGCGCGGGTCGGTTGAGGTGGTGGGCATATGCAGTCTCCTTTGACGCCCCAGCGGGGGCGAATCGAGTCGAATCCTCGAGAGTATACCCATATGGGGCCGCGGCTCTGCGGCGAACTGGCAACGATATTGGTGGACGGCTGTGCTGGGTTGACGGCGCATGCCGCGGGTAGCCGCTACACCCCGCTAAAGTGAAATAACACCCCGTTTACCGAATCATTTAGGAAATATATGGACTCCTAAAAAGTTCTAATACAATATAAGTCATCTATCTATAAACTGCTGATTCCTTGCAAAGGTATGGTTGATATGGTTGAAGCAAATAGCGTTATCCCCCTGTACAAACAGATTGTCCGTGCGCTCTCTGATTCGATCGCCAACGGCACGTACCGCCCGGGAGATAAGCTTCCGACCGAGGCGGAGCTTATCGAGAAATTTGGCGTGAGCCGAATAACGGTTCGTTCCGCAATTAAAGAAATGGAAGATGCTGGGCTTGTTGAGAGGGCCCGCGGCAAGGGCACGTTCGTTTCGCCGGACACGCAGATGTATGCCGCGGACGACCGTGAGAGCTTTACCCATTCGTGCCAGCTTGCGGGCAAGCAGGCGTCTACCAGGGTTCTCGAAATGGGCTGGGACTTCCCAAGCCTGCGAGACGCGAAGCTCCTGGGCGTAGACGATACCCAAAAGGTATTGCGCAGTCGTCGTCTGCGCCTTGTGGATGGCAAGCCCGCGATGCTGGAAACCAATAGCTATTCCGCTGCGCTTTCTTTTTTGGAGCATGAGTCCCTCGAGGATTCGCTGATGGCGGTACTCGATCGCCAGGGGATCAAGATGGGTCCCAACACGCGTACGCTCGAGGTCTGCTATGCGAGCGAGCTCGAGGCGGCATATCTTAACGTGGAGCTGGACTCTTCGCTGCTTCTGTTTGTCGATAGACGTTATGCTCCAAGCGGCGAGCCGCTCTTCATCTCCCGTCAGGTGTACTGCACCGAGCGACTGAAGTTCTATTTGTAAATTAGAGATAGATTGGTCGATTTACCGACCAATTGCTACCGTTCGCGGATTTGGAAAATAGACACACCACGTAGGGCAGATTGCTAATATACTTTGTTATGACAATATAGTACGTCCTATTGGTATTGGAGAACTATGAATAAGATATTGCTAGCGAGTCATGGTTATCTCGCCCAAGGCATGAAAAGCTCTCTTGAGATTCTGATGGGCACTAACGACCGAATCGAGTGCCTGTGCGCCTATATCGATGACGATTCAAGGGACGTCGCGGCGTTGATTGATGCATGGATGGAGACGAGAGACCCTGCCGACTCTTGGTTTGTCGTGACTGACATCTTTGGCGGCTCTGTAAACAACGAATTCATTCAGAGACAGACCACCGGATCGTTTACGTTGATTACCGGAATGAACTTGCCGCTGCTGGTGGAAATGGTTACACAGCTGGACTCCCTGGATGCGGACAAGGCCAAAGCCGCGGTCGAGGGGTCGCGTCCGTTTATTCAGCTTTGCGAGGCGGCGGACATGCTTGCCGGCGCCGAGGAAGAAGAGTTCTAGTTAGTTCTGGTTCGAGCCCTAGCTAAGGGCCACACCTGTCATTCCTTTATCACGTGCGGAGATGATAACGATGATTAAGCTTACGAGAGTTGATTACCGACTGATTCACGGCCAAGTTGCCATGTCCTGGACTCACGCTTTGGATGTAGATTGCATCCTGCTTGCCAGCGATGCTGTGGCAAAAGACGACATGAGGAAGGCGGCCTTGAGGCTCGCCCGCCCCAGCGGCGTTAAACTCGTCATCAAGGATGTTGACGCTGCTATCGAGGCACTCAACAGCGGCGTTACCGACAAGTATTCGCTCATATGACCCAATCCGCTGTCAAGAGCCACAATGGCCCCGCCGACCGCT
>CALEBN010000036.1 GCA_937943045.1 uncultured Collinsella sp. | reverse complement strand
AGAACATGATCACGGGTGCTGCTCAGATGGACGGCGCCATCCTCGTTATCGCCGCCACCGACGGCCCGATGGCCCAGACCCGCGAGCACATCCTGCTCGCCCGTCAGGTCGGCGTTCCCTACATCGTCGTCTTCCTGAACAAGTGCGACATGGTCGACGATGACGAGCTCATCGACCTCGTCGAGATGGAGACCCGTGAGCTCCTCTCCGAGTACGATTTCCCCGGCGACGACATCCCCGTCATCCGTGGTTCCGCTCTGGGCGCTCTCGAGGGCGACGCCAAGTGGATGGACGCCATTCGCGAGCTCATGAAGGCCGTCGACGAGTACATCCCGACGCCTGCTCGTAACAACGACCTCCCGTTCCTGATGGCTGTTGAGGACGTTATGACCATCTCTGGCCGTGGTACCGTTGCTACCGGCCGTGTCGAGCGCGGTGAGCTCAAGCTCAACGAGCCCGTCGAGATCGTCGGCATCAAGGATACCCAGAGCACCGTCGTTACCGGTATCGAGATGTTCCGTAAGTCCATGGACTTCTGCGAGGCTGGCGACAACGTCGGTCTGCTGCTCCGCGGCATCAAGCGTGAGGACATCGAGCGCGGCCAGGTTCTCTGCAAGCCCGGTTCGGTTACCCCGCACACCAAGTTCACCGGCGAGATCTACGTTCTGACCAAGGAGGAGGGCGGCCGTCACACCCCGTTCTTCGATGGTTATCGTCCTCAGTTCTACTTCCGTACCACCGACGTTACCGGTACGGTCAAGCTGCCCGAGGGCACCGAGATGGCTATGCCTGGTGACCACATCACCATCGAGGGCGACCTCATTCACCCGATCGCCATGGAGGAGGGCCTGCGCTTCGCTATCCGCGAGGGTGGCCACACCGTCGGTTCGGGCATCGTCTCCACGATCATTGAGTAAATTAGCTCTTTGATATAGCTGACTTAGAGAACCCGGCACTTATAGGGTGCCGGGTTCTTTTCTACGCGGGGCTTGTTCCCTGCCGATTGCGCTTCGCTCGCTCTTAAGCCGAGCGTGAGGGATCGATTAGATCTCGCTGGCTTCATTGATGTGTTCCAAATATGAATGGATCCAGCGAGAACCAATTGATTCGAGGTTTTCATTGACAGCACTTACGTAGAGCTGATAAAGTACCAACTCGTGCCCGTACGGGGCGGAAATGAAAGGTTCAGGATAAATGCGTACTCTAGTTACTCTTGCGTGCACTGAGTGCAAGCGCCGCAACTATACGACCACCAAGAACAAGTCGAACATGCCTGATCGTATGGAGATCAAGAAGTATTGCCCCTGGTGCCGTCACCACACGCTGCACAAAGAGACTCGCTAGTCTCTAGTCACATACGCCAGTAGTTCAATTGGTAGAGCATCGGTCTCCAAAACCGAGTGTTGAGGGTTCGAGTCCTTCCTGGCGTGCCAGTCATTATTCCGTAAGCTCCCAATTGGGGGCTTACGGTTTACTCATGTATAAGCGCATTGCGCGGAGGTAACCCAAATGGCCAACAAGAAGAACAAGAAGAAGGCTCAGCAGCCGGCACCTGCCAACAACGCTGCCGCCAACTCCAAGGTTGAGGCCAAGAAGGCCGTTGCCAAGAAGAACGAGAAGGCTGCGAAGTCCAAGAAGAATGAGAAGCCTGGTTTCTTCGCCCGCACCAAGAAGTATTTCGCTTCGGTGAAGTCCGAGATGAAGCGTGTCACGTGGCCCGATAAGAAGGAGCTCGTGAACTACTCGGTCGTCGTTTGCGCTTCTCTGATCGTCGTCGGCGTCGTCATCGCTCTGCTCGATGCTGGCTTTGGCGAGGCTCTTGCTCTGTTCTCTGGATTGAGGGGCTAAACCATGTCTAAGCGTTGGTACGTCGTTCACACTTACTCTGGATACGAGAACCGTGTTAAGTCCGATCTCGAGCATCGCATCGAGACCATGGGCATGCAGGACCGTATCTTTGATATCGAGATTCCTATGGAGCGCGTCACTGAGATCAAAGAGGGTGGCAAGCGCGAGACCAAGGATTCCAAGATCTTCCCGGGTTATGTCCTGGTTCGCATGGAGATGGATGACGATGCGTGGACGTGTGTTCGCAACACGCCCGGTGTCACTGGTTTCCTGGGCGGCAATGGCAAGCCCGCTCCGCTTTCCCGCGACGAGTACAATAAGATGACTCGTCGTCCCGGTAAGGGCGATTCGCCCAAGCGCACCTCGGTTGATATTGAGGTCGGCACGTCCGTCCGCGTCACTGATGGCCCGCTTACCGACTTTGATGGCAAGGTCTCCGAGGTTAACACCGAGGCAGGCAAGCTGAAGGTCACCCTGATGATCTTTGGCCGTGAGACGCCGGTCGAGCTCGACTTTAACCAGGTCGCCGTCATCGCTTAAGTTTTCGTCCGTTCGCGCGAGCGTGCTTCTTCTGTGACTGCTCATCTCAGGAGTGCTTCTAACACGTGCGTGCTTACGATATAGCAAGTACTTCACACTCGTGATTCGAAAGGAATAACCATGGCTGAGAAGAAGGTTGCCAACGTCATTAAGCTCCAGATTCCTGCTGGTGCAGCTAACCCCGCTCCTCCCGTCGGCCCCGCCCTGGGCGCTGCTGGCGTGAACATCATGCAGTTCTGCCAGGCCTTTAACGCCGAGACGCAGGACAAGAAGGGCGACATCATCCCCGTTGAGATCACTGTCTTCGAGGATAAGTCCTTCTCCTTCATCACCAAGACCCCGCCGGCGGCTCACCTCATCAAGAAGGAGCTGAACCTCAAGTCTGGTTCCGCTAAGCCCCAGGCCGACAAGGTTGGTCAGCTCTCCCAGGAGCAGCTCACCAAGATCGCCGAGATCAAGATGCCGGACCTCAATGCCAACGACATTGACGCCGCCAAGAAGATCATCGCCGGTACCGCCCGTTCCATGGGCGTCACCATCGCTGAGTAGCGATTTCTTTTGGTAACGACGGGTGCTCCGACCGGGGCGCACGTTAAATGTGTGCAATAGGGCACACGATACGATGTGGGAGGGCTCGCGCCCGTTTAACCACAGGAGGTAATGCACATGGCTAAGCATGGTAAGAGCTATAACGCCGCTGCCGAGAAGATCGACCGCGCCACGCTCTACACCCCCCTTCAGGCTGCCAAGCTCATCAAGGAGCTCGACACCGCCAAGTTCGACGAGACCGTCGAGGCCCACTTCCGTCTGGGCGTCGATACTCGTAAGGCCGACCAGAACATCCGCGGCTCCATCTCCCTGCCCCACGGCACCGGCAAGACCATTCGTGTTGCCGTCTTCGCCGAGGGCGAGAAGGCCCGCGAGGCCGAGGCTGCCGGCGCCGACATCATCGGTTCCGACGAGCTCGTCGCCCAGATCCAGAAGGGCGAGATCAACTTCGACGCCGCTATCGCTACGCCGAACATGATGGCCAAGGTTGGCCGCATCGGTAAGATCCTTGGTCCCCGTGGCCTCATGCCGAACCCTAAGCTCGGCACCGTGACCATGGACGTCGCCAAGATGGTCTCCGAGCTCAAGGCCGGCCGCGTTGAGTATCGCGCCGACCGCTACGGCATCTGCCACGTGCCCCTGGGCAAGAAGTCCTTCTCCGAGCAGCAGCTCGTCGAGAACTACGCTGCCCTGTACACCGAGATCCTGCGCGTCAAGCCCGCTTCTGCTAAGGGCAAGTACGTTAAGTCCATCTCCGTGTCTTCCACCATGGGCCCTGGCGTCAAGGTCGATCCCGCTATCCAGCGTGACTTCTTGGCTGAGTAACTAACGGTTACTGCCTGAGCAAAGCAAGCATTGCTAAAGAAACCCGGTTCTGTCTCGTGCAGGACCGGGTTTCTTGCTTTCGCGTCAAAACCACCTTAAAGGGGACAGTGCCCCCTTTAAGGTGGTTACCAGGGGGTTCTAGCGGTTGAGGACTCGATAGCCTCGTGGCGCTTGAGCTCGCGGCGCATGGTTTGCGAATTGAGCCAGGCTGCCTGCCAGCCACGGATGGGGTAGCGCGCTTCGTCCAGCTCAAACTGCGTATAGCCGCAGGCGTTGATGATCGTTGCCCCGCATGCGTGCTGACGCACACGTTGAAAGTCGCGACCATAGCATTGGTGCACATGCCCGTGCACCATGTAGTCGGGGTTCCAGGACTCGAGCGCTGTGTTAAAGCATTCGAATCCTCGATGCGGTAGATCGTCCAGATCGCCCACGCCGGCGGCGGGCGCATGGGTGAGCAAGATGTCGCAGCCACCGACCATCCTCACTTTACGAGACAGCTTGCGCACGCGCTTGGCCATCTCGCGCTCGGTGTACATGTTGGCGCCATCTCGATAGCGCATGGAGCCGCCAAGGCCTGCAATGCGGACGCCGCGGTACACGTAGACAGCGTCTTCCACGCAGATACAGCCGCCCGGTGCATGACGTGCGTAACGGTCATCGTGATTGCCGCGCACGTAGATGAGCGGTTTGTTGATGACGGTGACCAAAAACTCAAGATAGTCCGGGTCCAGATCGCCGGCGGACAAAATCAGGTCGACACCCTCAAAGCGTTCTTTGCGAAAGCACTCCCAAAGGCATCGTTCTTCGGTATCGGCTATGGCAAGGATTTTCATAGGGCAGGGACTTTCGGCTCATCGTCGAGCTGCGGAATGGTGCCCACCACGTTGTCTGCCAGCCAATTCATCTCGACAATCTGCGTGCTCGGCAGTGGGGGAAAGCCTTCGATCTGCACCACGCCGTCTTGGCTATGGAGCTCGCCGCCAAATGGATTGATGGAGCCCTCGACGATGCCATTGCGGAGAAGCTGAACAAGCTTGCGCGTCTGATAGGGCAGGCCCGGAGCGTAGCGAATATCGATAACGCCCGAGCTCATGCCGTACCAGTAGTTGACGGCGCGAACCTGTCTGTCGTCACTGGTCTCATCCCAGGTGCCATGCAGTAGGCTTCGCACGATAAGCTCGTAGTATCGGCCCCAGTTCCATACCGGCATGGCGATGCCGACGACCTTGCCATCGACCAGACGGTGGAGTCCGTAGGCTGTGGGGTCCTCCAGCGACTTGGACATGTCGGCGCCGGTCATGACGCTCACGCCTTCGCGGCACATGGCCTCGGCAAGGCCACCGGCGGGCACATCGCCCCAGGTCAGGATAATTTGCGCACGGGGGTCGAGTAGCGAGGCTCCAATCGCAAAGGCGTTGATCTCGCTGAGTGCGCCCGAGGCGAAGACCGACGCGTGGTAACCGATGCGGTGGTTGTCCGCCATGCTGGCGGCAAGGGCGCCCAGGAGGAACTTGGCCTCGTACATCTTGCCAAAGTACGAACGGACGCTTTGGTGGGGAAGGCCGATAGAGCAGTTGAGGAACCGAACCTGGGGATACTCAACGGCAGCCCTGAGCGTGTATTCCATCAGGCGGTGCGAGGTCGAGAAGATGACGCTGTCTCCATGTTTGACGGCCGTTTCCACGGCGGCGTAGAACACGTCCGGATCGTGGCAGTCCTCGAACGCCTCGGTGCGCACGATACCGCCAAAGTGCTCATCGAGATACTGACGCCCTTGGTCGTGCAGGCTGTCCCAGCTCGACGTCGCACAGGGGAACTCATGGATAAAGGCGATGCGCAGGGGATTGGCCGCCGAATAGACGGTCTTGCCCATAAAGAAGTTGAGCACGCCGGAGGTGGACTTGGCGGGCGACTCTTCCTCATCGACGCTCGGTGCTTCGACAAGATCGACCTTGTCCTCGTTATTTTTGCCGGCAATGACCAGCTCACGCCAAATCTTACACAGGCGGTTTACGACGATATCCGTCGGCGTGTCCAGCAGGCGGTCCTGGTTGTACACATTGAGGTAGACGAGCATGGCGTCTGCGGGCGTAATGTCCAGGTGGTCGCCGCCCGCGCGAAGGTAGGCGCGCTTAAAGAGTAGGAAGGTGTGGCGCAGGTAGTCGACCTTTTTCTGCGGCCATTTTTCGATAAGGTCCTGACCGAGCATCTTGGCGAGCGTCTCGTAGCTTCCCTCGCGCGAGAACTCGATCTCGTATAGGGGGCAGACGCGCCAAAACGCGCAGAACTCACCGTACAGGCGTCTTTCGACGGAATCCCATGTGCCGGGGTAGAGACGGGTGACCTTGGCCGAAACCGTCGGGGCGTCCAGGAATTTGAGGACACTGACGCGCTTGTTGCCCTCTTGGACGTAAAACCGATGCATGAACTCGGTGACGATGACGGGATCGCGATAGCCCTCGGTCACCTGGATGTCGTAGAGGTTGGACCACTTGCGGGCGAACTCCGTGCTAAACGGCAGCAAGGGCATAAAGTTGCATGAAAAGGCTGACTGACGGCCCTTGGTAACCGTGCCGACGACCATTTCGAGCGGAATGTCTCTCAGGCCGACATTCTCTCGCTGGCCCAAGGGGAGCTGGGCAACCAAGCTATCGAGGTCCGTAAGGTACGGATGCTCGCTTTGACTAATGGCGCGTCGACGTCCTTGCTCGCCGCGCTTGCGTGCTTGACGATAGGCCTCTTCCATAGTTTTGCTCCCTTAGTCGTTTAAACAACTATATGAACTATGGTACCACGAATGAAAACCACCACAAAGGTGCCTGTCCCCTTTGTGGTGGTTTAGGCGATGATGGGGGCGATGGCGCGAATGCAGGCGTCGGCCGCCGTGAAAGTGGTGCTGTCGTCGCTGACGATAAAGATGATCTTGCCCTTAATGCCAAAGTCGCCGATCTCGCTAAAGAGCACGTAGGGCTCCTTGTCAAAGCTCGAGATGGGAAGCACGGCGGCCTTGGTGGCGCTGGTCAGCTCGTCTGCCAGCGCGTCGAGTGAGGCCCACTTGGATGTGTCCTTTACGGCAACGGGCACAGCCACACGCCCAAAGGGCATGAGATGCACGAGCGTGTTCTTGGAGATATTTGAGTTGGGGACGATGATGGTCTGCCCGCAGGCGTCCTCGATGGTCGTATGACGCCAGGTGATGTCCTGGACCACGCCCGACACGCCACCGACTTCGATATTGTCGCCGGGCTTGATGATGCCCATAAAGGTTACCTGCATGCCGCCGATAAGGTTTGAGAGCGTGTCCTGAAAGCCGAGCGAGATGGCGATACCGCCGACGCCAAGAGCGGCGACGAGGGCGTTTGCGTTAATGCCAAAGCAGTTGTCGAGGATAAAGCTGCCGCCAATCATCCAGATGACGGCGCGCGCAATGTTGATGAAGATACTCGATGCCGGAAGCGGGTTGTCGTCGCGGTTGAGCAGGTGGCGCAGGGTCTTGGATACGACCTTGGTGGCGATGGCGGTGCCTATTACCAAGATGCCCGCCCAGATGATGTTGTGGACCCACCGTTGTTCAAAGAAATGAAGAATCGGTTCAAACAATTCCATGTTGGGAAAACCTCCTCATGATCGTCCAACCATGATACCCACCAAAAGCCCGTCCGATCACATTCGGACGGGCTTTTGCGCTCGATATAAGGTTTGCACGGAGGGGCTGCAAGGCCCGGCGGTGTAGCTTAGCGGCGGCGCATCCAGATAATGCCGAGCATGATGACGATGATGCCGCCGATGAGGCATGCGCCGACCACGGCCAGCGTGCGGTCTCCCGTTGCGACAAGCTTGCCGGTTGTCTTCTTGGCGCTGGTTTTCGTGGTCGTAGTAGTCGTGCCGGGCTTGGGCGAGGGCTTAGGCGTTGGATTCGGATTGGGCGTGGGGTCCACGGCTGCGGAGCTGAAGCTGATGGTGCCGGCGAGCCCGGCCATCTTGTTCTCCCAGTCGCTCTTCCCGATCAGCGCTCTGATCGCCGCCTCGCATGTGCCCCACTCGGTGCGCTTGGTGGCATTTGCGAAAGTGGGAAAGTCGGTCGTGTTGGTAATGATGTAGTTGTTGGTGGCGATGGTGTAGTTCTTGGCGGGGTCGAGCGTGCTGCCGTCTTTGGTGAGCGTGGCACTCACGATGCGCTTGCCTTCAGACTGCGTCCAGTCGATTGTTACGTTGATGCCGCCAAAGGAAAGAACGCTGCCGGAGTCGTCGGGCCACTTGTACATGTCCTGGGCTTCCTGCTCGGTGTGGCCGGCTGCGACGTAGGCTTGCTGAAGTTCGTAGCTGTCATTGCATTTGTCGCTAATTTCCAACGAGTGCTCAAGCGCTGCGAGGAAGTCCGCGCCGGTCATGGTCCAGGTCTCCAAGGTGTTGCCGTAGGGCGAGATGGCGATGACGTCGCCGGCGGTCACGTTTCCCGCCGCGATGCCGCCGCGGATGCCGCCAGCGTTCTCAATAGCAAGGTCCGCGCTCGTCAGGTCAGGGTCCGCGCCCGTCAGGGCAAGATAGGAGCCGCAAATCACGTGGCCGATGGTCTGGGCCTTGGTGGTATCGCCTTCCTTGCTGGGACGCAAATCGGTAGTGCGCACCATCTCCCAGCCATGCGTACCCGCGGCGTCTTCGCCGTAGAAATAGTCAGTGGCGGATGTGCCGAGCACCTTGTTCGACTCGATTTCAAAGGCGTCGTCGAGTGGCTTGATTTTGTTGTTGCGAACCTCGTCAAGGATGTTCTGGTTGTTAGGGTCTGCCAAAAGGTCGTCGACGTCCTTGGCGGTGTAGAGCTTCTCGTCGCTGTTGCCTGCGGAGACCGTCACCATGTCGTCGTTGGTGGTTTCGGTACCCCTGGTGTCGTACTCATAGGGAATGGAAAGCAGACCAACCTCGGCAAAGGCGCTGCCTGCCTCGACGACGCGGACCGGCTTGCCGTCGGCCCCCGTCACGTTTTCGTCTAAGTTGATGTGCTCGTGGCCCGCGACCAGTGTATCGACCCCAACGAGCTTTGCGGCAAAGGTCTTGGCGTTGAGCGTGTGCGCGATGCAGACGATAACGTTGCAGCCCTCATCCTCGCGCAGTCGCTTGGCCTCGGCATTGATGGCGTCCGCCGCACCCGAGAACGACGTGCCCGCGACCAGGTCCGCGCGTAGCGAGGAGCCCAGCGACTCATCCATGGCTCCGACGACGCCGACCTTAATCTTGTAGTTAAGCGTGGGGCTGCCCTCGCTGTCCTTCCAAGTGCGATTGAGCGTCTTGGTGATGCTCGAGCTCCATACGCCGTTCGAGGACGTTGCATTCGCGCAGAGCATGGCGAAAGGTGTACTGGTGGCACCATTGCCGGCCATCGTGCGAAGCTTGTCCGCGCCGTAGCTCCAGTCATGGTTGCCCGGCGTGGTCGCGTCGTAGCCGTTTGCGTAGAAGGTGTTCATGAGTTCGGCGATGCTCTTGCCCTCGCTCATGGTGGCAAAGGACTGCCCGTGGAAGGTGTCGCCTGCATCGAGCAGAAAGTCGGGGGCGTTGCTTTGAGCGCTATAGAGAACCGCCAGCCCGTCAAAGCCAATGGTGCCCGTGCCCTTGCTTGCGTTGTAGCTGTACTTGTAGCTGCCGTGGATGTCGTTGGTGTGCATGACGGTTACGGCGCCGTCAATAGCGGCGGGCAGGTTCCCCGCGAAAGCGAGGCTTGGGATGCCTGTGAGCGCGCCGGCAAACAACGCGGCAGCTAACGCAAGGCGGGGGAGTCTTTTCATGGCTGTCTCCTTACTCTTTAACAAAAACCACCACAAAGGTGCCTGTCCCCTTTGTGGTGGTTTTCTAGGTCGTTAGCTCAGCAGCATGCGGTCGTTGGCGAGCTCGCCGCCCGAGACCTCCTCGAACTTCTGCAGCAGGTCGGCAACGGTGAGCGACTTTTTTTCGTCGCCTGCCACGTCGTAGATCACGTGACCCTCGTGCATCATGATCAGACGATTGCCCAGACGGATGGCGTCGTTCATGTTATGCGTGACCATGAGCGTGGTCAGGTGATACTCGTCGACGATTTCTTCGGTCAGATTGAGCACCTTAGAGGCCGTCTTGGGGTCGAGCGCCGCGGTGTGCTCGTCGAGCAGCAGCAGGCGTGGCTTGGTAAGCGTGGCCATGAGCAGGGTGAGTGCCTGGCGCTGGCCGCCCGAGAGCAGGCCGACCTTGGCGTTGAGGCGCGTGTCCAGACCAAGGTCCAGGCGCTTGAGCAGCTCAACGTACTCGTCCTTCTCGGCTTTGGTGACGCCCCACGAAAGACCGCGATGCTGGCCGCGGCGCTTGGCGAGGGCCAGGTTCTCGGCAATTTGCATGTCGGCTGCGGTGCCGCGCATGGGGTCCTGGAACACGCGGCCCAGGTACTTGGCGCGCTGCGACTCGCTCAGACGCGAGATGTCGGTGCCGTCGAGCTCGATAACGCCCGAATCGAGCGGATACACGCCGGCGATCATGTTGAGCAGCGTGGACTTGCCGGCGCCGTTGCCGCCAATCACGGTTACAAAGTCGCCGTCGTTAAGGGTGAGGTCGACGCCGGTGAGCGCGCGCTTCTCGGTGACGGTGCCCTTGTTAAAGGTCTTCTTGACGTGTGAGAGCTTAAGCATCTGCCTCATCCCCCTTCGTGTAGGAGCTGCGGAGCTTATAGCGCTCCCAAACCACGGGCACGCACAGGGCCACGGCGACGATCACAGCGGAAAGCAGCTTCATGTCGTTGGCGTCCATGCCCAACTGCAGCACGATGGCGCGGATGAGGAAGTACACCACGGAGCCAAAGACGGCGGAGGCAAGACGGACGCTAAACTGCGTGAGGCCGACGGGCAGCAGGCGGCCGAGCACCTCGCCGATAACAATGGCGGCAAGACCGATAACGATGGCACCGGTGCCCATGCCAATGTCGGCGTACTTCTGGCTCTGGCAGATGAGCGCGCCCGAAAGGCCGATGAGGGCGTTGGAGAGCACGAGGGCGATCATCTTGGTGGAGTTGGTGTTGACGCCCAGAGCGCGGATCATGTACTCGTTGTTGCCGGTGGCGCGCAGCGCCGAGCCGATCTCGGTGCCAAAGAACCAATACAGGATGGCGACGATAGCCACAGCGAGCAAGATGCCCAGGATGATGGCGACGGTGGACTGCGGCAGGCCCGTCATGTTGCTGACAGACGAGAAGATAGTGCCCTTGGCAAGGATGGGCGTATTGGATTTGCCCATGATGCGCAGGTTGATGGACCACAGGCTGATCTGGGTGAGGATTCCGGCGAGGATCGCGGGAATCTCAAAGACCGTGGTCAAAATGCCCGTGACCGCGCCCGCGATGGCGCCGGCGCACATGCCGGCCAGCACGGCGAGCAGCGGGTCGACGTTGTTATTGACGATGAGTACGGCGCAGACGCAGCCGCCGAGGGCAAAGCTGCCGTCGCAGGTCATATCGGGGATGTCGAGCAGGCGGAACGTGATAAACACGCCAAGCACCATAATGCCCCAGAGGACGCCCTGCGAAACGGCGCCCTGCAATGCAATAAGCATGCTTCATACCTCCTAGGATAGGGTGGACACGTGAGTCACCATGATAGCGGTAACAATGCATAAAAGAGCTGCGGCCGGATGTTTTGTCTCATCCGTAACAAGCAGGGCGAACGCCGGTCTTTGGCGTTCGCCCCTGTGGCTCAGATATTGAATAACGCAGCTATGGCGCGAGTGCGGGTCCTAGACGCGTTACCGCGCATGGCGCTACTCGTCCAGAGCGGAAAGGTCGATGCCCAGCGCCTCGGCCATCTCGTCGTTCTTGACGACGACCAGGTCCTTGCTCGAGAGGTGCTTGATCGGCATATCCTCGGGCTTGGCCTCGCCCTTCAGGATCTTAACGGCCATCTCGGCCGCGGCGTAGCCCAGATCCTCGTAGTTGATGGAGAGGGTGAACAGGCCGCCGGCCATGCACATGCCCTCCTCGCCGGTTACGAAGGGGAGCTTATTCTCCTTGCAGATCTGGCCGACCTGCGAAGCGCCCGCGGCGATGGTGTTATCGGTGGGGGAGTACAGCGCGTCGACCTTGCCCACGGCAGATTCGACGACGGACTGGATCTCGTTGGAGCTCGAGACGGTGAAGTCGGTGTAGTCCAGGCCCAGCTTGTCGAGCTCCTTCTTGGCGGCCTTGATCTGGACGTCGGAGTTGGACTCGGCGGTGCAGTAGAGCAGACCGACCTTCTTTACGTCGGGCAGGACCTTCTGCATCATCTCGAGCTGCTCGGCGACCGGGGTGAGGTCGGAGGCGCCAGTGACGTTGGTGCCGGGCTTTTCGTTGTCCTGGACCAGGCCCGAGGCGGCGTAGTCGGTGATGGCGCAACCCACGATGGGGATATCGGCGGTGGCGCCGGCGGCGGCCTGCGCGGCGGGCGTAGCGATGGCGTAGATCAGGTCGACGCCATCGCCCACGAACTTGTCGGCGATGGACTTACACGTGGACTGGTCATTCTGGGCGTTCTTCTGGTCGATTTTGACCTTAAGGCCGCTCTTCTTGATGGCCTTGACGAAGCCGTCGTTGGCGGCGTCGAGTGCGGAGTGCTCGGTGAGCTGCAGAATGCCGACGGTGTAGTCGGAACCGGCGGCAGCAGAGCCGGAACCAGAGTTGCCGCCGCATCCGGCGAGCGGAGCGAGCGCGAGCAGGCCGGCAGAGACCAGAAGGCTCCTGCGGCTGATGGTGATGTCCTTCATATCGTTACCCCCAGTATAGAAATGGCTGGAAACACTGCACTCAAACAAAGTGCAAGTGGAACTATAGTAGCGCGGATGTCCATTTTTACAATAACCTGGCGGGTTTTTTAATACAGAACCGGATGTGCGGTACGGGTAGTCGAATGGACGGCGGAGGTTCTTATGCGGCGGAGGCGTCGTCCTCCTCCAGGGCGGCGAAGAGCTTCTTGCCGTCGAGGAGACGCGTGGTGACGTTTCTCATCCGGCCAATCTCTACGGTACGCAGCGTGTCATCGGCGCCTCGGGCGTCATAGACCGTTCCCAGCAAATACGAGATGCCGTCTCGTTGCTTGATGGCAAAGGGGCGGAGTGTCATCCGTGCTACTTCGGTTTCGCCACGTGTCGTGACGCTCGAAATATCAAAACTCACCGTGGTTCCGTGGTCGATGGCCTGCTCGATGAGCTCGCAGGTGTCGATGCGCTTGACGGGCGTGCGCATGGCCTTGGTGGATTTGCCACCGGCGCTTGGAGCAGGCTCGGGTGCATCGAGGTAGCCGCGAACGTCGGCACTCGCCATGGCGACCAAGTGCTGAGCCATGCTTTTTCGAATGGCAATGGGCGTAGAGCGGTTGCGCATGACCATGCCGTGGAGCCGGATGATCTCTTCGTCGGTGAGCGGACGGGTCAAGAGCCGATACCCCACGCCGCGTTTGTACTCAATTTCGTATCCGGCATGGCGAAGCGCGGAGATGGCGGTGTAGATGCTGCGCCGCGCCGCCGAGATGGGCATGCGGGCGGGGTCGTCGGGATGGGCGAGGCGCCGGATCAACTCATCGGAAAGCATGGCCTTGTCTTCGCCGGTGTTTTCGCTCAAGAGCTGCAGGATGCGAACGGCGCGATAGGCTGCCATCGAGGCGGCGCCTCTCGTCGTGGTGTCGTAGGTTTCAACAGCGGCTTCGGTCATCGTGCCCACGTCCTTTCCGTTTTGGGTGGCGACGGTATGGAGCCTAGGACGCGGGGCTTTCCCAGGGGCGCAGGGCGCTCTGGGCGGTCGGTAGTCGTCGGCAAACGGCGGGTCGAGTTTTCAACAGCCCTGCTCAACTGACCAAAAACTTGCCAAAAGCTTGACGGATGCTGTTGAAAAAAGCGTCTCTCGACCGATGTCGAGAGACGCTTGTGCGATGAGCGTTTGCGTGTGGCGACGCGAGCTAGCGTCCGACGATTAGAAGTCGGCGTTGCCCACGGTGCGCGGGTGCGGCAGGACGTCGCGGATGTTGCCCACGCCGGTGAGGTACATCACCAAGCGCTCGAAGCCCAGACCGTAGCCGGCGTGCTTGCAGGAACCGTAGCGGCGCAGGTCCAGATAGTACTTGTACTGCTCGGGATTCATGCCCAGGTCCTTGATACGGGCCTCGAGCAGGTCCAGGCGCTCCTCGCGCTGGGAGCCACCGATGATCTCGCCGATGCCCGGCACCAGGCAGTCGGCGGCGGCGACGGTCTTGCCGTCGTCGTTCATGCGCATATAGAAGGCCTTGATCTCTGCCGGGTAGTCGGTTACGAAGGTCGGGCGCTTAAAGTGCTCCTCGGTCAGGAAGCGCTCGTGCTCGGTCTGCAGGTCGATGCCCCAGCTGACGGGGTAATCAAACTGGTGGCCAGCAGCGACTGCCTGCTCCAGGATCTCGATGGCATCGGTGTAGGTAACGCGGGCAAAGTCGGAGTTTGCCACGTGGTCCAGGCGTTCGATCAGGCCCTTGTCCACAAACTTGTTGAGCATGTTGAGCTCGTCGGGGCAGGTGGCCATAACGTCCTTGAGGACGTACTTGAGCATGGCCTCGGCGTTATCCATGTAGTCGTTCAGATCGGCAAAGGCCATCTCGGGCTCGATCATCCAAAACTCGGCGGCGTGGCGCGTGGTGTTGGAGTTTTCGGCGCGGAAGGTGGGGCCAAAGGTGTATACGTCGCCAAAGGCCATGGCAAAGTTCTCGGCATTGAGCTGGCCGGACACGGTCAGGCTCGCATGCTTGCCAAAGAAGTCCTGGCTCCAGTCGACCTCGCCGGACTCGGTGAGGGGCGGATTTTTGGGGTCGAGCGTGGTCACGCGGAACATCTCGCCGGCGCCCTCGCAGTCGCTCGTGGTGATGATGGGGGTGTTGACGTAGACAAAGCCCTGCTCCTGGAAGAAGCGGTGGATGGCGGCAGCCGCGACAGAGCGGATACGGAACACGGCGCGGAACAGGTTGGTGCGCGGGCGGAGGTGCTGCTGGGTGCGCAGGAATTCGACGGTTGCACGCTTCTTCTGCAGCGGGTAATCCGGGGCGCTGACGCCCTCGACCTCGATGGAAGTGGCAGAAAGCTCGAAAGGCTGGGGCGCATCGGGGGTCAGCTTGACGGTGCCGGTGCAGATGAGGGCGGCCGAGACGTTTTGATGGGCGATCTCGTCGTAGTTGTCGAGCGCCTCGCGGTTCATGACGACCTGCAGGTCGCGGAAGCAGCTGCCGTCGTTGAGCGTAACAAAGCCAAAGTTCTTCATGTCGCGGATGGACTTGACCCAGCCGGCGACGGTGACAGTCTGGCCGCCGAGCGACTCGGCATCGGCGTAGAGCTGCGCGATTTTGGTGCGGTTCACGTATCCTCCCATAACGGTTGAATGATAGTTATCCATACAGTTCGATATTCTAGCAGCTCGGTTCATTTGGGCTATACAGATAAGGCATTGGCGGGATGGTTTTCAAACGAAAAGCGCCCGCGGCCAAATGGTCGCGGGCGCTTGGCGTGGTGCCTTTTGGCTGTGTGGCGCGGGACTTGGCTACTTGGTCTTGGCCACCAGCAGCGGGTCGCCAAGCTTGACGAGCGGGTTGCCGCCGATAAGCGTGCCAGACTCGCCGACGTGGTCGATGCTCTTGAGGCGGTCGAGCTCAGAGACGATGACGGTCACGATGTCCTCGTGGCCGGCGGCTTTGATGGCGTCGCGGTCGAAGCTGATGAGCGGCTGGCCGGCCTTGACCACATCGCCCATCTCGACAAAGCGGGCAAAACCCTTGCCGTTCATTTCCACGGTGCCCAGGCCAACATGGATGAACACGCGTAGGCCGTCCTCGGTAATCATGCCGATGGAGTGGTTGGTGACGGTGGTGGCGCCGATACGGCCGTTGGCGGGCGCATAGATGGTGCCGGTAATGGGCTCGATGCCATAGCCCTGGCCAAGCATGCCCGAGGCGATCGTCTCGTCGGGGACCTCGTTCAGGTTGACGAGCACGCCGTTGACGGGGGCATAGATGACGCCTTCGCGGGTGGCGAAGCTTGCTGCGGGCGGAACGGACGCTTCGCCCGTCGAGGTGAAGGTGGACTTAAGCGAATCGAGCAGACCCATAGTTGCCTCCAACTTAAATAGGCGCATATCGCGCGTTTGGTTTGCCGGAAACGTTTCATATGTGTTTCGCGGCTTGGTCAACGTCCCCTATTCTACGCTGCTCAGCGATACCTCTGAGCTGGGATTATGTGATATATCAGTTGAAGGGAAACTAATTGCTGGAGTGTTTCTGCTCCACGGGTTCAAGTGGGGTACGCTTGAAGACGAAAAACAAGGGCGCATAATTTGCGCGAAGGGAGCACATATGATTGCCGAGAGCCATGCACTGTGGGGCGAGGAGCCGACCGAGGAATATCCGGCGACGTTTACGTATTTGGGTGCCGAGCCGCTCCCCGATAAACCGAATGGCCGCCGCCCCGCGGTGATCATCTGCGGCGGAGGCGGGTTTACACATATCGCTCCGCACGAGCAGGACCCGGTGGCGTTTGCATTTTTGGACCGCGGCTACCAGGCTTTTGTGCTCAACTATGTGACGAGTGGCACGGGCGATGTGAGCTTTCCGTACCCGCAGGCAGACCTTGCCAAGATGGTCGCCACGGTGCGCGCCAACGCCGACGAGTGGTATGTCGATCCCAAGCGCGTGTGCGTCGTGGGCTTCTCGGCAGGCGGCATGATCAGCGCTTCGCTGGCAACGCAATGGAAGACTGGTCCCTTCGCGGGCCTGGCAGGGGCGCGCCCGGACGACATTCGTCCCGATGCCGTGGTGCTGGGCTATCCGCTGCTCGACTTTGCCTATGTGCGCGACATACAGACGCGCGATCCGCGCATTGACTTGCGTGTGCCCAAGACGGGCGGCAAGACGGGGCGCGATCTGCTCAACGACTACCTGTCGATGGTGACGGGTGGCGAGGCAACTGATGAGCACCTGGCCGATATCTGCCCCACCACACATGTTTCGCGCCAGATGCCGCCGACCTTTGTGTGGGGCGTGTCCGATGACAAGACGGCGCCGATCGCGCAGGTCTATCCGTTTGCGCAGCGCATGGCCGAGGAGGGCGTCGCATGCGAGATGCACGTCTTTGACCAGGGCGGCCACGGCCTTTCGCTCGGCAACGCCAACACCGCGGTCGACAACGAGGACAAGCAGGTGGCTGTCCGTCCTTGGATTCGCTTAGCCTTCCGCTTCCTGGAGCGCCACGGGTTTTAGTTGCGGCGTTTTACCAAACGCCGCAATCACTTGACGCTGCGAGCCCGCCAGGGCGGCAATCTGTTAATTGAACGTCACTATGTGTTCGCGCTATCATGCGTGGTTAAATGGTTAGCCATGGCAAACGGTTAGCCAAGATAAACAAAATGCAACGCCCTGTGGGCGCCGGGGGAGGAACACGGACGTGAAGCTCGATACACTCGAGATTGGAAAGGACGCCGTTGTCGCATCGGTGACATCGGACGACCAGGCACTCCGACAACATATTTTGGACATGGGTCTAACGCCGGGCACCGAAGTCACCATGATGAAGTACGCCCCTATGGGCGACCCGCTCGAGATTCGCCTGCGTGGCTATGAGTTGACGCTGCGCAAGGACGATGCCGCTCGCATCGAGCTCGTGGGCATTCACGACACCGATACGGGTCCGCGCGCTAACGCCGCAATCGGCACGACGGAGCATCCGGCCCTGGGCGAGGGGACGTATTCGCCCCGCGCGGCAAAGACGGCCGTGCCCGAGGGCGCACCGCTGCATTTTGCCCTCGCCGGCAACCAAAACTGCGGCAAGACCACGCTGTTCAACCAGCTGACGGGCTCCAACCAGCATGTCGGTAACTTTCCTGGCGTGACGGTCGACCGCAAAGATGGCACCATCCGCAACCACCCCGAGGCAAGCGTTACCGACCTGCCCGGCATTTATTCTCTGTCGCCGTACACGGGCGAGGAGATCGTAAGCCGCCAGTTTATCCTGGGTGAGCACCCCGACGCCATCATCGATATCATCGACGCCACCAACATCGAGCGTAACCTGTACTTGACGCTGCAGCTTATGGAGCTCGATCGACCCATGGTCATCGCGCTCAACATGATGGACGAGGTGACGGCCAACGGCGGCGCCGTGGACGTCAACCTGCTCGAGAGCCTGCTGGGCGTGCCTGTTGTTCCCATTAGTGCTGCCCGCAACGAGGGCATTGGCGAGTTGGTGGATCATGCCTTGCACGTGGCGCGGTTCCGCGAGCGCCCCGGTCGCCTGGACTTCTGCGCGCCCGATGGTCCGGACGGCGGCGCGCTGCATCGCTGCATTCACGGCATCGCCAACCTTATCGAGGACCATGCCGCGACGGCGCACATTCCCGTGCGTTTTGCGGCGACCAAGCTGGTTGAGGGCGACGAGCTGGTGACCGAGGCGCTTCACCTGGACCGCAACGAGCTCGACGCCATCGAGCACATCATTACCCAGATGGAGGGCGAGGCCGGCACCGACCGCCTGTCCGCGCTGGCCGATATGCGCTTTAGCTTTATCGGCGACGTGTGCGGGCGCTGTGTTGTCAAGCCGCACGAGAGCCGCGAGCACGTGCGCTCCGTCAAGATCGACCGCATCCTGACAGGTCGTTACACAGCCATTCCGGCGTTTCTGGTGATCATGGGCCTTGTTTTTTGGCTGACGTTTGGCGTGATCGGCGCGGCGTTGCAGGGACTTATGGAGGACGGCATTGCTGCCATCATCGCCTCGGCCGATGCGGGTCTCAAAGCGTTCGGCACCAACGACGTGGTGCGCTCGCTGGCTGTCGACGGCGTGCTTACGGGCGTGGGCAGCGTGCTGACCTTCCTGCCGATTATCGTCGTGCTCTTTTTGTTCCTCTCCATTCTGGAAGACTCCGGCTACATGGCGCGCGTGGCCTTTGTCATGGATAAGGTATTGCGTCGCTTTGGTCTGTCGGGCCGCAGCTTCGTGCCCATGCTCGTCGGTTTTGGCTGCACCGTGCCGGCTATCATGTCGACCCGTACGCTCCCATCCGAGCACGACCGCAAGATGACCGTCATGCTCACGCCGTTCATGAGCTGCTCGGCCAAGCTGCCGGTTTACGGCTTGCTGTGCGGAGCATTCTTCCCGCAGGCGACGGTTCCCGCCATGGTTTCGCTCTATCTGATCGGCATCGTGGTCGGCTGCATTGCCGCCCTGGTGCTCAACCGCACGGCATTTAAGGGCGACCCGGTGCCGTTTATCATGGAGCTCCCCAATTACCGCCTGCCGAGCGTCAAGACGACGGTGATGCTGGCATGGGATAAGGCCAAGGACTTCATCACCAAGGCCTTTACCATTATCTTTGCCGCTACGGTGGTCATCTGGTTCCTGCAGACGTTCGATATCCGCTTTAACGTGGTCGCCGACCAGTCGCAAAGCCTGCTTGCGGGCCTCGGCAGCATCATCGCGCCGGTGTTGGCCCCGCTCGGTTTTGGCGACTGGCGCGCATCCACGGCGCTCGTCACCGGACTTATCGCCAAGGAGAGTGTCATCTCGACGCTCACGGTGCTTTTGGGCGCAACCTCTCCCGCGGTGCTGTCAACTATGTTTTCGCCGTTTACCGCTTACGTGTTTTTGGTCTTCACGCTGCTGTATCCGCCCTGCGTGGCGTCCATCGGCGCCGTCAAGAGCGAGTTGGGCGCGCGCTATGCCGTGGCTGTATTCGCGTTTCAGGTGACGGTCGCCTGGATCGTGGCGTTTGTCGTGCATTCGGCGGGCATATTGCTGGGGTTGGCTTAGTTATGAATTGACGGCGCAACCTCTGTGTATCGAATTGTTTTCGGCCCCGCATCTGTACTGACGGATGCGGGGCCGTTGCTATATAATCGCCTCCGCTCAAAACGATTGGAGACGTTATATATGGCTCAAACAAAGCAAGACGGCATCACGCTCAGGCAGTGGCTCCCGCTCGTCGGGCTCACCTGCTGTGCGTTCGTGTTCAACACGTCGGAGTTTATGCCCATCGGCCTTTTGACTGATATCGCCGCGTCGTTCTCGCTCACCGAGGCCCAGGCGGGCATCATGATCTCGGTCTATGCCTGGGGCGTCATGCTGCTGTCGCTGCCGCTCATGGTGTTCGCCTCGCGCTTTGAGTTCAAGCGGATGCTGCTGGGCGTGCTGGCCGTGTTTTCGCTCGGTCAGTTCCTGTCCGCTGTGGCGCCGACCTATCCCATCCTGGTCTGCGCGCGCCTGGTGGTCGCTTGCGCACATGCCGTGTTCTGGTCAGTCGCCTCGATTATGGCCTCGCGCCTGGTCGACACTCGCCACGGCGCGCTCGCCATCAGCATGATCGCCACGGGCTCGTCCATCGCGCAGATCTTTGGCCTGCCTCTCGGTCGCGCTATTGGCTTGGCCGTGGGCTGGCGCATGACGTTTGCCGTGGTCGGGGGCCTCTCAGCCATCGCGGTCGTCTACCAGGCAGCGGTGTTCCCGGCCATGCCGGCGGGTGAGCGCTTTACCGTCAAACAGCTGCCCGAGCTGCTCAAGAACCCGCTCCTCATCGCGCTCTACGCAGTCACGGTCTTCATGGCGACCGGCTATTACGCAAGCTACAGCTATATCGAGCCCTTCCTGGCGCAGGTCGCGCACGTCGATGCGGGCGCCATCACCATGACGCTGACGGCGTTTGGCTGTTCCGGCTTGGTGGGCAGCTGGCTGTTCAGCCGCCTGTTCGACGGGCACCGTTTTCCGTTCCTTGCTATCACGCTTTCCGGCGTGCCGGTGGCTCTGCTGCTCATGGGGCCGGCCGCATCGTCGCTCGTGACAGTGCTTGCCGTCTGCGCACTGTGGGGTTGCTGCGCCACGGCCTTTAACGTGGCGTTTCAGGCCGAGCTCATCAAGCACACGCCGGCAGATTCGTCGGCCGTCGCCATGTCGATCTTCTCGGGCCTGTTTAACCTCGGTATTGGCACGGGCACCGCAATCGGCGGCGCCGTGGTTTCGGGTCCCGGTATCGCTTGGATCGGCTTCGCGGGCGGGGCGATTGCCGTCGTGGGCGTCGTCCTCGCCATCACGGTGATGTTCCCAGCCATACGCCGCGCAAAGCCCGTCGCCTAGCCACATCCTCCTCATCAGTTGCGGTGAAATACGGACTGCTGGGCCCAATAAACCCGGCAAACAGTCCCTATTCCACCGCAACTTATTTTGGGGGAGGGGATGCACGGCAGGCATACAATGGATGGCGTTGTGTTGAGCTTACCGGGAGGCTGTTATGTGGGCATACGAGACGACGTTCTATCAGATCTATCCGCTGGGCTTTTGCGGGGCTCCGCGCGAAAACGCTGCACCCGTTGCCGAGGATGAGCTCGCCCAGGCTGCCAACGCCGCGCCCAACCCCGATGCGCCCATCATGAAAATCGCCCAATGGGCCGACTACCTGCAAGAGCTCGGTATTGGCGCTGTGCTGATCAACCCGCCGCTCGAGTCTGATAGCCACGGCTATGATACGCGCAGCCTGCGCCATATCGACCGCCGCCTGGGTGGGGATGCCGATTTTGCCGCCGTATGCGAGACGCTGCACGCCCATGGCATCCGCGTGGTGCTCGATGTCGTCTTCAACCACGTCGGTCGCGGCTTTTGGGCCTTCCGCGATGTGCAGGAGCGCAAGTGGGACTCGCCCTACAAGGACTGGTTCCACATTAGCTTTGATGGCGACTCCTGCTATGGTGACGGCTTTTGGTACGAGGGTTGGGAAGGCCATTTTGAGCTTGTGAAGCTCAACCTGCAAAATCCCGCTGTGGTCGATTACCTGCTTGAGTCCGTGCGCCGCTGGGCCGAAGTCTTTGGCGTCGACGGTCTGCGCCTGGACGTCGCCTATATGCTCGATCGCGATTTTATGCGCCGCCTGCATACTTTTACCCGTGAGCTCAAGTCCGACTTTGTGCTGATTGGTGAGACGCTCCACGGCGACTACAACCAGATCGTCAACGACGAGATGCTCGACTCCTGCACCAACTACGAGTGTTACAAGGGCCTTTACTCCAGCTTTAATTCGGTCAACATGTTCGAGATTGCCCATTCGTTGCATCGCCAGTTTGGCGGCGATCCGTGGTGCATCTACCGCGGCAAACACCTGCTGTCGTTTGTCGACAACCACGATGTGCCGCGCCTGGCGAGCATCCTTACCGACAAGTCTTGCCTACGCCCCGCCTATGGCATGCTGTTTGGCATGCCAGGCATTCCGTGCGTCTATTACGGTAGCGAGTGGGGAATTGCTGGCGAAAAGGGCGGCCCCGATGGCGACTGGGCGCTGCGACCTGCGCTCGATGAGCCTGCGCCCAACGAGCTGACGGCCTTCATCAAGCAGCTCACGCACCTGCGCTCGGCCGACGACGCGGCGGCCCGTGCTCTCAACTACGGTGCCTATCGCAACGTGGTGATCCAGAACAAGCAGCTGCTGTTCGAGCGCGCCTGCGACGACGCGACGGTGCTTGTGGCGGTCAATGCCGTGAACGAGCCCTATACCTTTGGAGCCGGCGAACTCAACGGCTCCTTCGTCGACCTACTTGCCGACGATGCTCCCACGGTCGAGCCGACGGGTACCCTTGAGCTTGCACCCTACGAGGTGCGCTATCTGCTGAGGGCCTAGCTCGTGGCCGCGCCGGACGAGGGCTATCAACATATTGAGCATGGGTTTGAACCCGTGTTTGACGAGCACTCGCGCGTTTTGGTGCTCGGGTCGTTTCCCTCGGTGCTTTCGCGTGCCAATGCCTTTTATTACGGTAACCCTCAGAATCGCTTTTGGCGCGTGATGGCCGCATGCCTCGGTGTGCCCGTGCCGCCCAACGAGGGCGACCCTTTGGCAAGCGGTGAGCCTGCGACGCTCGACGCCTCGATTGTCGCCAAGCGCTCCATGCTGCTGAACGGCGGCGTGGCCCTGTGGGACGTGATCGAGAGCTGTGACATTAAGGGCTCGAGTGACGCGAGCATTCGCAACGTTGTGCCGGCACATATCGAGCGCATTGCGGGCAATGCGCCTATTGAGCAGGTGGTATGCAACGGAGGTACAGCTGGCCGGCTCTACAAGCGCTATCTACAAGAACGCACCGGGCTGCCCGCCATCGTCCTGCCCTCGACGAGTCCCGCCAATGCCGCCTGGCGTCTGGAGCGTCTTGTTGAGCGTTGGCACGAAGCCGTTGACTGGGCCGCTCTCTAATTTAGATATCTGATTGGGCGCGGGCGCCGAGGCGTTTCAGAACGCCTCGCCAGATTGGCGCGGGCACGGCTGGCTCGGCGCAAACCATGCCGTCGACGTTGACGTTGACGGCATTGCCGCCGCCAAGTCGCTGCGCATGCTCGACGGAGCAGCCCATGCGCACAGCGCCCACAAGCTTATCCATCGCTTCGGAAAATGGCCGGCGCAAGAGGCCCATACGCGGGGAGTGGCGAAGCGCCGCAATACCGCTGCCGGCACAGACGACAACGCCGCCACACCACAATTGGTCATGGCGCTCACATGCCTTGTGCAGACGAACGGCGGTCCCGCGCGCCTGCTTAGCGCCCTCTTGTGCGGCTCGAATCGCGGCATAGACGCGCGTTCCCGTACCGCCAAAGCGTTCAAGCGCCTGCTCGATAGCTGTCAACGTCTCATCGTCAGCCATATCTTCAATGGCCAGCACGATGCCATCGACTGCACCGGCATCATCCGCCTCCAAATCGACCGGGCGGGGGAGCGCGGTGCCGGAAAGCCGGGCATAGGCCGCGATGGCATCCTGCAGGTCCCAGAGCAAAAACTCAAGATCGGCGCTATTGGGAATGCTGATATACGCAATGGTCTGCAACGTTTTTGGTACATCGCCGCGCGCGATCGTCTCCATGCCGCCTCCTTTCCGGTTGGTTTCCGTTTAGGTTACACCGTCTGACGGCGCCCCGCCGCGCTATCCTAGTGCAACCCTTACGAAAGGAATGCCATGCGTCTGCCCATGAATACCTCGCTTGCCACGCTTAAGCCCTCCGGCATCCGTCGGATTAACGCGCTCGCTGCCCAGCACCCAGGGTGCATCGCGCTTGCGCTTGGCGAGCCCGATTTTCCCACGCCCGATGTGATTAGCGCCGAGGTGACCGCCGCGCTGGGCCGCGGCGACACGCACTATCCGCCCAACAACGGTCGCCCCGCCCTGCGCGAGGCGCTGTCTGCCTACATGGGGAACGCGGGCCTGGCGTTTTCGGCCGACGAGGTCATCCTGACCGACGGCGCGACCGAGGCCCTGTCGGCAGCATTCATGGCTATGCTCAACCCCGGCGACGAGGTCATCATCCCCACGCCGGCCTTTGGCCTATACGAGAACATCGTCGTGGCCAACCACGCCAAAGCGGTCTTTTTGGATACGGAGCCTGCGCAATTCCAGATTGACGAGGGCGCACTTCGTGCCTGCGTAACGCCGGCGACCAAGGCCATCGTCATCTGCACGCCCAACAATCCTACGGGCTGCATCCTCAACGCGGCATCGCTCGACGCCGTGGCGCGCGTAGCGGAGCAGGCGGGCATCTACGTGGTCTGCGACGACGTATATAACCGCCTGGTCTACGTGGACGGCTACGAGCGATTTGCCCAGCGCCACCCGGAGCTGCGCGAGCAGACGGTCGTTATCGAGAGCTTCTCCAAGCCCTGGGCCATGACCGGCTGGCGCTTGGGCTGGCTCGCAGCCGCAGCCCCCGTCATCGCCGAGATCGCAAAGGCCCACCAATACTTAGTATCGAGTGCCGTCTCCTTTGAGATGGACGCCGCAGCGCGAGCCCTGACCGTCGACCCAACCCCCATGCTCAAAGTCTACCGAGCCCGTCGCGAACGCGTGCTCGCAGCCTTAGACGCCATGGGCCTCGACGTAGTGGAACCGGCAGGAGCCTTCTACGCTTTCCCGAGCATCAAACAATTCGGCCTAACAAGCGAAGACTTCTGCATCAAAGCCATCAAAGAAGCCAACGTAGCCCTAGTTCCGGGTGACTGCTTCGGCACCGAAGGCCACATCCGCCTAAGCTACTGCGTCTCCGACAAAGATCTGGACGAAGGCCTAAATCGCCTGTCCACCTTCATTTCAACCCTGTAGCCATCAGGGACGCAACACATCAGCCCACCGACCCAAGCATTATGAGTGGGGCGCGCCGGCCAACGGAAAACCGGGCTGCCCCATAGTTGACGCAGGCCGCGCCGCCGAAGGCCAGGCGCAAGGTTTTCGTAGATTCCGCACGAGCCGAAGGCCACTTAATGTGGCCTTCGTGCGAGCCCAGGACTTGACCGAGCGAAAACCTTGCGCCTGGCCTTCGGCGGAGCGTGCCGGATGGTGGAATTGTGTGCAGCCCGGTTTTCCGTTGACCGACGCCGGGGTCCCCGCCATAATACTTTCGGTTCACGCACGAATCCGCTGCCAGAGACAGCCGGTGCAAACGGGCATTGCCCGCGAGCTTAATGGGATATCCCGCCAGCCGAGGTGGTCGAGTAGATATGTCTTCTCGCCCCCGTCGCTCATGCAGCGCGGGGGCTTTCTTTTTGGACATGCCCCCGTCACGTCCTTGTGGCGGACCGTGCCCGGAAAGAATTCGAGGAGGTGTAATTCATGCCCCAGCAGTACAAAATCGACAAGGTTGCAGAGATCGAGTCCCGTATCGCCGAGAACGCCGGTCTGTTCGTCGTCAACTACAACGGTCTGACGGTTAAGCAGGCTCAGGAGCTGCGTCATCAGCTTCGCGAGTGCGGCGCCGAGATGAAGGTCTACAAGAACAACCTGGTCAAGATCGCTCTCAAGAACCAGGAGCAGCCCGAGCTCGACGAGATCCTCGCCGGCCCCGTCGCTTATGTGTTCTACGAGACCGAGCCGGTCGAGGCCGCTAAGACCCTTAAGGACTTCTCCGCTAAGTCCAAGGGCGTCCTTGAGATCAAGGGCGGTATCTCCGACGGCAAGGCCGTTTCCGCTGATGATGTTAAGGCTATCGCCGAGCTGCCCACCAAGGACCAGCTTCTCGGCCAGATCGCCGGTCTCATCTCCGGTTTCGCTCGCGACATCGCTGTCTGCGTCAACGGCGTTTCCTCTGGTCTCGCTCGTTCGATCCAGCAGGTCTCCGAGCAGAAGGCAGCCTAGTCGCTGTTTTCACCCGCGGCGGCAACGCCGCACCCCTGGCGCATTCGCGCCGTGTTTTAACTGATCTCCGTGCACAGACACGGAAACCGAAAGGACTTAGAAATGGCTAAGCTTACCACCGATGAGATCATCGATGCTCTTAAGGAAATGACCCTTCTCGAGGCTTCCGAGCTCGTTAAGGCTATCGAGGACACCTTCGGCGTTTCCGCCGCTGCTCCTGCCGCTGTTGTCACCGCTCCCGCTGCTGGCGCTGCTGAGGCCGAGGAGAAGACCGAGTTTGACGTCGTGCTCGAGGGCTTCGGCGACAACAAGATCCAGGTCATCAAGGCCGTCCGTGAGCTCACCAACCTTGGCCTGAAGGAGGCCAAGGAGGTCGTCGAGGGCGCTCCCAAGGCTGTTCTCGAGGGTGCCAAGAAGGAGGACGCCGAGGCTGCCAAGGAGAAGCTCGAGGCTGCTGGCGCTGCTGTCACCCTCAAGTAATCAGGCTTTCTCGCCAGATTTCTTTGCAGACGGGGTTCGCATTGCGAACCCCGTCTTTTTCGTTTTGATCCCTCTATTTTGTTGGCTCGGCATACAAATTGCTGCCGCTTGCGGTGCTTTGGCGTTGCTACCGTTGGGCGATAAAATTGCACCATTCGAGCAATAATTTGCGTTGACCTGCTGAAGAATGGCGCTTGCCTACATTAACGTTAATTAACGGCGGTAAGATAAACCGGTATCGCAATTTGGTCTGCGGCCGCCGTGCCGCACGCACAGGGCGCATCCTGCGCCTGCGAAAGGATCCTTGAATAACATGAAGGCAATCATCCCCGCCGCCGGTCTTGGCACGCGTTTTCTGCCTGGCACCAAGTGCACGCCTAAAGAGATGCTGCCGGTGCTCGACAAACCGGTCATCCAGTACGTCGTTGAGGAGGCGCTCGACCCCGATGAGGTCGACGATGCTATTATCGTCACCTCTCCTGGCAAGCCCGAGTTGCTGAGCTACTTCCAGCCCGATCGCTCGCTCGAGAACCTGCTGCGCGAGCGTGGCAAGGACGCCTACGCCGACGCCGTCGCCCATGCGGGCGGTATGCCGGTCGACTTCCGCTATCAGTACGAGCCCAAGGGCCTCGGTCACGCCATTCGCTCTGCCGCTGACGCTGTGGCGGGGGAGAACTTCCTGGTTCTTCTGGGCGATTACGTTGTGCCCAACCGTGACATCTGCGACAAGATGCTTGCCGTCTCCAAGGAACACGGTGGCGCTTCTGTTATCGCCGTTGCCGCGTGCGCTCCCGAGGAAGTCAGCCGCTATGGCGTTATCGCCGGCGATCGCGTGGGCGCTCTCGAGGGCTTCGAGAATGCTGCCGACGACGAGCCTGGTGCCGTTTGGCGTATCGGCGGTCTGGTCGAGAAGCCCGCTCCCGAGGCGGCTCCGTCCAACCTGTACATCGTCGGTCGCTACCTGCTGAGCCCGCTGGTCATGGACCTGCTGGCCGATCAGCAGGCCGGTAAGGGCGGCGAGATCCAGCTGACCGACGCTATGGCCCGTTCGCTCGATCGCGAGGCCATGTACGCTGTTGTCATCGACCCGCTGTCGGGCTACGATACCGGTACCCCGTCTGGCTGGATGGCCACCAACGCCCTCATGGCTGCAAGCGATCCTCGCTTTGCCGGCGCCTTCTGGGATGCCATCGACGAGCGCGGCGGTTTGATGCGCAAATAAGCCTTTCGGGCATCGACATTTACGGGTGCGGACTTCGGTTCGCGCCCGTTTTTTTATAAGAGCTGCGATTGCCAGCCCTCTGTTCACAGAAAATATATGAACAGGTGTTCGATACACATACATTTACCTGCGCATTTTTTGTCGAAAAATTTTGCTACTCCAAAAACTCAATCGCGTCAAGGCTTTTCTTGCTCAACGGTCGGTACCTGATAAACTATTAGGTTGCGATAACTGGCGAAGCTATGCCTCGCCAATCCACCGAGCATTTCCGTGAAGGAGGAAAAACCTGGTGACCTACGCATACACTGCCACTGAGCGCAAGCGCGTCAGCTTCGGGAAAATCCCGGAGGCCATGGAGCTCCCCAACCTTATCTCTGTTCAGAGGGAATCCTTTGAGCGTTTTAAGGACGAGGGCCTTCGTGAGGCGTTCAAGGAATCCAGCCCCATCCAGAGCCAGAACCATGTTCTCGAGGTTACCTTCGGCGAGCATCAGTTTGGCGATCCCGCGCACACCGTCGAGGAGTGCCGTGAGAAGGACATGACCTATCAGGCTCCGCTTCTGACCGACGTCCGTCTCACCAACAAGGAGACCGGCGAGATCAAGGAGCAGCTCGTCTTTATGGGCGACTTCCCCATGATGACCGATCAGGGCACCTTTATCATCAACGGTACCGAGCGTATCGTCGTCTCCCAGCTCGTCCGTTCCCCGGGCGTGTACTACAGCTCCGAGATGGATTCGGGCAAGCAGATCTACAAGGCTCAGATCATCCCGTCCCGCGGTGCCTGGCTCGAGTTTGAGGTCGACAAGCGCGACCAGCTCATGGTCTCCATCGACCGTAAGCGCAAGCAGAGCGCCACGATGTTCCTGCGCGCCCTTGGCATCGCCGTCACCAACGACGATATCATCGAGCTGCTCGGCAACTCCGATGTGATCAAGCGCACCCTCGAGCGCGATACCGCCCTCACTCGCGAGGACGCCCTCATCGAGATTTACCGTCGTCTGCGCCCGGGCGAGCCTCCCACCGTGGATGCTTCCCGCAGCCTGCTCGAGGGCCTGCTCTTCAACCCGCAGCGCTACGATCTGGCCCGCGTCGGTCGTTACAAGGTCAACAAGAAGCTCAACCTCACCACTGAGGAAGAGGTCACGGTGCTCACCGACGAGGATATCGTCGCTACGCTGCGCTACCTGCTGTCCCTCGCTGCCGGCGAGCAGGGCTTCAAGGTCGACGACATCGACCACTTTGGCAACCGCCGCATCCGCACCGTCGGCGAGCTCGTCGCCAACCAGTTCCGTATCGGCATGAGCCGTATGGAGCGCGTCGTCCGTGAGCGCATGAGCTCCCAGGACATCGACGAGATCACCCCGCAGTCGCTCATCAACATCCGTCCGATCGTGGCCTCTATCAAGGAGTTCTTCGGTTCCTCGCAGCTCTCGCAGTTCATGGACCAGGCGAACCCCCTGACCGGTCTGACTCACAAGCGCCGTCTGTCCGCACTCGGCCCTGGCGGCCTTGCCGGCCACAAGTCGGGTTCCAGCCGCCGCACCAACGTGCCGACGGCCGTCCGCGACGTTCACAACTCGCACTACAGCCGCATGTGCCCGATCGAGACCCCCGAAGGCCCCAACATCGGCCTGATCGGCTCGCTTGCCCTCTACGCCCGCGTCAACGAGTATGGCTTCATCGAGGCCCCGTTCCGTCGTGTCGAGAACGGCGTTGCCACCGATCAGATCGACTGGATGACCGCTGACGAGGAAGAGAAGCACGTCATCGCGCCGGCCAACACGCCGCTCGATCCCAAGACCAACGAGTTCATCACGACCGATGCCGAGGGCAAGATCGTCCGTCCGCATACCGTGATCGCCCGTACCCGCGACTTCGACGGCTCCTTCGGCGCTCCCGCCGACGTGCCTGTCGAGGACGTCGACTACATGGACGTCTCGCCGCGTCAGATGCTCTCCGTCGCAGCCACGCTGATTCCGTTCCTCGAGCACGACGACGCCAAGCGTACGCTCATGGGCGCCAACATGCAGCGTCAGGCCGTGCCGCTGGTTCACCCCGCCGCTCCCTATGTCGGTACCGGCATGGAGCGTCGCGCCGCCCTGGACTCTGGCGAGGTTACCCTGGCCAAGAACGCCGGCGAAGTCATCTATGCCGACGCCTCCAAGATTATCGTCAAGCATGCCGGCGGCATGGACGAGTATCACCTGGCCAAGTACCAGCGCTCCAACCAGTCCACCTGCATCAACCACCGTCCGCTCGTGCGCGTCGGTGACACCGTTGAGCAGGGCGAGCCTCTGGCCGACGGTCCTTCGACCGATCATGGCGAGCTCGCACTGGGCCAGAACCTCACCGTGGCATACATGCCGTGGGAAGGCTTCAACTACGAGGACGGTATCGTCGTGTCCGAGCGCCTGGTGGCCGAGGACCTGCTGACGACCATCAATATCACCCGTCACGAGATCGACGCCCGCGACACCAAGCTCGGCCCCGAGGAGATCACTCGCGAGATCCCGAACCTCTCCGAGGACATGCTTGCCAACCTCGACGAGGACGGCATCATCCGCATCGGCGCCGAGGTCGGCCCTGGCGACATCCTGGTCGGCAAGGTCACGCCTAAGGGCGAGAGCGCTCTGACCGCCGAGGAGCGCCTGCTGCGCGCCATCTTCGGTGCCAAGGCTCACGATGTTCGCGACACCTCCCTTAAGATGCCTCACGGCGCTTATGGCCGCGTCATCGACGTCGTCCGCTTTAGCCGCGAGAACGGCGACGACCTGGCCCCCGGCGTCAACGAGCAGGTGCGCGTCTACGTCGCCCAGCGTCGTAAGATCCAGCAGGGCGATAAGATCGCCGGTCGCCACGGCAACAAGGGCGTTATCTGTAACGTTCTGCCGGTCGAGGACATGCCCTACATGGCTGACGGTACCCCGATCGACGTTATCCTCAACCCGCTGGGCGTTCCTTCGCGTATGAACGTCGGCCAGCTGCTCGAGTGCCACCTTGGCTGGGCTGCTGCCTGCGGTTGGGATACCGAGGATGCCGACTCCGACAAGTATGTCCCCGGTCCGTTCTTCGTCTCGACGCCCGTCTTCGACGGCGCCAAGGAGGACGAGATCGCCGAGGTCATCCGTCGCGCCAACAAGAACATGCTCAACAAGGCCACCGCTGCCTTTGGCGATCACATGCGCCCCGAGTTTGTCACCCAGCTTGACGAGCGCGGCAAGACCCGCCTGTTCGACGGCCGCACCGGCGAGGAGTTCCGCGAGCCTATTACCGTGGGTACGTCCTACATCCTCAAGCTCGGCCACATGGTCGACGACAAGATCCACGCCCGTTCGACCGGCCCTTACAGCCTGGTTACCCAGCAACCGCTGGGCGGCAAGGCTCAGTTCGGCGGCCAGCGCTTCGGCGAGATGGAAGTTTGGGCACTGTACGCATACGGTGCTGCCAACGTCCTGCAGGAGATCCTGACCGTCAAGTCCGACGATACCGTGGGCCGCGTCAAGACCTACGAGTCCATCGTCAAGGGCGAGAACGTCCCGGTTCCGGGTATCCCCGAGTCCTTCAAGGTTCTCGTCAAGGAGATCCGTTCCCTCGCACTGGACATCGAGCCCATGCACGATGCCGACGAGGACGCCTCCGCCCCTGTGACCGCCGAGGAAACCTCTGCTCTCGACGACCTGGCTGCGCTCGCCGGCGTTGACACCGACGTCGAGGCCCAGGATGCCGAGACCGCCGAGGCACCCGAGGCTGTCGCCGCCACGACCACTGATAAGGAGTAGTTGACTGTGGCAGATTTCGAAGCTACTGATTTTGACTCGGTAAAGATCTCCCTTGCCTCCGCCGACCAGATCCGTTCCTGGTCGCACGGTGAGGTCAAGAAGCCGGAGACCATCAATTACCGTACCCTCAAGCCCGAGAAGGACGGCCTGTTCTGCGAGAAGATTTTCGGTCCCGCCAAGGACTGGGAGTGCTCCTGCGGCAAGTACAAGGGCATCCGCTTTAAGGGCATCGTCTGCGAGCGCTGCGGCGTCGAGGTCACCTCGGCCAAGGTTCGTCGCGAGCGCATGGGTCACATCGAGCTCGCCGCTCCCGTGTCCCACATCTGGTACTTCAAGAGCCCCACGAGCTTCCCGATGAGTCGTATGCTCGACATCAAGTCCAAGGATCTCGAGAAGGTTCTGTACTTTGCCAGCTACATCATCACCGAGGTCGACTACGAAGCTCGCGAGGCCGACGCTGACGACCTGCGCGAGGAGCTCGCCGCCGATCTGGAAGAGATCGATGCCGAGTGCGCCCGCCAGATCGAGTCCCTCAAGGAGCAGGGCAACCCCGAGAACTTTGACGAGTTCTCCGACGAGGAGCCGCTGACCCCCGAGGAGATCGCCTCTGGCATCGTCGACATCGAGGAAGAGTGCAAGGACGATAAGCAGCTCCGCACGGACGCCTTCAACGCCTTCATGAAGCTCACCGAGCGCGACCTCATCTCCGATGAGCCGCTGTTCCGCGAGATGACCCGTTACTACTCCATGTACTTCAAGGGTGGTATGGGTGCCGAGGCCGTTCGCGACCTGCTCGCTGCCATCGACCTCCCCTCCGAGGCCGAGAAGCTCAAGGCTATCATCGCCGACGAGGACTCCCAAAAGCAGAAGCGCGAGAAGGCCGTTAAGCGCCTCGAGGTCGTTGACGCCTTCCTGAAGGGCGGCAACAGCCCCGCGAACATGATCCTGGATGTCATTCCGGTCATTCCGCCCGATCTGCGCCCGATGGTCCAGCTCGATGGCGGCCGCTTCGCCGCGTCCGACCTCAACGACCTGTACCGTCGCGTGATCAACCGTAACAACCGACTCAAGCGCCTGCTCGACCTGGATGCCCCTGCGATCATCGTGAACAACGAGAAGCGCATGCTCCAGGAGTCCGTGGACGCCCTGTTCGACAACGGCCGTCGTGGTCGCCCGGTCTCTGGCCGTGGCGGTCGCCCGCTCAAGTCGCTCGCTGAGGCCCTCAAGGGCAAGCAGGGTCGTTTCCGTCAGAACCTGCTGGGCAAGCGTGTCGACTACTCCGGCCGTTCGGTAATCGTTACCGACCCCAAGCTGCTGCTGCACCAGTGCGGTCTGCCCAAGACCATGGCGCTGGAGCTCTTCAAGCCCTTCGTCATGAAGCGCCTGGTCGAGCTTGGCAAGGTCGAGAACATCAAGGGCGCCAAGCGCGCTATCGACCGCGGTGCCACCTTTGTGTGGGATATCCTCGAAGAGGTCATCGACGGCCGCGTCGTGCTGCTCAACCGTGCACCGACCCTGCACCGTCTGTCCATCCAGGCCTTTGAGCCGGTGCTGGTCGAGGGCAAGGCTATCCACCTGCATCCGCTGGTCTGCTCGCCCTTCAACGCCGACTTCGACGGCGACCAGATGTCTGTCCACGTGCCGCTGTCCAGCCAGGCTCAGGCCGAGGCTCGCGTGCTCATGCTCTCTGCGAACAACCTGCGCTCGCCGGCATCCGGCAAGCCGGTTAACATCCCTTCGCAGGACATGATCATTGGTGTGTACTACCTCACCCAGGTCCGCGAGGGTCTGCCGGGCGAGAACCACGTGTTCGCCAGCTTCGACGACGCGCTGCACGCCTATGACTGCCGTTCCGAGGTCGACATGCAGGCCAAGATCCAGGTTCGCGTGTCCGCTGCCGATGCCAACGTCATCAACGAGGACGGCACCCGTATCTTCCGCGTCAAGAACGGCAAGAACGAGTTCGTCGACTACGACGTCACCGGCAACAAGACCGCGCGCTTCGAGACTTCTATCGGCCGCATCATCTTCAACCGCCAGTGCCTGCCCGAAGACTATGAGTTCATGAACTACAAGATGGTCAAGGGCGACGTGGCCAAGCTGGTTGCCGACTGCTGCGATCGTTACCCCGAGGCCAAGGTCGGCCCGATCCTCGACGCCATCAAGTACTCCGGCTTCCACTACGCTACCCGCGCCGGCCTCACCATCTCGGTGTGGGACGCTCTCATCCCTGCCGAGAAACAGGAGCTGCTCGACCGCGCTCAGGCCAACGTCGACCAGATCAACGAGTACTTCGAGGAGGGCTTCATCAACGAGACGGAGCGCCACATCGAAGTCGTTAACGAGTGGACCGCTTGTACCGATAAGGTTGCAGCGCTCATGCTCGACTTGTTCGACGAGGAGAACCCGCTCTACATGATGGCCGACTCCGGCGCCCGTGGTTCTAAGACCCAGCTGCGTCAGCTCGGCGGCATGCGTGGCCTGATGGCAGACATGTCCGGCGAGACGATCGACCTTCCCATTAAGGCGAACTTCCGCGAGGGCCTGTTGCCACTCGAGTACTTCATTTCGACCTACGGCGCCCGTAAGGGCCTGGTCGATACCGCATCCCACACCTCGGACTCTGGTTACCTGACCCGTCGTCTGGTCGATGTGGCCCAGGACGTCATCGTCCGCGAGGAGGACTGCGGTACGCACGAGGGCGTCACCTACAACCTCATCATCCCCGGCACCACCGACCTTAACACCGACCTCGTCGGCCGTTGCTTCATTGAGGACGTCGTGGCTCCCGATGGCACCGTGCTCTTTGAGCAGGACGGCTACATCGAGAAGGTCGCCGACATCCAGAAGATGGTCGATGCGGGCCTCAAGAAGGTCAAGCTTCGCGCGCTGCTCACCTGCCGCTCCAAGTACGGCGTGTGCCAGAAGTGCTACGGCTGGGATCTTTCCACCCGTCGTCCGGTCGCCATCGGTACCGCGGTCGGCATTATTGCCGCCCAGTCCATCGGCGAGCCCGGTACGCAGCTTACGATGCGTACCATTCACTCCGGCGGCGTCGCTGGCGTCGACGATATTACGCAGGGTCTGCCTACGGTCAGCCGTATGTTTGATATCGTCGGCAACGTCAACGAGAAGATTCTGGGTCGCGAGGCCGAGCTGGCTCCGTACTCCGGTCACCTCTCGATTAAGCCCGAGAAGTCTGAGTACGTGCTGACGCTCACCGACTCCGAGGATCACACCCGTGTCCTCGACGAGCGTCGCGTCCCCGCTTCGGTGCGCTTTATGCCCGAGATCGAGGACGGCTGCGAGGTTCGCGCCGGCGACCAGATCACCAAGGGCTTCGTCAACTTCCGCAACCTGCGCAAGCTGACCGACATCGAGTCGACGATGCACACCTTCGTCGAGAGCGTCAAGGACGTTTACACCAGCCAGGGCGTCGACCTGAACGACAAGCACATCGAGGTGCTCGCACGTCAGATGCTGCGTCGCGTTCAGATCACCAACCCCGGTGACTCCAAGTACCTGCTTGGTCAGTATGTCGACCGCTACGAGTTCGCCGACGAGGTTGAGCGCGTTGCCCGTCTGGGCGGCCAGGCTCCCGTGGCCGAGCCCGTCATCCTGGGTACGCTCAAGGTCGCGTCCAACATTGACTCCTGGCTGTCGAGCGCTTCGTTCATCCGTACCGCCGGCGTCCTTACCGAGGCTGCCATCGAGGGCAAGGTCGACCACCTGCTCGACCTTAAGTCCAACGTCATCGTCGGTAAGAAGATCCCGGCTGGTACCGGCCTCAAGCCGTACGCCAACGCCAAGCTGACGTATCGCACGGCCGACGGCTATGTCGACATCGACGGCCCGGCTTCGCCCAACGCCAAGTCGCTGCCCGAGTGGGCTCCTGTGGAGCTCAAGGACCTGGACGAGCAGCTCCCGCAGCAGCTCGACTGGGCCGGCTACGACGAGTTCGGCGGTGCTGACGGTTCGTTCACCCGCAACGGCCACACCATCTCCGCCGAGAAGGCTCGCCTGTACCTGTTCGACGACCTGGGCGTGTCGCAGCGCTGGACCAACAAGTTCAGCGAGGTCGGCATCGAGACGGTCGGCGACCTTGTTGGCAAGTCCGAGGAGGATCTGCTGCGCATCGATGGCATCGGTGCCAAGGCGATCGAGGAGCTCCGTGACGGCCTGGAGGCCCACGACCTGCTCTACATCCTCGAGAACAACGACGACGTTGCCGACGAGGAAGACCTCTCGCAGCTGCTGCAGATGGTCTTTAGCCCCGACGGTCCGGACGACATCCTGCTGGGCACCTCCGCTGCGCCGACGCATCACGCCGACGCCGACGAGGAGCTCCTGGGCGCCCCGATCGACGACAAGAAGGCTCCCGCCAACGGTGCCATCAACGAGGACATGGCTTCCCTCGACGAGCTGCTCAACCAGCTCGTGGACACCGACGACGCCGAAGAGGCCAAGGACAACGACGAGGAGTAATTTCCTAGTACGTTAACCGTCCTTCCAAAGACCCGCTTCCCAACAGGGAAGCGGGTTTTTTTGTTGAGGAACGTTGCCCTGACGAGCACGTAGGATTCCCGGAACGGGCCGCCCGCTGTTTAAGTTTGTCGCGAGTTCCGCACGCAAAGGAAAGCACTTAATGTGCTTTCCGTCTTGCGCAGGACTGTAGAGCAGCAAACTTAAACAGCGGGCGGCCCGTTCCGGGAATCCGTCCCCGCGTACAGAAGGGGATTCCTTTTGCCAAAAAGGGACAGGTTTATTTTGGTAGGTTTTTCCTGCTTGAATTTGAAACATTCCGTTCGGTCAAAGCGTATCTATGGTGAGGACCTCATCAAGAATCATTACCGTCACCGGGAGGTGATTATGGAAGAACAAGCTTTTAGACAGGCGGTCGAAGATCACCGAGATGTCGTGTTTCGAATCGCATTGACGTACCTGCGCGATCGTGCCGATGCCGACGATATTGCCCAAGATGTCTTTCTTAAGTTGCTTAAAAGCGATGGACACTTTGAAAGTTGGGAACATCTTCGCCGCTGGCTTATCCGGGTCACGATCAATGAATGTAAATCGCTCTTTCGAAAGCCATGGAGGCGTGTGGAGGATATTGAGAACCTGGCCGATTCGCTTTCGGCGGCGCAGGATGAGACCAAGGCGGTCCTGTCAGACGTTATGCGACTTCCGGAGCGATTCCGTGTTCCCATCGTGCTCTATTACTATCTGGGCTTTTCGACCTCAGAGATTGCCGAGTTACTGCATGTGCCAGCCGCTACCGTTCGAACGCGTTTAGCTCGCGGTCGATCGAAGCTCAAATTCATCCTAGAGGAGGGCGACCGTGAAATCCAATCAAATCAAGCGGGCCTTCGAGTCCATCCAAGCCGATAGCAATCTTGCAGATCGCGTCCTTAATACCGCTGCGGGTGAGCCGCTTCATCGAAAGGGCCACGCGAAGCCTCTCTATGTTGCCGTAATCGGATGTCTTGCCGGAGTGCTGGTGACCGGAGGAGTCGCCTACGCCGTCGTCAATTCCAGTTATTTTGCCTCTGCCTGGGGAAACCATGGAAACGGAGAGTCCATTACCTGGACTCAAGGTGGCTCGTCAGGGACTAAATATACCTACACCAGAGAGTTTGGTGATGGTATCGCGCCCCAAAGCTTGGAGGGTTCAGTACAGAAGGTCAATCTGTCCGTCGAGGGCAACGGCTATACACTCGACATTCATGATATGGCTATCGATAAAAACGGTTGCGGTGCCGTGACGTTTACGTTGTCCAATCCAAATGGTGTTAACTACTACAAGCCGGCAGCAGAGACTGGCGAACTTGTTCTCTATGGTGAAGAAGAACAAGGAATCGGCACGCCCAGCATGAACTTCGGCGAGGAATGGGCTGACACACGCTGCACAATTGATAAGGACACATCAAGCGACACGGTCATTAATGGCACGATGTACTTTGCTTCTATGGATCGCGAGCGAGGTTTTCAACATGCGGTCACCTGGAATATCTCGTGGACCGAGGGCGAAGGCGAGGATGCGAAGCCGTTCGAGGCATCGACGCCCGAGTTCAATATTGGAGCGTACGTCGATACAAAGGAACTCCGCTCCGATGACTCGCCTCTCGAGATCAGCCCGTTTTCTATCCAGACACACATCAATGATCTGGGCATTGACGCAGTCACGAAGAAGTTGACGGTTACCTACAAGGATGGATCGGAGCAGATTATCGAAGATGACGACGCAGGGGCGTTCAACTTATATTTTTCTTATACGCGCAATAGCGGAGAGAACATCTCGGTTCCGACGAAGCTGATCAATGTCGATCAGGTGGTCTCGGTAACCCTTGAGGGCACGAGATGCACATCAGCAGGAGAGACCGAAACAGAAATACCCTTTACCATCGTCTATTCGTAAGATTTGGGGCCGCTTCCTACTAGGGGAGGCGGCCCACTTTGCGTTAAATGGAAACGCCGCCGATTTCCATACGACAGATGAGAGCAGATCACCGCTGGAGCGCAGCGTTTCCCAAGATAAAACCGACCAAAATAAACCTGTCCCTATTTGGCAGGGAACGTTGCCCCGACGAGCACGTCGGATTCCCGGCCCGGGCGGCACAGGGGTTAAGTTTGTCGCGAGTTCCGCACGAGCCGGAGGCCACTTAATGTGGCCTCCGTGCGAGCCGGGACTGTAGAGCAGCAAACTTAACCCCTGTGCCGCCCGGGCCGGGGATCCGCCCCCGCGCACAGAAGGGGATTCCTTTTGTGTAGGCTTTGCGGAAATGTGGCTATTTAAGGATACGCCCGGCGGCGTGGTCTGTTGACGGCACAGCTAACGGCACGTATCCTATCGAACTGCGTGTTTCGTAGGGGGATGCTGACCCCTCGATTCAAGCCGTTGCACTTTACAGAAAGCTGGAATCATTCGAGAAGGAGTACGCTTTGCCTACTATTAACCAGCTGGTTCGCCAGGGCCGTCGTTCCGTGCCCAAGAAGTCCAAGAACGCTGCTCTGCAGCACAACTCCCAGAAGCGCGGCGTGTGCACCCGCGTCTTCACCACGAGCCCCAAGAAGCCGAACTCGGCTCTTCGTAAGGTTGCCCGTGTTCGCCTCGTCAACGGCATCGAAGTTACTGCTTACATCCCGGGTGAGGGCCACAACCTGCAGGAGCACTCCATCGTGCTCGTCCGCGGTGGTCGTGTCCGTGACCTCCCTGGTGTCCGTTATCACGTCATCCGTGGCGCCTACGACGCTGCTCCGGTCCAGAACCGTATGCAGGCCCGTTCCAAGTACGGTGCTAAGCGCCCCAAGGCCAAATAAGCCAGATAACGTTTTGATATTTTCGCCGTGTGCCGCCTAAGCGCCGCACGGTAGACACTTAAGGAGATTTCACATGCCGCGTCGTGCAGCAGCTAATCGTCGTGAGGTTCAGCCTGACGCCGTTTACAACAACCGCCTGGTGACTCAGCTCATCAACAAGGTCCTTCTTGACGGCAAGAAGGCCACCGCTGAGCGCATCGTTTACACCGCTTTCGAGATCGTTGCCGAGAAGTCCGAGGGTGGCGACGCTCTCGCTACCTTCAAGAAGGCTATGGACAACGTCAAGCCCACGCTCGAGGTTAAGCCCAAGCGTGTCGGTGGCGCTACCTATCAGGTCCCGATGGAGGTCAACTCCCGTCGTTCCACCGCTCTGGGTATCCGCTGGATCGTCAACTTCTCCCGCGCTCGCAAGGAGAAGACCATGGCCGAGCGTCTCGCCAACGAGATCCTCGACGCTTCCAACGGCCTGGGCGCTTCCGTCAAGAAGCGTGAGGACGTCTTCAAGATGGCCGAGGCCAACCGCGCGTTCTCTCACTATCGTTGGTAAGTTAAGGTAAGGAACTAACATGGCTAAGCCTAAGTACAAGCTTTCCGATACCCGTAACATCGGCATCATGGCCCACATCGATGCTGGTAAGACCACCACGACCGAGCGTATTCTTTACTACACCGGTAAGACCCACAAGATCGGTGAGGTCCATGAGGGCGCTGCCACCATGGACTGGATGGTTCAGGAGCAGGAGCGCGGCGTAACCATTACCTCCGCTGCTACCACGTGCTTCTGGAAGAAGGACGGTACCGACTACCGCATCCAGATCATCGACACCCCGGGCCACGTTGACTTCACCGCCGAGGTCGAGCGCTGCCTGCGCGTCCTCGATGGCGCTGTTGCCGTCTTCGACGCCGTTGCCGGCGTTCAGCCCCAGTCTGAGACCGTTTGGCGTCAGGCTTCTACCTTCAACGTCCCCCGCATCGCCTTCATCAACAAGTATGACCGCGTGGGCGCTGACTTTTTCAACGCTATCGAGACCATGAAGGATCGTCTCGACGCCAACGCCGTGGCCGCTCAGGTCCCGATGGGCGCCGAGGACAACTTCTGGGGCGTCATCGACCTGGTCACCATGACTGCATGGGACTTCAAGGCCGACGAGAAGGGTATGACCTACCCCGAGCCGATGGACGAGATCCCGGCTGAGTTCGCCGACATCGCTGCCACCAAGCGCGAGGAGCTCCTCGACGCTGCTGCCAGCTTTGACGACGAGCTCATGGAGAAGATTCTCATGGAGGAGGACTTCACCGTCGAGGAGCTCAAGGCTGCTCTGCGCAAGGGCGTTCTGGCCAACGAGCTCAACCTCGTCTTCGTGGGCTCCGCCTACAAGAACAAGGGCGTTCAGGAGCTGCTCGACGCTGTCGTCGACTACCTGCCCAGCCCGCTCGACGTTGAGGCCGTCACCGGTACCGATCCGGACACCGGCGAGGAGATCCAGCGTCATCCTTCCTTCGACGAGCCCTTCTCCGGCCTGGTCTTCAAGATCATGACCGACCCGTTCGTCGGTAAGCTCACCTATGTCCGCGTTTACTCCGGCCGCGCCGAGTCCGGTTCCTACGTGGTCAACGCTTCCAATGGTCAGCGCGAGCGCCTCGGCCGCATCCTCGAGATGAACGCTGCCGAGCGTATCGACCGTGACGACGCTGCCGCCGGTGACATCGTCGCTTGCGTTGGCTTCAAGAACTCCACCACCGGTGACACCCTGTGCGAAGAGGGCAAGGAGATCGTCCTCGAGAAGATCGAGTTCGCTAAGCCCGTTATCGACGTTGCCATCGAGCCCAAGACCAAGGCCGAGCAGGACAAGATGTCCCTGGCTCTGACCAAGCTCGCCGAGGAGGACCCGACCTTCCAGGTGTCCACCAACCACGAGACCGGCCAGACCATCATCGCCGGCATGGGCGAGCTGCACCTCGAGATCATCGTCGACCGTCTGCTCCGCGAGTTCAAGGTTGACGCTAACGTTGGTAAGCCCCAGGTTGCCTACCGCGAGACCGCTGGTCACGACGTCGAGAAGGCTGAGGGCAAGTTCGTCCGTCAGTCCGGCGGTCGCGGTCAGTACGGCCACGCCGTCATCAAGCTCGAGAAGATGGAGGAGGGCTTCGGCTACGAGTTCGTCAACGCTATCGTCGGCGGCGTCGTGCCCAAGGAGTACATCCCGTCCATCGACAAGGGCATCCAGGAGGCCCTGAACACCGGTGTTATCGCCGGCTTCCCGGTCCTCGACGTTAAGGTCACCCTGTTCGACGGTTCTTACCACGAGGTCGACTCCTCCGAGGCCGCCTTCAAGATCGCCGGTTCCATGGCTATCAAGGACGCCCTCAAGAAGTCCGATCCGCAGCTGCTCGAGCCGATCATGGCTGTCGAGGTCGAGACCCCCGAGCAGTACATGGGCGACGTTATGGGCAACCTCTCCGGTCGCCGCGGCAAGATCGAGGGCATGGAGGATCGCAAGAACAGCAAGCTCATCCGTGCCAAGGTGCCGCTGGGCGAGATGTTCGGTTACGCTACCGACCTTCGCTCCCAGACCCAGGGCCGTGCATCCTACACGATGCAGTTCGACTCTTATGAGCCCGCGCCCAAGTCCATCGTGGACGAGGTCATGAGCAAGAACGCCTAAGTTCGAGCTCCCTGTTACGTAATCCTGCGAGAACACTTCTCGCACTCTTTGGAGGTTTAAGTTGGCTACCCAGAAGATCCGCATTCGCCTCAAGGGCTATGATCACGAGGTCGTCGATCAGTCCGCGAAGCTCATCGTTGAGACCGCTCAGAAGACCGGCGCTCGCGTTTCCGGTCCTGTCCCCCTGCCCACCGAGCGCAACCTGTACACGGTTATCCGCTCGCCGCACGTGAACAAGGACTCCCGTGAGCAGTTCGAAATGCGCACCCACAAGCGCCTCATCGACATCCTCGACCCCACCTCGGGCACCGTTGATTCGCTTATGCGTCTCGACCTCCCCGCTGGCGTTGACATCGACATCAAGCTCTAAGCGATATCGCTCATAGCTTAAAGAGCCCCACTGCCATTACGGTAGCGGGGCTCTTTTGTTTTGAATGATGGTTTGGACTGCCGGGTAATGCTGCCGAGTAGGTGGCTGCGGTGACCTATTCGCTCAAGGGGCGCAGCGATGCCTCCTCAAAATGGAAGGATCGCAAGCCGCCTTCCGTTTCGATACACGCGCGACCAAAGGCGTCGACGGTTTTAAAGACGCCTCGCGCCAGTTCGTCTCCTGCGGGGGAGCGGGCGATAACGTGCTCCCCAATCCAATTGAGGTGAGCGACATATTCGCCGTGGATGGGCGCGAGCGGTCCAGTGTTTTCTTCCATGGCGTTGAGGCGCTCTGCCCACGCATCTACAGCGTTTACGACGGTGTGATAGACCTCCTTGAGTAGCGCGTCGACGGCGGGAACGTTCTCGTTGAGGTCGGAGAGACCGATTGCCGGCAGGCCGCCATCGGGAACCTCAGAGGGCACATAGTTCACATTGACGCCAATGCCGCAGACGGCGAAAGGTTTGCCTTCGTTATCGCGTGTGGCCTCGACCAGAATGCCGCCGAGCTTGCGTCCTCGCGCGATCAGGTCGTTGGGCCATTTGAGGGCAATCTCGTTTGCAAGGCCCTGCTTTTCGAGCGTCTCGAGCACCGCTAGGCCGCTGACGGCGGCAAGACCAGAGTACTTTGCAGGATTAACGCATGGACGCAGGACAATCGAAAGCAATAGGTTGCCGGCGGTTGAATCCCACTTGTGGCCGCGCCGGCCGCGTCCTGCTGTCTGAGCCCGGGCGGCAAGTCCCGTGCCGTGCGGCGCTCCCTGTTTTCCTGCTTCGAGCAGGTCATCGTTGGTCGATCCGGTTACGTCGACCACCGTTAAACGAGAATCCATAACAGCTGCTACCTCCTAAGGTAATAAGGCAATCGCGTAATGGTGTCGAGAGATAGACACAATATGAAGCCTTTGTCGCATTTGAACAATTTAATGTTAACACGTCAACAACGACTGAAATGCGTTATCCTCTCTTGGTCGATGTAAACACGTCAACAACTCAAAGGAGGTTAGTGATGGGTTTCACGATTCTTGGAACAGGCTCGGCGCTTCCTAAGCGCAGTGTTTCCAATGACGAGCTGTCTAAGTTCCTCGATACCTCGGATGAGTGGATTTTTACCCGCACAGGCATCAAGAGCCGCCACGTCTGCACCACCGAGTCGCTCGACGACCTTGCCGTAGCAGCGAGCGAGCGGGCGCTCCAGGTTTCCGGAATCGACGCGAGCCAGCTGGATCTGATCGTCTGCTCGACGACAACGGGTGACCATCTCGTTCCCGCCGAGGCATGTGCCGTTGCCGAGCGTCTGGGCGCGACGTGTCCCGCCTTTGATGTTTCGGCCGCCTGCGCTGGCTTTGTTTTTGCACTCGATGTTGCCGAGGGCTATATCGCCCGAGGACGAGCCAAGCATGTGCTTGTCGTTGCCGCCGAGCAGATGACGCGCGCGCTTGACTGGACCGACCGTGCCACGTGCGTGCTCTTTGGCGATGGCGCGGGTGCTGCCGTTATTGGGGCCGGCGGGGTGAATCCCCTTGCCGTCGAGCTTGCAACCAATCCCGATGTCGAGACACTGCGTGTTCCCGGCTTAGCGGGTTCCTCGCCATTTAAGACGGCGGGCGATCGGGAGAGCGTGCTGTCCATGAATGGCCGCCGCGTGTTCAAGTTCGGCGTCAACGCCATCTGCGACACGGTCCATAAGCTTGCGAGCGATGCGGGCATTTCGGTCGAAGACATCGATCATTTTGTATTCCATCAGGCTAACGAACGAATCCTGAGTCAGGCGGTCAAGCGTCTCGGCGTGCCAGACGAGCGCGTGGTTCGAACGCTGCGCGAGACCGGCAACATTTCGAGCGCCTGCATTCCGCTTGCTCTCGATCGACTGGCAAATACCGGCGCGCTGCACGCGGGCGACACCATCGCCCTCGTTGGATTTGGCGCCGGCCTGGATATAGGTGGCTATCTGCTTCGTTGGAAGTAGTCGCACATAGGAAATAAAAACGTCCCTAGGGCACAAACAAAGGAGAACTACCATGGCAGATCAGAAGACCTTCGAGCGCGTTTGCGACGTTATCCGCGAGACCGCCGGCCTTGACGACGTCGAGATGAAGCCCGAGTCCACGCTCGAGGAGATTGGCCTCGACAGCCTGGGCACCGTCGAGATCCTCGTCGCCGTCGAGGACGAGTTTGGCATCCAGCTCGATACCGAGGAGAACCCCAAGACGGTCGGCGAGTTCGCCGATACGGTCGAGGCAGCATTGGAGAAGTAGAGATGCTCAAGACTCCTCTCTGCGAGCTGCTCGGCATCGAAAAGCCCGTGTTCCAAGGCGGCATGGCCTGGATTGCGGATGCCTCGCTGGCGTCGGCCGTGTCCGAGGCAGGTGGGTTGGGAATCATCGCGGCCATGAATGCCGACGCCAAATGGCTGCGCGATCAGATTCACGAACTGCGCACCAAGACGGATAAGCCCTTTGGCGTCAACGTCATGCTTATGAGCCCGTTTGCCGACGAGGTCGCACGGGTTGTAATCGACGAGCAGGTGCCGGTCGTCGTGACGGGTGCCGGCAATCCCACCAAGTACATGAAGGCCTGGAACGATGCGGGCATCAAGGTCATCCCGGTCGTTGCTTCGGTGGCGCTGGCGCGTCTCGTGGCGCGTCGCGGGGCCGCCGCCGTGGTTGCCGAAGGCACTGAATCTGGTGGACATATTGGCGAGACATCGACGATGGCGCTCGTTCCGCAGGTTGTCGACGCGGTCGATATCCCCGTTGTGGCAGCTGGCGGTATCGCCGATGGTCGCGGGGTGGCGGCCGCCTTTATGCTTGGCGCCGCTGGCGTCCAGGTGGGCACGCGCTTTCTCGTTGCCGATGAGTGTACCGTCTCCGAGCAATACAAAGAGCTGGTGCTCAAGGCGGGAGACACCTCGACGCGCGCGACTGGCCGTTCGACGGGACATCCGGTGCGTGCGCTCAAGAGCCCCTTCACCAATGCCTACGCCAAAAGTGAGGCGGCGGGCGCAAGTGCCGAGGAGCTTGGGGCCATGGGCACGGGTGCCCTTCGCAAAGCCGCCAAGGACGGCAATTACGAAGAGGGTTCGTATCTGTGTGGACAGATTGCCGGCATGGTCAACGAACGCCAGAGCGCACGCGAAATCGTCGACGATCTGGTCGATGGCGCCGAGCATGTCCTGAAGGGTGCGTCCGCATGGGTAGCGTAGCGTTTCTGTTTGCCGGTCAGGGTGCCCAGCATCCCGCGATGGGCGTCGATCTCATCGAAGCATCGCTGGCGGCTGCCGAGGTGTTCGCCATTGCTGACGAGGCGCGCCCGGGGACCAGCGAGCAGTGCCGGAGCGCCTCGAAAGAGGAGCTCTCGCAGACCGAGAACACGCAGCCTTGCGTGTTCGTGCACGACTTGGCTGTCGCCGTCGCCCTGCGCGAGCGCGGCGTGGTGCCTGCCGCCTGTGCGGGATTCTCGCTGGGCGAGGTCGCCGCGCTCACCTTTGCGGGGGCGTTCGATACGCGAGCGGGCTTTGAGCTCGTGTGCGAGCGCGCGGCGCTGATGGCCGCGGAGGCCGAGCGTCATCCGGGCGGCATGCGCGCCGTCATCAAGCTCGATGCGGCGCAAGTTGAGGGCCTGGCAAAACAGGCCGGCGAGGACTGCTGGCCGGTCAACTACAACAGTCCCAAGCAGACGGTTGTGGCCGGAGCGCCCGATGCGTTGCAGACCCTCGACGTCCTGGTAAAAGAGGCTGGCGGTCGCGCCATGAAGGTCGCGGTGTCGGGTGCATTCCATAGTCCCTATATGGCCGAGGCGACTGAGGGGCTGGCGACGTATATCCAAGCCGGTCACGCGCCGTCCCCGTTGCTCATTCCTGTTATGGCAAATATGACGGCGGCGCCCTATCCGGCCGACCCGCAGGCGGCATCGGATGTCTTGGCCAATCAGGTGAGTCATGCCGTGCGCTGGGTCGACACGCTGCATGCTCTGCAGGACCAGGGCATCGACACGTTTATTGAGGTCGGTCCTGGCAAAACGCTGTCGGGCCTGGTCAAGCGTACGTTGAGCGACGTTCGTGTGTATTCGTGCGAAACGGCCGAGCAGGTCGCAGCTATTGCCGACGAGCTCGCATAGTCCACAGGGCTGATACCCGAAAGGAATGACATGGGCAATTTGAACAACGGCGCGCTCGAGCGCGCCGGATCGCGCCGCGTGGCGCTGGTCACGGGCGGCTCGCGCGGCATCGGTCGCGCTTGTGCCGTGGGCCTGGCGGAGGACGGCTTTGATATCGCCGTCGTCTATGCCGGCAGCGTCGATGCGGCGCGCGAGACGTGCGACGCCTGCGAGGCGGCTGGCGCCACGGCGCGCTCATATCAATGTGACGTGGCCGACCCCGCCGCCGTCAACACGTGCGTGGAGACGGTCCTCAACGACTTTGGCTCCATTTGGGCGCTCGTCAACAACGCCGGCATCACGCGCGACGGCCTGCTCATGCGTATGGGCGACGATGCCTTCGACCGCGTGCTCGATGTCAATCTCAAGGGCACGTTCAATATGACGCGCGCGCTCACCAAGACCTTTATGCGCCAGCGCGGCGGCTGCGTCGTCAACATGAGCTCGGTCGTGGGCCTGATGGGCAATGCCGGACAGGCCAACTACGCTGCCTCCAAGGCGGGCGTGATCGGCCTGACCAAGGCGGTAGCGCGCGAGCTTGCGCCCCGCGGCGTACGAGTGAACGCGGTCGCCCCCGGGTTTGTCGAGACGGATATGACGGCAAAGCTCTCGGAGAAGGTTCGCGCGGCAACCGAGGACCAGATTCCCCTTAAGCGTATGGCGCAGCCCGAGGAGGTGGCCGGTGTGGTGCGCTTTTTAGCGAGCGATGCGGCTGCTTACATTACGGGCGAAGTCATACGTGTCGACGGCGGAATGGCGATGTAGAAAGCAAGCCGGTTAAGTGGCTTGGATGAGGAGACCATGATGGAACAGAGAGTTGCAATCACCGGTATCGGTGCCGTGTCGCCGCTCGGCAACACGGCGCTTGCCACCTGGGCGGCCATGTGCGCCGGAACGTGTGGTATCGGTCCGATCACACACTTTGATACCGATGCGTTTGCCGTCAAGGTGGCGGCCGAGGTCAAGGGCTTTGACGGCAACGAGTACTTTGGCAAGCGTGACGCCAAGCACCTGGACCCCTGCGTTCAGTTTGCGATGGCGGCGTCGGACGAGGCCATGCACGATGCGGGCCTCGATGTTAAGGGTGCGGTCGATCGCGATCGCCTGGGTGTCTATGTGGGCTCGGGCGTGGGCGGCATGCAGACGCTTGTCGACAACGTCCATACGATTGCCGATCGCGGGCCTCGTCGTGCATCGCCCTACATGATCGCGATGATGATCCCCAACATGGCATCGGGCAATATTGCAATCCGCCACAAGGCAAAGGGCCCGACCCTGCCCGTGGTGACCGCGTGCGCAACCTCGGCCCATGCGGTGGGTGAGGCGTTCCGCGCCATCAAGCACGGCTATGCCGATGCAATCCTGGCCGGCGGCGCCGAGGCGGCCATTATCCCCGATGCCGTTGCGGGCTTTACGTCCTGCCGTGCATTGACCACCAACCCCGACCCCGCGACGGCTTGCCGCCCGTTCGATGCAGACCGCGACGGCTTTGTGATGGGCGAGGGCGCCTGCGTGCTCGTGCTCGAGGGTATGGAGCACGCGCAGGCGCGCGGTGCGCACATTTACGCCGAGGTCGTGGGCTACGGCAACACCGATGACGCCTACCACATCACGAGTCCCGACCCGGACGCGGCAGGTATCGCCCGTGCGATATCGCTGGCGGTGGCCGAGGGCGACGTTAAGCCTTCCGAGGGCCTCTACATCAACGCTCACGGCACCTCGACCAAACTCAACGATTCGTCCGAGACAGCGGGCATCAAACGAGCGCTCGGCGAGGACGCGGCGCGCGCCGCACATGTCTCGTCGACCAAGTCGATGACCGGCCACATGATCGGTGCCACGGGCGCCATCGAGGTCATGGCTTGCGCCATGGCGCTCGAGCAGGGCGTGGTGCCCCCGACCATTAACTACCGCACGCCCGATCCCGCCTGCGATCTTGACTACACGCCCAATCGCGCGGTTCGCGCCGACCTTACCTGGGCGCTTTCGACCAATCTGGGCTTTGGCGGACACAACGCCGCCATCGCGCTGCGTAGATATGCAAGGAGCTAGAGCATGGATTCCAAAAGACTTGCCGAGATAGCCGATGTGATGGAGGACCGCGGCCTTACGCGCGTGCGCGTGGAGGAGCCCGATGGCACCGCGGTCGAGATCGAGCGCGCGAGTGCAGCGCAGCCGGTTGCCGTGCCCATGCCTATGCCGGGTGCCGTGACTGCTCCGGCGGTGGCTCCTGTCGCCGTGCCTGCCGCCGCACCGGAGCCCGCCGCGCAGGCGCCTGCCGCCGCACCGGAGCCTAAGGGCACCGAGGTGACCGCTCCCATGGTCGGCGTTTTCTATGCTGCCCCGGCGCCGGGCGACGAGCCGTTTGTGCACGTGGGCTCCAAGGTCAAGGCCGGCGAGACCCTCTGCATCATCGAGGCCATGAAGGTTCTCAACGAGGTGACGGCAGAGGCGGATGGCGAGGTGCTCGAGATCTGCGTGGCCGACGGCGATCTCGTGGAGTTTGGCAGCTGCCTCATGAGGATCGGATAGGTGATATCCATGAACAAAGAAGAGCTTAAAGAACTGTTGCCGCATCGCGAGCCGATGCTTTTGCTCGACGAAGCCGAGCTGGTGGGCGACGAGGCCCACGGCAAGATCACGATCACGGGCGACGAGTTCTTTTTGCAGGGGCATTTTCCGGGAAACCCGGTCGTCCCCGGCGTGATTCAGTGCGAGATGCTCGCCCAGAACTGCTGCGTGCTGCTGATGGGCGATGAGGAAGCGCGCGGCGCGACGCCGTTCTACACGAGTCTGGACAAGGTGCGCTTTAAGCGTCCGGTGCGCCCGGGCGACACGGTGGACCTGGTGTGCTCTATCACACGTGCGCGCGGGCCGTTCCGCTTTGCGACGGGTATCGCGAGCGTCAACGGTGAGGTTTGCTGCCGCGCCGATATGTCTTTTGCACTCATGCACGAAAGTTAAGGAAGGCTTCATGTTCGACAAAGTGCTCATTGCCAACCGCGGCGAAGTCGCGGTCCGTGTTATCCGCGCGTGTCGCGATATGGGCATCAAGACCGTCGCCGTCTACTCCACGGCCGATGCGGACGCGCTGCACGTGCAGCTTGCCGACGAGGCGTATTGCATCGGCGGCCCGCGTCTTGCCGAGAGCTACCTCAACGACGATGCCGTGCTCACCTGTGCCGTAAAGTCGGGAGCTAAGGCGATCCATCCCGGCTATGGCTTCTTTTCCGAGAAGGCGAGCTTCGTGCGCGACTGCGACAAGTATGGCCTGGCGTTTGTTGGTCCTTCGGCCGAGGTGATCGACAGCATGGGCGACAAGGACGCCGCGCGTCGAACGGCTGCCGCGGCGGGCGTGCCCATCGTGCCGGGCTGCGATTTGCTCAAAAGCCCCGAGGAGGCAACAGCCGAGGCCGAGCGCATTGGCTGCCCCGTGCTTATTAAGGCGCGTGCAGGTGGTGGCGGTCGCGGCATTCGCAAGGTCGAGCGCGTGGAAGATGCGGCAAAGGCGTTCATCGAGGCGCGCGCCGAGGGCGAGGCCGTTTTTGGCGACGGCGAGTGCTACATGGAGAAGTTTGTCGCGCCGGCGCACCACGTTGAGGTGCAGATTATGGCCGATAAGCAGGGCCATGTGTTTTCGCTCGGCGAGCGCGAGTGCTCGGTGCAGCGCCGCAACCAAAAGCTGATCGAGGAGAGCCCCGCGCCGTGCCTCGACGGACACGACGACATCCGTGCCCGCATGCACAAGGCCGCGCGCGACCTGGCTCGTGCCGTCGGCTACGAAGGAGCCGGTACCATCGAGTTCCTGTATTCGGACGACGGCAATTTCTACTTTATGGAAATGAACACGCGCTTGCAGGTGGAGCATCCGGTTACGGAGTTTGTGACCGATACCGACTTGGTCAAGTGGCAGCTGCGCGTGGCAGCCGGCCAGCCTCTGCCCTTTGAGCAGGAGGACATGCCGGTCCGCAACCACGCCATGGAGTGCCGCATCAATGCCGAAACGCCGGGCTTTCTGCCGTCATGCGGAACGGTCACCGCGTTGCGTGTGCCGGGTGGTCCGCGCGTGCGCTGGGATTCCGCCATGTTTACCGGGGCTGCCGTTCCGCCGTACTACGACTCTATGCTCGGCAAGCTCATCGTGTGTGCGCCCACGCGTGACGGCGCCATTCGCAAGATGCGCTCGGCCCTGGGCGAGCTCGTGATTGAGGGCGTGAGCGAAAACAGCGAGCTTCAGCTCGACGTGCTGGCAAACGACGAGTTCTTGTCGGGCATGTATCACACCGATCTGATGGGGCATCTCTATGCTGATGAATAGAAAAGCGAAGGCGGTCAACGTCCTCGAGGGCCCGATGACCGAGTCGTGCGCCGAGTTTCCCGCGCGCCACGTGTTTATCAAGTGCCCGGAGTGCCGCCGTGTGATCGATGAGGCGCGCCTGCACGACAACCTCGAGGTGTGCCCCCGTTGCGGCAAGCACTTTCGCGTGAGCGGTCGCGCGCGCATGCGCATGACGGTCGACGAGGGCACGTTTGAGGAATGGGATGCCAATCTGGCGTCGGAGGACTTCCTCTCGTTTCCCGGCTATGCCGACAAGCTCAAGGGCGCGGTCGAGCGTTCGGGCGAGCGCGATGCCGTTGTGTGCGGCAGGGGCAAAATCTGCGGTTGCGATACGGCGCTCTTCTTTATGGACGCCAACTTTATGATGGGCTCGATGGGTTCCGTGGTGGGCGAGAAGATCTGTCGCACATTTGAGCGTGCGACCGAGCTGGGGCTGCCGGTCGTTGGCTTTACCGTTTCGGGCGGCGCGCGCATGCAGGAGGGCGTGACCTCGCTCATGCAGATGGCCAAGATCTCTGCGGCGGTTAGGCGCCACAGCGAGGCGGGCGGCCTGTATATCACGGTGCTCACCGACCCCACGACCGGAGGCGTGACCGCGAGCTTTGCCATGGAGGGCGACATTATCCTGGCCGAGCCCGACGCCCTGGCGGCATTTGCCGGACCGCGCGTGATCGAGCAGAACATGCACAAGCGCCTGCCCAAGGAATTCCAGCGCTCCGAGTTTTTGCTGGAGCACGGCTTTTGCGATGCTGTCGTTCCGCGTGGCGAGATTGCGCTCACGGTAGGCGAGCTGCTGGCGCTGCACGAAGGGCACGCGCCCGGCCTGGGGGCACCGCACGAGATCGTGCATACGGGTCGCCGCGGCAAAAAGCTGGGACACTTGTTCAAGCGCTCGACGGCACCAAAAACCGCACTCGAGATTGTCAAGCAGACCCGCTCGGCAGATCGTGCCACGGCGGGCGAGATGATCTCGTTGGGTCTGGATGGATTTGTGGAGCTGCACGGCGACCGCTACTTTGGCGACGATGCTGCCGTGGTGGGCGGCATCGGCTGGAAAGACGGACGTCCCGTAACGGTCATCGCCATCGAGCGCGGCACCACGACCAAAGAGCGTATGCGCCGCAACTTTGGCATGGCACATCCCGAGGGCTACCGCAAAGCGCGTCGCCTGATGCGCCAGGCCGAAAAGTTTGGTCGACCGGTTCTGTGCCTGGTCGATACTTCGGGCGCGTTTTGCGGCATCGGTGCCGAGGAGCGCGGCCAGGGTGAGGCGATTGCCCAGAATCTCATGGAGATGAGCGGTCTTAAGACACCGATTGTCTCGGTGGTGACAGGCGAGGGCGGCTCTGGTGGCGCGCTGGCGCTGTCCGTGGCCGACCGCATCCTGATGCTCTCGAGCTCGGCCTATTCGGTCGTGAGCCCCGAGGCCTGTGCGTCGATCCTGTGGAAGGATACCGAGCGCGCGAATGAGGCCGCCGAGGCGCTTAAGCTCACGGCCCCCGATTTGTTGGCGCTCGGCATCATCGACGGCATTGTCGACGATAGGGGCCTGTCGCATGAGGAGATCGCCGGTGCTGTCATGTCCTCGGCATTTGATGCCTTCGATACGCTTGGGCGGCTCGACGACGCGACCCTCACAAACCACCGCTACGAAAAGTACCGCTCGATCGGTCGGTACCGCACGGTGTGACAAGGGGGACAGTTTCTTTGTCACATTGGGAAAGGTGTTCCATGTCACAAGTCTCTAAGGCTACGCTGCCAACGACGTTGAAGTCGACCGCCATGGCTGTGGTGGACTATCTGTCCAAAAGCATGATGTCGGCGCTGCCGTTCATTGTCTGCGCGGCTTTGTTCCGCACCGTCGCCGTCATTATGGGCGAAGGCATGCTGGGCCTGTGGTCTGCCGATTCCGAAATCTATCGCCTGTTCTACAGTTGGCTCTATAACGCCGGCTACTACTTTTTGCCCATCTATCTTGGTTGGGCGGCCGCCCGCCAGCTCGGTTGCTCGGAGCAGCTGGGCATGATGCTGGGCGGCGTATTGATTGCGCCCGATCTGCTTAAGCTCGTCGATGCCGCATCGACGACGGGGGCATCGATGACTTCCGTGTATGGCCTGCTTCCCGCGCCGGTCAACGATTACACGACGACTGTTATTCCGGTTCTCATCTCGGTACCCGTGCTTTGGCGAGTGGAGTGTTTCTTTCGGCGCGTTATCCCTAAGGCCGTGGCGTTTTCGTTTGTTCCGTTTGCGACCATGCTTGTCATGGTTCCGGTTTCGCTGTGTATTACGGCACCGGCGGGCAGCTATCTGGGCATGCTGTTGGGCCAGCTTATGTTTATGCTTGGCAATTCCGGTGGCATCGTATCGCTGCTCACACTCATGGGGCTTGCCGCGGGCTGGGAGTTCCTTAAGATCGCGGGCGTCAGCAATGTTGTCCTATCGCTCGCCTATGCGCAGTTTATGAGTGTGGGAACGGATTCGTGCATCCTGATCGCCGCGACGATGGCAACGTTCGCCGTTTGGGGCATGCCTTTTGGCGCGTCGCTCCGCGTTGCGGATAAGGACGAGAAGGCGCTCATGCTGGGCTATTCGATCTCGGGCGTGCTTGGCGGCGTAAGCGAGCCGGCACTGTACGGCTGCGGCTTTAAATATGGCAGGTGCCTGACGTGCATGGCCATTGGCGGCGCCGTCGGAGGCCTTGTTGCAGCCGTGGGCCACGTTACGGCCTATACCATCGGCATGACGAATGTCCTCATGGTCATTGGCTTTGCCACGGGCGGCATCTCGAACCTGCTGTGGTGCTGCGTTGCCGGCGGCGTGGCATTTGCGGTGTCTGCGGCGCTGAGCTACTGCTTTGGCGTGGTGCCGACGAAGGAGCAGGCGGCAGAAGACGAAGCCGATTTGTCCGAAACAGTGGCGAGCGCTGCTGAAGCAAGCGCATAAACCTGTGCGAAAAAAGGACGATTCCTTTGTCATGCTCCAAGGTCGCGGCTCGTGTGGGTCGCGGCCTTTTTGTATCTGGGGGACAAAGTGGCTACACTACAATCCGTTTGAGCAATAGATATATAGGTAGTACCGTGGGGGCGGATGTAGATGGTCGAGTGGATTGTTGAGCGCGCGCAGGGCGACCGTGCACGCGTGGGTACGTTGACGGGCGTGGTGTGTATTCTCACCAATGTGGCACTATGTGCTGCGAAGGGTGCAATTGGCGTGCTGTCGGGATCGGTTTCGATCGTGGCGGATGCCATGAACAACCTGTCCGATGCCAGCTCGAACATCGTGAGCGTGCTGGGCTTTAAGCTGGCGAGCAAGCCGGCCGACCCCGAGCATCCTTATGGCCACGGTCGCTACGAGTATCTCTCGGGTCTGGTCGTGGCGGCGCTCGTGCTGCTGATCGGCCTTGAGCTTATCAAGTCCTCGGTTGAGCGCGTCATCCACCCCGAACCTGTCGAGTTCTCGCTTGCCCTGGTGACGGTTCTAGTGCTTTCGATGGTCGTAAAGCTCTGGATGGCGGCCCTCAACCAAAAGCTCGGTGACCGTATTGAGTCCGATACGCTGCATGCGACGGCTCAGGACTCAAAGAACGATGTCCTGGCCACGGGCGCTGTGCTGGTGTGCGCGATTGTTTCCCAGGTGACGCATGTCAATCTTGATGCTTGGGTCGGCCTTGCCGTTGGCGTCTATATTGGCTGGAGCGGCTTTGAGCTTATCCAAGATACGGTGAGCCCCCTTTTGGGCCAGGCACCCGATCCCAAGCTGGTCAAGCACATCCGAGACAAGATCATGAGCTACCCCGGCGTTTTGGGTGTTCATGACCTGATGGTTCACGATTACGGTCCGGGCAGGAAGTTTGCAAGTGCGCACGCCGAGATGGCGGCCGAGGCCAGCCCGCTGGAAAGTCACGACACGCTCGATAACATCGAGCAGTCGTTTAGGGACGAGGACGGCATGATCGTCACGCTCCATTACGATCCCATCGTGACCGACGATTCAAATGTGGCGAGCATGCGTCTGCGCATCAACGCTATGGCCCAGGAGATCGATAGACGCCTTTCGATTCACGATTTGCGTTGCGTGCCGGGCCCCACGCACACCAATGTGATATTTGACTGTGTGCGACCCTCGGATTTGGACATGGATGCCGATGAGCTCAAACACGCGCTGGCACAACGGGTCGAATCGGAATATCCCAAGTCGATTGCAAAGATTACGATCGACGAAGACTACGTAGGGCATACCCACGAGTAGGGCTGTGCCGGCAAGGTAACTGAAGCAGAAGGGGAGAGCATGAGGCGTCTATATCTACTTCGTCATGGCCAGACGGAATTCAACGTCAAAAAGCTGGTCCAGGGCCGCTGCGATTCACCGTTGACCGACCTGGGCCGTAAACAAGCGGGAATGGCAGCCGCATGGCTCAAGACCCACGGCGTCGTCCCCGACAAAGTGGTCTCATCACCCTTAGGCCGAGCCATGGACACGGCAAGGCTCGTCGCATGCGAACTCCTCGGCCCGGACGCAGCAGTCGAGCCCTGCGAAGGCATCATCGAGCGCTGCTACGGCACCTTCGAAGAAGGCCCCCACGACGCCCTGCCCACCGACGTCTGGGATCCCGGCGAGGATCTGGTCCCCTTCGGAGGAGAAGGAAGCCGCGCGCTGCAAGAGCGCATGGTAGACACTCTCACCAATCTCATAAGCGCCGAGAGCGTCGAAACCCTTCTAGCAGTAAGCCACGGCAGCGCCAGCCGTCAATTTATCAAGGCCGCAGCCCCAGAGGGCTTCGAGCTCCCAGCAAAACTTCCCAACTGCGCCATCATGATCTTCGATTTTGACGATGCGCGAGAAGAGGACGATACGCCCCAATGCAAGTTCACCTTACAACAAATTGTGGATCTCCAACAAAGTAATTAGCTGAGCGAGCAAGGTTTAGCAGACATCAACGTGGCGTTCCCAGTATGCGGCGGAGGGGGCGGGCCTGAGACATATTAAGGTTGTCGCGAGTTCCGCACGAACAGGAGAGCACTTAATGTGCTCTCCGTCGTGAGCAGGACTGTAGAGCAGCAACCTTAATATGTCTCAGGCCCGCCCCCTCCGCCGCACACTGGGAACGTGCCACGCACTTTACCTGCGTAAACAATGTGAGTGAAATATGAATCTCGATGGATACGCCCGCAGCCGTGTATACTAAACAGCTGTGTGAAACCAGGGGAGTATTCTGGCTGGACAAAATGCCTGCTTAATAGGGTTGTCAGGTAGTCCGGACGCAATACAAGACTGGGGAGCACGTCGTGTAAGTAGTGGTCCTCTAGGGGCGTACGCTCGGTGGTGTACGCATTGTCCCAAGACCACGCGAGAGTTGGGATCATATCTTGATCAGCATGATTCTCGGCCGCAAGATTGGCATGACCCAGGTTTGGGACGAGGACGACAACGTCGTTCCCGTCACGGTCATCCAGGCTGGCCCCTGCGCTGTCTCGCAGGTTAAAACTCAGGCAACCGACGGCTATGACGCCGTCCAGATCGGTTTCGGCGACATCAAGGCCAAGAACGTGAACAAGCCCATGGCTGGTCACTTCGCCAAGGCCGGCGTCGAGCCTGTCCGCTTCCTTCGTGAGGTCCGCGTCGAGAACGGCGAGGAGCACAAGGTCGGCGAGGTCGTTACCGTCGCTGATTTCGCTGATGTCGAGAAGGTCGACGTCATCGGTACCTCCAAGGGTAAGGGCTTCCAGGGTCGCATCAAGCGCTGGGGTCAGCGCCGCGGTCCTATGACGCATGGTTCTCACTTCCAGCGTCACCCCGGTTCTATCGGTCAGTGCGCCTATCCTGCGCGCGTCCTCAAGGGCGTCAAGATGGCCGGTCACATGGGTAACGAGCGCGTTACCGTCAAGAACCTTTCCGTTGTCCGCATCGATGCCGAGCAGAACCTCATCTTGGTCAAGGGCGCTGTCCCGGGTGCCAAGAATGGTCTCGTCGCCATCCGTATGGCCTAAGGGCCCAGCCCATTTAGCCCAGCGTCATACCAAGGAGAACACTTAAATGGCAAAGTTTGAAGTAAAGAACAGCGAGGGCAAGAAGGTCGCCGAGGCCGAGCTCGCCGCTGAGGTGTACGGCATCGAGCCGAACATCCACGTTATGCACCACATCGTCAAGTGCCAGATGGCCTCTTGGCGTCAGGGCACCCAGTCCGCTAAGGGCCGCTCTGAGGTTTCCGGTGGCGGCAAGAAGCCTTGGCGTCAGAAGGGCACCGGCCGTGCCCGCCAGGGTTCCATCCGTGCTGCCCAGTGGCGTCACGGTGGCGTTGTCTTCGCCCCCAAGCCCCGTTCCTACGCTAAGCGTATGAACAACAAGGAGGTCAAGCTGGCTATGCGCTCCGCGCTGTCCGCCAAGCTGGCCGATGGCGAGCTCGTGCTCGTCGACGACTATGGCTTCGAGAAGCCTTCCACCAAGGCTGCCGTTGCCATGCTCAAGGCTCTCGGCCTTGAGGGCAAGCGCCTGACCATCATCGTTCGCGATGAGGACGTCAACGCCTACCTGTCGTTCCGCAACATTCCCAAGACGTTCATCATCACTGCCGACGAGGCCAACACCTACGATCTCGTCAACAACAACGCTGTGCTGATGCCCGCCGACATCGCCGCTCACTTCGGGGAGGTGCTTGCATAAATGACCGCCCACGAGATCATCATCCGTCCGATCGTGTCCGAGCGTTCCTTCTCCGGCATGGAGCAGAACAAGTACACGTTCGAGGTCGCTAAGGATGCTAACAAGTATCAGATCAAGGACGCTGTCGAGGAGATCTTCGGCGTCAAGGTCGTTCGCGTGAACACCCTGACGGTCAAGCCCAAGACCAAGCGCGTGCGCTATGTCGCCGGCAAGACCCGTTCTTGGAAGAAGGCCATCGTCACGCTGGCCGAGGGCGACACCATCGAGGTCTTTGGCAACCAGGCCTAAGACTCGCTGCTGTTGAGTGAGCTCATGCCTCCCAAATAGGGGAGGCGAGAGCTCAAGGTTTTGGGCGTATAAAATGGACACGCCCGGAACCGTGTATACGTCCGGTGTCATCGCACCCGAGGCAGAACCTCGAATCCCTGTCTGCGATGGCTAACGGATTCCTATTGAAAGGGATTGTAATGGCTGTAAAGCACCTTAAGCCGACCTCCGCTGGTAGGCGTTGGCAGACGATCTCCGACTTCTCCGAGATCACCTGCACCAAGCCCGAGAAGTCTCTTCTCGAGCCCCTGCCCAAGAAGGCCGGTCGTAACAACAACGGCCGCATCACCACCCGCCACCAGGGCGGCGGCGTGAAGCGTCGTTACCGCGTGATCGACTTCAAGCGCAACAAGGACGGCGTGCCCGCCAAGGTTGCCACGATCGAGTACGATCCGAACCGTTCCGCTCGCATCGCTCTGCTGCACTATGCTGACGGTGAGAAGCGCTACATCCTGGCCCCCAAGGGCCTCGAGGTCGGTCAGACCATCATGTCCGGTTCTGACGCCGACATCAAGCCGGGCAACGCTCTGCCCCTCGCCGACATCCCCGTCGGTACGCTCATCCACGCCGTCGAGTTCCAGCCGGGCAAGGGCGCTGCTATCGCCCGTTCCGCCGGTAACTCCTGCCAGCTGATGGGTAAGGAGGGCAAGTACGCTATCGTCCGTATGCCTTCCTCCGAGATGCGCCGCATCCTCGTTACCTGCCGCGCCACCGTCGGTGAGGTCGGCAACGCCGATCACGCCAACATCGTCATCGGCAAGGCCGGCCGTAAGCGTCACTTGAACGTGCGCCCGACCGTCCGCGGTACCGTCATGAACCCTGTCGACCACCCGCACGGCGGTGGCGAGGGCAAGAACCACACCTCTGGTCGTCCCTCTGTTACCCCCTGGGGTAAGCCGACGAAGGGCCTTCGTACGCGCAAGAAGAAGAAGGTCTCGAACCAGCACATCATTCGTCGCCGTAAGAAGTAATTTCGGATACCGAGTTTTAGGAGAAAGCACTTATGAGCAGAAGTCTCAAAAAGGGCCCGTTCGTGGAGACTCGCCTTCTCTCGCGTATCACCGCGATGAACGAGGCTGGCAAGAAGGACGTCGTGAAGACCTGGTCCCGCGCGTCCACCATCTTCCCCGAGATGGTTGGTCACACCATCGCCGTCCACGACGGCCGCAAGCATGTGCCCGTGTATGTTACCGAGTCCATGGTTGGTCACAAGCTCGGCGAGTTCGCGCCGACTCGTACGTTCCGTGGCCACAAGGCCAAATAGGGGGTTAACCGTAAATGGCAACTAAGTCTATTGAAACTGAGGCCACCGAGGTTCGCGCCGTCGCTAAGTACGTGCGTGTTTCCCCCAGCAAGGCCCGCCTGGTGGTCGATCTGATCCGCCGCAAGCCTGTCGCTCAGGCCTTCGACATCCTCCACTTCTGCGACCGCGCCGTCGCCGTGGATGTCGAGAAGGTTCTCCGTTCCGCCGTTGCGAACGCCGAGAACAACAACGGTCTGCGTGCCGACAACCTGGTTGTCGCCGCTGCCTATGTTGACGAGGGTCCGACGCTTAAGCGCATCCGTCCCCGCGCCAAGGGTTCCGCTTCTCGCATTCTGAAGCGTACTTCCCACATCACCGTCGTCGTTGCTCCTCGAAAGGAGGCGTAAAGCTGTATGGGTCAGAAAGTCTACCCCACCGGCTTCCGTCTTGGCATCACCGAGAACTGGCGCTCCCGCTGGTTCGCAGAGAAGGATTACGCTAAGACCCTCGGTAACGATCTCGAGATCCGCAAGTACCTCGAGAAGCGTCTTTCCCGCGCAGCTGTCTCCCGCGTCGAGATCGAGCGCGCTGGCGACAAGGTGAAGGTCATCATCCTCACCGCTCGCCCCGGCGTTGTCATCGGTAAGAAGGGTGCCGAGATCGATACCCTCCGCACCGAGCTCGAGAAGGTCGCTGGCGTCTCCAAGGGCCAGCTCTCCGTCGACGTTGTCGAGATCAAGCGCCCCGAGCTCGACGCCAACCTCGTTGCTCAGTCTATCGCCGAGCAGCTCGAGGGCCGCGTTGCCTTCCGTCGCGCTATGCGCAAGGCTGTCCAGTCTGCCCGCAAGGCCGGCGCTAAGGGTATCCGTATCCAGTGCTCCGGTCGTCTCGGCGGTGCCGAGATGGGCCGTCGTGAGTGGTACCGCGAGGGTCGCGTGCCTCTGCACACCCTCCGTGCCAAGATCGACTACGGCACGGCTGTCGCCAGCACCACCATGGGTGCTTGCGGCGTGAAGGTCTGGATCTACCTGGGCGAGAAGCTCCCGGGCCAGCCTGTTCCCAACCCTGCACTCGAGGGCTCTTCCCGTCCTCGTCGTCGTAACTCCGAGAGGAGGGGTCAGTAGTGCTTGCCCCTAAGCGTATTCTTCACCGCAAGGTGCAGCGTGGCTCCATGAAGGGCCAGGCCAAGGGTAATACCGAGCTGCATTTCGGCGAGTTTGGTATCCAGGCTCTCGAGGCCCATTGGATCACCAACCGTCAGATCGAGGCCGCTCGTATTGCCATGACCCGCTACATGAAGCGTGGCGGTCGTGTCTACATCACGATCTTCCCCGATAAGCCCATCACCAAGAAGCCTGCCGAGACTCGCATGGGTTCTGGTAAGGGTAACCCCGAGGAGTGGGTGGCCGTCGTCAAGCCCGGCCGCATCATGTTCGAGGTCAAGGGCGTGCCCGAGGAGGTCGCTCGCGAGGCTCTGCGTCTTGCACAGCACAAGCTTCCCATCAAGACCAAGATTGTTGCTGCCAAGAACGCTGAGCAGCGCATCGAGAAGGAGATGGCTGAGGAGGCCGCTCTCGAGGCCAAGTGGGCTGCTGAGGACGCCGCCGCCGCCAAGGAGGAGAACTAATGAAGCCCGCAGAGATTCGTGAGCTCTCGGACGCTCAGCTCGTTGAGAAGCTGAAGGAAATGCGCGCCGAGCTCTTTAACCTTCGTTTCCAGATGGCCACCAGCCAGCTGGACAACACCGCTCGCGTCAACACCGTGAAGAAGGACATCGCTCGCGTCCTCACGGAGCAGCGCGCCCGCGAGATCGCAGCGGAGAAGTCCGCTGTCGCCGAGTAGGACCTAAGGAGAGAACATGACTGATTCGCGTAACTCGCGTAAGGTCCGTACGGGTGTCGTTACCTCCGTCTCCGGTGCCAAGACCATTGTTGTCACCATCACCGAGCGCAAGCGTCACCCCAAGTACGGCAAGATGATGACCAGCTCCAAGAAGCTGCACGCTCACGACGAGGAGTGCACGGCTGGCGTGGGCGACACCGTCCGCGTTATGGAGACCCGTCCTATGTCCAAGATGAAGCGTTGGCGCCTCATCGAGGTCGTCGAGCGCGCTAAATAAGCAGTCGCTCTTACGACTTGTACGTTTCCGAAGATGTGCGTATGCCTGGCTTGCATACCACAGGCCGTATAAAGACTGCGCACCTCTCTTCGGTTCTTAGTTCGGAGGAACATCTACCATGATTCAGATGCAAACCATGCTGAACGTCGCCGACAACTCCGGCGCTCGCAAGATTCGCTGCATCAAGGTGCTTGGCGGTTCCAAGCGTCGTTATGCAGGCATCGGCGATGTGTTCATCGGTGCTGTCCAGGAGGCTACCCCTGGCGCCAACGTCAAGAAGAAGGACGTTGTCCGTTGCGTCGTCGTTCGCACCGTTAAGGAGATCCGCCGCAAGGATGGCTCCTACATTCGCTTTGATGAGAACGCTTGCGTTGTCATCAACAACGATGGTTCGCCCGTCGGCACCCGTATCTTCGGGCCCGTCGCTCGCGAGCTTCGTGACAAGAAGTACATGAAGATCGTCTCGCTCGCTCCCGAGACCCTGTAGTTAGGGGAGATATATGTATATCAAGAAGGGCGATAAGGTCCAGGTTCTCTCTGGTAAGGATCGCGGCAAGCAGGGCGTTATCCTGCGTGCTCTCCCCGCCGAGAACAAGGTCGTTGTCGAGGGCGTTTCGGTCGTCAAGAAGGCCGTCAAGCCCAACGCTGCCAACCAGCAGGGCGGCATCGTTTCGCAGGAGGCTCCCATCGACGCTTCCAACGTCAATCTCGTTTGCCCCGAGTGCGGTAAGGTTACCCGCGTCGGTCACGAGAAGGACGGCAAGAACAAGCTGCGCGTCTGCAAGAAGTGCGGCCACAAGTTCTAAGCTGCCCGCAACATCAAGTTGCTAGCAAAGGCCCGGATGCCACGGCACCCGGGCCTTTTTCTATCTCTACTCATTGGGGACAGGCTTAAATGAGTGGCCGTTGAAATGCCGGCACCTGGGGGCGTTCATTTTCTGTCGGCAGCTGGGGACGACCATTCATTGGGGACAGACTTAAATGACCAGTCGTTGGGGGGACAGTCTCTATGTGCCGGCAGTTTGGGACGATCCGTTGATGTCTGATGCCCCCAGAGGGGTGAAGTAATACAGCTGGGTCTGTCTTTTAGGGCTTTGGTGTTCCGCCCCTTTATGTTTCACAAGGATCGTCGCATGCGCATTTACGCGCATAGCCTTGCGCGACAATGCGCATAGCCGCGCAAACATCTGCCAACTATGGCTAAATAATGACCGATAAGCAAATAAATACGCAAACACGAGCAGATACGCGCGCAATTGTGCGACTATAGGTTTGTTAGAAATGAAGGACTTCCGATGACTCAGGAGGCACATCATGGCAGATTCCAAACAGGCTCCGCTCGACGCCGAGGCAGCCGCAAAGGCGGCGTTTGCCTCGGTCCAGAATCAGCCGTTCCCAAACGACATCTTTACGGCTCCCGAGCTTCGTTGGGCTGTAATTGGGTGTGGCGTTATCGCCAACCAGATGGCTCAGTCTCTCGCCCTTGCCGGCCGAAAGCTCGCGGGCGTTGCCAACCGCACGCTGTCCAAGGCTCAGGCTTTTGCAGAGCAGTATGGCGTTGAGAAGGTCTATGGCACGGTCGAGGATCTCTACGCCGATCCGGACATTGACGCAGTCTATATCACCACGCCGCACAACACGCATATCACCTATCTGCGAGCCGCTCTGGCAGCTGGCAAGCACGTGCTCTGCGAGAAGGCCATTACCCTCAATTCCGCCGAGCTTGACGAGGCCCGCGCCATTGCCGACGAGCACAACGTGGTCCTTATGGACGCCACCACGGTGCTTCACATGCCCTTGTATCAGGAGCTGCGTCGTCGCATGGATGTCGGCGAGTTCGGCCGCATGAATCTCGCTCAGCTCAACTTTGGCAGCTATAAGGAGTACGGCGACCTGACCAACCGCTTCTACAACCGTAGCCTTGCCGGTGGCGCCATGCTCGACATTGGCGTGTATGCGCTCTCCGTTATGCGCCTCTTTATGGCGAGCCAGCCCGCTGAGGTTGTCTCGCTGGGCAACACCTGTGAGACCGGTGTCGACGTTGCGGGCGGCATTGTCTGCCGTAACGCCGAGCAGCAGCTGGGTGTTGTGAGCCTTACGCTCCACTCCAAGCAGCCCAAGCGCTCGGTCATCAGCTTCGACAAGTGCTATATCGAGGTCAACGAGTATCCGCGCGCCGATCACGCGACCATCGTGTGGACTGTGGACGGCCACCGCGAGGAGGTCCACGCCGGCACCGAAGCTTACGCCCTTTGCTATGAGATGGCCGATCTTGAGAAGGCCGTTGCCGGCGACGACTCCAAGCGTGAGCTGCTGGATTATGCTTCTGATGTTATGGAGCTTATGACCAAGCTTCGCGCCGACTGGGGAGTCGTGTACCCCGAGGAGGAGTAAGCGATGCTTGCGGAAGATAGGCTCAACGCGATTGTGTCGATGGTGCGGCAGACGGGCTCGGTTACCGTACCGGAGCTTGCTGAGGCCCTGGGCGTGACGGCGTCCACCATTCGGCGCGACCTGCAGGCGCTCGACCGCGCACACCGCATCGCCAAGGTCCATGGCGGAGCGACGAGCCTTGAGCGCGCGCACGTGACACGCGACCTAACGCTTAATGAGCGCAGCGATCTCCATAACGACGACAAGGAGCGTATCTGCGCCCGTGCGGCGGCGCTGGTGGAGCCCGAGAGCTTTGTGTACATTGATTCGGGCTCGACGACGCTCAGGCTCATCGAGCATCTTCCGCGCCTCGAGGGTGTCACCTACGTGACCGACTCCGTGCTCCATGCTCAGCACCTTGCTTTGCGCGGCATGCGCACCGTGGTGCTGGGCGGCGAGCTCAAGCCCGAGACCGAGGCGCTGGTTGGCCCCGATGCCTTGGCAACCCTGGACCGTTACAACTTTAACTGTGGCTTTTGGGGGTCCAACGGCATTGCTGCCGAGCAAGGTTTCACGGCGCCCGATATCGAGGAAGCGCAAGTAAAGCGTATCTCGATGCGCCATACGGCCAAGCGCTTCGTAATCTCGGACGCCAGTAAATTTGGTATGGTGGCGCCCGTCAAGTTCGCGGACTTCCGTGACGCAACGATTATTACCGCAGGCGATGTCCCCGCCAAGTACCGGGCAATGGACAACGTCATCACGGTCTAACAGCAGGGGACGGGCTAAGGCCAAAACCACCGCGAAGGGGCAGGAACTTTTGTGGTGGTTTTGACGTTTGTCCAGATAAAACCTGCCAAAATAAACCTGTCCCTTTTCGGCAGGTTTTAGGGCTCCCAGGGGCAGGGGGCTTCGATATAGATATGCTCGCCGGTTACGGGATGCGTGAAGGACACGCTGTGGGCGTGGAGCATCAGGCCGCAGGGGCGCGGCGTTCCGTACAGGTCGTCGCCAACCAGGGGATGACGCTCGCTCGCCAGGTGCACGCGAATCTGATGCTTGCGGCCGGTGAGCAGCTCGACATCGATATACGAACGCGTGGGCAGGCCACGGCGGCTCTTAAGACGCTTGAGTACCTTGACGCGCGTCTGAGACGGCTTGCCGCTGGCGCCAACGCGCATCTTGCGGCTATCGTGGCGGTCGCGGGCGATCGGCTTGTCGATGAGCTTCTCGTTCCAGTCGATTTTGCCCTCGGCGAGCGCCAGATAGTGCTTTTCGAATGCGTGGTTGATGATCATCTGGTCAAAAGCGGGTTGCGTTTGCTTGTCGAGCGAGAACAACACCACGCCGGTGGTGTCGCGGTCCAGGCGGTTGAGCGGCTGCATGTCAGTCGCGGCAAAGCCGTCGCCCATCGCCAGCAGCAGGTCGCTGGCGTAGTCGGTAAGTGTGCGCTCGCCGGTGCCGTCACCGTGGACGATCATGCCGGCAGGCTTATCGATGGCCATGAGCCAGGCGTCGCAGTAGAGGACTTGAGGTTCTTCGTTCACGTGTAAGCCTTTCGGTTAGCTAATTCCCACAAACATGCAGCCCGAGGTGGCGCCGCGCAGGCGGGCGGCGGGCTTGCGGCCGGCTTGAGCTGCCTCGACGGCGCGACGGACGCGAGCGACGGCACGGCCAATCTCATCGGCCTCGAGCAAGGTTCCGTCGACCATGAGACGACGGACGCCGGCGTCGAGCAGCTGCGGTACCTGCGGCGTAAGGTCGATGGGGTAGGCGTCGTACAAGCGAGAGCGGCCATGGATGTCGGTGCGCACGGGCATGACCTTGCCGTCGATATTCTTAAGCGAGAGCTTGCGGGCGCGAAGGCGGCAGTTGGCACAATCGTGGATGCAGCCGTTGGCAACCTGCAGAATGCAATGCTCGCTTGTCATGACGCGTGGGCGGCCAAAGACGGTGATGCCCAGAGCTGCGGGCGCGGCGGCGCCGAGCGAGACAATCTCGTCGAGCGTGATCTCGGGCGAGAGCCAAAACGCACCGGCTCCGCGCTCGGCAAGCGCCTCCATGCAGGGCGCGTTGTGAACCGGCAGGCAAGAGCGAATCTCGGCCGTGGTGCCAACCTGGGCGGCCAGGGCAAGCTCAGAGATGTTGCCAATAGCGACCGTGGCGCCGGCAACAACCCACGGGTCGACGCGTACGTGGTCAACGGCGCGGCAGACCTCGTCGAGTACGGGTACGATGCCCTGATCAAATACATCGGCGGGGGAGAGCTCGGCCGCATCGAGCGCGTCGGTGGTCATGTAGATGCGCGTTGCGCCCTCCGCGCGCGCTGCCTCGGCGGCCTCGAGCGAGGTGACGGTGGCGCAGATCTGCGGCTCATCGCGGTAGTGCTCGGGCGCGGGGCGGGAATCACTGGTTACAATCGCCGGCAGCTCGAGCGTTTTCGCGCGCTCCTCATACGGTGCCAGAATGGCCTCTTCCAGCGCCTTACAAGCGGCGGCGCGCACCTTGTGCACGGCGGAAAAGCCCATGCCGCAACTCTCGTCGAGGACCACGTCAAAGCTCGCTGCCTCAAAGGGCGAGGAGCCCATGCGACCCACATGCTCAACCAGGTCTGCCGCCTCGACGGCGCGGGTCTTGGCGGCCTCGACGGTAAAGCCCGTGGCCGTGGCCGTAAGCGAAGGGTCGTCGCAGCAGGTGAGCGTAACGGTAAACGGCTCGCCCAGACGCGCCACAACGGACACGTCTACGGCGCGGCGGCGCAGCACATCGCGCTTGAGCGCGGCGCCGGCGGCGTCGATGGCACGCTGGCTGCGAATCACGCGGACGCGGCAGCCCTCGGGCATGCTGCGGGGCACGCGACATTCGATGATGTCACCGGCGGCGGCATCATCGGTAGCGATAGTGGTTAGGAACTGATCGAACTCGTCGTCGTGGCGAAGTTCCAACAAGTCGCCCTTGCCCACGGGCTCAAACAGCTCAATGCGGGCGATGGCGGCACGGCGACGGCGGTCGTCAGGCTTGAGGCCGCGCACGTCGCGGTTGGCCAGACGGCTGCCCAGCACCGTGCCAACGATCTGGCCGCGGTTGTTGGAACGCTCATAGCTCATCATCTCGTCGCCCGAGGTGCCGTCCTGATAAGCGTGCGTAAAGTCGCGGTTGAAGCAGCGCTTGAGCTGACGCTGGCGGGCGGCTTCCTCGTCCTTGGCAACGGTGGCTCCGGATAGCATGTCGTCAATTTCGTGACGATACACGTCGACGATGGAATACACGTAATCGGGGGCCTTCATGCGGCCCTCGAGCTTGAGCGATGCGGCGCCGGCGTCATACAGACGGCGAACAAGCTGCGAAGTGTTGGTGTCGCGCGGGCACAGCGCGCGCTCGCGACCGGCAGGGGAGAGCACGCGACCGTTCTCGTCGATCAGCTCGTAAGGCAGGCGGCAGGGCTGGGCGCACATGCCACGGTTGGCCGAGCGGCCCGCCATGGCAAAGCTCGAAAGCAGGCACAGGCCCGAGTAGCAAAAGCAGATGGCGCCATGGCTAAAGACCTCAAGGTCCACATCGGGTGCGGCGTCGTGGATGGCAGCGATCTCGTCGATGGAAAGCTCGCGCGAGAGGGTCACGCGGTCGGCGCCCTGCTCGCGGCACCAAAGGGTTCCACGGTCGTCGTGGATGTTCGCCTGGGTTGAGATGTGCGTCTCGATGCCGGGCATCGTGCGCTTGACCTCAAAGAACAGGCCCCAGTCCTGGATGATAAAGGCGTCGGCGCCCAGCGTGGAGCAGCGATGGATGAGTTGCAGCGCATCGCCCATCTCGGACTGCTTGATGACGATGTTGACCGTGACGTAGACGCGCGACCCGGCCAGGTGTGCAGCACAGCAGGCCTGCTCAAAGGCCTCGTCGGTAAAGTTGGTGGCCTTGCGGCGGGCGTTGAAGCTGCCCATGCCGCAGTAGATGGCGTCTGCCCCGGCAGCGAGTGCGGCGGCAAAGGGCTCCGGGCCTCCGGCGGGGGCCAAGAGCTCGGGTCTGCGGTTGGTGGTTCGACTGGCGATTGCGGTCATATCCTGCCTTTCAAAATGCTCAGATACTCAAAAGTATAGTGGCGCTGTTGCGGCGGACGAGCCCTGTGGCCCAAGCAGGATAAAGTCTTCAGCAGCCCTTGCAGCAAAAATGATCCGTTTCCCTCCGTCCCCCATGGACCGCCTGATCCGCTGGGGGCGGAGGGAAACGGATCATTTTGAGCTTCACCGTCCGGTCGTGCCGTTCAGCGGCCGACAGGCGCCGTTGGGCGATAAAATATTCTCGCAAGGTGATAATAATCTTGCATCGCGCGGGAACCTTGGGTACTATCCCAAATCAAGCGCGGTGTTCAGACCGAATTGTGCCTCCCGGTGTGAACGCCGCGCTCACGCTCTCTCAACTGATCGTAAGGAGATAAACATGAGCAAGACCGTCGTGTCTTCCGATAACGCACCTGCAGCCATCGGCCCGTATTCCCCCGGCATCCAGACCGGCAACATGGTGTTCCTGTCCGGCCAGCTGGGCATCGACCCTGCAACCGGCAAGATGCCCGAGGGCGTCGAGGCCCAGGCTAAGCAGTCCCTTGCTAACGTCGAGGCCCTGCTGACCGCTGCCGGCGCCACCTTTGCCGATGTCGTCAAGACCACGGTCTACCTGGCCGACATCGCCGACTTCGCTGCCGTGAACGAGATCTACGCCTCCAAGTTCGAGGCTCCGTTCCCCGCGCGCAGCGCATTTCAGGTTGCCGCCCTTCCGGCTGGCGGTCTGGTCGAGATCGAGGTCGTCGCCGCTCTCTAAGGCGTTGGCAACAACTAAACATGACATGCAAAAAGACCCTGCAGTGCGAGCTGCAGGGTCTTTTGTCAAGCGATGCGACAAAAATGATCCGTTTCCCTCCGTCCCCAAGGGATAACGTTTAGCCCTCCTTGCGGACTTTTTGCAGGTAGCGGTAGACGCTGGGCTCCGAGATGCCCAGCGCGGTGGCGGCGCAGGCCACGGCGCCCTTGAGCATGAACACCCCGTTGCCGTTGAGGTGGCGAATGACGTCCACGCGGTCGCTCTGACCAAGCGACGCTACATCCAGCCCGCGCGCGCTCAGCAACTCGGAAATACTGCGGTCGATGAGCTCCTGCGTAGACTCCGAAAGACTTTCGACCTCGATAGACGCGGGCTCCGCCTGCCTTGGCACAGCGTCGAAGCAGGCCATGAGCTGCTGAGTCATGGCGTTGATGGAGCGTATCGTGGAAAGATCGGTGTTGACGCAAAGCATGCCGACGATCTCGTTGTCCTCACGGATAAAGTACGTCGCCGACTCCAACGTCTTGCCACCGGCACCGCGTCCCTCGTAGCCCGTTATAAACGGCAGGTCGCGATACTTGGCGTCGTGCATGATCTTGAGTGCCAGATCGGTAGCGGGACCGCCGACCTTGCGGCCGCTCACGATACCGTTGCGGATATCGACGATGGCGTGGTCGGGATCCGAGAAATCGTGCAGGACGATCTCGCTGTTTTTGCCGAGTATCTGCTCCAGGAAATCGACCATCGGCAAAAAGCGACGTACGGTCTCGTTCACGGGCAACTCCTTTGGGTTCTATCGAAGTGTTCATAACAATTTTTTATCATGGTAACACGCTGCTCATCATCTCGTATATCCGCAGGTACATTGCGTAATACAGACGAACGGTAGGAATTTGGCGGTAAACGGTCGACCAAAAGAATAGTTAGATGTTATTTTGACAAGACACTTTCCTGACCTGCGGAAATGCATTATCTCAGCTGAAGAATAGTCTGATAACAAAAAATTATTATTGAGAATGAGAATCATCTTTAATACGATATGCAACGAAGGCACAACCTCAACCCCGCACTGCGTCACAATAGAGCGTTAGATGCGAAAACAACTATTTCGAGGATTGGTGGTCAAATGACCCAGGAGACGGTTACGAACGGCACTGAGGCCCTGTTCACTCGCGAAGGCATGCCGCCCGTTAAGGAAATGATCCCGTGTGCCCTTCAGCACGTACTGGCATCGTTTGCCGGCATCATTACCCCGGCGGTCATCATGGCCGGCGTCTACGGCTTTAATAGCCAGCAGAGCACCGACATCATTCAGGTTGCACTCATTCTTTCGGCAATCGACACGGCCCTTCAGGCCTTCGCTCCCTTCCGTCGCATTGGCGGCGGCCTGCCCATCGTCATGGGCGTTTCGTTCGCGTTCCTGCCGGCCCTTCAGGCCATGGGCGCCTCGGGCTTTAGCTTTGGTGCGCTGCTGGGTGGCGAGATCGTCGGCGGCGCCGTCGCGGTCCTCTTTGGTCTGGCCTACAGCAAGATCAAGTGGCTGTTCCCGCCCGTCGTGACCGGTACGGTCATCTTCTCCATTGGCGTTTCGCTGTATCCCACGGCCGTCAAGTATATGGCCGGCGGTATGGGTACGCCGCTGTGGGGCACCCCGCAGGCCTGGTGCGTCGCTCTTATCACCTTCGCCGTGGTCTTTGCGCTCGCCAACTTTGGCAAGGGCACGCTCAAGCTGGGATCCGTGTTCTTTGGCATGATCGTTGGCATGATCGTCTCCATCCCCTTTGGCATGATCGACTTCTCCAGCGTCGCCACCGCTCAGGTCTTCGCTCTTCCCAAGCTCATGCCCTACGCGCTCGAGTTTGATCCCGAGGTCTGCATTACCCTCGCCGTCGTGTTCCCCATGGTTGCCATCCAGGTTATCGGTGACGTCTCCGCCGCCTGCCTGGGCTCCATCGACCGTATGCCCACCGAGCGCGAGCTCTCCGGCGCTATCGTGTCCCAGGGCCTCACCTCTATGGTCGGCGGTCTGCTGGGCGGTCTTCCCACCAGCGCCCTTGGCCAGAACGTGGGCATCATCTGCTCCAACAAGGTCGTCAACAAGTGGGTCTTTGTGATCATTGCGGCCGTCTTTGCCATCGCCGGTCTGTTCCCGCAGCTCTCTGCCGTCCTTTCCGCTATCCCGCAGCCCGTCATCGGCGGCGCGACCGTCGGCGTCTTTGGCACCATCACCATGAACGGCGTGCGCATGTTCACCCGCGAGGGCCTCACGCAGCGCACTACCACCATCGTCGGCACCTCCGTCGTCTTTGGCCTGGGTATCTGGATGGCCAGCGGTTGCCTTGCCGGCGAGGGTATGCCCGCCTGGGTGTCCACCGTCATCGGCTCCAATGCCGTAACCCCCACCGCCATCATGGCCATTGTCCTTAACCTGATCCTTCCGCAGACGCCGGTCGTGGCTCAGCACATCGATGCTGCCAAGGACGCTGCCGTGGATCTGGTCTTGCCCGAGAGCAAGAAGTAACCAATTCGGTGCTATTCGTCGGCGGACGCATCGCCTCGTCCGCCGACGCCATGCGGCACCAAGCCGCACTTCAAAGGGTTTGTCCCTTTGGTGAAGCGTTGACGGGAGAGGGCCCGTTTCCGGTGTAGGCCGGCGCTTCGCACTCCGCCATGTCAGAGGTGTCAAACCCCGCCTCTGATGTTGAAGGGAGCATCCATGCTTCTGGTCGCTAACGGTTCCGTCTTTACCCGCAACGCTCAGACCCCGTTTATTCCAAACGGTGCGGTCGCCATTGACGGAGATACGATCGTCGAAGTGGGCCCCGAGCGCGAGCTCAAGGCCAAGTACCCGGATGCCGAGTACGTCGATGCCCAGGGCAACCTCATCATGCCCGGACTCATCAACTGCCACACCCACATCTATTCGGGTCTGGCCCGCGGCCTTGCCATTAAGGGCTGCAACCCCACCAACTTCTTGGAGAATCTCGAGCAGCAGTGGTGGAAGATCGACGACAACCTGACGCTCGACGGCACCAAGGCCAGCGCCTATGCTACGATTTTGGACTCCATCCGTGATGGCGTCACCACGATCTTCGATCACCATGCGAGCTTCTGCGAGATTCCGGGAAGCCTCTTTACCATTAAGGATGCAGCTCAGGAGCTGGGCATGCGTTCGTGCCTGTGCTACGAGGTCTCCGATCGCCGCGGCCAGGAAAAGTGCGACCAGGCCATTGCCGAGAACGCCGAATTTGCCCAGTGGGCCGCCAAGGAGCGTCGCGATAACGACAACCACATGATCGCCGCCATGTTTGGCGGACATGCTACCTTTACGCTTTCGGACGAGACCATGGATAAGATGGCCGAGGCCAACAACGGCCTGACCGGCTTCCACATCCATGTGTGCGAGGGCATGAACGACGTGTGGGACTCCCGCCTCAACCGCGGTGGCATCAGCCCCGTCGAGCGCCTGCTGCAGCACAACCTGCTGGGTCCCGACACCATGCTGGGCCACTGCATCCACGTGACGCCTGCCGAGATGGATATCGTCAAGGAGTCCGGCACTTGGCTGGTCAACAACCCCGAATCCAATATGGGCAACGCCGTGGGCTGCGCCCCCGTGCTCGAGTTCTTCCGCCGCGGCATCCCCGTGTGCATGGGCACCGACGCCTACACCCACGATATGCTCGAGAGCCTTAAGGTCTTCCTGATTATTCAGCGCCACAACGCCGCCATGCCCAACGTGGGCTGGTGCGAGGCCATGACGATGCTGTTCGAGAACAACGCCAAGATGGCGAGCAAGTACTTCGATCGCAAGCTCGGTGTGCTCGAGGCCGGCGCTGCCGCCGACGTTATCGTTATGGACTACAAGCCCTTTACGCCGCTGAGCGAGGAGAATATCGACGGCCACACGCTCTTTGGCATGATGGGCAAAAACTGCCGCACCACCATCATCAACGGCCGCGTCCTGTACAAGGATCGCGAGTTCGTTGGCATTGATGAGGACAAGATCAACGCGTGGACCATGGCCGAGTCCAAGAAGCTCTGGAGCACGCTCAACGATCGCACCTACTAATTCACAAGTAGATTCGCGCGCGTCGGATGTTTCGCCACATCCGGCGCGCGCATAGGCGGCCTCCGCGGGGTCGCCGGCGCTGTGCTAGCGCTACACCGTATTTGCGCCCGCCGCGCGGTCTCGCCGGGCGTTACAGAGAGGAACTCATTATGAGCGACATCATGAGGCCGATCCCGTTTTCGCAGCTGATGAACTGGATCATCGAGGAGCATAAGACCCAGGACGCCATCTTTGGCGTGCGCAAGATGGTCACGACCAACCAGGAGGGCGCGCTTCCCATTTTTGACGAGCGCATCGAGACTCCGTTTGGCCCGGCTGCCGGCCCCAACACGCAGCTGGCCCAGAACATCGTGGCATCCTACGTGGCCGGTTCTCGCTTCTTTGAGCTCAAGACCGTCCAGGTTATGGACGGCGAGGAGCTCTCCAAGTGCGTCAACAAGCCCTGCATCGTGGCTCAGGACGAGTGCTACAACTGCGAATGGTCGACCGAGCTCGAGGTTCCGCAGGCCTTTGCCGAGTACGTGAAGGCATGGTTTGCCTGCCACCTGATCGCTCGCGAGTACGGTCTGGGCAGCCCGGACGGCTTTGTCTTCAACATGTCGGTGGGCTATGACCTGGAGGGCATTAAGAGCCCCAAGGTCGACGCCTACATCGAGGGCATGAAGGATGCCAGCGGCTCCGACGTCTGGAACGAGTGCCGTGCCTGGGCACTCGCCAACCTGGACAAGTTTGAGCATGTCGACGCCGCGTTTGTCGAGTCCATCCCGGCGCGCGTCTCCAACTCCATCACCGAGTCTACCCTGCACGGCTGCCCGCCGGCGGAGATCGAGCGCATTGCGACCTACCTCATCACCGAGAAGGGCCTCAATACCTACATCAAGTGCAACCCCACGCTGCTGGGCTATGAGTTTGCACGTCAGCGCCTCAACGAGCTGGGCTTTGACTACATCGTCTTCGATGACACGCACTTCCGCGAGGACCTGCAGTGGGTCGACGCCGTGCCCATGTTCGAGCGCCTGATTGCCCTGTGCGCCGAGCGCGGCCTGGAGTTTGGCGTCAAGCTGACCAACACGTTCCCCGTCGACGTGACGAGGAACGAGCTGCCTTCCACCGAGATGTATATGTCCGGCCGTTCGCTGTTCTCGCTGACCATCGAGGCTGCCCGCCGCATTACCGGGCAGTTTGACGGCAAGCTGCGCATCAGCTACTCCGGTGGTGCCACGGTCTACAACATCCGCGCCCTGTACGATGCCGGCATTTGGCCCGTTACTCTGGCGACCGATGTGCTCAAGCCCGGTGGCTACGAGCGCTTTAGCCAGATGGCAGGCGAGTTTACCGACCTGGATGGTAAGCCGTTCGCGGGCGTCTCTCTCGAGGCCGTGACTGCGATTCAGACCGATTCGCTCACCAACCCGCTCTACAAGAAGCCGCTACGCCCGCTGCCCGACCGCAAGGTCGCCGGCAAGAGCCCGCTTTCCGACTGCTTTACCACGCCGTGCCGTACGAGCTGCCCCATTCAGCAGGACATTCCCGCCTACTTGGCGGCTGTTGACGAGGGCCGCTACGAGGACGCGCTCAACATCATCATCGAGCGCAATGCCCTGCCGTTCATTACCGGCACCATCTGCCCGCATCCCTGCGGCCGTGCCTGCGAGCGTGCATTTTACGAGCCCGAGGGCGCCCAGATTCGCGCCAGCAAGCTCAAGGCCGCCCGCGAGGCCATGACCGCCGTGCTGCCCAAGCTGCGCGCCCAGGCCATCGCAAACGACGGCGAGCGCAACGTTGCCGTTATCGGCGGCGGCCCGGCCGGCCTGGCGACGGCGTTCTTCCTGACGCGTGCCGGCGTGCCCGTCACCATCTTCGAGGCCCGCGACTCTCTCGGCGGCGTGGTCCGTCACGTGATCCCCGAGTTCCGTATCGCGAGCGACGATATCTCCCACGATGCCGAGCTCTGCCTGGCCTTTGGCGCCAAGGTGCAGCTCAACGCTCGCGTTGATTCCATCGACGAACTCAAGGCTCAAGGCTTTACTGACGTGGTCGTGGCCACCGGTGCCTGGATGCCCGGCTCTGCGGGCTTGGGCGAGGGTGCCGAGCTCGATGTGCTGGAGTTCCTCGAGGCCGCCAAGAAGGGCGAGAAACTCGAACTGGGCGAGGACGTCGTGGTCATTGGCGCCGGCAACACCGCCATGGACGCGGCCCGCGTGGCCAAGCGCCTGGCCGGCGTGAAGAACGTGCGCCTGGTGTATCGCCGCACCAAGAAGCAGATGCCCGCCGACGAGGAAGAGCTCGATCTTGCTCTTGCCGACGGCGTTGAGTTCTGCGAGCTGCTGGCGCCCAAGACGCTCAACGGCTCCGTGCTGACCTGCGACGTTATGGAGCTCGGCGAGCCGGATGCAAGCGGCCGTCGCAGTCCCGTCGCCACGGGCGAGACCGTCGAGCTTTCCGCCACCACGGTGATCTGCGCCGTGGGCGAGGGCATCGATGCCAGCCTGTACGATGCCGCGGGCGTCGAGCACGACCGTCGCGGCCGTCTTGCCGCCACCTCCACCGGCGTTGAGGGCGTCTGGGCTGCGGGCGACTGCCGTCGCGGTCCTGCCACCGTGGTCGAGGCTATCGCCGACGCCGCCGAGGTCGCCCGTGCCATCGCCGGCGTGGACTTTAACAAGTACGCCGACTGCAACGAGCAGGCCGGCCGCGAGGACACCTGCTACGAGCGCAAGGGGTCGCTGTGCCGCGACAAGCGCAACTGCACCAAGACCCGCTGCCTGGGCTGCGGCTCGGTGTGCGAGGTCTGCTGCGACGTGTGCCCCAACCGCGCCAACGTGGCAATTAAGGTGCCGGGCCTGGCCAAGCATCAGGTCGTCCATGTCGACGGCATGTGCAACGAGTGCGGTAACTGCGCCGTGTTCTGCCCCTACCAGGAGGGTCGTCCCTACAAGGACAAGCTCACCCTGTTCTGGAGCGAGCAGGACATGGAGAACTCCGAGAACGAGGGCTTCCTGGCCGTGGACGAGGACCACTTTAAGGTCCGCGTCGCCGGCACGGTCCGCACCGTCTCGGTCGATGCCGTCAACACCGGTCTTCCCGAGGCCGTCCGCCTGACCATCAGGGCCGTGCGCGACAACTATTCGTACCTTCTTAAGAAATAGGCGAGTCTCTTATGGCCAAATCCATTCAACATAACGTGGCCTACGTTGCCTGCGGAAGTGGTTGCGCTTCCGCAGGCGGCGACGCCCGCTGCAGCGAAGGCTGCATTGGCTGTGGCGCCTGCGTCACGGCCTGCCCCCACGGCGCCATTGCGCTGGTCGATGGCATCGCCCGCGTGGACCGCTCCAAGTGCACGGGCTGTGGCCTGTGCGGCATGGCGTGCCCGCAGCGCGTGATTGCCTTCGTTCCCGGCTACCAGAACATTCTGGTGCGCTGCAACAACACCGATAAGGGCGCCATTGCCCGCAAGATCTGCGATACGAGCTGCATCGGTTGCGGCATGTGCGCTAAAAAGTGCCCTGCCGGCGCTATCCGCATCGAGGACAACTGCGCCCATATCGATGGCGCGGATTGCCTGTCGTGCGGCATGTGCGCCGTCGTCTGCCCGCATGGCGCCATCCACGACCGTACCGGCATCGCCGCCGGCGTGTAGAAGGGAATCACCATGGCACAGGAATTCACTTTTACCGTTAACGGCGTCGAGCGCACGACGACGGAGAATAAACCGCTGCTGCGCTACCTGCGCGACGACCTACATATCCATTCCGCCAAGGATGGCTGCTCCGAAGGTGCTTGCGGTACCTGCACCATCCATGTGGACGGTGCGGCTGTCAAGGCGTGCGTGCTGACCACCGCTCTTGCCGCCGGTCGCAACATCGTGACCGTCGAGGGTCTGCCTCAGGACGTGCGCGAGGCCTTTGTGTACGCCTTTGGCGCCGTGGGCGCCGTGCAGTGCGGTTTTTGCATCCCCGGCATGGTCATGGCGGGTGCAGCACTGATCGCCGAGGACCCCGAGCCCACCGAGGAGCAGATCAAGTACGCCATTCGCGGTAACGTCTGCCGCTGCACCGGCTACAAAAAGATTATCGAGGGCATCTCACTGGCCGCTGCGGTGCTCCGCGGCGAAAAGCAGATCGACGAAGACCTGGAGCGCGGCGACGACTACGGCGTGGGCAAGCGCGCCTTCCGTATCGACGTGCGCAAGAAGGTGCTCGGCGAGGGTAAGTACCCCGACGACATCGACGAGCTCGATCAGCCGGGTCTGACCTATGCCAGCGCCGTGCGCTCCAAGTATCCGCGCGCCCGTGTGCTCTCCATCGATACCTCCAAGGCCGAGGCCCTGCCCGGCGTGGTGGGCATCCTGCGCGCCGAGGACGTGCCGGTCAACCAGGTCGGCCACCTTATCCAGGACTGGGACGTCATGATCGCCCAGGGCGATATCACCCGCTGCGTGGGCGATGCCATCGTGCTGGTGGTTGCCGAGGACGAGGCGACGCTCGAGAAGGCCAAGAAGCTCGTAAAGATTGACTACGAGCCGCTGGAGCCCGTGCGCAACATTGTCGAGGCCAGGGCCGCCGACGCCCCGCGCCTTCACGACAGCTTCTTTGCCTTTGGCAACACGGTGGAGCTCAAGGACAACGTGTGCCAGAGCCGTCACGTGACGCGCGGCGACGCCGCCAAGGCGCTGGCGGAGAGCGCGTTTACCGTGACGCAGCGCTTTACCACGCCCTTTACCGAGCATGCCTTCTTGGAGCCCGAGTGCGCCGTCGCCTTCCCGTACAAGAACGGCGTCAAGGTGCAGTCGACCGACCAGGGTGCCTACGACACGCGCAAAGAGTGTGCCCACATGTTTGGCTGGGACAACGAGCCCGAGCGCGTGGTCGTCGAGACCATGCTTGTGGGCGGCGGCTTTGGCGGTAAGGAGGACGTTTCGATCCAGCACCTGGCCGCGCTCGCCGCATATAAGTTCCAGCGTCCCGTGAAGTGCAAACTCACGCGCGCCGAGTCGCTCGCGTTCCATCCCAAGCGCCACGCCATGGACGGCACCTTTACGCTGGGCTGCGACGCCGAGGGCAACTTTACCGGCCTGGATTGCGAGATCAATTTTGATACCGGCGCCTACGCATCGCTGTGCGGCCCGGTGCTCGAGCGCGCCTGCACGCATGCCGTCGGCCCCTACAAGTACCAGAACACCGACATTCGCGGTTTTGGCTACTACACCAACAACCCGCCCGCCGGCGCGTACCGCGGCTTTGGCGTTTGCCAGTCCGAGTTTGCGCTCGAGAGCCTGATCGACCTGCTGGCAGAGAAGGTCGGCCTGGATCCGTGGGAGATTCGTTACCGAAACGCCATCGAGCCGGGCGAGGTTTTGCCCAACGGCCAGATTGCCGACTGCTCCACGGCGCTGAAGGAGACGCTGCTCGAGGTCAAGGATGCCTACTATGCGCATCCCGGACACGCCGGTATCGCCTGCGCCATGAAGAACGCCGGCGTGGGCGTTGGCCTGCCCGATGCCGGCCGCTGCAAGATTCGCGTCGAGAACGGCGTGGCCGTGGTCTATGCCGCCACGTCCGACATCGGCCAGGGCTGCAACACCGTCTTTTTGCAGGACGTTGCCGAGGCGTGCGGCCTGCCGCTTCGCTGCATTGCCAACGGCGAGTGCTCCACCGAGAACGCTCCCGATTCCGGCACCACGTCTGGTTCGCGTCAGACGGTCGTGACCGGCGAGGCCGTGCGCGGTGCCGCCTTCCTGCTGCGCGATGCCATGCTTGACATCGAGGCCGGCAAGCCTGCGCCTACCGCCCCGGTGAGCGCGCATGGCGACGGCGTCAAGATCGAGTACGACGACGGTCGCGCCTATCAGCTGCGCACACAGGAACTCGTCGCCGGCCAGGGTATGCATCCTCAGGATCCCGCGGCAGCCATCAAGGCGCTCGAGGGATGTGAGTTTGGCTACGTGTACCTGGAGCCGACCGACAAGCTGGGTGCGGATGTTCCCAATCCCAAGAGCCACATCTGCTACGGCTTTGCCACGCATGTGGTCATTTTGGATGATGACGGCCGCGTGAGCGAGGTCTATGCCGCGCACGATTCCGGCAAGGTGGTCAACCCCATCTCCATCCAGGGTCAGATCGAAGGCGGCGTGCTCATGGGTATGGGCTATGCGCTTACCGAGGACTGGCCGCTCAAGGACTGCGTGCCCCAGGCAAGGTACGGCACGCTCGGGTTGTTCCGCGCGCCCGAGATTCCGGATATCCACGCCATCTACGTGGAGAAGGACGAACTGCTGCCCGTGGCATACGGCGGCAAGGGCATCGGCGAGATCGCAACGATTCCCACGGCGCCCGCCGTGCAGAACGCCTATCGCGCATTCGACGGCAAGCTGCGTCCGGATCTGCCCATGGTGGATACGCCGTACAGCCGCGCCCGTCGCCGCGGGTAGGGTAGAGCGTGGACGGCCATTGTTGACGAGCTGTTCGCGCTCAACATCAACTGTATATGCTGCGCCTTTGGCCCCAGCTCCATCGCGAGCCGGGGCCTTTTGTTTGGAGCGCCTCCGCATGCGGAAACTGTGTCCCGGAATTCGGCTCCAGAATGGGATGCACTTTCCGGTTGAAGCCTCAAGCGGAAACTGCGTCCCGGAATCGTGCCTCAGAATGGGATGTGTTTTCCGCTGGCCGGCCGTTTGGAAAGTGCATCCCAGTTTGAGCGTTTATTCCGGGATGCGGTTTCCGCTGAAGGACTCAACCGGAAAGCCTGTCCCGTTCCGAGGCTGGATTCCGGGACACGCTTTCCGCTAGGCCCGCCATACGGAAAGTGCATCCCGTTTTGAGTGTCCGAACTGGGACGCGCTTTCCGCCAGCGTGGCCGTTGGGAAAATGCGGCCCAGATAGGGGGGGATGCGATTCGGCGATGCGTGGCCTAGCAGCTCCTACAGGTCCACCTCGTTGAGCCACGTCGGCAGCGCGGTCTGCCGGATGCCTGCCGTCTGCAGCTTTTTGGCGAGCATTCCTGCCGAGCGGACCTCGTTCATGGTAAAGCGCAGCAGAGGGTGACCGTAGAGCGATAGGTGCGCTTCGCGCTGTCGTTCGGCAACGAGCGCCTCGGCGGTGGTGCGTCCGGCCAGCATGGTCTGGTCGGTATATTTGATGAGCCCGTCGAGCTCGCCCAGCGTGAGTTCCCGCGCCTGGCGCTCCCAGGCAAAGTCCGTTCGTATGGGCTTGGCCGAATCGAAGGGGTCCGTCAACTCGTATTGAAGCCAGTCGGGCGCAAAGCCCGTCTCGATCATGACGGCTCGGGCGACCGATTCCCCGCCGCTCTCGGCGCGGGCGTCGGCATATCGAAGCGTTGTGAGAGCCGTACGAATCGCGCGACCATTGCGGGCAGTCGCTCGTTGCTCAACGGCCTCCATCAGCTGTTCCCGCGCAAGGCCGAGCTTTGAGATCGCCGAATCGGCAATGGGCATGCCGTCGACAAAACCAGTTTGCAGCAGGCAATCTGTGGCCGTTTGGATGGGCGGCGTTACCGATATGCCGGCTCTGCGTATTGCTCCGGCCGGCTCAATCTGGTGTCGCTGAATATGTGCGCCCGGACGAGCCGACGGCTTTGTCGAGCTGCAAACATGCACGACATTCAGGTGTCGCCACGAGACCTCGAGCCCCAGCAGGCAAGCTGCCGAAAACGAGCAGAACGTCCAATCGGGATGGATGATCGCAAGGGCGCGGATAATCTCGCAATGGCGTTGCGCTCGGTTGAGTTCATCCCAGCGCGTTTTTCGCGCAAACAACCCCGGAATGGGCGAGACAACCGTGCCGCCGGTGCGCCGAAGGAGCGCTTTTCGGATCGCCGTGCTCGGGGGAATCAGGCAGCGCCCCTCTTGTTCGGCTTGGTTCAACAGCTGGTCGATGAGTTGGTCATTGCAATGGGTCATGAGCTACCGCCTCCTTTTGGGTAGCAAAAACGTATCAGCTGGAACTTGCCGCTCAGCTGACCAAAAGCTGACCAAAATCTAACCATGCAGGTAGATGACCTGCTTTTGGCGACATATTTCTTGTTTGAATCGGTGGGTGGTAATCGGCACCCGTGAACGGTAGCTAGATATGAAGTCTTGGTAAGTTTCGAGACGTGTACTTTTTGAAAAAGAGCATTCTATCTGCTGTTTTGTGTTTCTGGATCGCATATTTGAAGGCATGTGATAAGGGCGGAGGATCGTCATCTTGTACCTGAGGAAACCGTGACCCGGAATTGCCGCTCGGAATGGGACGCGCTTTCCGGAACAGCCCTCAAGCGGAAACTGTGTCCCAGATTTCGGCCCCAGAGTGGGATACCGTTTCCGGAACGGTCCACGTGCGGTGGTGTACCGCCCCTTTCGTGTGCACCGCTTGTCGAATTACGTTATAGCTAGCTATATTATAGGAAGGTATAATATAGCTAGCTATAACGTAAAGGAAGGATGGCCCTATGTTTATCGGAAGAACAGTGGAAATGTCCGAGCTCAATCGACTGTATGGCACGGGCTCCTTTGAGATGCCTGTGATTTACGGCCGCCGTCGCGTGGGCAAAACGCGTCTTATCACAGAGTTTATCCAAGGCAAGAAGGCTATTTACTTTCAAGCTCGTCGTACCAATGCAGAGGCAAACCTGCACGGCTTTAGCCAGGCGATACTTGCAGACTCGGTTGGTGCTGCAGGCGTGTCGTTTCGTAGTTTTGACGAAGCGTTCGATGCATTGGCCACCATGGCTCGCACGGAACGTTTGATTGTCGTGATCGACGAGTATCCTTATCTCGCCCAATCGAATCCCGAGATCAGCTCGTTGCTGCAAGACAAGATCGATCACTTGTACAAAGAGACCAAGCTTATGCTTATCCTGTGCGGGTCGTCGCTTTCGTTTATGGAAGAGCAGGTGTTGGGCTACGAGAGTCCGCTATACGGTAGGCGTACGGCCCAGTTTAAGATCATGCCGCTCGATTTTATGACGACCCTCGGCCTGTGGCAGAGCATGGGTCGCGAAGACGCTGCAGTTTGCTATGGCATGACGGGTGGCATTCCTGCATATATCGAGAAAGTCGATCCTGCCGCACCGCTCAAGGACAACATCAAACGTCTTTTTCTTACTCCTACGGGCTATCTCTTTGAGGAGCCGAGTAACCTGCTATTGCAGGAGTGCCGCAATCCCGAGCAATATGATGCGATCGTGCAAGCAATTGCTCAGGGGCGCTCGAAGATCTCGGAGATTGCGAGCTCTACGGGAATCCCTGCGAGCAACGTAAAGAGCTATGTGGATAAGCTGGCGTCGCTTGGGATTGTCGAGCGCGAGCTGCCCCTAAACGAGACGAGCAATAAGCGAGCCGTGTATCTGCTGAGCGATCAGATGTTTAGGTTCTGGTACAAGTTTGTTCCGCAGAACATTGGGCTGATTCAAAACGATATGGCCGAGATGGCGTATAAGCGCATTGAGCCACACGTATCGGATTACATGGGTACGGTCTTTGAGCTTATATGCAGACAATACGTGTACGAACTCGCGCGGGCGGGCCAGCTCGATGTGGTTCCGGCAAGCGTTGGGCGCTGGTGGGGGACGGATAATCGCACGCATACGCAGGAAGAAATCGACTTGATTGTTGACGATGGCGAGGGCACTGCGCTGTTTGCGGAGTGCAAATGGCGCAATGAACCGGCGGGCGAAGACGTGCTGCAAAAGCTCGTATACCGAAGCGAGCTCTTTAGGCGGCAGCATAAAAGCTATGCGATCTTCTCGAAGCGAGGCTTTACGCAAGGATGTCAGGAAGCTGCGGCGAGCAGGGGAGATGCCAAGCTGATTTCGTTTGCCGAGATGTGCGAGCGGAGATAACCAAGCACGCTCTGATGTGATGCTCGGAATGGGTCGCGCTAAGGATGCCAAGCGTAAAACCTTCAATGAAAATGGCGTAAAAACTACATCTGTCATGGCGTAAAAACTACATTGAAAGTAGCGTAAAATCAGCATTGAGAATGGCGTAATTTCGCATATCGCGTGATAGAGAGGGACGGCCGTCTGTGGATGCACCAAAGAGATTGACCCAAAAGGGATATAGGCCCCGGCTCATAGAGGAGCGCCTCGACACCCTTATGCGGGCGTTTGGCTGTGTGGAGATCAACGGCCCCAAATGGTGCGGCAAGACCTGGACGGCGCTCTCTCGCTCGGCGAGCGTCTCCAGGCTCGATGAGCCTGCGCAGCGTGCGGCGGCAGAGGTCGACCCAAGCCTGGCGCTCATCGGCGATGCGCCACACCTGGTCGATGAATGGCAGGAGGTGCCCGAGGTTTGGGATGCCGCCCGGCGTTTCGTGGACGCGAGCGGCAACGAACGGGGGACACTTTTGCTCACGGGCTCGACCGCGCTCAAAAGCGAGGAGCGCAGCCATGTTCGTCATTCCGGCACGGGTAGGATCGCCCGTCTGTCAATGCGCCCCATGGCCCTGTGTGAGTCGGGCGACGGCGAGCCGCTCGTGTCACTGGCAAGCCTCTTTAAGGGCGAGGATTTTGCCCCTCAGCGTCGCGAGAGCACGGTGGATGACGTCGCCCGCTGGTGCTGCAGGGGCGGTTGGCCTGCAAATCTTGGGCTTTCGGAAGATCTTGCGCGAGAGACGGCAAGCCAGTACGTGCACTCGGTGCTCGACGTCAACGTGCTGGACGAGGGCATGTCGCCCGAGCTTGCACACGGCCTTTTGCGAGCTCTTGCCATGAACGAGAGCCAGGCTGTCACGTACAAGACGCTCGTAAAGGACGCCTCGTACGGTGAGGCGGGCCCCGACGAGAGGACCATCGCTGCGTACTTGGACCTCTTCAACAGGCTCAAGCTGACCGAGGACCTGTGCGGATGGGAGCCGCCCATGCGCTCGAAGGCCCGCGTTCGCGTGCGCCCCAAGCGCTACTTCTGTGACCCGTCACTTGCGGCGGCGTTGCTGGGGGCTACCCCTGAGCGGCTGCTTGGCGATATGCAAACGCTGGGGATGCTCTTTGAGAATCTCGTCCTGCGCGACATGCGCGTGTTCCTTTCCACCTACGGCGGTGTCGACAACAGTGTCCATTATTTCCGAGATGAGAAGGGCCTTGAGGTCGATCTGATCGTTGAGCACGACGGGCGCTGGGGAGCCATCGAGGTCAAGCTGAGTGATGCGAAAGCAGACGATGGAGCGAGAAATCTCAAGGCGCTGGAGAGGAAAGTGCTCTCCAATCCTGCCGCCCAGAATGCCGCGCCGGCGTTTTTGGCGGTCGTGGTTGGAAAGGGGAGCATTGCCTACACACGCGACGACGGCGTGGCGGTGATTCCCATGGCGGCACTTGGGGCGTAGTGGTTTTGCGGGCGTGCCGTGCTTCCTTTACCGAAAATCCATTTGGTAAACCAGATGCTCGCGGATAGAATAAAGTTGACGGCGGCCCAAGGGTGATAGCTGGGCAGCGCCGTTGCTTGGTCAAGAGGTCAGCGCCTTAATGGCAGCGACTTGTTATGCTTCGAATGCTGCTTGAGTGCCTCGGAAAGTTCGATAAGCGCCGTGAAGAGCGAGACCAAAGCAACCAAGAGCTCTACGAGCTCTGATGGGCCCGGGATGACCGCTGATTCAAGTCACCGGGCCTAAATCTTTTTCATGCATTTGAATAGAGCGGGCGATTCTCTTGGGGCCGTCTGCATGGCGTGCGACCAGCGCATGGTATTGCGCCCCGCTTTCATGTCCGCACGGGCGCCTATCCTTACGGCAATGTAGCCGCCTATGTAGCAAGCGGCAGTTGACGGAGAAAGGCCCTAACCGTGTCAGCTGAAAAGACGCCGTGTATCTCGGCTATCGATACGACGAACTTTGCGCGCCAGATCGTGCTCGACTTTGAGTTCGCTCCGGTGCCAAGACAGCGCCAGCGCCGCGGGCTGCGCAACGAGATTATCGAGATCGGCGCCGTCAAGCTCGATTACCGCGGCAACGTGATGGGCGAGTTCTCGCAGTTTGTGCAGACGGAATATGCCGAAGGTGTTGCGTATCCCGTCCGCGAGCTCACGGGGATATCGGCCGTGGACACTGCGATGGCCGATCCGCTCTACGTGGTGATTAAAAGGCTCGGCGATTGGATCGGTCGCTACTCCGCTCAGGTGGTTTGCTGGAGCGGGGCGGACCGCCGACAGCTTTTGACCGAGTGCCAGGCAAAGCGCATCGACCTTTCCTCATTTCCTACGGACTGGGCCGACTTGCAGGCGTTTTACACCTCGATCATGGACGTTGGCAGCCATGGGCACGTCTCGTTGGGCGACGCGGCGACGTGGTTTGGTATCGAGTTTGACGAGTCGACGGGCCATGCCCACAGCGCCCTAGCCGATGCGCGCGTGACCGCCAAGCTGCTCAAGCAGATGATGGACGGGGACTATCATGTGAGTCCGCACGCCCAGGAGATCCGCCAGCGGTGGGGGATGGGCGAGCGAGCTCAGACGCACCTTTCTAGCAAGTGCCCCGAGCTGGGTGACTTGCTGCTGAAGCTGAAGGCGGAGGGGAGGTAGGCCTTTTGAGAACGCCATTCGGTTTGGCATGGCGGAGCTGTAAGCGCGGCTCCACCATGCTGTTTGAATCAAAGCGTCAACCAGTATGACGAGCTGCCTGGTCTGTCTGCCTACACCATCGCAATCCCGCGCACGGCACTCAGCAGCTCGTGCTCCCTCTGGCTCCATTGGCGCAGCTCGGCCGCGCGCACGGCGCCGCGGCACAGGTCCAGGAATGCCTCGGCTCCCTCGCAGAAGCACTCGCGGGCAAAGGCGCCGGATCCGTCCGCAACGCACGCGCCGTCAGCGAAGAGCTTCCAGCTGGACGGCTCGCGCGAGTCGTCTCCGAGCAGCTTGATCTGCAGTACGTGCGGGTTGCCGGCAGCACAGAGCTCTTCCTCGAGCTTCTGTACCGTAAAGCGCATCTGGTGGGAGAGGCTGCTCTTGACCATGGCCGAGGCATAGCCGCTCGGCCCGTCCAAAAGATGCATTCGTTTTGGCTTGACGACCAGGTTGTGGAAACTGCGCTCGCTGCGCACGGAGAAATTGTCCATACGGACTCCTTTCATCGATGTTGGCAGGGCCACCGTGCCTCTTGGCCGGTTGGCGTCGGGATCGTGGAGCCAACTCTCTACCCCGACTCTGGATAAAACGTGCCCGCTCCTTGCGGACACGATGGAGTCTATCAGCGCACGCGGACAGAAATCAAGCGCCGCCTGCGAAATGATGTGCAAGCGACGCTTGATTGCGCGGCGATTATTCGGCCAACATCCGGAAAAGTGTCGAAATCAGCCGTATGAAAGTACGGAAAAGTGTCAAATTCGAGCCGCTCAAATTACGGAAAAGTGTCGAAATGGGTGCGTGGAAATCACGGAAAAGTGTAAAACTGCACGTGAACAGGGGTACGGCATAGCTTATGTTCCAACCTAGCTGTTGGGGTCGCCCTTGAGGGTATTGATGTCCAGGTACTGGTTGTCGTCCTCTTTTTGCTGCGTTGCCGATTCGGACGCGGTGGGGCCGCGGAACAGCTGGAATCCCTCAAACGCAATCACGCCGAGCAGAGCGATGATGATGGCGATAAAGACAACCTTTGCCGCATGCGAAAACTCCGAAAAGCGCGGCGGTTCTTCTTCGGTGTGGTAATCGGCAGCACGCTCATCGTCGGTGCCGTGGGTATACGACGATGCCGAGGCTGCCTTTACGCTCGCTTGGTTGTAATCGGGAGCGGGCGTGGCGGCAAACGGGTCGCGAGAATAGCCGCTCGATGTTTGGCCGTAATCCTCGGTTTCGATGCGGCCGGCGCGAGGTTGTTCGTTCGGGCGGTTGGCGTATGCTGCGGTGTTGTCGTATGCGGACTCGCGTTTCTCGGCAGCCGCAAACAAAGGGTTTACCGGAATGTCGAGCGCCGGCATGCCGCTCGAGGTCTCGTCCAGATCTGCCGCCGCCCAGGAATCAAAGGCAAACTGGCGGTTGGAAAGATCATCCAGATCCATGACAGGCGGCTCGAGCTCGGGCTCGGGAGCCGTGTATGCCGGCTGCTGCGGGGCAGCGTAGCGAATCGTGCTGTCTGCCGTGGGACGCTGTGCCGCTGCAGCGAGAAACGCCGCCGTCTCGGATGGATCGCTAGCAGGACGGGGCGCAGGGGCGGCTTTACGCGTCGTCTGCACGATGGGACGGGTGCCAAAGTCGTCTGCGGGCACGGATGCCGGCGCGGGCGTGGCGGAAGGTGCGGGCTTTGCACTTGTCGGGCGAGCTCCGCCGCCCATGAGTTCCTCGGCAGTCCAGGGGCGGTCGCTCATCACGTCGTCGAGGCTCAACGCAAACAGATCGTCTTCGCCCTCGTCAAACGCGCGTTTCGCATGCCTGGCGCCAGAAACGGTGCCTCCGCGGCAGTTGCGTGATGCGTTGCTCGACCCCATCTTGTTCCATCCTTTCGAAATGCTCACATTCATCGATTATATGGAACTTGCCTAGCGGCCGACTCTTGGATTCGTGCATTCCAGAACTCGCGCCCAAAAGGGGAGGGGCGATCCGGCCGAGTTGCCTACTTGTCGCCGGCGGCAGCCTTTGCCTCGTTGAGGTAGCTATAGAAGCTGTACTTTGAGATGCCGAAGAACTCGCAGGCACGCTCGCTCGACTTGGAAATGAGGAAGGCGCCACGACGGTCGAGGTAGCCAATGGCACGAATGCGCTCGTCTTTGGTCATGAGTGCCGCGGGCTTGCCCACAAACTGCTCGCACTCGTGCAGCAGGTCCTCGAGCAGGTCGCCGATGTTCTTGGTAATGGGCTCGGGCTCGGTATAGCCCGTGCCGCCGGTGCCGGTAAAGGCGTCGAGCGAACGCTCAAAAGCCTTCATAAGCGTAATGTCAAAGTTGATGCCCAAAATGCCGACGGGCTTGCCTTCGTCGTTGCGGATAAAGATGGTCGAGGACTTGAGCAGCTTGCCATCGGTGGTTTTAGTGAGGTACGGCTCGCGGTCGTGTACGTCGGTGCTGCCCTCGTGCATGGACTCAAACACAATATGGCTGGGGCCGTCACCCAGTTTGCGCCCGCTGACGTGGCCGTTTTCGATCACTACGATGGAGTGGTCCACGTCCTCGGTCTCCAGATCGTGGACGACGACTTCGCAGTTGGGGCCAAATTGGAGCGCCAGGCCGTGTACGAGGCGCTTGTAAAACTCAATCTGTGCGGGGGTCATGGGTGCCTTCCTAAAAATTAGTTTGGGCACACTTTGCCATAAACCACATCTGTTCGCAAACAAATCCATCAACAAGGCAATTCATGACCGTTCGGCGGCGAAAAAGTACCGATTACGGCAACAAACAATTTGTTAGGTTTGCCAATCAAAAAGTGTGATAGAACAGTGCTAACAAACTTTTTGTTTGGCATCCACATAAAAGTTCAGTCGCATGAATGGGAATGGGCTGAAACGCGTATGCGGGGGCCGGCAAGAGAGGACTTAAGGAGTTCACCGTATGGCCGATAAGATCCAGTGGGCGGGCAACACGATGCCCAAGAGCGATGACAAGCACTTGGGAATCATGAGCCTCGACCACGTGAAGAAGGCCCGCGCCTTCCACCAGTCGTTCCCTCAATATACCGTCACCCCGCTTGCCCGCCTGGACGGTCAGGCTGCGCGCTTGGGTCTGTCCAACCTGTGCGTTAAGGACGAGAGCTATCGCTTTGGCCTCAACGCCTTTAAGGTTCTGGGCGGATCGTTTGCCATGGCCAACTACATTGCCGACGAGACCGGCAAGGACGTTGCCGAGTGCACCTTCGATTACCTGACCTCCGATCAGCTTGCCAAGGACTTTGGCCAGGCCACCTTCTTTACCGCTACCGACGGCAATCATGGCCGCGGCGTGGCATGGGCTGCCAACAAGCTGGGCCAGAAGGCCGTCGTTCACATGCCCAAGGGTTCCACCAAGCCCCGCTTCGATAACATCGCCGCCGAGGGCGCAACGGTGACCATCGAAGAGGTCAACTACGACGAGTGCGTGCGCATGGCCGCCGCCGAGGCCGACGCCTGCGAGCGCGGCGTCATCGTTCAGGACACCGCCTGGGAGGGCTACGAGAAGATCCCGTCTTGGATCATGGAGGGCTACGGCACCATGGCTTCCGAGGCTGCCGAGCAGCTGCGCGAGATGGCCATCAACCGCCCGACGCACGTGTTTGTCCAGGCTGGCGTGGGTTCGCTCGCCGGCGCCGTGGTGGGCTACTTCACCAACCTGTATCCCGATACCCCGCCCACCTTCGTCGTGGTCGAGTGCGCTCCGGCCGCCTGCCTGTACAAGGGCGCTGCCGCCGGCGACGGCGATCCGCGTATCGTGGACGGTGACATGCCCTCCATCATGGCCGGTCTGTGCTGCGGCGAGCCCAACATCCTGGGCTGGGATATCCTGCGCAACCATGCCACCGCCTTCGTGTCCTGCCCCGACTGGGTCACCGCTCGCGGCATGCGCACCCTGGGCGCCCCCGAGAAGGGCGACCCGCGCGTCATCTCCGGCGAGTCCGGCGCGGTGACCACTGGCCTGGTCGAGACCCTCATGCTCGATCCTGAGTACGCCGAGCTCAAAGAGCTCATCGGCCTGGATAAGACGAGCTCCGTGCTCTGCTTCTCCACGGAAGGTGACACCGATCCGGATCAGTACCGTCGCATCGTCTGGGAAGGCGAATACCCCACTTGCTAATCGTTGGGGCGGAGTAAATAGGTATCGCTCCGCCACCTCACAGGTAGATTCCTTAGTTTGAAAGGTTATGAACAATGGCTAAAGAACTCGATTTCGACGCTATCAAGGCTGCTGCTGAGTCCCATCGTGCTGATATGACTCGCTTCCTGCGCGCTATGATCAGCCATCCCTCTGAGTCCTGCGAGGAGGGTGAGGTTGTCGCTTGCATCAAGGCCGAGATGGAGAGCCTTGGCTATGACGAGGTCAAGGTCGACGGCCTGGGCAACGTTATGGGCTTTATGGGCGAGGGCGACAAGATTATCGCCATCGACTCTCACATCGACACCGTCGGCATCGGCAACATCGATAACTGGGATGCCGATCCCTATGAGGGTTACGAGACCGACGAGATCATCTACGGCCGCGGTGGCTCCGACCAGGAGGGTGGCATGGCTTCTGCTACCTACGCTGCCAAGATGATGAAGGACATGGGCCTCATCCCCGAGGGCTACAAGATTATGGTCGTCGGCACCGTCCAGGAAGAGGACTGCGACGGCATGTGCTGGCAGTACATCTACAACAAGGACGGCATTAAGCCCGAGTTCGTCATTTCCACCGAGCCCACCGACGGCGGCATCTATCGCGGTCACCGCGGCCGCATGGAGATCCGCGTCGACGTTCACGGCACCTCCTGCCACGGCTCTGCTCCCGACCGCGGCGACAACGCCATCTACAAGATGGCTGACATCATCGCCGACGTCCGCGCCCTCAACAACAACGGCTGCGACGAGTCGACCGACATCAAGGGTCTCGTCAAGATGCTCGACCCCAAATACAACCCCGAGCACTTCGAGGACGCCCGCTTCCTGGGCCGCGGCACCTGCACCGTCAGCCAGATCTTCTACACCAGCCCCAGCCGTTGCGCCGTGGCCGACTCCTGCGCCATCTCCATCGACCGTCGCATGACCGCCGGTGAGACCTGGGAGTCCTGCCTGGACGAGATCCGCAACCTGCCGGCTGCCAAGAAGTACGGCGACGACGTGAAGGTCTCCATGTACATGTACGACCGTCCGTCCTGGACCGGCGAGGTCTACGAGACCGAGGCTTACTTCCCCACGTGGATCAACAAGGAGACCGCTCCGCACGTCAAGGCCCTCGTCGACGCCCACAAGGCTATGTTTGGTGACGAGCGCATCGGCTGCGAGCCCAGCATGGACAAGCGCACCGGTCGTCCGCTGTGCGACAAGTGGACCTTCTCCACGAACTGCGTCTCCATCCAGGGCCGCTACGGCATCCCCTGCGTGGGCTTTGGCCCGGGTGCCGAGTCTCAGGCTCACGCTCCCAACGAGGTCACCTACAAGGACGACCTGGTCACCGCTGCCGCCATGTACGTGGCTGCCCTGAACCTCTACGATCCGAGCAAGGCCGATGGCGACGCCACCGTGTTCCGCGCCGGTCTGACCAACAACAAGATCGATTAGTCCCATTCCTCGATTTTGTTGAGCCGGGGGACGCTCGTGTCCCCGGCACCCCCTGTTGACTTGGGGCCCGCGGTCGTTATCTCCCATGCTTCCTCAACGGTAGCGGGTCCTCGTCATAGCGCTCTGCATGTTCTAGCCACACGCGCATGCCGGAGCACATCTACTCATTGCGATCTTTCATCTTTAGAAAGGACATTTCCATGGACGTCAAGTTTACCGAGCTCGTCGAGCAGCTGAACGGCCTCGATTTTAAGGGCATGTACGGCAGCGACTTCCTGCACACCTGGGACAAGACCACCGATGAGCTCAAGGCTCTCTACATCGTCGCCGACGCCCTGCGCGAGCTGCGTGAGAACAACGTTTCGTCCAAGATCTTCGACTCGGGCCTGGCCGTCTCCCTGTTCCGCGACAACTCCACCCGTACGCGCTTCTCCTTCTCTAAGGCCGCCAACCTGCTCGGCCTTGAGCTGCAGGACCTGGACGAGAAGAAGTCCCAGATCGCTCACGGCGAGACCGTCCGCGAGACCGCTACCATGATTTCCTTCATGGCCGACGTCATCGGCATCCGCGACGACATGTACATCGGCAAGGGCGACGCCTACATGGCCGAGGTCTCCGAGTCCGTCCAGCAGGCCTACGAGGACGGTGTTCTGGATCACCGTCCCACGCTCATCTCCCTGCAGTCCGATTCCGACCACCCCACGCAGTCCTCTGCCGACATGCTCTACCTCATCAACGAGTTTGGCGGCCTCGAGAACCTCAAGGGCAAGAAGGTTGCCGTCACCTGGGCTTATTCGCCCTCTTACGGCAAGCCGCTGTCCTGCCCGCAGTCGCTGATCAGCCTGCTGCCCCGCTTTGGCATGGACGTCACCCTGGCCCACCCCGAGGGCTACGACCTCATGCCCGAGGTCGTTGAGCGCGCCAAGGGCTACGCCGCCGAGTCCGGCACCACCTTTAAGCAGGTCAACACCATGGTCGAGGCCTTCGAGGGCGCCGACATCGTGATCCCCAAGAGCTGGGCTCCGTTTGCCGCCATGGAGAAGCGCACCAACCTGTACGCCGAGGGCGACGACGCCGGCATTGCTGCGCTCGAGAAGGAGCTGCTCGCTCAGAACGCTACGCATCAGGACTGGTGCTCCACGACCGAGCTCATGGAGAAGACCGCCAACGGCCAGGACACCATCTTTATGCACCCGCTGCCCGCCGACATCTCCGGTGTCTCCTGCGAGCACGGCGAGGTTAACGCCGACGTCTTCGACATGCACCGCGTGGGCATGTACAAGGAGGCCAGCTACAAGCCGTACGCCATCGCTGCCATGATGTTCCTGCAGAAGGTTGCCGATCCCGCCGCCGCCCTCAAGGCCCTCGACGAGCGCAACACCGCCCGCTGGTTCCAGGCCTAAAGCTGGGCTGAGAAATGGCTAAGCGTATCGTTGTCGCCCTGGGCGGAAACGCCCTCGGCGCCAACCTTCCCGAGCAGATGGAGGCCGTCAAGACGACTTCCAAGGCTATCGTCGACCTGATCGAGGAGGGCAACGAGGTCGTCGTCGTGCATGGCAACGGTCCCCAGGTGGGCATGATCGCCAACGCGATGGCTGAGCTCACGCGCTCTAATCCTCAGAAGTACGTTCCCTGCCCCTTGTCCGTTTGCGGCGCCATGAGCCAGGGCTACATTGGCTATGACCTGCAAAATGCGCTGCGCGAGGAAATGCTCGACCGCAATATCGACAAGGGTGTCGCCACCGTGCTCACCCAGGTCGAGGTTGCGGCAGACGACCCGGCCTTTGCCGACCCGGTCAAGCCGATTGGTCCGTGGATGAGCGAGACCGAGGCCAAGGAGCTGGAGGCCGACCGCGGCTACCAGTTCATCCACGACGAGAAGCAGGGCTTCCGTCGCGTGGTTGCCTCGCCCAAGCCCGTGAACATCGTCGAGCTCGACACCATTAAGTCGCTCGTCGAGTCCAACCATGTGGTGATCTCCTGCGGCGGCGGTGGCATTCCCGTCACCAAGGCCCAGGGCAACCACCTTAAGGGCGCTGCCGCCGTCATCGATAAGGACTTTGCGGCCGAGAAGCTCGCCGAGCAGCTCGATGCCGATGCCCTGGTTATCCTGACGGCCGTGGAGAAGGTTGCCATTGGCTTTGGCACCGACCACGAGCAGTGGCTCGACACGCTGACCGCGGCTGACGTAAAGCGTCTGTCCGAGGCCAACGAGTTCGGTCGCGGCTCCATGCTGCCCAAGGTTCAGGCCGCCTCGACGTTTGCCGAGAGCAAGCCGGGCCGCACGGCGCTCATCACACTGCTCGAGAAGGCGCGCGATGGCCTTGCCGGCAAGACCGGTACCACGTTTACCGGCGACGCTGAGTAGGCATATCTGCACCATTGAGGAGGGTGCCCTGCGTCGCGGGGTGCCCTCCTTTGTGCTATGGAGAGCCAAGGGGCGTTCGCTGGAAAAACGAGCGCATACCTGTTCCGACGGAGTGCGAGCTTGGTATGGTGGGTATAGCAACTATGGTGTCCAAGGCAGCCAGGGGAGGTTTGCGGAGATGAAACTTGGATGCGTCATTATGGCTTCGGGCGAGGGCAAGCGGTTTGGCTCTAACAAGATGCTTGCCGATATCTATGGCGAGCCGCTGATTGCCCGGACCATCGATTCGGTTCCCCGGGGCTTTGACGTCGTGGTTTCGACGCGTTGGCCCGAGGTCGCTCAGATTTGCGAGGACAAGCATTGCCCGTGCGTGCTGCACGATGGCGAGCTGCGCAGCGAAAGCGTCCGTGCGGGCCTTTCGTGGGGAGTCGAACGCAACTGGAAAGGTTGCCTCTTTTTGCCGGGCGACCAGCCGCTCGTGAGTTCGGATTCTTTTGAGGCTATGGTTCGTGCATTTGACGAGCGTGGCCGCAAGCATCCGGTGCGTCTTGCGTGCAACGGTGAGCCTTCGAGCCCGGTGCTCTTTCCGGCGGAACTATTCGATGCGCTTATGTGTCTTGAGGGCAAGGACGGCGGCGGTTCGATCCTCAAGGGCCGTACCGATGTGGTGTTGGTCGAGGCGCGTGCCTACGAGCTGTGGGACGTCGATACTGTCAAGGGACAGCGACGCATAACGGAGCATATTGCCGCCTGCTCGTATTTTGATCGCGTGGCCAACTGCATCAATCAATAAGGAGCAATTATGATCATCATCAAAAACGGCGCGCTCGTGACGCCCCAGGGGCTTCGCCGCGCCGATCTTGCCATGGAGGGCGACAAGATTGTGCGGATCGCCGCAGCGATTGAGCCGGGCGCCGACGATACCGTCGAGGACGCCGCGGGCTGCTGGGTGTTTCCCGGCTTTATCGACGGCCACACGCACATGCAGTGCTGGACTGGCATGGATTGGACAGCCGATAGCTTTGAGACCGGCACGCGCGCGGCTGCCTGCGGCGGCACGACGACCATTGTGGACTACGCGACGGCCGATCGCGGCGTGACCATGCCCGATGCCTTGGCCGAGTGGCATCGCCGCGCCGACGGAACCTGCACGGCCAACTACGCTTTTCATATGGCACTCGCCGAGTGGAATGAGCGCAACCGCGCCGATCTTTCGGCCATGCGCGAGGCGGGCGTATCGTCGTTTAAGACCTACTTTGCCTACGATCATTTGCGCCTGGACGATGCCGAGACGCTCGAGGTGCTCGAGGAGCTCAAGCGTATTGGCGGCATACTGTGCGTGCATTGCGAGAACGGTACGCTGGTGAATGAGCTGCAGAAGCGCGTGTACGAGCAGGGGATTCATGGGCCCGAGGGGCATGCGCTCAGCCGCCCGGACGTGTGTGAGGCCGAAGCCGTGAGCCGCCTGCTGTATCTGGCGCACCTGGCCGGGGACGCTCCGGTCAACGTGGTGCACCTTTCGACCAAGCTGGGGCTCGAGGCCATTCGCGCTGCCAAAGCGCGCGGGCAGAAGGATATCTATGTCGAGACCTGCCCCCAGTATCTGATGCTCGACGACACCTGTTATCTGGAGCAGGGCGAGGACGGCTTTGCGGGCGCCAAGTATGTGATGAGCCCGCCGCTGCGCCATGCCGGTGACCGTGCCGCGCTGCGCGAGGCGCTTGTGGCCGGCGAGATCGATACGATTGCGACCGACCACTGCAGCTTTAACCTGCACGGGCAAAAGGACCGCGGGCGCGACGATTTCCGCGCGATTCCCAACGGCGGGCCCGGCGTGGAGCATCGTCCCGTCGCGATTGCCACGAGCTTTGAGGGACAGCTGGGTCCCGAGGATCTGTGCCGCTTGATGAGCGAGAACCCGGCGCGCGTTTTTGGCATGTATCCACGCAAGGGCTGTCTTGCCGAGGGTGCCGATGCCGACGTGTGCGTGTGGGATCCCCAGGCGCGCTGGACCATTCGCGCCGCGACACAGCATCAGGCTGTGGACTACACGCCGCTCGAAGGCTTTGAGGCACATGGCCGCGCCAAGGCCGTGTTTGTGAACGGCGTGCTGGCGGCACGCGACGGCGAGCCTACCGGAGCCCAGCCCGGTCGCTACGTGCCCCGCTAGCAGCAAAGATGCCGTGTCCCCTCCGCAGTTGCGGTGAAATACGGACTGTTTGCGGCCGTCAGGCGGCCAAACAGTCCGTATTTCACCGCAACTGAGGAGATGGGGCCGGCTACTTGAGGCTGCTGGCGACGATGGGGCGGTCGAGAGCTGCCTCGAAGCGGTCGGCCATCGTTGAGTCGGCAAGCGTGTCGACTTGGTTGAGCATGACGCGAGCTGCGCCGAGCTTCAGCGCCTGCATCTCGGCGCTGAGCACCTGGGCGACGTTCTCGGGTGTGGCGATGTCGGTAGGCTCGCAGCCGCAACGCTCGCAAAAGAGCTCGGGGCGGTGGACGGCTTCGTTGATGGGCTTGCCGAGCCCCGAGGCGCCGACGAGCCAGATGACGTTGGCCGTGCCGGCGGGAACGACCGGCTCCCACGGGGCGTGGGCCTTGAGCGGGAGCCGCTTGCTGCCGTCCGCCTCGGCCAGGACGTAGTCAAAGCGCTGCGCCAGCTGGTCGAGCGGCTCGGCAGGGGAGGAGAGCTTGCCCGTCTGGGGGTCCAAGACGCCTGCCTGGCAGATGCTTCCCCGCACAAGTCTCGCGCAGGCCTCGCAGGTGCAGCCTGGGGCGTGTGGGGCACCTGGCTTCCAGGGCGCGGCGTCCAGGCGACGGCTCGACCCGTCCCATGGCACGCCGGCGACGGGGAACATATGCGTGGTGGTGCAGAGGAGCACGCGGCCGCCAGCGCGCATAAGCTCAAGGCCGAGTGTCTTTAGCAAGGTCGACTTGCCGCCGCTGCCGATAATCGCGGTAATGCCTGGCTCGATCCTGAGCGCCGAGGCAAGATTGCCGCTAACCGTTTCCATCTGTTCACCGCCGTATAATACTGTGATAATAAATAATCATCAGAGTAGCGGTCGAACCGCTTTTGCTCTGCTCAAACCGTAGCACAGGGAGGTGCCCCGGGAATGCTCGTTTATGTTCGCGGCGCCGGCGATATCGCCACGGGTGTCGCTGCCCGTTTGGTGCGCGCCGGCGTGTCGGTCGTCATGGCCGATATCGCGGTTCCCACGTGCATCCGTCGCACAATCAGTTTTTGCGAGGCCATTCGCTTGGGCGAGGTCGAGGTCGAGGGCATTCGCGCCCGCTTGGCGCAGACGCCGGCTGAGGCGCTCGAGATTACCCAAGCGGGGGATGTTGCCGTCGTGGTGGACCCTCAGGCCAAGATGCTCGACGAACTGAAACCCGCTGCCGTGGTCGATGCGATTTTGGCCAAGCGCAACTTGGGCACCACGCGCGATATGGCGCCTGTCGTCATCGCCGTGGGGCCGGGCTTTACCGTGCCGGTTGACTGCGACGCCGTGGTCGAAACCATGCGCGGACATTTCCTGGGCCGTGTCATTACCCAAGGTTCACCCCAGCCCAACACGGGCGTGCCGGGCATTATCGCTGGCTATGGCAAAGAGCGTGTTATCCACAGCCCCGCCGCCGGCGTGTTTCGGTCCGACCGCGCAATCGGCGACATCGTGCGCGCCGGAGACGTGATTGGCTACGCGGGCGATACGCCCATGCGCACGCAGATCGATGGCTGTCTGCGTGGGCTTTTGGCGAACGGCGTGCGGGTGACTGAGGGCTTTAAATGCGCCGATGTCGATCCGCGCGGCGATGCCAGCTATATCAACTACATTTCGGACAAGGCGACGTCGGTCGGCGGCGGCGTGCTCGAGGCACTCGCTATGCTCACCGATATCTTTAGAGGATAGAAGGCGGCAATGGAAAAGCTCGATGTTGTGAATGCGGCGCTTGTCGCCCTGCGTGCTGGCGAGACGTGCGAGCTCGTGGTCGTGGCCGGCACGGCGGGGTCGTCGCCGCGCGGCGTGGGTGCCTGGATGGCCGTCTTTGCCGACGGTAGCCAGGCGGGCACCATCGGCGGCGGCAAGATCGAGCTCTTTGCGCTGGACGAGGCGCGAGAGCTGCTGGCCGCGGGGCAATCGCGTCTGGTCCGCTACACCATGGGCGGCGAGAACTCCGATACCGGTATGATCTGCGGCGGAGCCATCTGCCTGTGCTATCTGCACCTGGATGCGATCCAGGCACCGTTGTTCCAGGAAATTACCGACATCTTGGTCTATCGGCGCATCGGCGACTTCGTCATCGACTTTAAGCCGTTTATCGCGAGCGCGCTCGAGGGCGATGTGGCCGAGTACCATGGCGAGGAATCGCGCCGCACCATTGCGGGCTGCCCCGGGCTTTCGCTGGTGGAGGAGGGGAGTAAGGTCACCTACACCAACGCGGCCTCTGAGATTCCCGCGGCGCACATCGAGACGCTCTGCCCCGAGGGGCTGACCTATATCTTTGGCTGCGGACACGTGGGCGCCGCGACGGCGCGGGTGCTCACGGCGGCGGGCTTTGCCGTCGTGGCGTGCGACGACCGCCCCGGCACGCTGACCCCCGATTGGGTGCCCGGTGTCTACGACCGTCGTCTGGTCGACTACAAGAACCTGAGCAAGCAGTGCCCCATCGGCCCGCGCGATCTGGTGGTCGTCGCCACGGCGGGGCACAAGTCCGATATCGATGTGGTGATTCAGGCCATGCGTGCCAAGCCTGCCTACCTGGGCTGTCTGGGTTCGCGCCGCAAGACGGCCTTTGTGCGCGCCCGCCTGGAGCAGGAAGGCTTTACGCAGGACCAGATCGACGAGCTGCACCTTCCGATCGGCGTTGCCATTGAGGCCGAGGACCCCGAGGAGATCGCCATCTCCATCGCCGCCGAGATGATCCACCTGCGCCGCACCAAACTCGTCCCCCGCAAGCGCTAATCGCATCCCCACCAATAAGTTGCGGTGAAATACGGACTGTTTAAGCCTGTTAGGCCGCCAAACAGTCCCTATTTCACCGCAACTGCTTTTTGGGACCCATTTGTGCGGGGGAGTTGTGGAGTTGTGCAGGCAGACGAGGTTTTTCTGGAAATACGCTCCCGATGCGCGTATAGTACCGATTGTTTTGTCGGCTCCTGCTGCGTCGAGTCCAAACCGCAAAATGCCATGAGCGGCGCGGATGCAGCCAGGAGGCACGAGGACAACCCATCGTGGCCACGCCCCGTGCTTAAAACCCCAAGAAGGAGTGAACAATGGCAGAAGAGAAGTATGTGCCGCGTCTGAAGACCAAGTACAACAACGAGGTCAAGCAGCAGCTTCAGGACAAGTTCCAGTACGAGAACGTCATGATGATCCCCAAGTTTGAGAAGATCGTCGTGAACATGGGTGTCGGCGAGGCCGCTACCGATTCCAAGGCCATCGACGGTGCCGTGCGCGACCTGCGCGCCATCACCGGCCAGCAGCCGATGATCACCCGTGCCCGCAAGTCCATCGCTACCTTCCGCCTGCGCGCCGGTATGCCGATCGGCTGCAAGGTTACCCTGCGTGGCGACCGTATGTGGGAGTTCTTCGATCGTCTGACCTCCGTCGCGATCCCCCGTATCCGCGACTTCCGTGGCATCTCCGCCAAGAGCTTCGACGGCCGTGGTAACTTCTCCATGGGCGTCACCGAGCAGCTCATCTTCCCCGAGATCGACTTCGACTCCGTCGATCACCAGCGTGGTATGGACATCACTTTCGTGACCACCGCCAACACCGATGAGGAGGCCAAGGCCCTTCTGGACGCCTTCGGTTTCCCGTTCAAGAAATAGGTTCACCTGCCCTATAAGCGCCGTTCCCACAAGGGGGCGGCGCTTGGGGCGAACAATACTCTATGTGAGGAGGATATAAGTGGCTAAGACATCGATGATCGTCAAGTGCAATCGCAAGCAGAAGTTCTCTACTCGTGAGTACACGCGCTGCCAGCGCTGCGGCCGTCCGCACTCTGTGTACCGCAAGTTCGGCCTGTGCCGTGTCTGCTTCCGCGAGCTTGCACTCAAGGGCGAGCTTCCCGGCGTTAAGAAGGCCAGCTGGTAAGTCACTACCAGCGTTTCAAGCATCAGTTTGGAACAGGGAAAACGCGCTAAAAAGGCTTTGCCGTTAAGGGCGGCGAAGAACCAAGAGCACGTGTTCATCAAGAACGAAGGAGAATCTGTATGAACCTTACAGACCCGATCGCAGATATGCTTACGCGCATCCGTAACGCTAACTCTGTGAACAAGGCCACGGTCTCCATGCCGAGCAGCAAGAAGCTCGTCGAGATCGCTCGTGTTCTGCACGAGGAGGGCTACATCGAGGGCTACGATGTCGAGGACACCGTTCCCCAGAAGACTCTGCACATCACGCTTAAGTATGGTCCCAAGAAGGCTAAGGTCATCAACGGCATCCGCCGCATTTCCAAGCCGGGCCTGCGTAAGTACACCGGCGTTGCCGACATGCCCCGTGTCCGCGGTGGCCTTGGTACCGCCATTATTTCCACCAGCCATGGCGTCATGACCGACCGCGATGCTCGCAAGCACAACGTCGGCGGCGAGATCATCGCTTACGTCTGGTAATTCGCTCGGTAGGTAGAAGGAAAGGAGATCACCGTGTCTCGTATCGGTAATAAGCCTGTCCAGATTCCCGCCGGAGTCGAAGTGGCAGTCAACGGCAACAACGTTGTCGTCAAGGGCCCCAAGGGCCAGCTCGAGCTCGATGTCTTTGAGAAGCTCGCTATCAACGTCGAGGACAACGTCCTCACCGTTTCCCGTCCCGACGACGAGCGTGAGACCCGTGCCCGCCACGGCCTCACCCGCGCTCTCATCCACAACATGGTTGTTGGCGTTTCCGAGGGCTTCGAGAAGAAGCTCGAGCTCGCCGGCGTCGGTTACCGCGTGCAGCAGAAGGGCAAGAACCTCGAGTTCTCCCTGGGCTTCTCGCACCCCGTGATCGTCGAGGCTCCCGAGGGCATCACCTTCGAGGTTCCCGACAACACCCACGTGAACGTCAAGGGTATCAACAAGCAGCAGGTCGGTCAGATCGCCGCTGAGATCCGCGGCCATCGTCCTCCCGAGCCTTACAAGGGCAAGGGTATCCACTATGTTGGCGAGCACATCCGCCGCAAGCTGGGTAAGGCCGCCAAGTAGTCGTAACCGACTCACTCGCATAAGACCAGCACCCCGTTAGGTGCTGGCAAGATCAACCTTTTTAGGAGTTTACGTATGAACAAGCATAAGGCGAAGCTGGAAGGCCTCAAGCGTCGTCAGCGTCGTGTTCGCGGCAAGGTCTCGGGTACCGCCGAGCGTCCGCGTCTTCGCGTGACCCGTACTAACGCCAACATCTATGCCCAGATCATCGACGACAGCAAGGGCTCCAGCCTGACGCTCGTCTCTGCCTCGACCCTCGAGGCCGAGTTCAAGGGCACCCACACCTCGAACAAGGAGGCTGCGGAGAAGGTCGGTCAGCTCGTTGGCAAGCGTGCCATCGAGGCCGGCATCACCAAGGTCGCTTTCGATCGTGGTGGCCGTATCTACCATGGCCGCGTCAAGGCCCTCGCCGACGGTGCTCGTGCCGCCGGTCTCGAGTTCTAGGAGGTATGTAGCACATGGCTCGTAATCAGAAGCAGCAGCGCGAGGCCTCCGAGTTCGAGGAGCGCGTCGTTTACATCAACCGCGTGTCGAAGACCGTCAAGGGTGGTCGTCGCATGAGCCTCGTCGCTCTCGTCGTCGTTGGCGACGGCAAGGGCAACGTCGGCGTTGGCATGGGCAAGTCCGCTGAGGTGCCCATGGCCATCTCCAAGGCGTCTCTCGATGCCAAGAAGAACATGTTCCACGTGCCGGTGACCGAGCAGGGCACCATTCCGCACGAGGTTCTCGGTCACTTTGGTGCCGGCCGCATCATCATCAAGCCCGCTGTCGAGGGTACCGGCGTTATCGCCGGCGGCGCTGTGCGTCCCCTCTTCGAGCTTGCTGGCATCAAGAACGTCCTGTCCAAGTCCCTCGGTACCGACAACGGCCTCAACATCATCAAGGCTGCCGTCGAGGGCCTCAAGGAGCTCTCCAGCCCTGAGGACGTCGCGGCTCGCCGTGGCCTGACGGTCTCCGAGATGTTCGTCGGTAAGGAGAACTAAGCATGGCTGACACCATCAAGATCAAGCAGGTCCGCAGCACCAATGGTTGCAAGCAGGACCAGGTCCGTACTGTCCGTGCCCTCGGTCTCCACAGGATCCGCGAGGTTCGCGAGATTGCTGACAACGAGTCCGTCCGCGGCATGATCTTCAAGGTCAAGCACCTTGTCGAGATTGTAGAGGAGTAGCAAATGCAGCTTCACGATCTTACTCCCGCGCCCGGTTCCACCAAGAACCGCAAGCGCGTCGGCCGTGGCAATTCTTCGGGTCACGGCACCACTTCTGGCCGCGGTCAGAAGGGCCAGGGTTCCCGCTCTGGCGGCACCAAGGGTGCCGGCTTCGAGGGTGGCCAGACTCCGCTGGCTATGCGCCTGCCCAAGCTTCCGGGCTTCCGCAACCCCCGTCGTATCGAGTACACCGCTGTTAACGTTGAGCGTCTCGAGCGCAAGTTCGAGGACGGCGCTGTGATCGACGGTGCCGCTCTTAAGGCCGCTCGCATCACCAAGAGCGAGTTCGAGCCCGTCAAGGTGCTCGGCAATGGTGAGCTCACCAAGAAGTTCACGGTCAAGGTCGACAAGGTCAGCGCTTCTGCGCAGGCCAAGATCGAGGCCGCCGGCGGAAAGGTCGAGCTGCCGTGCTAAATGGTCTTAAGAATGCTTTCCGCATCAAAGAATTGCGCGAAAAGATTCTTTTTACCATAGCTATGCTCGTCGTGTACCGCATTGGTGCGCACGTTCCTGTGCCCGGCATTCCCTTCCAGGGGATGCTGGGCCTTTTCTCGACCGATAACAATTCGGTCGCCGCAGGTGCTATGGCCCTCCTGAATCTTTTCTCTGGTGGCGCGTTGAGCTATGTTTCGGTGTTCTCCCTGGGCATCATGCCTTACATCACCAGCTCGATCATCCTCCAGATGCTCCAGGCCGTTGTGCCTTCCCTGCATGAGCTTGCCCGCGAGGGCGAGGTTGGTCAGACCAAGATTACGCAGTATTCGCGTTACCTCACCCTGGCTCTGGCAATCCTCAACTCCGTGGGTTACCTCTTCCTCTTTAAGAGCTCCGGCATCAGCTTTACTGGCGCCGGCGCCCCCGAGATCATCTTCGACCTCATGATCGTCGGCACGCTCACCGCGGGCGCCATGCTGATCATGTGGATTGGTGAGCTCATCACCCAGCGCGGTATCGGCAATGGCATGTCGCTGATCATCTTTGCGAACATCATGGCCGGTCTGCCGCAGGCGATCTTCTCCAGCACCGAGGGCAATGCCGGTGGCATCATCACCATGGTGATCATCTGCGCCATCATCCTGCTGGTTATCCCGCTGATTGTTTTCCTTGAGCGCGGCCAGCGCCGCATCCCGGTCTCCTACGCTAAGCGTGTCGTGGGCCGTCGCATGATGGGTGGCCAGACCACCTACCTGCCCATCAAGGTCAACACCGCGGGTGTCGTGCCGATCATCTTCGCTTCGGCGCTGCTGTACTTCCCGGCTCAGATTGCCGTGTTCTTCCCCGGCATCGGCTGGATCCAGGCAGTTGCCTCTGCGCTTTCGACCGGTTGGCTCAATTGGGTGCTTAACGTTGTCCTTATCGTGTTCTTCGCGTATTTCTACACCTCCATGGTGTTCAACCCCGATGACACGGCCGACAACCTTAAGAAGCAGGGCGGCTTTATTCCGGGCGTCCGTCCGGGTAGGGCTACCGCGGCCTACATCAAGAACGCGCTCAACAAGATCACGCTTCCCAGCGCTGTCTTTTTGGCGCTCATCGCCATCGTGCCTTCGATCATCTTCTCCTTCACGGGTAACCATCTGATCCAGGCGTTTGGCGGCACGTCCATCCTCATCATGGTCGGCGTCGTGCTCGACACGGTCGATAAGCTCGAAGGCCAGATCAAGATGTATGATTACGATGGATTCTTTAAATAGGCTAGAGGAGGATTGCTCATGAACCTCGTATTGCTCGGAGCTCCGGGTGCCGGTAAGGGCACCGTCGCACAGGAGCTCGTCGCCGAGTTTGGCGTCGCTCACATTTCCACGGGCGACCTGCTGCGTGCTGCCGTCAAGGGTGGCACCGAGCTTGGTATTCAGGCTAAGAAGTACATGGACGCTGGCGAGCTCGTTCCCGACCAGCTCGTGATCGACCTTGTCAAGGAGCGCCTTGCCGCCGATGACGCCCAGCAGGGCTTCATCCTCGATGGCTTCCCGCGCAACACCGCCCAGGCCGTGACGCTCGATTCCGAGCTCTCCGCTATGGGTCGCGAGATCGACTGCGCCCTTCTGGTCGATGTGGCCCCCGACGTCATCATCGATCGTCTGTCTTCGCGTCGCACCTGCCGCGCCTGCGGTTACACTGGCACGGCTGCCGATGCTACCTGCCCCAAGTGCGGCGGCGAGATGTATCAGCGCGACGACGACAAGCCCGAGACCATCAAGAACCGTCTCGACGTCTACGAGAAGTCCACGAGCCCACTCGTCGACTACTATCGTGGTCAGGGTCTGCTCAAGTCGGTCAACGGTGATCAGGCTCGCGAGACCGTGTACGGGGATGTCAAAGAGGCTCTCGGTCTATGATCAAGATTAAATCTGCAACGCAAATTGAGCAGATGAAGAAGGCAGGAGCGCTATCTAAGATGGCGCTCCGCCACGTTGGAGCCATGGTTCGCCCCGGCGTGTCGACCTTCGAGCTCGATCAGCTTGCCGAGCAGATTATCCGCATGCATGGCGGCACCCCGGCCTTTAAGGGTTACGGCGGCTTCCCGGGGACCATTTGCGCATCGATCAACGATGCCGTGGTTCACGGTATTCCCAACCCCGATATGATCCTGCGCGATGGCGATATCATCTCCATCGATACGGGAGCTGTCGTTGACGGTTGGGTCGGCGATAACGCTTGGACGTTTTTCGTCGGCACCCCCACCCCCGAGGCCAAGGCCCTGTGCGAGGTTACGCGCGATTGCCTAAAGGCTGCCATCGAGCAGGCTGTTCCCGGTAACCATATCGGGGACGTCGGGTATGCTGTTCAGTCCCTCGCCGAGTCTCACGGTTACGGCGTGCTTCGCGATTACGTGGGGCATGGCATTGGCCGCGTGATGCACGAGGATCCCAACGTTCCAAATTATGGAAAGAAGGGGAGAGGTGTTCGCCTTCAGGCTGGTATGGTTATCGCCATCGAGCCGATGGTTACGATGGGTTCCAATCATGTGAGCACAGGCTCCGATGGTTGGATCGTTACCACCAACGACCACCTGCCCGCCGCGCACTACGAGAACACCGTTGCCATTACCAATGACGGTCCGGTGATTCTTACCACGGATGCTCAAGGTGCTTGGTGTTCGCTCCAAGGCGGAGAAATGTAACAAGTTCCACGTAGTTGTGGAGCCATTACGAAGATATTACGATGCGTGCATGCGTGTTGTAGAATACTCAATCGCTGTCGTTTTCTAGAGAAAGATGATTGCTTGTGAAGAAGGAAGACGCAATTGAGCTCGAGGGTACGGTAAAGGAGCCGCTGCCCAACGCCATGTTTAAGGTCGAGCTCGAGAACGGTCATTCGGTTCTGTGCAACATTTCTGGCAAGATCCGAATGAATTACATCCGCATTCTCCCCGGTGACAGGGTTGTCGTGGAGCTTTCCCCGTACGACCTGACCCGCGGTCGCATCACCTATCGCTATAAATAGCGACACGCATACACGCTCTTTTCCGACTGCAGGCTTAGCTCAACCTACGGTCGGTTTGCGTGTGAAGACCAGCCATAGTTTTAAACGCCTGCGGCTGGGCGAGTAGATAGTAGGGAAGTAGTTTGAGCGCTACCGAAAGGAAGAACGATGAAGGTACGTCCTTCGGTCAAGAAGATGTGCGATAAGTGCAAAATCATTAGGCGCCACGGCAAGGTCCTCGTCATTTGCGAGAACCCCCGTCATAAGCAGCGTCAGGGTTAAGAGAGGAGACTACGTTGGCCCGTATTAATGGTGTCGACCTCCCGCGTGAGAAGCGCGTTGAGATCGGTCTGACCTACATTTACGGCATCGGCCGCACCACTGCGACGAAGATTTGCGTCGAGTGCAACGTTAACGTGGATACGCGCGTTAAGGACCTCACCGAGGATGAGGTTAACGCCATCCGCGATTATATCGATAAGAATCAGATCATGGTTGAGGGCGACCTCCGCCGTGAGCGCAACCAGAACGTCAAGCGCCTTATGGACATCGGCTGCAACCGCGGCCTTCGTCACCGCAAGGGCCTCCCGGTCCGCGGCCAGCGCACCCACACTAACGCTCGTACCCGCAAGGGCCCGAAGCGTCAGATCGGTGCTAAGAAGAAGAAATAAGGAGCGCTAGATAGATGGCTACTGCTAAGAAGAACGTTCGCGCTGCCCGTCTGAAGCGCGCGGACCGTAAGAACATTTCCGTGGGCCAGGCTCACATTCGTTCTACGTTCAACAACACGATCGTTTCGATCACCGATCCCCAGGGCAACGTCATTTCCTGGAAGTCGGCTGGCCAGGTGGGCTTCAAGGGCTCCCGTAAGTCCACGCCGTTCGCTGCCCAGATGGCTGCCGAGGCTGCTGCCAAGCAGGCCATGGAGCACGGTATGAAGAAGGTTTCCGTCTTCGTCAAGGGCCCCGGCTCCGGTCGTGAGACCGCCATCCGCTCCCTCCAGGCTGCTGGCCTCGAGGTCTCGAGCATCCAGGACAAGACCCCCATTCCGCACAACGGCTGCCGCCCCAAGAAGCGTCGCCGCGTGTAACTGAAAGGATCGTATCAATATGGCAATCGACAGGACTCCTGTTCTTAAGCGCTGCCGTCAGCTCGGGATCGATCCCGCTGAGCTCGGTTACAGCAGCAAGAAGGAATCTATCCGTCAGCCCAAGCGCCGTCGCAAGGAATCTGAGTACGGCATGCAGCTGCGTGAGAAGCAGAAGGTTAAGTTCATCTATGGCGTTCTGGAGAAGCAGTTCCACGGCTACTTCAACAAGGCCCGTAAGATGAACGGCGTCACCGGTGAGAACCTCATGATCATCCTTGAGTCTCGCCTCGACAACGTCGTCTTCCGTCTTGGCTTCGCCCGCACCCGCAAAGAGGCTCGTCAGTCCGTCCGTCACGGTCACTTCACCGTGAACGGTAAGCGCGTGGACATTCCGTCCTACCGCGTCAAGGCCGGCGACGTCGTCGCTGTCGGCGAGAAGTTCCGTGACCTCCTCCCCATCAAGGAGGCTCTGATTTCCTCCGAGCGCTTTGAGGTCCCTGGCTGGCTCGAGGTCGATATCGAGAAGCTGTCTGGTAACGTGCTCGCTCTGCCGACGCGTGAGCAGATCAGCGGTGATATCAACGAGCAGCTCATCGTCGAGCTCTACTCTAAGTAGTCCATCCGGGCTGCTGAGGCTGGAGGTAATACATGTCAGAATTCATTAGGCCTCAGGTCCAGGTCGAAGAGATCAACGAGACCTCTGCTCGTGTCTCCGTCGAGCCGCTCGAGCGTGGCTACGGCGATACGCTGGGTAACTCGCTTCGTCGTGTTCTTCTGTCCTCGCTCGAGGGTGCCGCCGTCGAGGCCATTCAGATCGATGGTGCGCAGCACGAGTTCATGACCATCCCTAACATGGTCGAGGATGTCACCGATATCGTCCTGAATGTCAAGGGTCTTGTCTTCAGGGCTCTCGGCACGACCGACGAGGCAACCGCCACCATCTCGGTTGACGGCCCTTGCGAGGTCACCGGTGCGGACTTCTTTATTCCGTCCGAGTTTGAGCTGGTCAACCCCGAGCAGCACATTGCTACGCTCACCGAGGGCGGCCATCTCACCATGAGCATGCGCATCGGCTATGGCCGCGGCTATGTTTCTGGCGAGGCCAACAAGCGCGACAACGATCCCATCGGTGTGATCCACGTCGACTCGCTGTACTCGCCGGTTTCCCGTTGCGCCAAGCTCGTTGAGGCTTGCCGTGTCGGTCAGCACACCGACTACGACCGCCTTGTCCTCGAGATCGAGACCAACGGCTCCATCGCCCCTCGCGACGCCGTGGTCCAGGCTGCCAATATCATCAACCAGCATATGGCCGCCTTTATGAACCTTGCCGAGACCCCCGAGGTCGAGGAGGAGGCTTCGATCTTCGCTCCCGAGGTCACCAACGATAACGCCGAGCTGGACAAGCAGATCGAGGATCTGGACCTTTCCGTCCGTTCCTACAACTGCCTTAAGCGCGCCAGCATTCACTCGGTCCGTCAGCTCGTTGAGTTCTCGGAGAACGATCTGCTCAACATCCGTAACTTCGGTGTTAAGTCGATCGAGGAAGTGAAGGACAAGCTTGAGTCCATGGGCCTGAGCCTGAAGGCTTAATGCTTCGCATATTTGAGGAGAAACTAGACCATGCGTCACAACGTTAAGAAGGGCCTGAAGCTCGGCACCGATGCGAGCCACACCAAGGCCATGAAGAAGAGCCTTGCTAAGGCCCTCTTCGAGAACGACCGCATCAAGACCACCGAGACCCGCGCTAAGGCGCTGCGTTCGGTCGTCGACCCGATCATCACCTGGGCCAAGAAGGGCGACCTGCACTCTCGTCGTCTGGCTATCGCCAAGCTCGGCGATAAGCAGCTCGTTGCCGAGATCTTCGACAAGGCTGCTCAGGGCATGTGGCAGGACCGCAACGGCGGTTACACCCGCATCATGAAGCTCGGTAACCGTAAGGGCGATAACGCTCCTATCGTTATCATGGAGCTCGTCACCGAGCCTTGCACGCCTAAGGCCAAGAAGGCTGCTCCGGCCCCCAAGAAGGCCGCTGCTCCCAAGAAGGTCGAGGCTGTCGAGGAGGCTCCTGCTGAGGAGACCGCTGAGTAGACATTCTGTCTGCATAGGCTATATTCGAGGGGTACGTTCGCGTACCCCTCTTTTTTTGTCGCAATACCGTTGCTAGTTTGTTGGGAGCGCCCATGACTGCGCCGTCTGATTTCAATTCGACCCCCGAGCTTGACGCCACCCTTGTATTTCGCGTGGCCTACGATGGCTCCTCCTATAGCGGATTTGCCGAGCAGCCGGGCCAGACGACGGTCGCGGGCGAGCTACGCCGTGCAATCGAGACGTTGCTGCGCCGCCCAATCGATCTGACGTGCGCGGGGCGTACCGATGCCGGCGTTCATGCGGTGGCCCAATACATCAGCGTGCCTGTAACGGACGCTGAGCTCGCTTTGACGCGCCGTAGGTGGCTGAGGGCTATGGATGCCCTCCTGGGCAAAGATATCGCCATAAACGAGGTCTACAAGGCTCGTAAGGGCTTTTCTGCACGTTTTGACGCGCGCTCTCGCACTTACACCTATCGCATTGCCGACCGTGATGCGCGACCCGTGCTGTCACGCGGTGCAGTGTGGTGGCATCGCTATCCCCTCGACGTCGATGCGATGGCGGCCGCCTGCCCTGCGCTTTTGGGCGAGCAGGACTTTAAGAGCTTTTGCAAGGTCGCTTCTGCCGTGGGCAAACCTACGCACCGCTGCGTAATGCGTGCCGAGTTTGGCCATGAGGTCGCCTTTGGCGAGGACATCCTCACGTTTACCATCGAGGGCAATGCGTTTTTGCATTCGATGGTTCGAACCATTGTGGGCACCCTTGTCGAGATCGGCATGCATCGCCGCGATCCCGAGTGGATGCGCGAGGTAATTGATGCCTGCGATCGCTCCGCTGCCGGTCCTACGGCGCCCGCATGCGGTCTTACCTTTATGGGCGTGGACTACGACCCCGCCGAGCTTGTGGTGCTCGATTAGGGAAGTGGCTGCCTGACGGCGATCTTTGTGTGCGGCGCCTGTGGGCGGGGCGTGTGCAACATCTGTTCTTGACGTGCATCGCGACGGGCGACCGCCCGCATTAATTAACGGGGTGTACCATGAACGACAGTTTGTTACTAGCTGTCGAGAGGACGGAAAACTTGGTTCGACGTGGTTCGCATCCGCGACTTTCGGTGATCCTGATTGTTGAGGGTTCGCCCAGCTATGCGATGCGCGCACTCGAGAGCATCCAAAACCAAGACCTCTACGATTTGCAAATTGTCGTCGTTTGCCGCGGCGTGGTAGCCGGTGTGCGCCATTCGCTCGAAGTTGCCGCCGACAGGGACATTCATATTGATTTGATTGATGTTGAGGACCCAGCGCCTGGTGCCTGCCTGCGTGCCGGCTTTGCGGCTTCGCGCGGCTCCCAGATCATTGCGATGAATGCCAATGAGTGGTTTGCGCCGCAGTCCCTTTCGCAGATGGTCGAAAGCTCCTGCGACGCTTCTGCTGACATCGTGTTTCCCTCTGTTTCGCTCGATCGCTACGATGTTCACCGCGAACGTCATTCCCGAGTTTTGGACGCGACATCCGTTTCTGAAGATGAGGACCGGGCGGCTTGCCTGACCCAATTGGTTTCCTGTGGTTTAATCCGACAGACCTCTGGCGTGCTGTATGATCGCGCCCTTTTTGAGGCGTGCCTTGCGCATGGCGATGCGTTTCGCACGGTGTCTTTTTTGACGTTCGCGCTTTCGCAGGCAAAGCGCGTTTCGGGATGTGGCCGTGCCCGTTTTCATGCAGTGGCGCCGTCGATTACGGAGACGTTTGACCCCACGATGTTTGCCAGGCTTTCTGATGATATCGGGGCGCTCGACAGGCTTGCCGACTCGCTTGCCGTCGCGGGCGGTGGCGATCAGTTGAAGCAGGTCTGCCAGCGGTATTACTACGCCGGCCTGGTTGCCTGCATCGAAAATTTGTGTCTGAGCCCCCATGGGGTGTCTTCAATAGAGCGTTCGGCCCGTTTGCATGATATGCTCGAAGCGCAGCGTACCCGTCAGATGGTTGTGGCTCTTAAGGGCAATCATCGGGGCTTAGGTCTGCTCTATGGTTCGATAGCTAGTGCCAAGCCTATGCGGTGTGCGTTGTATACGCATCTGGCGGCCTTTTTCAATCGTTCGGGCGTCAGGACTGTCCAGTAGCGTGATTTTCGAAATAAATTGCATGGAATTGTTTCGAAATGCGTTCTTATTCACTAAAACCCTCAAATAGCGCTAAACTATTCAATTACTAAGTGATTGTCTCCGCCATCTTTTGGAGTGAGGTTTTGTATGGCCAAAAAACGCAATGGGCGCCAGGATGCCATCAGAGATATTGTTCGCAATAAGGACGTACGTACGCAGCGCGTTTTGGTAGACGAGCTTCGCGCCATGGGTTTCGATTGCACGCAGGCGACCGTTTCGCGCGACATCGCGGACATGGGACTGCGTAAGCTCCCCGAGGGCATCTATGTCCTTGCCGAGGACCTGCATCTGCAGCGCATGGTTTCCGAGCTGGTTACCGGCGTACTGCGCACCGATAATCTGGTTATGATCAAGGCGCAGCCCGGTACGGCTTCTGGTATTGCCGCAGCGGTCGATGCCGCGGAGCTGCCCGATGTACTCGGCTCGCTTGCCGGCAACGACACGATCTTAGTCATTGCGCAGACGGCCGAGGACGGCGAACGCCTTGAGGCGCTCATCAACAAGCTGAGTAACTCTCACAAGTAGGGGATGCGTGGCACTGCTGCTGTGCCGATTGTTGCTATAGGTAATTGCCGAGGGCGTTGACGAAGGTCAGCGCCCTTTTGCATGCCGGCACCCGTTGCTCTATCGGTCCTGCAGCCGGGGCCGTCGTGGCATCTTGTGACATCTGCCGAAATAAAGAAGCGCCCGAGCAGCGTACGTGCTGCTCGGGCGCCTTGGTGTCAGATGCCGCTTTGCGTCTACTGGCCCGTAGAGGGGTCGGGCGTGGGCGTAGGATCGGGGGTAGGCGTCGGCGTGCCACCGTCACCACCCGTGCCACCGTCGCCACCCGTGCCACCATTGCCACCCGTGCCACCGTCGCCACCTGTCGTACCGCTATCGCCGGTGGTGTTGCCGCCCGGGGTTTCAGTGGTCGTGGTTGTCGTTGTCGTTGTGGTGGTCGTGGTCTCTTCCTCTTCTTTTTCCTCGTCTTTATCCTCTTCGTCTTTCTTTTTGTTGTTTGTGCCGTAGAACTTCCAGACGTTATTGTTCTTGTACGTGGGAGCCGTTCCGGTCTGGAATTCCTCGCGCTCGGTGCCCGCAAGAACGGTGTTCATGAACTTCTTAAAGACGGGCAGGTTGGTGCTGTCGCCCAGCAGGTCCGAACCGTACTTTTGGATGGGAATCTCGCCTGCGGAATAACCGGTCCACAGGGCGCATGTCAGTTGCGGCGTGAAGCCGCAGAACCACAGGTTGGTGGTGTTGTCAGTGGTGCCCGTCTTGCCGGCATAGGGCTGGTTGACGTTCAGCGCGCCGGCGGCACCCGTGCCGCTGCCCTGCATGACGCCGGATAGAACATCGGTAACCGCGGCAGCCTCGCCTTCGGTGAGCACCTGCGTGGGATTGTCGGTGTGCTGGTACAGAACCGAGCCGGTACGCGAGTCGATCTCGGTAATGGCGATGGGCTGACGGTAGTAGCCACCGTTGGCAAACGTTGCGTAGGCAGATGCCATCTCGAGCGGTGAGATGGACCCGGTGCCGAGCGTCATGACGGGAACGTCCTCAATATTGTCCTTGGCGGGATCGATGCCGAGCTTTTTGACGAGCGACATGATCTTGTCATTGCCGATGGCTTCGGCCACCTGAATGTAGCCGGTGTTGGATGAGTATGCCGTTGCCTGCTTGAGCGTGATGTTGCCATAGCTCTGGTTGCCGTAGTTTTGCACCTCGGTCGTGGTGCCCTTGGCCTTGAGCGGCGAGTTGCAGTTGAGGGTGACGTTGGGGTTCATGCCGTTTTGGATGGCAGTTGCCAGCGTAAAGGCCTTAAACGTGGAGCCCACGGGGCGCTTTGCCGTAGCGTGGTTCACGTGATTCTCGTCGGCGTTGTAGTCGTAGCCGCCTACCATGCACTTGATGTAGCCGGTCTTGGGGTCAACGACGACCATGCCCATGTCCAGGCCGTCGAGCGAAAGCGTGTCGAGCTGCGAGCGCACAGCCTCCTCGGCCACCTGCTGCATGGTGGGGTCGATGGTGGTCTTGACGGTCAGACCGCCCTTAAAGAGCACGTCGGTGGAGAACTCCTGCTCAAGCAGCTGCTTAACGTAGGAGACAAAGTAGGGCTGAGAGTACACATCGACGCCACTGCCCGAAATCTCGGTCACGTTAAGCGTGATGGGCTCAGCCTGTGCGGCATCGTGCTCTTCCTGCGTGATGTGGCCCAGACGCAGCATGTTGTCCAGAACCTTATTGCGGCGGGACAGCGCCAAGTCGGGATTAACCGTGGGGTCGTACTGCGAGGGCGAGTTGGGAAGGCCGATGAGCAGCGCGGCCTCGCTCAGGGTGAGGTCGGCGGCGGTCTTGGACAGATAGGTCTCGGCGGCGGCCTCGATGCCATATGCTCCATGGCCGTAGTAGATGGTGTTGAGGTACATCATGAGGATCTCGTCTTTGGAGTACATATCCTCCATCTTGATGGCGATATAGGCCTCGCGCACCTTACGCTCGATGGTCGAGTCGAATTGTTCCTCCTGCAAGATGGTGTTGCGAACCAGCTGCTGGGTGATGGTCGATGCGCCCTCGTGGCCGCCGGTGAGGGTTGCCACCGATGCGCGTGCAATGCCCCAGAGGTCGATGCCGCCATGCTCGTAGAAGCGCTCGTCCTCAACGTCAACGGTGCCCTGCAGCACGTACGGGGACACTTGGTCCTTGGTGATGGACTTGCGGTTTTGCGTATAGAAGCTGGCGATCTTGTTGCCGTTGCAGTCAACAATTTCGGTAGGCTCGCTGACCAGATAGGCGTTGGCGTCGGTGTAGTCGGGCAGGTCGGACAGCCAGCGGTTGACGTTGCCGATCATGCCGATGCCAAATGCTACGCCCGCGATGAGCAAAAAGCCCAAAAGCGAGAGCAGGATGACGGGCAGGGCGTGCGTCTTAGAGCGACCGTGTCCCTGTCGTTGGCGAGGACCCATATATTGACCTCCAAGTATGTCGTGCCAGGCGGCGGGTATGCGTCGGGCAGGATGGACATAAGTTATTACACGATAAACCAATCGGGCCGCGCGAGGCCTCGTGTATGCTGGTTGACGGCAATTAACAGAGTGATTGCATACCTTGGTAAGGAGTTTGCCGATGGCGATTTGGGCGACGGAATCGAGCGAACAATGCGAAAGCGAGTTGGCGGCGGCTGAAGTGGCGCTGCCCGAACTGCTGGCGCCTGCTGGCGGGCTCGACCAGATGCTCGCGGCGATTGCGGCGGGTGCCGATGCCATCTATGCGGGGCTGGACGGATTCAACGCTCGAGTGAGCGCGCATGGCTTTAGCGATGATGAGTTCGCGCGCGGTTGTGCCGTGGCCCATGCCCATGGCGTGCGTGTGTACGTGACGCTCAACGTTTTCGTGTTCGATGATGAGTTTGCCGACGCCGTGGCGTTGGGGGCGCATGCGCGCGCGTTGGGTGCCGATGCGTTGATTGTGGCCGATGCCGGGCTGGCCTGTGCGCTTCGTGCGGCGATTCCGGGGGTCGAGATTCACCTGTCCACTCAGGCGGGCGCTCATAGCGAGGGTGCCGTGCGGTTGGCTGCCAAGGAGTTGGGCGTTGAGCGCGTGACGACTGCGCGCGAGCTGAGCGTTGCAGAGATTGAGACGCTTTGTGCTACTGGCGTGCCCATCGAGGTGTTCTGCCACGGCGCTATTTGCATTGGATACTCGGGTGCGTGCGGGTTCTCTGCCCTTCGACGTGGCCGCTCTGCGATGCGCGGTGATTGCACGCAACCGTGCCGTCTATCCTATGACCTGGTGGACGAGGCGGGGCAGAGTGTTGTCGCTGTCGAAGGGGATCGCCTGCTTTGTCCGCGTGACTATCTGGGCATCGCGCATCTGCCCGAGCTTGTTGCCGCCGGCGTGGCATCGCTCAAGATCGAGGGCCGCATGAAGAATCCCGACTACGTCTTTAACGTGGTGAGGGTGTGGCGTCGGGCGCTCAATATGCTGCGCGACGGCACATGGGATGCCGATGCGGTGCCGGCGCTTGAGCGCGAGCTGGGAAGGTCGTTCAACCGCGGCTTTACCGATGCGTATCTGCGGGGTCGTTCGGGCGCCGAGCTCATGAGCTTTGAGCGCGCGATCAACCAGGGCGTGCGCGTGGGCCACTTGGTGGCGGTGGGTCACGAAGAGGTGACGGTTGAGCTTGATGCCGCCGTGGCGGCGGGCGATACGCTCGAGATCCGATTTTACCCGGGTGCCGACGCGCGTCCCGATGTGCCCAAGCGCTGGCCACAGGTGCCTTGCCCCGTGGACGCCGCTGCGGGAGAGCGCATCGTCGTGCATTGCAAACGCAAGGTGGACGCGGGCTGCGAGGTCTATCTGATTCGCACTGCCGGCGTGCTGGGGCAGACGGCAACGGTGTTGGAGCGCATGCGGGTCGAGGCAGGTGCGGTCGCGCCTGTTGAGCAGTCCGTTGAGGTACTGCCGTTTGAGGGCGTTCTGGCAGATGGCGATGTACCGACGGAGTTGGCGGGACCGGCGGAGCCGGCAAAGCATGAGGCTTTTGCTCGTATGGTCTTTGCCTGGGAGCTGATGGATTTGGATCCGCGCGATGAGCGGGATCTGTCCGATGCGACGGTGGTGCTCGACGAAGTGTGCCGCGCAGGCGACGCCGAGCGGACTCGAGCGCTTATGCAACGTGCCGGGCGTATTGTTTGCCGCAACCTGGGGCAGGTGGCGATGGCCCGCGAGCTGGGCACGACGTTTGACGTGGCGGCGCCGGTGTTCTGCGCCAATCGGGCCACGCTTGCCTGGCTGCGCGGGCTTGGCGCGAGGTGGGTATACTTGCCTGCCGAGTTGCTCAGCAATGACAGGGAGCGTATTGCCGAGCTGGCTGCTGAACCCGGCGTCTTGGGTCCGTTCGACGCCGACTGTCCCGAGCTTATGGTGTGCGAGCACTGCCTGCTGATCGCCGAGGGCGTCTGCGCCACCGATGCGACGGGGCAGGTCCGTTGCCGCGACTGCTTGCGTCGTCGGCAGGTGCGCTATCTGGTCGAGCGTGACGGTACGCGTCTGCCAGTTGCCATCGACGCATGCGGCAGGACGAGGATTTTCCTGTCGTAGATGCTGCATCGCGTCAGTTTGTTATCATAAGAGAGTTTATGGACTTCCAGCACCGCCGTTTTCGGCGAGGGTGCTATAGCAAAAGGAGGATACCCAATGCTGTCTGTTGACGAGCAAATGCGTATCATCACCTCGGGCGCCGCGCAGATCGTCCCCGAGGCCGACCTTCGCAAGAAGCTTGAGAAGGGCGAGCCCCTCAACATCAAGCTCGGCGTCGATCCCACCAGCCCCGACCTACACCTGGGCCACGCCGTGCCGCTGCGCAAGATGCGTCAGTTCCAGGACCTGGGCCACAACGTCACCCTCATCATCGGCAACGGTACCGCGCTGATTGGCGATCCTTCGGGCAAGAACTCCACCCGCCCGCAGCTTTCGCAGGAGCAGATCGAGGCCAACGCCGAGACCTACGTGAGCCAGGCCATGAAGATCCTGGATCCCGAGAAGACCACCATCGTGCACAACGGCGACTGGATCTTGTCGATGGATCTGGCCGGCCTGCTGCAGGTGTGCTCCAAGTTCACCGTCGCTCGTATTCTCGAGCGCGACGACTTTACCAAGCGCTACCAGTCCCAGACGCCGATCGCCCTGCATGAGTTCCTGTATCCCGTGATGCAGGCTTACGACTCCGTGCAGATCAAGGCCGACGTGGAAATGGGCGGCACCGATCAGCTCTTCAACCTGCTCGCCGGCCGTGAGCTCATGGAGAAGATGGGCATGGAGCCCCAGATCGCGCTCACCATGCCGCTGCTCGAGGGCACCGATGGCGTCCGTAAGATGTCCAAGTCCTACGGTAACTACATCGGCCTGACCGATACGCCCAAGGATATGTTCGGCAAGACCATGTCCATCCCCGACGAGATGATCGGTAAGTACTACCGCCTGGCGAGCTCGCTCACCCCGGCCGAGGTCGACAAGATTGACGCCGCCCTGGCTGACGGTTCCGCCGATCCCTATGAGCTCAAGCGCGCTCTGGGCCGCGACCTGTGCGACACCTACCACGGCGCCGGCGCCGGCGACGAGGCTCAGGCCGAGTTCGACCGCGTGTTCAAGGAGGGCCAGCTCGCCGACTTCCCCGAGAAGCACGTTGAGCTGACCGTCAACGACGAGGGCCAGATTTACCTCGCCGGCCTGCTCAAGGACCTGGGTCTTTCGGCCAGCGCCGGCCAGGCCCGTCGCGACATCGACGGTGGCGGCGTCAAGATCAACGGCAAGGCCGTGGCTCCCAAGAGCTACAACATCGACCCGAGCGCCCTCAAGCTGGGCGACACCCTCTCCGTAGGCAAGCGCAAGGGCTTTAAGTTGATTTAGTTACGCGGTTTTACCAAACCGCGTAACTACTCGACGCTGCAAACCCGCCAGCGCGGCAATCTGCCTTTCAACTTCGGCGGCATGACCAAAAGGTCAATGCCGCCTCGTTTCAAGGCACCTTGCTCGCTCTGGCGGGCTTTCGCTCATATGACCCAATCCGCTG
>CALEBN010000035.1 GCA_937943045.1 uncultured Collinsella sp. | reverse complement strand
CCGCGCCGGGCCGCAGGGCATGGGGATGATCCTGCGTCCCCGCGCGGGCGCCCCCGGTTACCCAACCTCTTTGATAGGAGCTTTTCCCACATGGCAGACATCGCATTCGAGAAGGACCTCTCCGTCACCGAGACCGGCATCGGGGGCCTCAAGGTCGTCGACCTGGCCGTGCACGGCGACTCGCGCGGCTGGTTCAAGGAGAACTGGCAGCGCGCCAAGATGACCGCCCTGGGCATCCCCGACCTCCGCGTCGTCCAGAACAACGTCTCCTACAACGAGAAGAGGGGCGTCACCCGCGGCATCCACGCCGAGCCCTGGGACAAGTTCATCTCCGTCGCCCGCGGCAGCGTCTTCGGCGCCTGGGTGGACCTGCGCGAGGGCAGCGCCACCTACGGGAAAGTCTTCACCTGCACCCTGGACCCAAGCAAGGCCATCTACGTCCCGCGCGGCGTGGGCAACTCCTTCCAGGCCCTGGAGGACGGCACCGCCTACACCTACCTGGTGGACGCCCACTGGTCGCTGGAGCTGAAGAGGACCTACACCTTCGTGAACCTCGCCGACCCGGAGCTCGCCATCGAGTGGCCCATCCCGCTGGACCAGGCCACCGTCTCCGAGGCCGACCTCAACCACCCGATGCTCGCCGACGTCGTCCCGATGGCGCCAAGGAGGACCCTCGTCACCGGCTGCAACGGGCAGCTGGGGCATGCCGTGCGCGCGCTCGCGGAGGAGCGCGGCGTGGCGAAGGACTTCGACTTCTGCGACATCGACACCTTCGACATGTCCGACCCGGGCGCCTACGCACAGTACGACTGGTCGCTCTACGGCACCGTCATCAACTGCGGCGCCTACACCGCCGTGGATAAAGCCGAGACCCCCGAGGGCCGCGCGACCGCCTGGAAGGCCAACGCCACCGGCCCGGCCCTGCTCGCCCGCACCTGCGCCGGGCACGGTATCACCCTGGTTCACGTGTCCAGCGACTACGTCTTCGACGGCACGGCGGAGGTCCATACCGAGGAGGAGCCCCTCAGCCCGCTGTCCGTCTACGGCCAGACCAAGGCCGCCGGCGACATCGCCGTGGCCGGCTGCCCGCGCCACTACATCATGCGCAGCTCCTGGGTCATCGGCGAGGGCCACAACTTCGTCAAGACGATGAAGGGCCTGTCCGACCGCGTCGCCGACCCGGACGACAAGCTTGACAAGGTCACCGTCGTGGACGACCAGCTGGGCCGCCTGACCTTCACGCGCGACATGGCCGAGGCCATCTTCCACGTGCTGGGGACGCACGCCCCCTACGGCACCTACAACTGCACCGGCTCCGGCGCGGTCAGGTCCTGGGCGGACATCGCACGCGCCGTCTTCGATGCCGCCAACGGCAACGGGGACAAGGTGGTCCCCGTCAGCACCGCCGACTACTACGCGAGCGCCGCGGGCCCCATCGCCCCGCGTCCGGTCCACTCCGCGCTCGACCTGTCCAAGCTCGATTCGGTCGGCTTTCGCATGCCTGACTGGGAAACATCTTTATTGAAATACTTAACCAGTTTGATTTAGTGCGCAGATACTATAGCGTTTTGGTCTTTTGGCGTATGCCTGATCATTTCGGATCGGCTATCTGTCAACGGTTTTGGCGCTATTGTCGGGCAACCTTGAAGCTACTATTTCGAAAACAAATTCTAGTTTGAATGATTCACATATTGATTTTATTGGTTGGTTTTGTTTATGTACGGCTGGTTCTTATTTTTATGTAACGCATTTGCGTTCCTTTGCGTTCTCTATTTTCCCGGAATGTTGCTCGCTTGTGCAGTTCGTTCGAGGATCGACCTTCTTCAGATCGCCATTGCTCCTGCATTGAGTTTCGCCCTGTATTCGACCACAGGGCTAATACTTTCTATTTTGGGCTTCTCAACTAACGCTCTCTTTTTCTTCATCATAAACTTTGTCATTGGTCTGAGTCTATTTGCTATTGCTCGGTTTTTTTTAAAGCAATTAACTGTATCGATCTCAAGACAAGACCTTTCTCTTGCTTTTCTGTACGTCTGTGTGGCTTTGGTTCTAACTTCGATTTTCTTTGTCAAAAATATGGATAGTGCCTTTAGCTTCGATCAGGCCCACGACAATGTTACACATTTGAATTTGATTCATTTTTTTATGGCTTCTGGGGACTTTACACAGGTGCCGAATATTTATTCTCTGCTTCCTGAAGGTGTGACGCCGTGTACTGGTTCTAATGGCTCAGGTGGTTTTTATCCCTCCGGTTGGCATATCATTGCGGCCGTTGCCGGCGGATTGACTTCTCACAGTTCGGTTATCGCTGAAACTTCTTCGTTTGTCGTCTTGATGGCTGTGTGCTTTCCAATTTGCGTTCTCACTTTTATGCGGACTCTATATCCCGATAATGATTCAATTGTGCGTCTAGGATCGTTATTTACTCTTGCTTTTTCTGCTTTTCCCTGGAAACTGGTCACTTGCAATGGGCCTCTTTTCCCATATGTTATTGCATGTTTTTTCGTTCCGGCTTTGGCTTCTGCGCTAATTACGTTGACGGCCTCTTTCGGAAGCGCTAAAAGAGATGTTTCCACCGCTTTCTTGATGTGTTTAGGGTTTTTTGGGGTTGCATTTGTTCACCCGTCTGCAGTCTTTACCTTTGGTGTATTTATCTGTCCTTATATTGCGTCTCGGTTATATTTCTCAACCTCCTGTTTCTCAAACAAAAAAAGAAACATCATCATGGCGATTTTTTGCTTAGGCGTCGTTGCCATATGGGTATTTATGTATAAGCTACCTTTTATGCAGAGCACCGTTGGCTTTTGGTGGTCCAGGGAGTGTTCGTTATTCCAAGCGTTTGTTAATTGCTTTGATTTCTCTTTTTCTCTCGGGTGTATGGCTCAGCTTCTTATTTCGCTGCTCTTTATCGTAGGGGTCCTTTATTCTTTTAGAGAAAAGCGAAACAGGTGGCTGTGTGCATCGTTTACCGTTGGCGCAATGATCACTGTTGTTGCTAAGGGTACCGATTTGTCGTTTAAATCGTTGCTGTCAGGATTTTGGTATACAGACGGTAATCGTGTGGCTGCCATTTGTGTACTGGCATCGATGCCCTTGGTAGTTTTAGGCTGCCTTCGTATGGTTGAATTCCTTTATGGTCGAATTAAACGCTGCTATTGTTTTGAGCATTGGTCCGCCGGAGCCATCGTTTCAGTGCTCCTTTTAATTGCATCAGTATTGATCTATGCCCCTAATTTTGACATATATGGTCATTTAAAAATCACTACTGCTTTTGGCAATACATCGGCTGCGCAGATCGGTAAATACTCTCTTACCGCTCCTAATTTCTATTCGGGAGAAGAGCAAGCTTTTGTTAATGAGGTAAAAAAGGTTGTCAATTCAGACGACGTTATTCTCAATAATCCGGAGGATGGCAGTTTCTTTGCAAATTCGGTTTCTGATTTAAATGTCTACTACCGCACGACGCATATTGGCGAAAATAACAATGACTCTAGGGACAGCCAATTGGTTCGTACAAAGCTGAATCAAATTTCAGTGAATCCTGAAGTTAGACGGGCGGCCCAAAATTTGAGCGCAAAGTATATTTTGATATTAGGGCAAGGTGGCTGTAGGGATGATGAGCATCCTTATTATTTGTACTATCAGGAGAAGCTCTGGAGGGGTATCAATAAGATCACGGATGATACTCCAGGGCTTACGTTAGTACTATCGAAAGACGATAACCGTCTGTATCGGATAGATGATGTCAATTAGAGAATTAGGGTTGGTTGTTAGATGAAGTTTAAACTCGCCAATTTAATATTTAGCGATTCTGACGTTATGTCTCAGTACCCATCACTGTGCTACAGGGTGCTTGAGGGCCATGCGACCTCAGCTTCCAATAGCTCTATCAACATAGCGTCACCTTCAAGTATTGACTTTACGACGTACTTTAATTCTCTTTCTATTTGTAAGTGGCGGAAGTACACAATTGCAAAAAGGTTCTATCTTCATTTTGAATATCGTGGTTCTGCCTGTGTTCTTCAACAGACATATGCCAATAGCTACAGTTGGAGTCCCTCTTTAGTAGACTGCTCGGACGCTGAGTTGTGCTCATCTGATGAGTGGGAGTCCTTTGATTTGGAACTCACTCCAATTGATGGGGAGACGCTTCACTCATTCCGCATCAGCACGGCTGGTCCTGTTAAGCTTCGCAACGCATATTATTATTGCGTCTGCGATGAGCATGATGTTCGCTCTGTCGAGCTTGCGCTCGCAAGTACTACGTTCAAAAAAGAGGATTACATCCTTCGCAATCTTTCACTTTTACAGAAATACGTGATAGATTCTGACGAACTGATTTCGAAGCATTTCCATGTTCATGTTATTGATAACGGACGAACGCTAGATTGCGCTAGCTTAAATTCTTCGCAGGTTACGATTCATCCCAATCCTAATGTTGGTGGTTCCGGTGGATTTGCTCGTGGCATGATTGAGGCACTTGAGCAGTCTCCGAAAGCGACACACGTTTTGCTCATGGATGATGATGTTGAGGTTCTCCCGGAGAGCTTCATTCGAACATTCAATCTGCTGTCATTGCTTAAAGACGAATATGTTAATGCCTTTTTATCTGGCGCGATGATGAGTCTTGAAGAGCCGGAGCTTCGTACTGAGGATTTGGGATTTTTTACTCAAAAGGGCAATTTTTCCCCTTTGAAACCCGAAGGTTACATGACGTCACTTCATGACATCGTTGAGTCTGAGGTTTTCCAGACACCTTCGGATTTATATGGGGATACGATTCAGCAGTATTCGGGTTGGTGGTTCTGCGTGATTCCTGTAACGGCTATTGAAGCCTACGGGCTTCCTCTGCCGTTGTTTGTCCGATCCGATGACGCCGAGTACGCTCTTCGTTGCAAGCCCAAATTCATGACCATGAATGGTATCTGTGTCTGGCACAATGCGTTTAAGTTCAAATACAGCGCTGCTGTTGAACGATATCAGGTGAGCCGTAATACACTCATCAGCCAAGCGACAACTGGCATTGCTCCGATTACTGATTTTCTAAAAGAAATCAGGCGAGAGGTTGAGCTCGATCTCAAGAAATTTAATTATGACGATGCAATGCTTGCTGTTAAAGGACTGGAGGATTTTCTGAGGGGTCCACAATGGATCTCCCATCCTGTTGCTGAGTCGCGTTTCATGGAAGCGAATAGGGAGAAAGAGAGACTGATCCCTCTAGAACAACTTGCTCCAGAAGCTTTGAAGCTTGGCGTCGACTTAAACTCTTTGACTTATTACAATTTGTCCTTAGAAGGCGGTCGAAGTAAGCTCCAGTCTCTTTTTGACTTTATCACCATCAATGGCCATCGATTTGTTAATGATTCAGCAAAGCGTAGGGACAAGGTTGCTGTTATTGATGCTGCGGGATGGGTCTATCCCGCCGGTAAAATCAGGAATGTTGACACGCTTATTGTGGTAGATATGCCTAATAAAAAGGGCGCCATTAGACATATGGATAAGAAACGTTTCAAAGAGGTTTGGACTCGTTTTCGTAAGGCCGAGAAGGAATTCAAGCGTAACAAAGACAAGATTTATGCCGAATACGCTTCGTATAGAGATGTCTTTACTTCAATCGATTTCTGGAAACAGTATTTGAAAGAGGCGTCGGAGTAGTCTTCATGTGAGTGGGTTTCAAAGTGAGACCCACTCATTCTTTTGTATCATATGAGTAATTGTGCTTCGTTCATTGTCTGTCATTGGGAAGGTTAGGTCATGTCGTTGCTTTCAAATATAAAAAAGATTCTTCCCGGCTCATCCCGTTCATTACATGCCATGCATGAGGATATGGATCGTCGTTTTGACGAGGTTTTCGCCCGTATTGAACAGGCCGATAAAGGCATCAATATGAATATCAATTACAAATTCGATACTCGATTATTTCCAGAGATTGATTTGCTCAAGCAACGCCAACAAAGTCTGTCAGAACAGATGGCCCTCCGCTTTGAATTATTGGCACGGCGTGCGTACCCCGATCTCACCCCTTTTGAGCTCCGTTGCAAAATCTTTGATGCGTTACCCGACGCCGAGGGCGATATTCGATTGATGCAGCAGGCAAACGCGGCGTTGATGAGTAAGCTAGACGCGATTTGCACTGCCAATAATATTCAATACTGGCTCTCTTATGGTTCTCTCGTTGGCACTTTGTCTCGATCGGGTTTTATTCCTTGGGATGACGATATTGATATCTGCATGATTAGGTCCGATGTGGATAAGCTCACTGCCGCTTTGAAAAACGACCCTGAATATCAAATCACTCTCGTATATGACTGGTTTGTAAAGTGTCGTCAAGTTCGCTTTTGCTCAAAAAGCTCATTTATTCCCTGTTTTATTGATATCTCTATCTACGATTGGGCGGTAGGGCATTCTAAGCATTCTAATGATCAGCTTAGACAACTCAGAATTGAACTAATGGATTACTTTGACCAACATGAATGTGATTTCAGTTTTTGGAGAGACAATCCTTGGATGTTCCATCCTGAGAGCGGCTTTTGTGTTCAATGCGGAGATGTGGATCTAAAGGCGCAGAGAGCTGCCATAACTAAGGCGGATGTCGATCGAGTTCAGGAAGTATTTGATCAATTTAATGATAAGGCTCATGAACTCTGCTTGTTGACTAGTGATCCTTGTGGCGATTTTGCATATGCAATAGACAATATGTTTAATGCACCAAAGCGGAAAATTATCTGGGACCATAATGATATATTGCCCGTCGGTAAGCATGCTTTTGAGGATTTTTCCTTTTCAATTCCTTCGAACGCTGAGGGAGTTGCTGATGACTGTTTCCCTGGATGGCCTTATATGCCTATGGACATCTGCGGGCATGATCATTTTGCAAAGGATGTTTTGTCTGATCCCGATGTTCGCTCCGCGATGGCAAGGTTTGTCGACGAATGTAATTAGTAGTTACAACGGCTTTGATTAAGGTATTTAAAATGCAGTTTAAACTTGCGAATGTTGTACTTAAAGTTGAAAAGCATGCAAAGGATTTTCCCGAACTCTACTATCGCGTGCTCTCCGGTGAGGCTTCGTATGATGACGACATTCATTCACTTCATATCAATGGAAACGTTGGCTTTCTGACGTATGTAAATGGCTTATCTGCTGGCAAATGGCATCAGTATGCGTCTGTTGACGGCGTCGTCTTGCATATGGCTTTATTTGGCAGGGGCCGGGTTGTCGTTCATGGAGTGAGGTCTGGCGAGCTGAATCCTGTCGAGCTTAAATCGAATCCTTTTGATGGCGATGAAGTTGATCCTTGCGTTCTCGATATTGATATCGATACAACCGGCTACGACTTGATTGGTTTTAGGATTGAGAGTGATGAGGGCTATTCCGTAGACCTCTTGAACGCCTTTTATCTGACTGATGTTCCTGAGGACTCAATTAACCAGATCAATCTTGCTCTTTCTACTACTACATTTAAGAATGAGCAGTACATTCTTCCGAATATTGAACTCGTTAAAGCAGGCATCTCCAAAGAGGTCGGTCCGATTCGCGACCACTTTCACATGTTTGTCGTCGACAATGGCCAGACGCTCGATTCTGCATCACTTTCCGATGAGCTAGTCACCGTGCTTCCGAATCCCAATACGGGCGGTTCGGGAGGATTTGCACGTGGAATGATGGCGGCTACCGAAACTCCTGGTCAGTTCACCCATATCATTTTGATGGATGACGATGTCTCTATCATGCCCGAGAGTTTGATTCGTACGTTCAACCTGCTCTCTCTTGCTAGGGGCAAATATAAGGATGCCTTTATTAACGGCGCCATGCTTTCGATGGAGGATCCCACTCGTCAGTTTGAGGATGTCTCGTATGTCGCGACTACCGGTGCTTATCGTCGCGTAAAAGGGGATCTGAATGTTGGCAAATTGCCTGATATCCTCGAAAACGAACGTACAAACGTCGAGGTTGATCAGGCTTATGGAGCCTGGTGGTATAGCTGTATTCCTGTGAAGGCTATCGAAAGGAACGGCCTTCCCATGCCCTTCTTCATCCGCTGCGACGATGTTGAGTTTGGCATGCGCAATAAGCCTGTCTATATGACTATGAATTGCATTTGCGTGTGGCATGCAAGTTTCGAGGGACGTTTTAGGGCTTCAGTGGATTGCTACCAGTACTTCCGCAACTTCTTTGCCATGATTGCTCTCGATGATTGTGCTGATGAGAAGATGTTTGTCCTTCGTATTCAGCGAGGGGTGCGTCAGAACTTGCGGGATATGGACTATCAGGCTGCCGAGTTTATTCTCGATGGCTTTGAGGACTATCTGCGTGGCCCTGTGTATCTCCAGAAGCTTGATGGTGCCGCGACGATGATCGGCAAGGGCAAGTTAAACGAAAAGCTGATTCCTGTTTCCCAAATGGATCCAAATCTTCTTCGTAATGCCGGGGTTACGGAGCAAGTACTCGCCAATGCTAGTCTGGAATTCCATCCTTCGAAGTTTATGAAGTACTGGAGATCTATTCCTTACGACAAGCACTATCTTCCCGATGCGCTGTTGCGTGGAAAGCCCGGCTATGTGGTTAAGAACGGCAGTTGTACGCTTGAAGGCAACTCGACGCGTTGCAAGACGCTGGTCTTTCTTGATCCGACCCGCGAGAAGGGATCGGTCCGCACAATGGATCGAGCGCGGTTCAAGAGTATTCGTAGCCGAGAGCACGAATTGATGGCGCGATATCGTAAAGAAGGCAAGAGCGTCAGGGGGGCATGGAAAGATGCTATGCCTTATATGACTTCGCGAGAGTTCTGGGAACAGTATTTAGGTCTTAAATAAGAAGAGGTCCGGCTTAAGTCCGGACCTCTTCTTATTTTGAATAGGTTTTATAGGCTTGTAGCTCCCATTGCTTTCGTTCAACCTTCGCAACCGAGTCGAGGATAAGCCCCGTTGCCAGGCTTAGCCCGCATAGGAACATAAACGAGGCGGCGAGCATTGCGGTGGGGAAGCGAGGGACTAATCCGGTCTGGAAGTACTCTGCGACGATTGGTATACCGAGAGCGAGCCCTATGATGGCAAAGATGATCGCGATAAGACTAAAGAACTTGAGCGGACGATAGTCTTTAAAGAGCGTTCCAATCATTGCGATGACCTTGATGCCGTCGCTGACCGTGTTGAGTTTGGATTCAGAGCCGGCAGGTCGATCTCGATACTCTACCGGCACGTCTTGAATGCGCCAGCGGTGGTCGACGGCATGGATGGAGAGCTCGGTTTCGATCTGAAAGCCCTCGCTCAAGACGGGGAACGTCTTGACGAAGGGTTTGCTCATGGCTCTATAGCCGGTCATCACGTCGTCAAAGCTGTAACCGTATATCCATTTAATCATGGCGCGAACAAGGTTGTTGCCAAAGCCGTGAAAGGCTCGTTTGTTCTCTTCGGCATAGGTGCCGTTTGACAGGCGATCGCCAACGGTCATATCCGCTTCGCCGTTAAGGATGGGATTGCAGAGTGACTTGGCAGCTTCGGCGGGGTAGGTATCGTCGCCGTCGACCATCAAGTAGCATTCGGCATCGACATCACGGAACATTTGGCGGCACACGTTGCCTTTGCCCTGCCTGGGCTCGTGGCGCACCGTAGCCCCGTGCTGCTTAGCGATATGCGAAGTGTCATCGGAAGAGTTGTTGTCGTAGACATAGACAACTGCGCCGGGCAGCTCTCGATGAAAATCGTCGACAACTTTGCCAATCGTCAGTGCTTCGTTGTAACAGGGGATTATGACGGCGGTATTCGAATAGTCCATGTAGGACCTCCTTTAATGACTCATCTGGTCGAAAGTATACCTATCGCCTGCCCCTTTGATTAGATATGGGTTAGTTTTCCAGATTTGTTGCGGTGGGTTATCGTTAACGTGGGAGGGCTATACTTTCCAATGTTATGTTTTACGAGACAAGGAGATGGTCCGTGGCTGACAATGTAGAGAGTCAGAAAGCGGTGGCTAAACCGGCCTCTCACGCTAAAAATGATTTTGAAAAGGACAAGTTCATTCTTAAGCAGCTTGTCACCAAAGATTTTAAAATTAAATATCGTCGCAGTGTTTTGGGCGTGGCATGGTCTGTGCTTAACCCACTGCTGATGATGGTTGTTATGTCGATTGTGTTTTCGACGATTTTTGGTCAGAGCCGCAATGGATCAATTACGCCTGAAATGTATCCGTTGTATCTGATTGTCGGTAACATTACGTTCTCCGTCATGTCCGAGTCGACGAACCAGGCGCTCATGTCCATCATTTGGGCGTCTTCTCTGCTTAAGAAGGTTAAGGTCCATCGTTGGGTGTTTCCGGTGCAGAAGGTGCTGTTTTCTCTTGTCAACTTTTCCTTCTCTTTGGTTGCCGTCGCCCTTGTTATGCTCTTTTTCCGTGTTGTCCCTACCTGGCATTTAATTCTGCTGCCGGTTTGCTTGCTGTTGCTTATGTGTTTCTGCATGGGCTTGGGCATGATGCTGTCGGCGCTGGCGGTCTTTTTCCGCGACGTTATGCACCTGTGGACCGTTGTTATCACGGCCTGGATGTATCTGACGCCTATTTTCTGGACGACCGATTACATTAGCCAAATGGCACATTGGATCCAGGTGCTGGTGGTTGTGAATCCCATGTACAACTATCTCCAGTTTATGCGTGATATCTTCCTGTTCAATACCGTGCCTTCTGCGCTTACGTTCGGCTTATGTGTTGCCTGGGCTATTCTTGCTCTTGCTATTGGCTATACCGTATTTCATAAGACCGAGCACAAGTTTATTCTCTACATCTAAGGAGTGCTGTTCATGACTGAATCTGCTATTGATTACAGCAAGCAGCCCCTTGCTGTTGAGGTCAAAGACGTCACCATGATCTTTAATATGGCGTCTGAGTCGCTTACAAACCTCAAGGAGTACTTTATTAAGCTCGCAAAGCACGAGCTGTTCTTTGAAGAATTCCGTGCGCTTAAGCACATTTCGTTTGATGTGCATCGCGGCGAGGTCGTTGGTCTTGTTGGTACTAACGGTTCCGGTAAGTCTACGATGCTCAAGATCATCGCTGGCGTTTTGGAGCCCAGCGAAGGCGAGGTTAAGGTCCACGGCAATATTGCACCGCTGATTGAGCTTGGCGCCGGTTTCGATCCCGAGCTTACCGCTCGAGAGAATATTTACCTTAACGGTGCGCTGCTTGGATACACCAAGGAGTTTATCGACGCTAGTTTTGACGAGATCATTGAGTTCGCTGAGCTTAAAGACTTCGTTGACATGCCGCTGAAGAACTTCTCTTCGGGTATGGTTGCGCGCATTGCCTTTGCTATCGCCACGATTACCGAGCCGGATATTTTGATCGTTGATGAGACGCTTTCTGTTGGTGATGTCTTTTTCCAGCAGAAGTGCGAGCGCCGTATTCAGCATTTTATTGAGAGCGGTGACGTCACGGTCTTGTTCGTTTCTCATTCCATGGAGCAGGTTGAGCGCATTTGCCAGCGTGCTGTTTGGATCGAGAAGGGCGACCTGCGTATGGATGGTCCCGTGGATGAGGTCTGCAAGGCGTACCACGACCAGTTCAAGTAGGCTATAATTTATTAGCCGTGCGAACTTGCACTCGCTTGGATGCCCGGCTTTATGCTCCATTAGCTCAGTTGGATAGAGCAGGGGACTTCTAATCCCAAGGTCGACGGTTCGAATCCGCCATGGAGCACCAGAGAGTTTTTGAAGACCCGGTTATTGTGCCGGGTCTTTGCTTTTTGGGACGTGTGCGCGTGCAATGCTCCCTCAACAATAAGTCCGATGCAGCGATGCTGCACCGGACTTTCTACATCCCAGAATGGCTATCAGCCTTTGGCTGTTGGGCTCTTACGCCTCCGTGGGCTCCACGCCCAGCTCGTTGCGGACGAGCTCGAAGGCCGCAGCGATGGCCTTGTCCATGTCGTAGTACTTGTAGCCACCCAGGCGACCGGCGAAGATCACATCACCCTCCTGCGCCGCCAGCTCCTCGTACTGCTTGTAGAGGGCCTCATTCTTGGCGTCGTTGATGGGGTAGTAGGGCTCGTCGCCGGGCTTCCAGTCCGCCGGGTACTCGCGCGTGATGACGGTTTTGTCCTGCGTGCCGAACTCGAAGTGCTTGTGCTCGATAATGCGGGTATAGGGGATCTCGCGCTCGGTATAGTTGACCACGGCCACGCCCTGGTGGTCCTGCTCGTCGAGCGTCTCGGTCTCAAAGCGCAGGCTGCGATACTCCAGCGTGCCCAGCTTGAAGTCGTAGAACGCGTCGATGGGGCCGCAGTAGATCGTTTTGGCGGCGATATCGGGCTCGGCGGCGATCAGCTCCTTGTACTCCACGCCGCAGCGCACCTCGATCCCCTCGAGCATGTTGGCGACCATTTTGGTGTAGCCGCCCATGGGGATGCCCTGGTAGCGGTCGTTGAAGTAGTTGTTGTCGTAGGTAAAGCGGCAGGGGAGGCGCTTGATGATGCTCGCGGGCAGGTCCTTGCAATCACGGCCCCACTGCTTCTCGGTGTAGCCCTTCACGAGCGTCTCGAAGATGTCGCGGCCGACGAGCGACAGCGCCTGCTCCTCGAGGTTCTGCGGCTCGCCGATTTTCTCGGCGGCCACCTGCTCGGCGATCTTGGCCTTGGCGTCTGCCGGCGTGACGACGCCCGGCCACATCTTGGCGAAGGTGTTCATGTTGAAGGGCATGTTGTACATGTTGCCGTGGAAGTTGGCGACCGGCGAGTTAACGTAGTTGTTGAACTCGGCGAAGCGGTTGACGTAGTCCCAGACGTCCTTCATAGAGGTGTGGAAGATATGTGCGCCGTAGCGGTGGACTTGGATGCCCTCGACGTCCTCGGTGTAGATGTTGCCGGCGATGTGGTCGCGCCGATCGATGACCAGGACTGACTTGCCGGCGCTCTTGGCGGCATTGGCAAAGACGGCGCCCGAAAGACCGGCGCCGACGACGAGGTAATCGTACTGGGACATGGATATGCTCCTTTGTATGTCGATTGGACAGTTACAAATGATTCGGGACAAACGCCATTGACTCATTTGCCCCATAGATTAGTGTAGCAGATGCTCTTTCAGCAGCTCCAGCGCGTGGGCGTAGCCCTGCAGGCCCTCGCCGGTGATGGTGGCGAAGCAGGCCAGGCGGGCGTAGCTCACCTGGCGGAAGTCCTCACGCGTTTCGACGGCGCTGATATGGACCTCAACGGCGGGGATGGCGACGGCCTTGAGGGCGTCGAGGATGGCCACGCTCGTGTGCGTGTAGGCGGCCGGGTTGATGACGATGCCGTCGACCTTGCCGTAGGCCTCCTGGATCTTGTCGACGATGCTGCCCTCATGGTTGGACTGGAAGACTTCGACCTCGCCAAAACCCTGTGCGGCACCCGCCTCCTGGCAAATCTGGACCAGGCGGTCGTAGTTGTCGCTGCCGTAGATGCCCGGCTCGCGAATGCCGAGCATGTTAAGGTTGGGGCCGTTGATGACGAGTGCTTTCATGGTTGTTTCCTTTGCAGTAGGTCGATTTGGCGAGGCGGAATGAAAAACCACCACAAAGGTGCCTGTCCCCTTTGTGGTGGTTTTGGTTAGAGAGCGGGTGGGAGGGTGTCGAGGACGGCGCGGGCGGTGTTGGCGGCGCAGTCGCGTGAGTCGATGATGTAGTCGGCCCAGGCGCGGTAGCGCGGCATGCGCTGCTCGGCGAGCTTATCGATGCCATCGCGGGCGGTGATGGGGCGACCCTTATGGGCGAGTTCGTCGAGCTTGCGGTTGAGCATCACGATCTGGCTGTTCTGGTGCAGCAGCGGGTAGTTCTCGTCGCGTGTGACCATGCCGCCGCCCGTGGAAAGCACCAGGCCGCTGCGCTTGGAGATGTCGGCCAGCGCCGCCGTCTCCTGCTCGCGGAAGGCCGCCTCGCCGCGCTCGATGATATAGTCGGCGCAGGGTATGCCCAGACGCTTCTCAAGCGCGGCGTCCAAGTCGATGTGCTCGCGACCCGTGAGCTGGGCGATCTGCTCGCCCACGCGGGTTTTGCCCGAGCCCGGCATGCCGATCAGTGCGATGTTCTGCTCGCGGTGGGACAGGCGCTCCGTCACATCCAGGATGCGCTCACGCGGTGTAATCTGACCGGTGTAGCGCTCGACAGCTTGTGCTGCTTGTGCCACAAGCATGAGCAGGCCGCCGATGCAGGGGATGCCTCGGCGCTCGGCCTCGAGCATCAGACCCGTACGGGCGGGGTTGTAGACAATGTCGATGACGCCCTCGAGCGCATCGAGTCCTTCGAGCGTGCAGGGAGCGTCGGGGCAGTGGGGGAACATGCCGGCGGGCGTGCAGTTGACGAGCAGCGCGGCATCGAATTGCTGCGCGATGTTGCTGTAGTTGACCTCGCTTGTGCGACCCACGGGTACGACTATGGCCCCCAGATCTCCGAGCACCATACTGGCCGTGGTGCCTGCGCCGCCGGTGGCGCCGAGCACGAGGGCCTTCTGACCGGCAACCTCAACGCCCAGCTCCTCGACCAGGCACTGAAAACCGAAATAGTCAGTGTTGTCGCCGCGCAGGCGGCCGTCGGGCAGGCGCGTGATAGTGTTGACGTTGCCCATGCGCTCGGCCAGCGGGCTCAGCTCGTCCAGGTATTCCATAACGGCGCGCTTGTAGGGGATGGTCACGTTGGTGCCCTCCCATTCGTCGCCGGTCATAAAGGCCTGGAGGTCCTCGGGCTCGCGCTCAAATCGCACATACTCCAGGCCTGCGAGCTCCTTGTAGATGGTCGGGGTGTAGCTGTGGCCCAGCACGCGGCCCAGCACGCCGTAGGGGCGGGTTGCGGCGGTATCGGTCATCTAGAGCACCTCCGTGTAGCTGCCAAAGTAGGTGAAGCTCTCGCACACGTCGTCGATGGAATCGAGTAAGTCGTCGAGGGCCTTGCTGCCAAAGGGGCAGTCCAGGTCAAAGTAGAACATAAACTCAAAGTCGTGCCCAGGGATGGGGCGGCTCTCGAGCTTGATGAGGTTGATGTTGAGCGCGTAGAATCGCTCGAGCACGCGGTAGAGGGCGCCCGGCTCATTGGCCGTGGTGATCATGAGCGAGGTGCGGTTGGCACCGGGATAGACGCGCGGCTCGCGGCTGATGACGACAAAGCGCGTGTAGTTGTTGTCCGAGTCCTGGATGTTGGGCTTCAGCACCTCCAAGCCGTAGAGCGCCGCACAGCTGCGCGAGGCGATGGCGGCGACGTCGGTGCGTTCGGAGTTGGCGACCATCTCGGCCGACATGGCGGTGTTGGGGTACTTGGTGGCATGCAGGCCGTGGCCCTCGATAAAGCCGGCGCACTGGGCAATGGCTTGGCCGTGGCTGTAGACCTCGCGCACGTCGGCGAGCTTGGTGCCGGGTTTGACGAGCAGGTTGTGATCGATCTTGAGGCGCAGCGAGCGCACGATATGGAAGTCGAACTGTGCGAGCAGGTCGTAGACGGCGTTGACCGAGCCGGCGGTGGAGTTTTCGATTGGCAACACGCCAAACTCGCAGAAGCCGTCGCGCACGGCGCGCATGACGCCCTCGAAGGTATCAAAGAAGGCAATATCGGGCACGTCGAAGAGCTTGCATGCGGCGATCTGGCTGTAGGCGCCCTCAACGCCCTGGCAGGCGACGGTGGCCGTCTGGGGGAAGGGCGTGTCAAAGGCTGCGGCCGTGGCGCGGGCTTTTTGCGACACCGTGGTGCCCTTGAGCTCATTGATGTAGCGCTGCTGCTCGGCCTTGCTCATGCTCATGAGGAGGCGGAACAGTGTGATGGTCTGGGCCTCGTAGCGCTCGGGTGCGCGGCTGGCGAGGTTGTTGAGCTTGGAGCGCTCGCGGGCGGGGTCGAAGACGGCCTTACCCATCTCGATCTTGGATTTGGCGACTTCGGTGGCAATGTCCATGCGCTCGACAAAGCTGTTGAGCAGCGTGGTGTCGATGCCATCGATGGCCTGGCGAATATCGGCAAGGTCCATGGAGGCCCCTTTCACGTGTTGGTGATTTTTCTGGGACGGGGATTAAAAAATCATTGTGTACCTAATGATTTTTTAATCCCCGTCCCAGAAAAATCACTGGGTGGGCGTGGGGGCCGGAGTTGGCCCCCGGAGATTTTTAGAGTTGGGCGGCGTCCTCGAGGAGGGCGTCCCAAATCGCGAGGGCGGCGGCTGCCTCGGCTACGGGGACGGCGCGCGGGACGATGCAGGGATCGTGACGGCCGTGGACCGAGAGCTCGGCGTTTTCCATGGCGTCCATGTCCACGGTCTGCTGCTCGCGACCGATAGAGGGCGTCGGCTTCACGGCCATACGCCACATGACGGGTGCGCCGGTGGAGATGCCGCCCAGGATGCCGCCGGCGTTATTGGACTCGACTGCAATCTCGCCGGTCTCGGCATCTACGCGGTACGGATCGTTGTTCTCGCTGCCGCGCATTGCTGCCACCGCAAAGCCCATGCCAAACTCCACGCCCTTTACGGCGGGAATACCAAAGGCGATTTGCGCGATGCGGTTTTCGATGCCATCGAACATGGGGTCACCGATGCCCGCGGGAAGCCCGTAGATGCCGCACTCCACAATGCCGCCGATGCTGTCGAGTTCGTCGCGCGCGGCCAGAATTTCCTCGCGCATGCGACCGGCAGCGGCTGCGTCGATGCAGGGCAGGTCGTTCGTAAGGATCGCCTTGCGATCGGCCTCGCGATAGACCATGTCGTCCATGGGCAGGTCGGAGATGCCACCGATCTGCGCGACGTGCGCCATGACCTTGATGCCACGGGCCTCGAGTGTCTGCAGCGCAATACCGCCGGCGATGCACAGGGGGGCCGTCAGGCGGCCGGAGAAGTGCCCGCCGCCGGCGACATCGTGCATGTTGTGGTACTTCACACGCGCCGGGTAATCGGCATGTCCCGGACGGGGCTTGCGGCGCAGTTCGGAATAGTCCTTGGAGCGCGTGTTGGTGTTCTCGATAATCGCGGCGATGGGTGCGCCGGTGGTGTGTCCATCGACCACACCGGCGATGATATGCGCGGCGTCGGCCTCGCGGCGCTTGGTTGCGGTCTCGTCGCGACCGGGGGCACGACGGTCCAAAAAGGCCTGCAGCTTCTCCTGGTCCACAGCGATGCCCGCGGGGACACCGTCGAGCGAGCAGCCGATGGCGGGGGAGTGCGACTGGCCGAAGATGCTTAAGTGCAAAACGTTGCCAAAGGTCGAGGACATGCTACTCCTCCTCGAGCGTGACCTTGCCGCCCAGCAGGCGGTAGTGGTCAAAGAAATCGGGATAGGACTTGTTGACGGCCTCAGCGCCGTGGATTACTACCTCGCCGGTAGCACGGCTCGCGGCGATGGCGGCCATCATGGCGATGCGGTGGTCGTTGTGCGAATCGACCTCGCCGCCGGTAAAGGCGTCGACACCCTTGATGATGAGGTCGTCGCCGGCAATGCGCACCTGCGCGCCCAGTGCGGTGAGCTCATGGGTTGTGGTGGCTAGGCGGTCGGATTCCTTGATGCGCAGGCGGGCGCAACCGCGGATGAACGTGCGGCCTTGCGCCAACGACGCCACGGCAGAGATAACGGGCACCAGGTCGGGGATGTCGTGCGCGCTCATCTCAAAGCCGGCGAGCTTGTCGGACTGCACGGTGGCGGCGTTGGTGGAGCGGACGATGCGGGCGCCAAAGCGCGAGAGCGCGGCAAGTACGTTGCGATCACCCTGGGCCGAGCTAAGCGACACACCCTCGACGGTGATGGGGTCGGAGCCGATGGCGCCGGCGCACAGCCAAAAGGCGGCGTTGGACCAGTCGCCCTCGATAGCCACGTTGCCAGGCGTGCGGTACGAGCCACTGCTCACGCGGAAGTTCGTGATCTCGGGTTGGCCGTCCTTGGCGGGGATGCGCTCGACGTTGACCTCGACGCCGAAGGCCTTCATGGCCTGGATGGTCAGGTTGATATAGGGGCGGCTCTCGATTAGGCCGGTCACCTGCACGCAGGAGGGCTGGGCCAGCAGCGGGGCTGCCAGCAGCAGGCCGGAGATGTACTGCGAGCTCACGTTGCCCGGCAGGATAAAGGTGCCCGGGCGCATGCGGCCGCTTGTCTTGAGCGGAAAACCGCCCAGACCCTGCAGATCGCAGCCGGCGGCAATGATCTCGTCGGAAAGGGGGGAGAGCGGGCGGGCGCCCAGACGGCCCTGTCCCACAAAGGTTGCCTCAGCCCCCAGCGCGCAGGCGACGGGCAGCATAAAGCGGAGCGTAGAGCCGCTTTCGCCACAGTCGAGCGTGCCGCCGGCAAGTGCCTTGAGCAGGCCAAACTCAATACTCTTCATGGTGGGATGGACTTGGAAGCCATCCTCGACGGTCTCGATGCGGGCGCCCAGCGACGTGAGGCAGCGCACCGTGGCCTCAATATCGGCGCAGGTGGTGTTGCAAGTGACGTGCGTCTCGCCGTTGGCAAGGGCAGCGCAGATGATGAGGCGGTGCGCCATCGACTTGGACGCGATGGCGGGAACGGTGCCCTTGAGCGGGGAGGGGGTGATGCGGGCTAGCATACGGATGCGTCTCCCTTCTGGCCGAGGCCCTCGGCAATTAAATCATGGAAGGTGGAAAGCGGCGTGCGGTCGATGCTGCAACGGCCAATGTCGTGCGGAATCACCAGATCGATGGTGTCGCCCGCGCGCTTTTTATCGTGGAGCGCCTCGGCAAAGACGGCATCGGCATCTAGGTCGCAGCGGGTCTTGAGGCCGTGGCGGGCGCAGAGCTCCTCGATGCGACCGGGCAGCTCGGCATCGCAAATGCCGTGCAGGGCTGCGGCACGCGTGATGATGCCCATGCCGATCGACACGCAGTTGCCGTGTCCCAGCTCAAAGTGCTCGCAGGCCTCGACGGCATGTCCGGCGCTGTGTCCAAAGTTGAGGAGCTTGCGCTGGTTGGTCTCGCGTTCGTCGGCAACGACCACGGCGCGCTTAATGTCGATATTGCGGGCGATTATGAGCGCCACGCGGGCCACGTCCTGGTTGAGCAGCTCTAGCGTGAGCGGGGTTTTCTCCAGTTCGGCGAAAAGCTCCGGATCGGCAATCACGGCGTGCTTGACGACCTCGCCGCAGCCGTCGGCGAACTGCTCGGGCGCGAGGGTGGCAAGGCATCCCACATCGGCGATGACCACGCTCGGTTGCCAAAAGGCTCCGGCGAGATTTTTGCCGGCGGCCAGGTCGATGGCCGTCTTGCCGCCCACTGACGAATCAACCATGGCGAGCAGACTCGTAGGGATCTGCACAAACTTGCAGCCGCGCATGTAGGTGGCTGCCGCAAAGCCGGCCACGTCGCCCACGACGCCGCCGCCGAGCGCCACGATCACGTCGGAGCGCGAAAGCTCATGCTCGGCCACAAACTCCAAAATGGCAACGTAGGTCTCGGCGCGCTTGTGTGCCTCGCCGGCCTCGAAGGTACAGATGCTTACCTCATAGCCCGATGCCTCCAGGCTCTGCTTGACGGGCATCTGGTAGAGGGGGCCTACGTTGGTGTCCGTCACGATGACGGCGCGAGTGCCTCCGGCGGTGGCGCGAATGAGCGGCCCAGCCTGCTCCAGCAAGAAAGTGCCCACGTGTACCTGGTAGGGGCGTGCGGTGTCGATATCGATGGTAATCGCCATAAGCTATGGTCCTTTCGACCTGGCGTGATGGGTGGTCTAGTGAGCGCTCTCGTCGTCGAGTGCACGCTTGATGCGATCGCCCTCGGCCAGGAGATTCTCCAGATAGCGCTGGTCACGGTCCTTGAGCGCGCGGCTGTAGGCGCCGAGCGAGTCGATCAGGTGGTCGATCTCGAAGGCAAGCGCGTCGGCGTCGTCGATCATGAGCTCGGACCACATCTGCGGGTTGAGGTGTGCCACGCGCGTGAGGTCGCGGTAGCTGCCGGCAGAAAAGCCGTGGTGGACCTGGGCGGTGGGACTTTTTACGTAGGCGTTGGACACCACGTGCGCGAGCTGGCTCGTAAAGGCGATCACGCGGTCGTGCTCGGTGGCGGTTGTCACGCTGAACTTGCCAAACCCCAAGGGACGCACCATCTCGCGCACCTGGCCCAAGAGCTCCAGCTTAAGAGCATCGTCTACCGCGGGCGGAACGAGCACGAGCGGTGCGCCCTGGAACAGGTCGGCGCTGGAATGAGCGTAGCCCGAGAACTGGGTGCCCGCCATGGGGTGTGCGCCCACAAAGTAAAAGCCGTGCTCTTGTGCGAGCTCAAAGGCCCGCTCACACACGATGCCCTTCACACCCACGGTGTCGATCACCACGGGGCCCATGATGGCCTCGGTGTCGGTGGCGTCGGCGAGCGCCTGGGCGTGTGCCTCGAGCCACTCGATGCATGCCTCGGGATAGCATGCCAGGACGATGATGTCGCACTCACCGAGTGTCTCGTCGTTGAGCTCGCCGGCAACGGTGCCCATGCTGGCGGCCGTCATCACGTCATCGTCGGGGTCCCAGGCAAGCACGCGAACGCCCGCCTGCGCATAGCCGCGGGCAAAGCTGCCGCCGATGAGGCCCAAGCCGACGATGCCGGCGCACTTGGGGCCGCCCTGGTTGACTCGTGCGTTTCTCACCGTACCCATGGGCTACTCCATGGTCTCTTGGCAGACGACCTTGCGGATGGCGCGGATGCGGCGCATGGTGTCGTCGAACTGGTCGGGGGTGAGGGCCTGGGCGCCGTCGGACCATGCGCGGCTGGGCTCGTCGTGGACTTCGATCTCCAGACCGTTGGCGCCGCAGGCGGTCGCCGCGAGCGCCATGGGCTCAACGTAGCGGGTGTAGCCGGTGGCGTGGCTGGGGTCGGCGACAACAGGCAGGTGCGACAGATGGTGCAGCACCGGCACGGCGTTAAGGTCGAAGGTGTTGCGGGTGCGGGTCTCGAAGGTGCGGATACCGCGTTCGCACAGGATAACGTTGTCGTTGCCCTCGCTCATGATGTACTCGGCAGCCATGAGCAGCTCGTCAATCGTGCCGGACATGCCGCGCTTGAGCAGGACCGGGGTCCTGGTCTTGCCGACCTCCTTGAGCAGGGGGAAGTTTTGCGCGTTGCGCGCGCCGATCTGCATGACGTCGATCTTTTTATCCAAGAAAACCTGCACGTCGCGCGGGTCCATGATCTCGGTGACGATCGGCATGTCGAGCTCGGCGGATGCCTCGCATAGCAGGTCCAGGCCGGCGGGGCCCATGCCCTGGTAGGCGTAAGGGGAGGTGCGGGGCTTGTAGGCGCCACCGCGCAACATCGTGGCGCCGGCGGCCTTTACGCGGCGTGCGATGCGGATGAGGTTCTCGCCCTCGACGGAGCAGGGGCCGGCGATGACCTGGAACTGATCGCCGCCGATCTTGACGCCGTGGCCGCAGTCGATGACGGAGTCCTCGGGGTGGAACTTGCGGTTGGCACGCTTAAAAGGCTCGGAGACGCGCTGCACGCGCTCGACGACATCCATGGACTCGAGCAGGAACGGGTCGATCTTGGTCGTATCGCCCACCAGGCCGATGATGGTCTCGTTCTCGCCGCGCGAGACGTCGGTCTTGAGACCCTTCTTCTCAATCCAGCTGACGATATGACCGACGGCCTCGTCGCTGGCGCTCTGCTTTAAAATTGCAATCATGGTGTGCCTCTCACCTCGATGGATAACTTTTGCAAAAACGGCCCGCATCGCGAGCCGTGTATATATGGTGCATGTGAGTTTATACTAATTGTTTCACTTTTGCGTTCTAAAGTGAGCCTTTGCGCCGTGTCTCCCACGTAATTGCAAAGCTTTTTCTATTCTTTTGTTAGCCCGTGGCGCACTTGGGTATAATGCCAACCGTTCGCCCTATTAGCTCAGGGGATTAGAGCGTCTGCCTCCGGAGCAGAAGGCCGTTGGTTCGAATCCAACATGGGGCACCATCGAACGTAAGACCGTCCGAACCTCGCATGGTCCGGGCGGTCTTCTTATACCGACGCGACGTGATGGGACGTGGTATGGCAGTAACGGATATCGAGCGTGGACTTTCGACCGCCGAGGTCGAGGAGCGCATCGCCGCCGGTAAGATCAACCGCAACATGGAGTTTAAAACCAAATCGGTCCGTGAGCTCATCATCGAAAACCTCTGCACGCTGTTCAACCTTATCAACGCGGTCTTGGCGATTTTGGTGTTGCTGACCGGTTCGTTTAAGAACCTGACGTTCCTGTTCGTGGTGTTTTTGAATACCGCTATCGGCGTCATCCAGTCCATGCGCTCCAAGAAGATGGTCGATAAGCTCACACTGCTGACCTCTAAGAAGGCCATTGCGGTGCGCGACGGTGCCGAGGTGGAGCTCGACCTGGACCAGATCGTGCTCGACGACATCATTCGCCTGGGGCGCGGTGACCAGATTCCGGCCGACGCCGTGGTGGTGTCGGGTGAGGCACTCGTTAACGAGAGCCTGCTGACGGGCGAGAGCGATCTCATCAAAAAGCAGCCAGGCTCCGAGCTCATGAGTGGCAGCTTTATCGACTCGGGCCTGCTGCGCGCCCGCGTGATCCATGTTGGCGCCGACAACTACGTGGCCAAGATCAACAACGAGGCCAAGGTCTATCGCAAGGTGCGTTCCGACATCATGGAGTCGCTGCGCAAGATCATCAAG
>CALEBN010000034.1 GCA_937943045.1 uncultured Collinsella sp. | reverse complement strand
CGCTGACCGAAATCGGCCTGCTGCCGATCGGCTCCCGCCCGGCCAAGCGTGGCCTCGGCGCCAAGTCGCTCGACGACCTGCGTACGATTCCGTGGATCTTCTCCTGGGCCCAGGCCCGCATCAACCTGGCCGCCTGGTACGGTCTCGGCACCGCATGCGAGAAGTTCGGCGATCTGGAGACCATGCGTCAGGCTTACGAGGAATGGCCGCTGTTCTCCACGTTCATCGACAACATCGAGATGTCCATCGCCAAGACGGATGAGCGCATCGCCAGGATGTACCTTGCCCTCGGCGACCGCGAGGACCTCAATGAGAAGGTGCTCAACGAGATGGAGCTCACCCGCAAGTGGGTTCTGGCCATCGTGGGCGACAAGTGGCCGCTGCAGCACCGTCACGTGCTCGGCCAGGCCATCCGCATCCGCTCCCCATACGTGGACGCGCTGTCCGTCACTCAGGTGCTGGCGCTCAAGTCGCTGCGCAAGAAGGTGGACAAGGAAGAGCTCTCGCAAAGCCAGCAGGCAGGGTTCATCTACCTCATCCTGTGCACCGTCTCCGGCGTCGCCGCGGGCCTGCAGAACACGGGCTGATTCCCGGCCGACCGATCGGGAAAAGCGAGCGGGGAGGTTCCGTGCCGATAAACGGCGCGGGCCTCCCCGTTCGCGTCGCACGGCCCTAGACTGGCCGGCGACGGCGCGCATAGAACGGGCGCGCTGGCCGAGTGACAGACTCGGATGATCGGAGGGGACATGGACAAGCCATCGAATGAGCGCGGGAGCACCGGGCCAACGGACGGCATCAAGGCGGAGGGCGATGCCGGAAACGAACGCCACATTTGCAAAGCGAATCCGGCTATGATCGATGACATTGGGAAAAAACATGGCCTGGAAGATACGTCAGAAAATTTTTCCGGCAAGAAATATGCTTTGGCACCGAAAGCAGCTACCAAATTCCTTAAGGCGAGTAGATGCTATGTGGCTTTGGGCAAGGCCAGACGCGTGCTATGGTGGCTGGGATTACTGCTGCTTTCACCAGCACTTATTTTGTGGGCGGAATGGGGCGCCAATGGCGATGATGATACTATAATCTGCAGAGTCTTAACGTTCTCTTCCTCTTCGTGCATGAATTTAACTACGGCAACTGAGTATGTACGTAGACTTACCTTAGTATTGATTATGGGGGTAGTCTGCTGGATTGCGGCGCTTGTCATCTTTGGCGTGCGTTCATATATGCGATCTGTATATCCGGAACTTCGTGATCATTCCTCTTCCGCCTCGCATGTCCTTGTGGGAATCATATCGTTTCTCGTGCTGGTCATGGTCTTTCCCGTTCTTGTGATAACGCTACTTTCCGCTCTAATGACTCTATGACGTTTTACCAGAGGCGCATTGCGTGGAATGGCTGAATCATTCCACGCAATGCGATCACAATCATGATTGATTAACGGTTCGGATTTTCAAGAGATTCAGCATAGGATAATGCCAATATACCAGCCTCCGCTTGACTCGGGAGTCGGTCTGCATGTGACGCAATGAGCAGTGCTTTTTTACTTCCGGATACGTTATCGAATATTCCAAGATCGATTCCATCAACAAGCTTTCGAAATGCGATGACCAGGTTGTCCGCACTTCCCTTGAACCGGGACTGATAGAACCGTTTAATTCGATTCGTCTCGCTTTGCGCGAACATGTCCCGCATAGCGGTGGACAAAGACCTTTCGGAAGAATTGCTCTGCATGGACCGCGCCAGCAACCATGCATCACAGTCCGCGAGAACATCGCTGTAACTGAATCCCATACGAGCGTCTTGCTCGCCGAGATGAGCGTGCAGCCATGACGCCAGGTCCTCTTTCGGGGTATTCGCCAGGTAGCTTCCCCAAATCTGCAGCAAATCCAGAGCCCATCCGCCCAGATCACCGAGACCATAGTCCATTGGATCGTTCGTAACGCCCCATGTCAAGTATCCCAAGGATGTGGCAGCCATATGGGCGATGTCCCGATTGGGCAGCGTGCCTTTGATGACAGGCTGTGCATCACATGCGACACCGCATGCCTGACGCGACAAGGCCAATTCGCTGGGAGTAACCGGCTCCGGTGTGTATGCATGCCATAGTGCCTGCGTGCCGGAACTACCTTCCGACCAGTACGTAGGTTTGCGGAGCCATTGCAGGATGAGTTGACCGATGCTGTCCTCATAAACCGCCACCTGGGTACCCAGAGCGGCAGGGGCTTTGTGACACTCCTGCTCGGGTGTCGCCGCCGGCCTGCGGAACACGGGCTGATCCGCGGCTGTCCGACCGCTTGATGAACGGGGAGGTTCCGTGCCGATTGACGGCGCGGGCCTCCCCGTTCGCGTCGCACGGCCCTAGACTGGCCGGCGACGGCG
>CALEBN010000033.1 GCA_937943045.1 uncultured Collinsella sp. | reverse complement strand
TCCAGCGAATTTCCACATATGGAACGCACCGATCTCTGCCCCCTCTTCAATACGAGCGGCATCGCCCGGCCATCCCGGTTCATCCATAGCGTTACCATCCATACGTGAATTGTTGCCATACATCGTAAGGATCTTACCCGAGTTATGGCTCATATTCAAGCTGGAAGTCCAAGTGAAGTCCTTATTCTGGATGATGTCACCACCAACCTCGAACTCCCATCCTTTACTCTCCATCTCGCCAATATTCTGCCATTGCTTGCCATTTGGATACGGTGGCTGTGGAACATTCACCTCGTAGATCATACCATCGATCTTACGACGATAGTAATCGAACTTACCATACATACGGTTGCCAAAGAATGAGTAGTCCACACCGATATTCCACTCCTTCTTCTCCTCCCATCCCAAATAAGGATTCACGTTAGAGCTCGGACCATAGACATAAGCCCAGCTTCCGCTAGGAAGCATCCAGTATTGGTCGCGGCTCAACGTATTAGCCATATAGGAAGCATCGAAGTCGTTATTACCTGTAACACCATAACCAAAACGAACCTTCAAGTCGCTCACCCAGTCAAACTCCTTCATGAACTCCTCGGCAGATACACGCCAACCTCCGGACAACGCCCAGAAGTTACCCCAACGGTTCTCGGCGGCAAACTTTGATGATCCCTCATGACGGATTGTGGCAGAAACCATATATTTGTCATTGTAAGAGTAGTTGGCACGAGCATACAATGCAAACAGGCGCTCTGTGATATTCTTACCTGATCCCATGGCAGCCTTACCATCTGTCAGATATGAACCCGCACCTAAGTCCCAATATTTCAGTCCCTCAACACCGAAGTCATAGTTCTCAGCATTGAAATTCTCTCCATTCTTCTCGAAATAAGAGTAACCAGCAACGGCATTCAAGCTATGGCCACCCTTGAACTCCTTCAGATATGTGAAGTAACCCTCAGATGTAAGGTGCTCAGTCTTTGAGAACTCAAGTTTAGCCCAACCGCCACGGTTGTTTGTCACCTCATCGCGGTGGTAACGAGAGCGGAACTGGTGGAGCTCCCACTGACGGTTCTCGTAACCCAATGTCTGAGAATAGCTCAATCCCTCAATGGGCTTGATGTTCAACTTCATTGTAACCTCAGGCTTGAACCACTTGTCCAATCCCTCATAGTCGGTCAACATACGGTCGGCTACGATATTATAGTCCAATGTCTCGCCAGTCCACACATTATAGCCTGTCGGGCTTTCCGGGTCAAATGGCGAACGAGTCGGGTTATTATACAACGCCTGCTTGAAGTTTGCCTTCTTATCCTCATCCGATCCATCGGAAGTACGAGCAGTCTGACGATAATCCACGATCGGACGGATCTCTAACCAACCATCGAACAGCTTAAAGTTTGCATTCAAGCGTCCACCATAGTCCTTACGGTTATCCTTAATCGTGATGCCTTCGTTGGTCTCATAGAAGAAAGAGGTGTACACTTGTGCGTTCTCGGTACCTAGCTCCAAAGAGAGGTGATGTTTTTGCGAGAAGTTATCCTTCTGCAAAAGAGCGTCCCACCAATCAGCGTTCTGCCCGTAATCAGTGATATTCACGTCCGTACGATTGCGATATTCATCGGCGGTCATCATATCCGGACGGCCATAGTTTTGTTTCTTCGAAAGCTCAGTACTATAATTCAATTTTACTTTACCATTCGTGTTAGAACCACTCTTCGTTGTGATCAAGATCACACCCGAAGCAGCACGTGTACCATAGATCGCACCAGCGGAAGCATCTTTCAGCACATCGATAGATTTGATATCGTCTTGGTTCAAGGCACGAATATCACCTCCCGGGAAACCATCGACAACGATCAATGGAGCCTTACCAGAGTTGATAGAGGTCAAACCACGCAACTGGATCGTGGTCGTACCATTGGCACTACCATTATTTTGCAAGATCAAACCGCTGATCTTACCTTGCAAAGAGCTGGTGATATCGGCACCACCCACACCCTTCATCATATCGCCGGCAGACAATGAGGTAACGGAGCTGGTCACTTGCTTCTTCTCCATCGTACCGTAACCTACGACCACGACCTCTTCAAGAGCCTGGGAATCTTCCGACAACGTAACATTTATAACACTTTGACTGCCAACCGGGACTTCCTTGGTCGTGTAACCGATATAAGAGATTTCCAAAACAGCGTTTGCGGGCACATCTTGCAACGTAACCGAGCCGTTCATGTCGGTTACGTTACCGATAGTAGTTCCCTTGACCAACACGTTCGCGCCGATCAACTCACCCATTGAATCTGAAACCTTAACCGTAATAGTCTTACCATTTTGCATGACCGATTCAACATTCGGTCCGTAGTTGTGCGAGGGTTCCACAGCCGCCAATCCTTGAAAGGAGGCCATACATAGGAATCCCGTGGTAAGCATCATAACACTTGGTTTGAACAAGCTTAAACACAATTGCTTGCTCTTCTTACTACATTTTTCCATCTTTATTATTAAATGGTTATAATTAATTGAGATTAACAATATTCAAACACCAAAAACCTACTTTCTGCTATCTCTGAGCGCAGTCCCTAATAAAAATGACTAGCTAAAACGTTCGTTTAGACTAGTCGTCCGCGAAGTTAACCATTAATTTAAATTAAGCAACATTCATTTAAATCATTTTTCGATTCTATTAGTAATAAGACTTATAATCAACACATTACATCCAATATTAAAATTGTGTCAAATGCACTATCCCATCCATCAAAATGACTAGTCTAAACCAACGTTTAAACCAGTCATTTTCACATTTATTATACTATTGAGTATGATAAAAACCATACCTTTACTCCCCCAAAGAAAGAATGCAGAAACCATGAAACTACAAATCATCGATACCGGCTACTTCTACGCCGACGGAGGCGCCATGTTCGGGGCCATTCCTAAAAGCGCTTGGAGCCGTCGCTATCCGAGCGACGAGACAAATGGTTGCGTGCTCGCCATGC
>CALEBN010000032.1 GCA_937943045.1 uncultured Collinsella sp. | reverse complement strand
GATGTCGCAGGTTCAAATCCTGTCGTCCCGACCATATCTTGCGGGCGTAGTTCAATGGTAGAACCCCAGCCTTCCAAGCTGATGACGCGGGTTCGATTCCCGTCGCCCGCTCCATAAGATAGATGAATGGCTCTGATTCCTTTTGGAACCAGAGCCATTTTCATATACATGTCGGGACCCCACATCCCCTTCTAAGTTGCGGTGAAATAGTTCCTGGATTAGCCGCAAAAGCTGTTATCCAGGAACTATTTCACCGCAACTTAGGTGGGGCCGAGCGGGCTGGGTCGATGATGGGTTCTGTTGTCGAGAAGATGAGGACGGCCGGTCAGGAGTCTGCGTAGGGTTTTGTGGTTGGTATACCGTAGCCGCGCATCATGGAGCCGAACGCTTTGACATCGTAGGTGTCTGAGAGCTTGAAATGAATGACGTTGTGGCCCATGGCACGCATGTTCGCGTCGCGCACGAGGGCAGCTCGATAGGTTTTTGCCGCAGTATGTTCCGGATCATTTTGGGCATCGTCCTCAAACTTGCCTAGTCCATGCAGCTCAGCCAACATCCAAGAGCCGTTGGGCATCTGCCAGCCGTAATCTGCCAAATAATAGCCGGCGTTTCCCGGTCGAGTGATTTCAACCTGAAGTTCGGGTGTGGCAACTCCCGCCAGAATCATTGCCGCCCGTGCTTCGGATTCTCCACCGTTATCCGATCTGCCATCCATATGTTCAAAAACGTCAAATGCGCGTGCGATGCCATGCAGTCCGCGGCAGTTCGCTTGTGCATATGCACGCAATTCTTCACGCTCGACACCGTACTCACGAGCCAACCCGTCGACATAGCCTAGTGCATATCGGAAAGCGTTCGTTCGGGCGATGTCGACCACCGTGCGATATGGATCCGTTAACGTAAACGGGCCGAGCTGCCATACGTCGCCCGGCCGCCAGCGTCGGTATTCAACGAATTCGTACATATCGCGTCTGGTGGAACGCGGCAGCAGCACTTGCACCTTGTCGAGAAGCGAATATGCAGAACCGATGCCATAGAGCAGTGCCGCCGTTGCTCCACAAAACACGGCATCCGGTTCAACGACCGCAATAGCGGATGCCAATTGAAAGATGCGATCTTCGACGCCGAGGTCATTCCAATACGCGGAATCAGCGTAGACATGGTTGTAGAGTCGAATAATCATCTCTTTTTGCATGAGCGCGTAGGCACAGCGTTCATCCCATTTTTTGGTAGCCACAAACAGGTGCCCGCCATGATGGGCCTCGAATAACCGGAAGAACAGCTCTACTTGCGGTTTGGAACAGCGTTTATCATGACTCATTTTCGACCCTATGGTCTCGAGGTGGAGTGAATGACACTACGCTAACCCATATTTGGTCCGCCAGACCTTGCCATGAACTGACCAAAAGCTTGACGGGGCAGGTCAGAGTCATGAGTTAGAGCCAAACATATCGGCAAACGGTTGATTGGTGCCCCTCGGCGGCACTAAAAACCACCCTTACAGAAAGTTGCGGTGAAATAGTTCCTGAAAAGCTCGAATAAGCCTAAATCCAGGAACTATTTCACCGCAACTTAGGGGGGATGGTGCTAGTGGCGGGGTTGGTGGCGGAGCTTGTCGATGGTGGAGTCGGTGCTTCGGCTGCGGGCTTCGGCGGCGCGGTCGCGGGCGTCGGCAGCGGTTTGGCGCTTGCGGCGGTAGTCGATCATGCCTTGGATGATGGGCTTGCCAAAGCTCACGACATCATCGTTGTAGATGGCGGTTCGGGCTGCGAGGAGGCAGTCGGTAAAGTCCATATGGGTCTTGCCAAAGAGTTTGATGGCAAGGGCGACAACGGTGGGCTCGTCGACCATGACGTCATCGAGCAGCCTTTTCATGGCCGCAGCAATCTCAACGCGGGGAACCTTATAGACGTCTCGCAGTGTGACCACGACGCGCGTGATGATTTCGGGGTAGACGCGAGCGGTGCGCGTGGCGATGACCTTGGCGGCGCGCGGTGAAAGAACTTCGTCGTCGTCAAGCAGGTAGCGCAGGATGACGGTCTCGTCGATGATGGTGCTACTCATGGATATCTACTTCCTCGGGGCCCAAAATCGAATCGTCACTTTCTGTGGCAAGGTATTCAATCCAGGCATTGCGCTCCTCGGCGCGGCGGTTGGGGTCACCATATGCTTTGAGCGATCCATAGGCGGCGGTGCCGTCCTTTGAGCGCACGGCGACCGGCTGAAAGGGGAGCTTGCGCATCAAAATGCTTTGCGCGACAAATAAACGGACAGCCTCGGCGAGCGATGTGCCCATGGCGTCGTAGAGACGTTCGGCATGCTGCTTGTCTTCCTCGCGAATGCGCACCTGCAGGATGGCTCGTTTTTGAGTCGATGACATCACTGGCCCCCTTAATGAGCGTGCAATATAGTCGGTCAAATGCGGCATGTGCCGATACTTGAGCATCTTATAACGATTACTTTATTTCGCTCAAGTAAATAACCATTAACTTGAATACAAGCGTAGTACATCTAAAATGAGAGCGCGTAAAAATCTCTGAGGCGTACGCATGTAATACACTCACCTTTATAGCCTCTAGAGAATAATTCCAACCTGCCAAAACCCCTGCAATACACCCGTATTGCAGGGTCTATGCTCAAGTTTGCCCCCTGCAACTGCGTATATTTAACCTGTATATCGTTGGAGGAATTCTATCGAAGTGCCTGTTTCGCCGCATGCACTCGATACGTCGATGCCGGACCACGGGCGGTCCGGGGCTACGTTGACAGGATCTCTCCGGCATGGGATTCAGGAGGGAGTGAACAACATGGGCAATAAACGAGTCGTGGCTGATTCTTCACGCTGCATTGGGTGCCAAACCTGTATGGCGGCGTGCATCGAGGCACACGATATCCCCGGCAACATCGCCGCACCTCGCTTGCGCGTAACGCGCACCTACGAGATCTCCGCACCGGTGGCATGTCACCACTGCGAGGATGCCCCGTGCGCCAAGGCCTGCCCCACGGGCGCCTTGTTCTTTGATCCAAAGAACCATCGTATCGGCGTCAACGAGGACAACTGCATCGGCTGCAAGAGCTGCGTCATGGCCTGCCCCTTTGGCGCCGTGAGCGTGGCGACCACGCAGGTCCCCGTCTTGATGGGCGACGTTCGCGTGGGTTCGCAGACTAAGAGCTTCGTGCTCAAGTGCGACCTGTGCGTGGACCGTCCCGGCGGTCCGGCGTGTGCCGAGGCGTGCCCGACCAAGGGCCTCACCCTGGTAGACGAGGAGCGCCTGGCAGAACTGACTGCCGAGCGTGCCCGCGCCACCATCGAAAACGAGGCGTAGGCGGGTGGCCATACAGGCCCAATGATTGTCAAATAAGTACCGAGCATTCGGTAGCAGAGAAAGGAAGGAGGGTGTCATGGAGAAGCATAAAGTGATCTGCCCGTACTGCGGCGCCGGTTGCCAGTTTAACCTCCTGGTCCAAAACGGCCAGGTCGTGGGTACCGAACCGCTCAACGGCATCACCAATCAGGGCGAGCTGTGCCTTAAGGGCATGAGCGGCTACGACTTCATCAACGACACCAAGATCTTGACTCCTCGCGTACTGCACCCGATGATCCGCCGCACTAAGGGCGCGGATCTTGAGCGCGTAAGCTGGGACGAGGCACTGGATTTCACCGCATCTAAGATGCAGGCCATAATTGACGAATATGGTCCTAACGCTGTCATGACCACCGGCTCTTCGCGAGGCGGCGGCAATGAGGCGAACTACGTCATGCAGAAGTTTACGCGTGCGTGCATCGGCACCCACAGCGTGGACAACTGCGCCCGTACTTGACACGGCCCTACTGTCCTCGGTCTGATGGACACGGTTGGTTCAGGTTGCATGTCATGCTCCATCCCCGGTATGGAGGATGCGGGCTGCATTTTCCTCTTCGGCTATAACCCTGCCGATTCGCACCCCATCGTCGCAAGGCGTATCGTGCGAGCCAAAGAAAAGGGTTGCAAGATCATCGTCGCCGATCCGCGCCATATCGAAACCGCGCGTATCGCCGATCTTTACCTTCCGATCAAGAACGGTTGCAACGTTGCGTTCCTCAACGCCTTTGCCAACTGCTTGGTCAACGATGGCCTCTACGACAAGGAATTCGTCGCCGAGCATACGAACGGCTTTGACGAGTGGTGGGAGACCATCAAGAACTACACTCCCGAATCCGTACAGGACATCACGGGTGTCGAGCCCGCGCTGATCCACCAAGCTGCCGAGATGTACGCCACGGCGAAGCCCTCTGCCATCATTGGCTGGGGCATGGGCGTATGCCAGCAGAAGCAGAACCTGAAGACGGTGCACACCATCGCCTCCATCGCCTGCGTTGCCGGCCAGATCGGCAAACCCAATTCCGGCCTCGCGCCCGTGCGCGGTCAGAATAACGTCCAGGGCTCCTGCGATATGGGCATGCTGCCCAACCTGTACCCTGGCTACCAGAAAGTCACCGACCCGGCAGTGCGTGCCAAGTTTGCCAAGGCTTGGGGCGTGCCCGAGGAAAAGCTCCCGCTCGAGGAGGGCTACAAGCTCACCGACCTGGGCCACCTGGTCGACGAGGGCAAGGTGCACTGTTTCTACAACTACGGCGAGGACCCGGTGCAGACCGAGCCCGATTCGGCCGGCATGCGCAAGACGCTCTCCGAGCTGGATCTGTTCATTTGCCAGGACATCTTTATGACGCAGACGACCATGCTCGCCGACGTCATCCTGCCCGCTACCTCTTGGGGCGAGCACGAGGGTGTCTTTACCGCATCCGACCGTAGCTTCCAGCACTTTGACGCGGCCGTTCCGCCCAAGGGCGAGTGCCGTCACGACTGGGAGATCTTCGCGGACCTGTCTACGCGCATGGGCTACCCCATGCACTACGACAACACCGAGCAGATCTGGAACGAGTGCATTAGCCTGTGCCCCAACTTTGTGGGCGCGACCTACGAGAAGATGGCTCCCGAGGGCGGCTACGCCCAGTGGCCGGTCAAGAGCACCGATGTGAACGACCACGGTACGCCCGACATGTTCGCTGGTGGCAAGTTCACCACCAAGGACGGTCGCGCCAACCTGATGGCGCACGACTGGGAGGCGCCCTCCGAGCTTCCCGACGATGAGTACCCGCTCATCCTGTGCACCGTCCGCGAGGTCGGCCACTACAGCTGTCGTTCGATGACCGGCAACTGCAAGACGCTGGCGCTGCTTGCCGACGAGCCCGGCTTTGTCCGCATGAATCCCGCGGACGCCCAGGCGCGCGGCATCAAGAACGGCGACATCGTCTCGATTCATAGCCGCCGCGGCCAGGTATACAGCCGCGCCGACGTGAGCGACCGTATCAACAAGGGCACGGTCTATATGACCTACCAGTGGTGGATCGGCAAGTGCAACGAGCTGACCATGCACAAGGTCGACCCGGTCTCGCATACGCCCGAGGACAAGTTCTCCGCCTGCCAGGTCGACGCCATTGCCGACCAGGTCTGGGCAGAGGGCGAGGTCGAGCGTCAGTACACCGAGCTCAAGCAGGCTCTGGTGGACGCCGCCGCTCCCCAGGATGTTGAGCCCGGCGCCGCCAAGTTCGACGACGAGACACACGTGAACCAAATCGTGTAGTCCCGTTCTCGTTGGCTTTTTGGGCCGGGCGTCCCGTACGTTCGGGAGCCCGGCCCGTTATTTTGAAAGGAAGTGGGGATGAACCGCTTCATCGACATCAACCCGGAGAGGTGCATCGGCTGCGGAACATGCCAGTCCGCCTGTGCCGACGCCCACCGGATGCAGGGTCTTCAGGATACGCCGCGTTTGGCGCTCGTGAAGACCGGCGGTATTTCGGCCGCCCTTGCCTGCCACCATTGCGAGGGTGCCCCCTGCGCCGAGGTTTGCCCGGTGAATGCCATCGAGCACGATGGCGATCGCATCCACGTCAAGGAGCAGGAGTGCATCGGGTGCAGGCTGTGCGCCATCGCGTGCCCCTTCGGAGCCATCCATCCCGATGGCACGTCTATCGCCGGTGTCGCAGGCATGTGCGACCCGACGCCTTCGTATCCTAAGTCACTGAGCAGCCTGCTCACGTGGGCTCCTGGCCAGTACACCTGCGCCGTCAAGTGCGATCTGTGCGCCTTCGATCCGGACGGCCCGCATTGTGTGGCGGCGTGCCCCACCAAGGCGCTGACCGTCATGGGCGGCGCGGCCGATCGCGAGCTCGACGAGGCCAAGCGCCTACGCTCGATCGAAAACGGTCCGGCCGTCGACGTTACCGCCGTGGCCCAGGGCCTGTCCGAGAAAGCAGAAGGGAGCGAAAACAATGGATAGCATGACGCTGTTTATCGCATCGCTTGCCGTCTCGTGCATCGGTGCGCTCGCCTCGGTTCTGCTGATCAAGGCCGATAACGCCGCCAAGACCGCCGGCTGCCTTATCGGCGCCGCCGCCGCGGTGCTTTCGTTTGTGGCCGGCATCCAGGCCGTGCTGGGCAATGTCACGTCGGTCGACACCATCGTGTTCTTCCCGTTTGCCCATTTCCAGCTGCTGCTCAATCAGCTGTCCGGCCTGTTCGTGGCGCTCATCTCGGTGCTCGCGTTTGCCGGTTCGATCTACGGTCTCAACTATTTTGATGAGTACCCGGGCAAAAAGGGCCGCGCCGGCTTCTTCTTTAACACCTTCGTGGCGTCCATGATGCTCGTCATCACCGCCGACAACGTGTTTTGGTTCCTGGTCGCCTTTGAGCTCATGTCGCTGACCTCGTACTTCCTGGTCGTGATCGAGGAGAACGAGAACTCCATCCATGGCGGTTGGCTCTACTTTGTGATCGCGCACGTGGGCTTTGTGCTCATCATGGCGAGCTTCCTCACCATGACCAACTGCGCCGGTGGCTCGTTTGCCTTTGCGGATTTCCGCGCCACGCAGTTTAGCCCCGCGGTTGCATCCGTGTGCTTCGTGCTCGCCTTCTTTGGCTTTGGCGCCAAGGCCGGTATTATCCCGCTGCACGGCTGGCTGCCCAAGGCACATCCCGAGGCGCCGTCCAACGTGTCGGCCCTCATGTCCGGCGGCATGATCAAGATCGGTATCTTCGGCATCCTCAAGGTTGGTCTCGACCTGCTCTCCGCCTCGGGCGTTCAGGTCTGGTGGGGCCTTATGGTCATGGTCTTCGGTGCGATCTCGTCGGTCCTCGGCGTGGCCTTCGCCCTGCAGGAGCATGACATCAAGCGCCTGCTGGCCTATCACTCCGTCGAGAACATCGGCATCATTCTGCTCGGCGTCGGCGCCTCCATGGCCGCCATGGCGCTCGACTCTGTCGGCATCGCCGTCCTGGCTCTGATGGCCGCCCTCTACCACACGTTTAACCACGCGATGTTTAAGGGCGAGCTGTTCTTGGGCGCCGGTGCGCTGCTGTACTCCACGGGTACCCGCAATATGGAGAAGATGGGCGGCCTGTTCCGTCGTATGCCGGCAACGGCCATCTGCTTCCTTATTGGCGCGCTTGCCATCTCGGCCATCCCGCCCTTCAACGGCTTTGTGTCCGAGTGGTTTACCTATCAGTCGCTGTTTAATGCCGCCATGCAGGGTGACAAGGCCGTCATGATCGTGGCCGTGTTCGCTGCCGTCGCGCTTGCCATTACCGGCGCGCTGGCTGTCACGTGCTTCGTCAAGGCCTATGGCGTCTCCTTTGCCTCCGCGCCCCGCTCCGAGGCCGCGGCCAATGCCAAGGAGGTTCCCGCCCCCATGGTGTTTGCGCAGGGCCTGCTCGCGGCCATCTGCGTCGTGCTGGGCATTGGCGCTCCCGTGATCGCGCCCGTGCTGGTCGATGTCGCCGCGTCCGTGCTGCATCCGTACGGTGGCGTGTTTGCCGCCGAGGGCATGGAGCTCATGAACCAGTACTCCGGCGCTGCCACCTCCACGCCCGCGATCGCCATTGCGCTCGTGGTGCTCGTCGGCCTTGCCTGCGGTTATCGCAAGCTCAAGACCGTCGGCAAGGTGCAGAAGTCCCAGCCGTGGGCATGCGGTTATGCTCCCAACGAGCATATGCCCGTCGTGGCCACGACCTTTGCCTCCGAGGTGTCCTGGTTTATGCAGCCGCTCTACACGCTGCGCGACCGCTGCACGGCCGTCTGCTGGTCCATCGCGCACTTCTTCCAGAAGCTCACCGGTGTGGCCGAGGCTGTGGAGCCCGTACCCGACAAGGTTCTCGTCGATGCCCCGCATAAGGGTGTCGAGAAACTCGCCGACCTCGCGACTAAGCTCGAGGGCGGCAACTACAGCATCTATATCTGCTACATCGTCGCGGCACTCGTGGTGTTCCTCGTGCTCGCCGTGCAAATGGGTTAAGGAGGGGAGAGCATGAACAACATCGTACTTGCCGTTCTGCAGGGCGTGGTCGTTATGGCCGTCGCGCCTTTCTTCTCCGGTCTCGGCCGCGTGATTCGCGCCAAGATGCACAACCGTCGCGGCCCCAGCATCATGCAGGACTACCGCGACCTGGCCAAGCTCTTTGCGCGCCCCGAGTCCCAGAGCGAGGACGCGAGCTTTGCGCTGCGCATTATGCCGCCGCTGTTCTTCGCCGTCGCCTTTATGCTCGCGATGGGCCTGCCGCTCTTTACGGCACAAAGCCCCATCCCGGTCTTTGGTGACGCCATCACCATCATGTACAGCCTGGCGCTCGCCCGCTTCTTCTTCGCCCTCTGCGGTGTGGATTCGTCCAACGCCTACGCCGGTATCGGCGGCGTCCGCGAGCTGCTCATGAGCGTGCTCATCGAGCCGTCCATGCTGTTGGCGCTGTTTGCCGCCGCCCTGGTGTGCGGTTCCACCGACATCGCCACCATGGGTCAGCACATCATGACAGGCGCCATCGACGCGCCGGTCGCCGTGATCCTTGCCGGCATCGCCTTTGCGATTGCCTGCTACATGGAACTCGGCAAGCTGCCGTTTGATCAGGCCGAGGCCGAGCAGGAGCTTCAGGAAGGCCCGCTTGCCGAGCTTTCCGGCCCGTCGCTCGCCATGGCCAAGCTTGCCATGTCCATGAAACAGGTCCTGGTCGTCGCTTGGTTCTGCGCGATCTTCGTCCCCTGGGGCGAGCCCGCGACCGTGGGTGCCGCCGCTGTTCTGGGTGCGGTCATCTTCCTGGTGAAGTGCCTGATCGACTTTGTCGTATGCGGCGTGATCGAGAACTCTTGCTCGCGCTCGCGTTTTAAGGTACTCGGTAATCAGACCTGGGCCGTCGTGGGCATCGCCGTTCTGGCGTTTGTCTTCGTGGTCGTCGGCGTGTAGGAGAAGGGAGAAACAATGTCATTTGCAGTCAGTCTGTCCCTTCTCGGCTTGGTCGCTATCGCGGCCCCGATGGTGGCCTCGGTGCTCGTCGCCCTGTTCCCCCGTCCGTACGCCAAGTGGTTCAGCGTTTTGGGTGCCGCCGTCTCTACGGTCTGCACCATCGCCCTCGCCGCGAATTTCGCTGGCGCCGGCATGCCCGACACGCAGGTCCCCCTGATCTCGTTTGGGCAGACCCTCGTCATGGGATTCACCTTCGATCGCATGAGCACGCTGCTCGCGCCCGCCTTTGTGGGCATCGGCCTGCTTGTCGTGATCTATTCGATTCCCTATATGAGCGAGAATAACCGTGAGCATCCCGATGCGCCGCGTCGTCGCTTCTACGCGTATCTCGCGACCTTCATTGGCGCCATGGCCGGCCTTGTGTACAGCTCGACCCTTTTGGGCCAGCTCGTGTTCTTTGAGATCACGGGTGCGTGCTCTTGGGGCCTCATTAGCTACTACATGTCGCCTACGGCCAAGAAGGCCGGCATGAAGGCCCTGATTATCACGCATATCGGTGCGCTCGGCCTGTATCTGGGCGCTGCCATCGTGTTTGCCCACACCGGCACCTTCGCCATTACCGCGATTGCCGGCCTCGATGCCAAGCTCAAGGCTATCGTCCTTTTGCTCGTGCTGTTTGCGGCCTGGGCCAAGTCCGCACAGGTTCCCATGTACATGTGGCTGCCTTCGGCCATGGAGGCGCCGACGCCTGTTTCGGCCTACCTGCATGGTGCCTCGATGGTCAAAGTCGGCGTGTGCGTGTTCGCGCGTGCACTCGTCTCTGCCGGCGAGATTCCCGAGATCGTGGGCTGGGTCGCCATTATCGACGCCATGGTCACCATGCTCTTTGGTTTCCTTATGTACCTGCCGCAAAAGGACATGAAGCGTCTGCTGGCCTTCTCCACGATCGCCCAGCTCTCCTATGTGTTCTTTGGTCTGGGCCTTTCGGTCTTTGGCAGCCAGCTGGCCTTCGATGGCGCCGTTTGCCACATCTTTAACCACGCTTTCGCCAAGACGCTGTTCTTCCTGATCGCCGGTTCGTTCTCCTTTACGCTCGGCACGCGTATGCTGCCCAAGCTTCGCGGCATCGTAAAGAAGTACCCGATCTCGGGCGTGGGCTTTGGTGTCGCCGCGCTCGCCATTGCCGGCGTGCCGCCCATGAACACGTTCTTCTCGAAGTTCCAGATTATCGCCGGCGGCTTCTCTGTTGGTGCCGGCAACGTTGCGATCCTGGTGCTCGTGTGCATCATGGTCGCCGAAACCGTTGCCACCTTCGCCTGGTTCCTCAAGTGGATGGGCTATTGCCTGCCCGGCGAGCCGAGCGACGAGGTCGCTGCGGGAGCCCCGCTTCCCCGCGCGATGGCGTTCGTGTTCATCGTGCTCATCATCATGGTCATCGTCAGCGGCCCGCTTTCGGCCAGCTGGATCGGTTAGGAGGTAGAACGACATGGGTTATTCGATCGTCAACATCCTTGGCGGCCTTCTGATCGTCACGTCCACCATGGTGGTCGTCTCCAAGAACATCAAACATTCCATCCACTGGTATGCGGTGCAGTCGCTGGTGCTCGTGGGGCTTCTCGCCACGCTCGGTGTCACCACTGGTGCGCAGGAGCTGCTTATGTGGGCTGGATCTGCCTTTATCACCAAGGTCGTCCTGGTCCCTTATATCCTCAACCGCGCATACAAGAAGATGGGTGAGCCGAGCGACGCATCGCTCAAGGCCGGCCTTAAGCCCGCGTGGGCCATTTGCATCATCGCCGTCGAGGTCGCGATCTGCTTTGCCGTCGTGACGCAGATCAGCCTGCCCACGGCCGAGGTCGCAACGCCTGCGCTCGCTATTAGCTTCGCTCACTTCTTTGTGGGCCTCACCTGCATCATTTCGCAGCGCAACATCATGAAGCAGATCTTTGGATACTGCCTTATGGAAAACGGCAGCCACGTGACGCTCGCGCTTTTGGCCCCCACCGCTCCCGAGATCATCGAGATCGGCATCGCCACCGACGCCATCTTTGCCGTCATCATCATGTCCATCGTCGTGCGTCGCATTTGGGACGACTCCCACTCGCTCGATGCGCGCGACCTGTCCGAGCTGAGGGGGTAGTCCATGGAAACGTTGATCCTCGCCCTGCTCGCGACTCCTTTGGTGTTCTCGCTGGTCATGGCGTTTTTGCCCAAGAACACGTCCTATAACGTGTTTGCCGGTCTCAACCTGGTCTCCGTCGCAGCCGTCCTGGTGCTGTCGATTATGACGGCCGGCGACGTCCTTATGAGCGGCGACACCGCGAGCGCTCTTGGCCTGTGGTTCCACCTCGATTCGCTGGGCGCCATCTTTGTGCTGCTCATCGGCTTTATCGGTTTTCTTACCGGGCTGTTCTCGCTGCCCTATGTAAAGGCCGATATCGAGGAGGGCTCCATGCCCGCCGAGCGCGCCAAGCAGTATTTTGCGCTGTTTAGCCTGTTTGTGTTCACCATGCTGCTCGCGTGCCTGTCCAACAACATGATCCTCACGTGGGCCGCCGTGGAGGCAACCACGCTTTCCACCGTGTTCCTCGTGGGTATCTACAAGAACAAGACGGCCCTCGAGGCTTCTTGGAAGTATGCGATGGTCTGCACCGCCGGCGTGGCCTTTGGCTTGTTCGGTACGCTGCTGATCTACGCCAACGCCGCCGACGTGATTCCCAACGCCCACGAGGCCGCATTCCTGTCGTGCGTACTGCCGTATGCCGACCAGTTCGATCCGACGCTCATGCGCCTCGCCTTTGCGTTTATCGTGATCGGCTTTGGCACCAAGGCCGGCCTGTTCCCCATGCACACTTGGCTGCCCGATGCCCACTCCCAGGCCCCGAGCCCTGTCTCGGCCCTGCTCTCGGGCGTGCTGCTTAAGTGCGCCATGCTCGTGATCATGCGCTTCTACGGCTTTACTATCCAGGCCGTGGGCGCCGAGTATCCGCAGCTTTTGCTGCTGATCGTCGGCACGCTGTCCATTTTGGTGGCGGCACTTTCGATGTTTCGCCAGGACGACCTCAAGCGCCGCTTTGCGTACTCGTCTGTGGAGAACGTGGGCGTTATTGCCCTGTGCCTGGGTATCGGTGGCCCGCTGGGTATCGCCGCGGCCCTGCTGCACTGCGTGTTCCACGGCTTTACCAAGACGCTTGCCTTCTGCGTGTCCGGCAACATCCAGCACGCCTTTGGCACGCGTAGCCTGGCCAAGATCCAGGGCGTCGTTGAGGTTGCCCCCGCAACCGCCGCGCTCGCCGTCCTGGCGCTGCTCGGCCTTGGTGCCTTCCCGCCCTTTGGCATGTTTATCTCCGAGTTCCTGACTTTTGTCGCCGGTGTCACCGCCGGTCCCATGTGGCTGGTCGTCGTGGTCGCCCTCGGTCTTACCGTGGCCATCTCCGCGCTCACCCGCATCGCACTCAAGTCGGTGTTCGGCCATGCGCCCCAGGGCATGGGCAAGCATGAGGCTCCGGCGCTCATGCTTATTCCCGAAATCATCCTGGCTGTCATGATCTTGTGGTTTGGCATCGCCACCCCGCTGCCTCTCGTGCACGGTGTGGAGACCGCGACCGGCATCGTGCTCGAGCAGAGCACCGAGGAGCTTCACGCGACGCCGATGTACCGCGCTGTGTTCGGTACCGAGACCGCTCAGAGCGAGGTGGAGTAACGAATGATTGAAACTGAGAACAAGGTGTATGCCCGTCGCTGCGAGAGCCATGTCGAGGCCCTGCGCCGCGCTGTTCCGGGCTGCATCGAGAAGGTCGAGTGGCAGTGCGAGGACCAGCTGACGATCACCGTCAAGCAGGACAAGCTGCCCGAGGCCGTCCACTACCTGTACTACGAGCGCTACGGCTGGATTCCCGTGATCATTGGCAACGATGAGCGCAGCCTGTGCGGCCGTTACGCCGTGTACTATGTCATCTCCATGGAGGGGGAGGATCCCGGTTGGGTGACCGTGCGCACCGAGGTCGATCCCGCCAAGATGACGTTCCCGTCCGTGACACCGTTCGTCCCCGCCTGTGTGTGGGGCGAGCGCGAGCTGCGCGACATGTTCGGCCTGATTCCCGAAGGCCTGCCCGATCGTCGTCGCCTGGTGCTGCCCGACGATTGGCCCAGCGGCCTGTACCCGCTGCGCAAGGACTCCATGGACTACCGTTTCCGTCCCGCTCCCGCGAGCGACATGGAAAACTACGAGTTCTTGGCCGATACCAAGGGCAAGGAGACCACACTCGTCCCCATGGGCCCGTTGCACATTACCTCCGATGAGCCCGGCCACTTCCGCCTGTTCGTTGAGGGCGAGACGATCGTCGACGCCGACTACCGTCTGTTCTACGTGCACCGCGGTATGGAGAAGGTCGCCGAGACGCGCCTGAACTATGACGCCGTGACGTTCCTCGCCGACCGCATCTGCGGCATCTGCGGCTGCGCCCACTCGGTGGCCTATGCCGAGGCCGTCGAGCGCGCCCAGGGCATTCATGTCCCGCCGCGCGCCCAGTACATCCGCGCTATCATGCTCGAGGTTGAGCGCCTGCACTCGCATCTGCTCAACATTGGCCTGGCGTCGCACTACACGGGCTTCGACTCCGGCTTCCAGCAGTTCTTCCGCGTCCGCGAGAAGTCCATGGACCTGGCCGAGAAGCTCTCCGGTCACCGCAAGACCTACGGCCTCAACGTGATCGGCGGCGTGCGTCGCGACATTTTGGCCGAGCAGAAGCTTTCCACGCTCACGACCATCCACCAGCTGCGCTCCGAGGTTCAGGAACTCGTCGACGTCTTGCTCTCCACGCCCAACTTTATTGAGCGTACGAGTGGCATCGGCATCTTGGATCGCAAGATCGCTCGCGACTTCTCGCCGGTCGGCCCGCTCATGCGTGGTTCGGGCTATGCCCGCGACGTGCGTTTTGACCATCCCTTCGACGGCTATGCCGATCCGGACGTTCAAAAGATGCACGCCGCCACGGCCGACACCTGCGATGCCTTCGGCCGTACCGCCGTTCGCATCCAGGAGGTCTACGATTCGATCGACATGATCGAGACCATGCTCGAGAACTGCCCGTCGGGCCCCATCCTCACCACGGATTGGGAGTACACCCCGCACAAGTACGCCATCGGCGCCACCGAGGCGCCGCGCGGCGAGGACGTGCACTGGGCCATGCTCGGCAACAACCAGAAGTGCTACCGCTGGCGCGCCAAGGCCGCCACGTACAGCAACTGGCCGGTCCTGCGCTACATGTTCCGCGGCAACACCGTGGGCGACGCGGCGCTGATCGTCGGTTCGCTCGACCCGTGCTACTCCTGCACCGACCGCGTGACGGTGACCGATGTCGCCGCTAAGCGCGACCACGTGCTCGACAAGGAGCAGTTCGAGAACGTCTGGCGCGACAAGTCGCCGCTTGCGGGCGAGGGCACCATGGCCGCTCCGCTCGATGAGGAGGCGCTCTAATATGCTGAAGCTTTGGAAGGTTAACGCCAAGGCCGGCGACGCGACGGTCAAGTACCCGTTTGCGCCGTTCCCCACCAACAAGGACATGCGCGGCAAGCCCGAGCACAATGCCGAGCTCTGCATCGCCTGCGGAGCCTGCGGCGTGGCGTGCCCGGCCGATGCCATTCGCATGGACACCGACCTTGCGGCCGATACCATCACCTGGTCGATCGACTACGGCCGCTGCATCTTTTGCGGCCGCTGCGAGGAAGCCTGCCCCATGGAGGCCGTCAAGCTCACCGAGGAGTTTGAGCTGGCCGTCATGAGCAAGGACGACCTCACCAGCAAGAGCGTCTACACGCTCGAGCACTGCTCGCGCTGCGGCAAGCCGTTTGCCCCGCACAAGGAGATTGACTACGCCAAGCGCCTGCTGCAAAAGGCCGGCGGCATGGAGGCCGAGCAGGCCGCCCGTACCGTCGGTATGTGCCAGGAGTGCAAGCGCGAGCTCGACGCCCTGCGCGCCGCGTCGGCCGTAAAGACCGGCAACGCGCACGGCATGGCTGCCAACGAGACGCTTGCGTCCGGCGAGCCCCAGGGCCCCGGCATGGAGTATCTGGGCGGCCACGGCGTGAACCCGGAGTATATCGACCGCGAGCTCAACCCCGATGCGCCCGAGATTCCCGCCGGTCCGGCGCCGGTCGAGGGCATCATCATGGATTTTGATACGAAGGAGGAGTAACCATGGCCGAACCCACGCTTTTGCCCGAGCGGCTCCAGTACCGCCCGACCAAGATCGAGCTCGACGAGAGCATCGAGAAGGCCAAGGCGACCCTTCTTAAGAAGATCAAGCGCTCGGTGTATGTCTACCGTGTTGACTGCGGCGGCTGCAACGGCTGCGAGATCGAGATCTTCGGTTCCATCACGCCCGTCTTTGACGTCGAGCGCTTTGGCATCAAGGTCGTGCCCTCGCCCCGTCACGCCGATGTGCTGCTGTACACCGGTGCCGTGACGCGTGCCATGCGCATGCCGGCCCTGCGCGCCTTTGAGGCCGCGCCCGATCCCAAGATCGTGGTGTCCTATGGCGCGTGTGGCTGCACCGGCGGCATCTTCTACGACAACTACTGCGTCTGGGGCGGCACGGATAAGATTCTGCCGGTCGATGTCTACATCCCCGGCTGCCCGCCCAGCCCCGCGCAGACCGTCTACGGCTTTGCCATGGCACTTGGCCTGCTGGACCAAAAGCTCCATGCCGAGACCACGGTGGAGGCTGCCGGCGAGCAGGCCGATATTCTGCACCCCGGCGTGCCGTACAAGCTGCGCGTTGCCATCGAGCGCGAGGCTCGCGCCATGAGCGGCTACCGTTACGGCCGCGACCTGGCCAACGAGTTTATGGACACGCTCGAGGGCGCGCCCAAGGGCGATATCCGCGGTGCCATGGCGCTGCTCATCGACAAGCAGGACGATCCGCGCCGCGTCGAGGTGTACTCGGCGCTGCAGGATCTGGTGCTGGCCGGAGGTCGCTAGATGGAGCTCACGGACCGCTCTGGTTACTTTGCGGGTCCCGGTATGCTCGGCGGCTCCTTTGGCGATGCCTCGCGCGCAAGCGACGAGGCCGCCGAGGGCGTCGCCGACCCCTGCCTGGGCCATGCGCCCGACCAGGTGGTCTTCTACGAGCTCACGCGTAAGTTTGTGGAGACCGAGGAAGACGTTCCCCAGGAGGCCTGCGACGTGCTGTACTACACGCTCGCCGTGGGCCACCACACCGGCGTGCTCGATTGCTTTGAGCCGCGCCTGTCGGTGCCGGTGGATGTCTTCTATTCGCTCGTCGACGCGCTGCCGGAGGGGGAGGCCAAGACCAAGTTCGAGGCCATCCGCTCCTTTGGCGAGTGCCAGCTTGACAAGGCGGCGGTGCCGTCGCTGCTCGAGGCCTGCGACACGCTGCTCGACGAGCGCGGTTTTCGCGGCTCGGCCAAGGCTGGCATCTCGGTGTTCGACGACGACTTTGGCCTGCATGCCCAGCAGGTCGCGTTCTTAATGAAGTTTCGCGATCTGGTTGAGCGCGTGCGCGATGTGTCGGGCGTGTATTTGACGGGGAGGTTGCAGTAATGGGTCGCGTTGTGGATGGCCGTGTGAACGGCGCCCCGTTTGCGGGTATCGTGCTCACGGCGGGAAGCGTGCTGCGTGCCGACGATGCCGCCGGCCCCGTGCTCTCCAAAAAGATGGAGGACGCGCCCATCGCCGGTTGGTACACCATCGACGGCGGGCAAACGCCCGAGGATGACATCATCGAGGTCAAGCGCGAGCGTCCGCCGCGTTTGGTTTTGGTCGATGCCGCCGACATGGCGCTGCCCGTTGGCGCCATCCGCTTGCTCGACAAACGTGACGTGGCCCGCAAGTCGATGTTCACCACGCATTCGCTTCCTTTGTCGATTCTGATCGAAGAGATTGAGCAATCGTGCGAAGATATCGTCTTCATAGGGATTCAGCCGGGCGATACGGAGTTCTACAACCCCATGTCCCCGGAGGTCTTTGAGGCCGTCGACGCCGTGTACGACGCCGTGGCCGCCAACGACTTTTCCCACTTTGTCCGCTTGGGGCAGGAGCTGTAACAGCGCTTGCCCTTGCTGAATAGGAAAGAAGTGATTGACATGGCAGATTCCAAGGTGGAGTACCCCGCTCCCGATTGCCTGGCGCCCGCCGCGATCGAGGCCAAGACCGAAGCCGCCGGTGTGACCAAGGCTAACCTGCCGGTCGCTAAGGCCTTTCTGTTGGCAATGTTCGCCGGTGCGTTTATCGCCTTCGGCGGTCTGTTCTTTACGGTGTTTTTGAGCGACAGCACGCTGGGCTGGGGTGCCCAGCGCGTCGTGGGCGGCCTGTGCTTTTGCCTAGGCCTGGTGCTGGTGCTGGTGTGCGGCGCCGAGCTGTTTACCGGCAATTCGCTTATGGTCTGCGCGCTCAAGAGCAAAAAGATCACCCTGGCTCAGATGCTCAAGGCTTGGGTCGTCGTGTGGGTCGGCAATTTTGTCGGTGCCTTGTTCATCGTCTTTTTGGTGTACATGGCCGGCATCTATAAGCTCAACGGCGAGGCGGTCGCCAACTCCATGGTGAGCGTCGCCGCCGGTAAGGTGACGGTCGACTGGGTGACGATCTTCTTCCGCGGCATCCTGTGCAACATCTTTGTGTGCCTGGCCGTGTGGATTGGCACTGCGGGCAAGACCGTAGTCGATAAGGTTGTGGGCATTTTGCTGCCCATCGCCGCCTTTGTGGCCTGCGGTTTTGAGCACTGCGTTGCCAACATGTACTTTTTGCCCATGGGCGCCGTGATGCACGCGTGCGGCTATGGTGCCAAGGTTGCCGGGGCCGATGCGCTCAACGTCGCGGGTATTGCGTTTAACCTGTCCGCCGCCACGCTGGGCAACATCGTGGGCGGCGCGGTTCTGATCGCGCTCGGCTACTGGTTTGTCTACGCCAAGAAGTCCGAGGCGTAAAGTACCGCCTGTTTGACGTTGGCCTCCCGCGGGGCGTTGCCGTGCGGGAGGCTTTTTGGGTCTGGGGCTCGTTGCCGGGCTGTTGGCCTGTTGTGCATGGCTTGTGAAAGGGGTAATCGAGATGGCATCTGCTGTGAAACGTGACGGTCGCGCCGTGGTGACCACATGCGGGGGATGCTATGCCGATTGCGCCTTTGCGGCACGAGTTGAGGACGGTCGCGTGGTGGCCGAGTTGCCGGTGCCGGGGCATCCGTGCGCGGCGCGTGCCCTCTGCGCCCGCGGTCGGCATCGCCTGGCAATGCCGTTTGACGAGCGCGACCGCATCATGCACCCCATGCGCCGACGAGCTGATGGCTCGGGGTTTGATGCGATTTCCTGGGATGAGGCGTTTGCTCAGATTGCCGAGCGTCTTTTGGGGATTGTTGACGAGTGCGGGCCTCGCGCGCTGGGCATGACGCTCGGCGTGCCCTCATTTGACCGTTACTGGGCGTATCGCTTTATGCATGCGCTGGGCTCGCCCAACGTATACGGTGCCGACGGCGCCTGCGAGGTAAGCCGTCTCACCGGTTGGGAGCACAGCCTGGGTTATAGTCCCGCCTCCGACCTTGCGCATACCGACTGCATCATGTACCTGGGGCGTTCCATTGTCGATTCGTCGACGATGGGAGCCGTTGATGCGCTCAACGATGCGCGCCGGCGCGGGGCGAAGATCATCGTGGTTGATCCCCGGCGCAGCGGCTCGGCCGCGCTTGCCGATCGCTGGCTCCGCGTACGCCCGGGCTGCGACTTGGCGCTGCTGTTGGGTATTGCCCACGTGTTGATTGACGAGGGCCTGTACGACCGCGAGTTTGTGGACCGCTATACCACGGGTTTTGACGAGCTGGCACAGGCGGCCAGTGCTTGGACGCCCGAGTGGGCCGAGTCGATGTGCGACGTGCCGGCCGCAGAGATTGTCGCCACGGCGCGCGATCTCGCTGCCGCCGCGCCTGCCGCCGTGGTGGATGCGGGCTTTCATGGCGGCATCGGAATCGCGTATGCCAATAGCACCCAGACCGCGCGCGCTATTTGCTTGGTCGACGTGCTGCTAGGCTGCATCGGGCATGCGGGCGGCGCGCTCAATCCGCCCACGCCGCTTTTGTTGGGCGACCTCGATCCCACGCGCTTTGCGACGCCGCTGGTGCCGCGTGGGCCCAAGCTGGGGTCCGAGCGCTATCCGCTGGTCGATCCGGTGCGCGGCCTGTGCACGACTATCGGTCAGTCGATTCTTGCCGGCGATTTGCGTGGGCTCATCGTCTATGCCAGTAACCCCGGTGCGGGCTATGGCAATGCACAGGCTTGGTTGAGTATTTTGCAGCAGCTCGACTTGCTCGTGACGATTGATATTCGCTGGTCCGAGACGGCGCGTGCTTCTGACTTCGTGCTGCCCGACGTGACGTATCTGGAGGCTGACCGCGGCGTGGGAACGGTGACGGGCGCCAACGATGCGCGCGTGTTCTACCGCAACGCCGTGCTGCCCGTGCAGCATGACGACACACGTCCCGGTCGGGAGATTTTTGCCGGTCTGGCGCAGGCGTGTGGCGTGGGCGAGTACTTCCAGTTTACGTCTGACGATCTGGCGGCTGCCCAGGTGGCGCCTTTTGGGATCGATCTGGACGAGCTCATGGAGCGCGGCTGGGCCGATACAGGCATGGCGCTGCCGACGCGCACGGGTGAGCCGGTGATTCCGCTTGCCGGCGGCAAGATTGCGCTGGCAAGCGACATATGGGAGCGAGCCGGCATGGGTCGTGTGCCCGACTGGATCGCGCCCATGGTGGAGCCCGGCCCGGGGATGTTTCGTCTCATTAGCGGCAACCGTCCCTTTGAGTCGCATACCTCGCGCAGGCTCGCGGCGGCAGGTGCCGCCGAGGCGGGTTCCGACTTGGACGCCGTGCAGATGAATGCCGATGCCGCCGCTCGCATGGGTATCGCCGATGGCGAGGTCGTCGAGCTTGTGAGCGACATGGGCCGCGATCGCGTGCGCGTGGAGACGACGCCCTATCTGCATCCGGCGTGTATCTTTACGTCGGCCGCCCCCGGCGGACGTTCGTTTGGCGCCGATGCCGGCGGCGCTCAAGCCTTGGGCGTCGGCCCGCTCGACCATACACCGTTGCGTTGGGACCCGTTGACGGGCGCCGCGCTCACTCAGGAAAACGCCGTTCGCGTGGAAAAGATCGCGGCGCGCGAGGATAATAGCGATTGATTGACTCAGCCGATCGAATTGGCTGATAGTTTGACGTTCGAACGATTGATTCACCTTTGGTTTTGAAAGGCCGCACATGAGCGATAGCCAGAACATGTCCGATGAGGTACGCGCCCGCCTTCGCGCTATTCCTTCCGTCAACGAGCTGCTTGCCGAGTGGCCGGTGGTGAAGGCGGCGGGGGAGACCTGCGACGCGGTGGTCCATGCTGCCGTGACGGCCGAGCTCGACGAGGAGCGTGCTGCGATTCGTGCCGGTGCCGCCCCGCGTTCCAAGCGCGACCTGGCCTCGGCCATCGAGTGGCGTGCGCATCGCTCTGCGCTGCCGAGCCTGCGCCCAGCAGTTAATGCCACGGGTGTGGTCATCCATACCAACTTGGGCCGCGCCCCGCTCGCGGAGTCGGTCGCCAAGGCCGTGGCCGAGGTTGCGCGCGGGTACAGCACGCTCGAGTACAGTGTGGACACTTGTTCGCGCGGGTCGCGCAAGGAGCACGCCGCGCAGCTGATCCGCTCGCTCACCGGTGCCGAGGACGCGCTCGTGGTCAACAACAACGCCGCCGCGGTACTGCTGGTGCTGGCGACCCATGCCGCAGGCAAGGAGGTTATCGTCAGCCGCGGCGAGCTTGTCGAGATCGGCGGCAGCTTCCGCATCCCCGATGTCATGGCGGCTTCGGGCGCCAAACTCGTCGAGGTCGGCGCCACCAACCGCACGCATTTGGACGACTATGAGCGCGCCATCACGCCCGATACGGCGATGATCCTCAAGGTCCATCCTTCCAACTATCGCATCGAGGGTTTTCACGAGGAAGTGAGCTCAAGGGAGCTCGCCGCCCTGGCCCACAAGCATGGTCTGCTGTTCTACGAGGACCAGGGTTCGGGCGCGCTGTTGCCCGATGACATCCTGGTGCGCGGCGGCGAGGAGCCTACGCCGGCTTCGGTTGCGGCGGGGCTCGATTTGGTGTCGTGCTCGGGCGATAAACTGCTCGGTGCCGCACAAGCGGGCATTATCATGGGCCGTCGTGACCTGGTCCAGGCCTGTGGGTCACATCCGCTTATGCGCGCCTTGCGTCCGGGTAAGCTCGCACTGGCGGCGCTCGAGGCTACACTGCGCATCTACATGGATGGGGCGGATGTGGCCCATCGCGAGGTGCCGGTGCTCAACATGCTCACGCTCCCGCAGGCTCATCTGGAGGGTCGCGCACGTAAGTTGCGCGATCGGATGGTCGCCGGGCTCGATAAGGCCGGTTGCCCGTGCGCCGTTCAGGTGGAGATCGTCGAGGAATCGTCGACCCCTGGTGGCGGCTCGCTGCCTACCGTGGAGCTGCCCACCATGTGCGTTGCCGTGTGCCTCGTCGATGAGCGTCTTTCCGTTGACGCACTCAAGCGCTCGCTCGTCCAAGATTTCGACACGCCGGTCGTCACGCGCGCCTCGCACGATCGCGTCCTGTTTGACGTGCGCACACTCGTGGGTGACCGCGATATCGAGACGGCGGCATCGACGCTCGTCGCGTGCGTTGAGAAGGCGATTGCTCGATGAGTGAGGTTCAGGCGCTGGTGGAGTGTCCCGTTATCGTTGGCACGGCGGGCCACGTTGACCACGGCAAGTCGGCATTGATCGAGGCGCTGACCGGCAAGAATCCCGACCGTCTGGAGGTTGAGCGCCGTCGCGGTATGACCGTGGAGCTGGGCTTTGGCGAGCTGGCACTGCCGAGTGGCAAGATCGTCGGCCTGGTCGACGTGCCGGGCCACGCGCATTACCTGCGCGCCATGGTGCAGGGTGCGACAGGCATCGACGTTGCCGTGCTGGTGGTCTCTGCCGTTGAGGGTGTAATGCCGCAGACGCGCGAGCACGTGCACGTGCTGGAGCTGCTGGGCGTCACGCATATGGTGGTGGCGCTGACGATGTGTGACCTGGCCGATGCCGAGATGACCGAGCTTGCCGAGCTCGATGTCGATGACTTTTTGTCGGGTACCGTGTTTGCGGGCGCGCCGATTGTGCCCGTGTCGTCTAAGACGGGCGAGGGGATCGACGGGCTGCTTGCGGTGCTCGACGAGCAGGTAAGTGCCTGCTGGGATGCCTGCCGCGACCGTGCCGAGCGCACCGATGCCGCGCCGCGCCTGCCGATTGACCGCTGCTTTACGATTAAGGGCGCCGGTACCGTGGTGACGGGAACGCTGCACGATGCGCCGGTTGCGGTGGGCGACGAGCTGATGGCTTTGCCGTCGCGTACGGTCTGCCGCGTACGCGGGATCCAGGTGCATGGCGACACGCAGCAGGCGTTGCCCGGTCAGCGTGTGGCGCTCAACTTGGTGGGCGATGCTGTCGCCGCGCTCGATCGCGGCGAGATGCTCGGCGTGGAGGGCCGTTTTGGCCAGACGCTGCGCTTTATGATGACGTTTACCTACCTGGGCCGCGAGGGCGCTAAACCGCGTGTGCTCGAGTCGGGCGCGCGCGTGCATGTGATGGCGGGTACGGCCGAGGTTGTCGGCCGCATCATGCTTATGGAGGGCGAGGCCCCCATGGCGGTGGGCGAGACCCGTACCGTGCAGGTGCGCTTGGAGGAGCCGCTGCCGCTGCGAGCCGGAGACCATGCTGTGGTGCTGTCGTATTCGCCCGTTATGCTCATTGGCGGCGGGCGTGTGCTGCTTTCGCGTTGCCGTCGTTCGCGCGAGCTTGCCGAAGGAGAGCGTGCGCTGTATGTGGCGCTTGAGGCCGGCGATACCGCCGCTGGTGTTGAGGCGTGGCTGGCGCTGCAGACGTTGCCGGTTGCGGCCGTTGATGTTGCTAGGGGTTTGGATCTTGGTATCGGCGAGGTCGATACCGCGCTGCGCGGGCTGGTGGCGCAGGGCGCTGCTTGCGCGCTTGCTGGCTCGGATGGCTCGCTGTATGCAGATTCTTCCGCGCTCGACGCCGCTATGGATGCGCTGGCGGCGACCCTGTCAGCCATGCACGCGGCGGCTCCCAAGGAGACGGGCTTTACGCCTGGCGCCGTTGCCCATGCTGCGTGGCCTGCCGCTGATGAAGGCGTTGCCTCGGCTCTGATTGCCGAGGGCTGCTCGCGTGGCGTGTGCGCCGCCGAGGGCGCCGAGGTATTCGATCCGCATTCGGCCGCCGCGGCGGCACGCGTGGTGCGAGAGGCTTGCGAGCGCATCGTCGCGCTGCTTGACGAGGCTGGCCTGGATGCACCGGCGCTTCCCGAGGTGGGCGAACAGCTGCAGCTCGGTCGCGACACCATGACGCGTGCCCTGCGCGAGCTTTCGCTCAACCGCTCGATCGTTAAGGTCGAGCGCGACGTTGCCCTGTCTGCCGCCGCCGAGGCCCATGCGCGTGAGCTCGTCGCCGCCGCCATTGAGGCAGCCGGCGGCGCTGCGACCACGAGCGTGCTGCGCGAGGCCCTGGGTGTGTCGCGCAAACGCGCCATCAGCATCTTGGAGCACCTGGATGCCGTGCGCTTTACGGTGCTCGACAAGGATGCCGGCGGCCTGCGCTCCCTGCGCTAGGCCGGTCACTCGCTCCCGCCTCCTCAGTTGCGGTAAAATAGTTCCTATTTGGAGGCTTTGGCAGCAAATACAGGAACTATTCCACCGCAACTTCTTGCTTGTCTTTTTGGGATGGGGCCTGCTCGGTTTGGTAAAATACCTCAGCACTTGGGAACGGATGGGCTCCGGTGGGCTCCGCGGTCCTCAAAACCGTTGCGAGGCGTGCAAAACGTCTTGGATGTGTTCGATTCACATACGTTCCCGCCATACGCTACCAGCGCTTTTGTGCTCGCGGTCTTACTGCGTGCCGCAAAGGCGCTGTTTTGTTTTTGCACGAGCTTTTCGTAGCGCCGCTATTTCTGCGGCGGTATTTAGCTTCGTGCATCGGGTTTCGAGCATGCCGATGGAGGTGTTTTGTCGTATGACTACCGTAAGACGTGCCGATCTTTCTTGTGTCGTCCAGGCGGGCGGGTTGTCGTCGCGCATGGGCTGCGATAAGGCGCGCATGGCGTTTTGCGGCGAGCCGCTCATCGAGCGCGTGCTGGGCCGGCTGACGCCAGTTGCCGGCGAGTTGGTCGTGACGACTTCGCGTCCCAGCGAGCTTGTCTATCTTGAGGAGCGCACGTTTGGCGGCCTGGTGCCGCGTGTGGTGGCGGACCTTGAAGGACCGGCGGGTGCCATGCGCGGCATCGCGAGTTCGTTGGCCGCGGCCCGGCTTCCTCATGCGGCTATCGTCGCCTGTGATATGCCGTTTGTCTCGCCGGAACTCATCGGCGCGCTTGCCGATCGTGTTGAGGCCGAGGCGCTCGACGTGTGCGTGCCGCGTGAGGAGCGGGGGATTGAGCCGCTTTGCGCCGTCTGGCGCCGTGACGCGTGTGCGCCGGTTGCCCAAGAGCTGCTCGCCTGCGACCGCCAGCGCATTCGCTGCCTGATCAATCGCGTTCAGGCCGGTTATATGGATGAGCCGCAGATCGTTAAGGCCGCGGGCTCGACGCTCTGCTTCGAGAACGTCAATACGCCCGAGGAGTTTGCGGCGGCCGAGTTGCTCGCCTAGATCTGCACACATCAATGACGGGAGATGCCGTGTCACATGATATTTGCCCCGATACCGGGGAACCTTGCACTTGCGATGGGTCCGAGCCTTGCACCTGCGGCTGTGGCGGCTGTGGACATACGGTCGAGGAAGAGGCAGCGGCGGCTGCGTATCGCGAGTCGCACCGCGAGGCCTCGTTTGGCGATGCCTCTGATCACGAACGCAAGATCATCGTTTCGTTCGATAGCACTTACGATGTGATGGAATGTGAACAGCTGTGCCTTGCCGCCGGCGTGCCCGGGCGCATTATGCCTTTGCCCGGCTCCATTACCGCAGGTTGCGGTCTGTGCTGGGCCATGCCGTTCTCGGGCGATGCTCTCGCCGCCTTCCGCGCCGCCACCGAGGGCCGCATAACCCCTGCCGACTACCATCAGCTCGTCCTCTAACCACCAACACCACCACAAAGGTGCCCAATATGGTGGTTTGGAACATGTGGACGAAACAGCTTCGAAACACGCGATTTGCGCGTTGGGTGCTCAAAAACGCCTCTACCTGCATCGTAATCAAAACGAAACATCTGCTCGTCGGCTTATGCGTAACTTTGCTGCAACAGTGCGATATTATCCATACTCGATAAAGCTCGCGGCGCATGGGGCGCCTCGAACGACACTTTTCTTTTCCATCAATTGGAGGAAGCATGAGCTACACGCAGAAAGTTCTCGACGAGCTCAAGGCCCGCTATCCCGAGCAGCCTGAGTTCATCCAGGCCGCGACCGAGATCCTCGGTACCATCCAGCCGGCGCTCGACGCCCATCCCGAGTACGAGGAGGCCGCCCTGCTTGAGCGCCTCGTCGAGCCCGAGCGCATCGTTATGTTCCGTGTCCCCTGGGTTGACGACCAGGGCAAGGTCCAGGTCAATCGCGGCTACCGCGTCGAGTTCAACTCTGCCATTGGACCCTACAAGGGCGGCCTGCGCTTTAATCCGACGGTCACCCTGGGTATGCTCAAGTTCCTGGGCCTGGAGCAGATCCTCAAGAACAGCCTGACCACCCTTCCCATGGGCGGCGGCAAGGGCGGCTCCGACTTTGACCCCAAGGGCAAGTCCAACAACGAGATCATGCACTTCTGCCAGTCCTTCATGACCGAGCTCTATCGCCACATCGGCCCCAACACCGATGTTCCCGCCGGCGACCTGGGCGTTGGCGGCCGCGAGGTTGCCTACCTGTTCGGTCAGTACAAGCGCCTGACCAACGAGTGGACCGGCGTCCTTACCGGTAAGGGCCTCTCCTTTGGCGGCTCGCTCGCTCGTACCGAGGCCACCGGTTACGGTCTGGCCTACTTTGTGGACGAGTACCTCAAGAGCCGCGGTGACTCCTTCGAGGGCAAGAACGTCGTCGTTCACGGCTCCGGCAACGTCGCTATCTACGCGGTCCAGAAGGTCACTCAGCTCGGCGGCAAGGTGCTCGCCTGCTCCGATACCCACGGCTGGGTCGAGGATCCCGACGGCATCGACTACACCGTGCTCGAGCACATCTACAATAAGAAGCGCTCCGGCCACGACAAGGGCGTCACGCTCGCTATGTACGTTGACGAGAAGCCTAACGCCGTGTGGCACGAGGGCGACGGCCGCGGCGTGTGGCAGCTGCCCTGCGACATCGCGCTGCCCTGCGCTCGCGAGAACACGCTGCTGCTCGAGGATGCCCAGGCGCTCGTCGCCAACGGCTGCAAGGTGGTCGGCGAGGGCGCGAACATGCCCACGACCATCGAGGCCACGACCTACTTCCAGGAGAACGGCGTCGCCTTTATGCCTGGTAAGGCTGCCAACGCCGGCGGCGTGCTCGTGTCCGGCCTGGAGATGAGCCAGAACGCCGAGCACCTGTCCTGGACCTTCGAGGAGGTCGACGGCAAGCTCGAGCAGCTCATGCGCGGCATGTTCCATAACGTGGACGACACCGCCAAGGAGTACGGCCAGGAGGGCAACTTTGTCATGGGCGCCAACATCGCCGGCTTCCTGAAGGTCGCCGACGCCATGCTCGCCCAGGGCGTCTGCTAAACCCTGCCTGACATAGCATGTGATGAGGCTCCCAGCTATTCCGGCTGGGAGCCTTTTCTATCCCGGAGGACTCCTCATAACTTGCGGTGAAATACGGACTGTTTTGCGTTCCAGAACGGCTAATCAGTCCGTATATCACCGCAAGTTATGGATGGGTGGGTGGATTTTGTCCTAAAACGGTGTGCGGCCCCTCGTTTGGTACACTTAAAAGTACTGGACAAGTAAAGAGATGGGGGAGAACGTGCTCAAGTTCGGTACCTACGTCCGTGTTGGAAACGCGGCCGAAGCCTATGAGCTCTTACAGAAGAACCGCAACAACAAGATTGTGGGCGGCGGCATCTGGATGCGCCTGGGTTCGCGTCGCGTGGCGACGGCGATTGACCTTTCGGCCTGCGGACTCGATCAGATCGAGGAGACCGAGACCGAGTTTCGCATCGGTGCCATGTGTACCCTGCGCCAGCTCGAGCGCCATGCCGAGCTCAACGCGCTTGTCAACCATGTCTTTGAGTTCGCCGTCCACGATATCGTGGGCGTGCAGCTGCGCAATACCGCCACGGTGGGCGGCAGCATCTACGGTCGCTTTGGCTTCTCGGACGTTCTCTCCGCCTTCCTCGCGCTCGATTCCTATGTTGAGCTGACGGGCGCCGGCCGCGTGCCGCTCGCCGAGTTTGTCGACATGGGTTACGTGCGCGACGTGATCGAGCACGTGGTGGTCGTTAAGCACGATTACCGCGCAAGCTATGAGGCCGTGCGCAAGGCCGCGACCGACTTCCCCTCCTTAAACGTCACCGCTGCCTGGTGGGACAACAGCTGGCACGTCACCGTGGGTGCCCGCCCGCTGCGCGCGGCCCTGCTGCAGGGCGAGGCATGCGGCCTGGTGAACGAGCGGCCTTCCGAGGACGAGCTGCGTGCCCTGGCCGCGTCCGTACGCACACTGAGCTACGGCACCAACATGTGGGGCTCGGCTGACTACCGCCGTCGCATCTCGGCCCCGCTGGCGATTCAGGCTGTGCGCCGCGCCGCCGGCATCGAGCTTTCTGCCGCGCTTGCCCGCGAGCTCGAGACCGTGCAGGTCCCCAAGTTTGCCACCGACGAGTATTCCTGCCGCCGCGTGCCCGGCGTCGATTCTAGCGAGGTGCGCTAATGGCTGCCAAACTCATCGATCTTTCCTTTACGCTCAACGGCCGCAAGGTCAAGGTTCAGATTGCCCCCGATACTATGCTCTTTGCGCTGCTGCGCGAGCAGGGCTGCGCGTCGGTGCGCTGTGCCTGCGAGACCACCAACTGCGGTCTGTGCACGGTGTGGCTCGACGGCGACCCGGTGCTGAGCTGCTCGGTTCCCGCTGCCCGTGTTGAGGGACATACCATCACCACGCTTGAGGGCCTTAAGGCCGAGTCCGAGGCACTCGCCCGTGCGATGGCTGCCGAAGGCGCCGAGCAGTGTGGTTTTTGTGCCCCCGGCCTCATCATGAACGTGCTGGCGCTCGCCCGTGCAGCCAAGGAGGACCCGAGCCTCGTCGCCACGCGCGAGGAGCTCTCACGCCAGCTCGCCGGCAACCTCTGCCGTTGCAGCGGCTACGAGAGCCAGCTGCGCGCCATCGTGCGCTTCCTCAACGAGTCCGGCGTTCAGGTGGGCTTCGAGATGCCCGAGCTGCCCGGCAACGACACCAGCTCTGACGGCGTCTCCTACAAGCAGATCACCCACAAGCAGCCCAAGAAGGATTCGAAGGCTCTGCTCGAGGGCCGTCCCGTCTACACGGGCGATATGGTGCCCGCCGGCGCGCTCATCGTTAAGCTCAAGCGCAGCCCGTATGCGCGCGCCAAGATCCGCTCCATCGACACCTCGCGTGCACTGAAGGTCCCCGGCGTGGTGGGTGTCTACACCTACGAGGACGTGCCCAAGCGCCGCTTTACCATCGCCGGCCAGAGCTATCCGCAGCCGAGTCCCTACGATCGCCTGATCCTCGAGAACCTCGTGCGCTACCAAAACGAGGAAGTGGCGATCGTCGCCGCCGAGACTGAGGAGGCCGCCGACAAGGCGCTCAAGCTCATCAAGGTTGACTATGAGGTGCTCGAGCCGCTGCTCGACTTCACCCAGGCACTCGATAACGACATCGTGGTCCACCCCGAGGGCGACGTGACCTTTATGTTCCCGCAGGGCGGCGACGTGTCCCGCAACCTGGTGTGCAGCGGTACCAGCGATTTTGGCGACTTGGACGAGGCCTTCGCCCAGAGCGACATCGTCTTCACCCGCACCTACACCAGCCAGGCCACGCAGACCGCGCCCATGGAGACCTTCCGCGCCTTCGCGACGACCGACGCGTTCGGGCGTATCTCGGTGACCACCTCTACGCAGGTGCCCTTCCACGTGCGCCGCATGGTCGCGCAGTCGCTCGACATTCCGCAGTCGCAGGTGCAGGTCATTAAGCCGCGCATCGGCGGCGGCTTTGGCTCCAAGCAGACGGGTTGCTGCGAGATCTTCGTTGCGTTTGTGACGCAGCAGACCGGCCGTCCGAGCTATTGCTGCTACACCCGTGAGGAGACCATCACCGCGGGCAACTCGCGCCACCAGATGCAGATGACCGTCAAGCTGGGCGCCATGAACGACGGCACCATCACGGCCATCGATCTGCACACGCTGTCTAACGCCGGCGCGTACGGCGAGCACGCTACCACGACGATCGGCCTTTCGGGCCACAAGAGCCTGCCCATCTACAACCACGTGAAGGCGAGCCGCTTTAGCTGGGACGCCGTCTACACCAATACCAACCGCGGCGGCGCGTATCGTGGCTACGGTGCCACCCAGGGCCAGTTTGCCGTGGAGAGCGCCGTCAACGAGCTCGCCGACATGCTGCACATGGACCCCGCCGACCTGCGCCTTAAGAACATCGTGCGCGAGGGCGAGATCATGCCGCAGTACTACAACGAGAAGCTCAACGCCTGCGCGCTCGACCGCTGCCTGCTGCGCGCGATGGACATGATCGGCTGGCGCGACAAGCCGTTGGCCGTGGACCTGGGCGACCGCGTGCGCGCTCTGGGCTGCGCGCTCACCATGCAGGGCTCGGGCATCTCCAACGTGGATATCGCCGGCATCGACATGCGCCTGGAAGAGGACGGCTTCATTACCATCGGCACCGGTGCCACCGATAACGGCATGGGCGTCGACACGATCCTGGCGCAGATTGCCGCCGAGGAGCTGGGCGCGGAGAGTTCGATGATCGTGGTGCGCGGCGTTGACACCGATGTGTCGCCGTTTGACGCCGGCTCGTACGCGAGCTCGGGTACGTACGTGACGGGCCTTGCCGCCAAGAACGCCGCGACCGAGCTGCGTGAGAAGATCTGCGCCAAGGCCGCCCAGATGTGGGACGTGGACGCTGCCGACGTGGTCTTTGATGGTCAGTACGTGCGCCTGTCCGACGAGCGTGCCGCGCGCGAGCAGAACCGCTACCTCACGCTGCGCGACTTTGCCAACCTGTGCGTCAAGAACATCGCGGGCGGTGACGCGCTCACCTCGCATGCCTCTGCCTGCCTGCCCGTTTCGCCTCCGCCGTTTATGGCCGGCATTGCCGAGGTCGAGGTCGACAAGGCCACCGGCAAGGTGACTGTGGTGGACTACGCGGCGGCTGTGGACTGCGGCACCGTGATCAACGAGGCACTCGCGCGCGTCCAGGCCGAGGGCGGCATTGCCCAGGGCATCGGTCACGCGCTCTACGAGATCGTCGAGCATGATGAGCGCGGCCGCCTGCGCACCGGCAACTTTATGAGCTACAAGCTGCCCACGCGCCTGGATATCGGCAGTATTCGCGTGGCCTTTGAGCCGAGCTACGAGCCGACGGGCCCGTTTGGCGCCAAGTCGATCGGCGAGGTCGTCATCAACACGCCGCTCGCCGCCGTGGCCTCGGCCGTGGCACACGCCACCAGCCACCAGGTTCGCTCGCTGCCGATCACGCCCGAGAAGGCTCTGCTGGGGGAGTAGCGGGTCGGCGAACAAGTCGTAATTGGCGGGGCGGGGCAACTCGCCCCGCCTTTTGCACTCGTGGTGAGGTCGTGAGCCTGTAAAACGTGTGCGTGCGCTTGTCGCTCGTATCTGCTATCATTCCTAATCTGTGCGCTCATGCGGGCGTGGCGGAATTGGTAGACGCGCCAGATTTAGGTTCTGGTGGGATTCCCGTGAAGGTTCGAGTCCTTTCGCCCGCACCAACGCACCCGCGTCGGCTTATGCCCTCGCGACGCTTGTTGCATAAAGGTACCAGCACCTCAGATAAGCTGGGCAGTATGAGGAGGAACGTGTTGAACATCACCGCTTCTGACGTCAAGGACGCCAAGCTCACCGCTACGGTCACCATCCCGGCCGCCGACGTCGACGCCGCGATCAAGAAGGCCTACAAGGAGACCGCCAAGAAGTACCGCTTCCCGGGCTTCCGTGCCGGTAAGGCTCCCCGTCCGGTCATCGACTCCGCTCTTGGCGCCGAGGCTACCCTCGCTCAGGCCACCAACGACCTGATCGCCGCCAACGAGCCCGCCGTCCTCAACGAGCTGGACATCGTCCCCACCAAGAATGGTGACTACAAGGAGCTCGGCCTCGCCAAGGATCACGAGGATTACACCTACACCGTCGAGTTCTCCCTGCGTCCCGCCGCTGAGCTCTCCTCCTTCGACGCCGTCGAGATCGAGATGCCCCCTGCGGAGGTCACCGAGTCCGAGATCAACAACCAGGTCGAGATGCTCCTCAACTACCGTGCCACCTTCGAAGACGTCGAGGGTCGCGCCGTCGAGGCCGAGGACTACGTCACCGTCGACCTCAAGGCCGTCGAGAACGCCGACAACTTTGCCGCCGAGGGCCGTATGCTCATCGCCGGTAGCGACAGCAACCCCAAGGAGTTCAACGAGGCCCTGATCGGCGCTAACGTTGACGACGTCAAGACCGTCACCTGGACCGACGAGGTCGAGGAGGGCGAGGAGGCCGAGACCCACACCGTCGAGGTCACCGTCAAGGGCATCAAGGTCCGCAACACCCCCGAGCTCACCGACGAGCTCGTCAAGTCCGACTTTGGCTTCGACAGCATCGACGCTATGCGCGACGCCATCAAGATCGAGATCGAGCAGGACAAGGCTTCCCGCCTGCCGGCCGAGAAGGAGAACCGTTGCGTCTCCGCTCTCGCTGAGCGTCTGCAGCTCGACGAGATGGACGCCGACTATGAGCAGTCCGTCTTTGAGGAGCTCGGCCAGAACTTCCTGTCCAACCTCGCTGCTCGCGGCATGACGCTGGACACCTGGCTGCCTGCTTCCGATCTGACCATGGAGCAGTTCATCGGCGACCTGCACAAGCAGGCCAACGACGTTGCCCGTGAGTCCCTGGCTCTGGACGCCCTTGCCCGTGAGCTCAAGATCGAGGTCACCGAGGACGACGTCAACGCCGAGTTCGAGAAGGCCGGCGTCAAGGACGTCGAGGCTTCCAAGGCCGAGTTCATCGCCGATGGCCGCATGCCTGCCGTCCGCGAGTCCATCCGTCGCTCCAAGGCCGTCGACCACCTGGTCGAGAACGCTAAGGTGACCGAGGTCGACGAGACCGCCAAGGACGCCGAGTAATTCTCGCCACCTTGCCCGCGAGCGCATGCGTGCGCCCGTGATGGGGTAAAGTTATACACCGGTTATCCGGTTGCTTCGTACGGTGCCAGCCAATGCATAGCATGCGGGCACCGTACGTTTATCTAGAACCAATTTGGTCCGCAAGAGAGAAATGGAGATGCGTATGATCGCTAAGTTCGATTCCGCCCTCGTGCCATACGTTATCGAGCAGACACCGCGCGGCGAGCGCAGCTACGATATCTATTCGCGCCTGCTCAACGACCGCATCATCTTCTTGGGCGAGGAGATCAACTCCGTCAGCGCCAACCTGGTCGTTGCCCAGTTGCTGCATCTTGAGAGCCAGGATGCCGAGAAGGATATCTCGCTCTACATCAATTCGCCCGGTGGCGAGGTCTACTCCGGCCTGGCGATTCTGGACACCATGAACTTCATCAAGCCGAAGGTCTCCACCATTTGCGTGGGTATGGCCGCGTCCATGGCCGCCGTGCTGCTTTCGGCCGGCGCCAAGGGCAAGCGCTTCTGCCTGCCGCACTCCAAGGTCATGATTCACCAGCCCAGCGGCGGTGCTCAGGGTCAGCAGACCGAGATCGAGATCGTGGCCGAGGAGATCAAGAAGACCCGTCGCGAGCTCAACCAGATCCTGTCCGACGCCTCGGGCCAGCCCATCGAGAAGGTCCAGGCCGATACCGAGCGCGACAACTACCTGACCGCTGCCGAGGCCCTCGACTACGGCCTGATCGACCGTATCGTCACCTCGCGCGATCTCGCCGCGAAGGACGCCTAGGATGGCAGGTAACATGCAGGACAACTTTGACGAGAACGGCAACCCCATCCGCTGCTCCTTCTGCGGAAAAGAGCAGGGGCAGGTACGCCGTCTCGTAAAGGGCCCGACCAACATCTTTATCTGTGACGAGTGCGTCGCCGCCTGCTCCGAGATTTTGGAGGAGTCGCTGGCTTCGGACTTTATGGACGCCGCCCGTAACGGCAAGCTGCCGGGCTTCCTCAACGACCACGGCCAGGCTGCCGGTCAGCCCGCTGTAGATCCTGAGGCCGAGGGTTTTGAGCTGGAGGACGACGCCCGTCAGGTCATTACGCATGTGCCGACGCCGCATGAGATCTATGACGAGCTCTCGGCTTATGTCATGGGCCAGGAGGACGCCAAGCGCGCCATGTCGGTTGCCGTGTACAACCACTACCGCCGCGTGATCGAGGGCGGTGCCGCGGTGTCTGCCTTTGACGACGGTATGGGATCGCAGTTCGACGACGATATGGACGAGGTGGAGCTCGCCAAGTCCAACATCCTGCTGCTCGGTCCCACCGGTACCGGCAAGACTTTGTTGGCCCAGACGCTCGCGCGCATCCTCGAGGTGCCGTTTGCCATTGCCGATGCCACCGCACTCACCGAGGCCGGCTATGTGGGCGAGGACGTGGAGAACATCCTACTCAAGCTCATTAACGCCGCCGATGGCGACATTGAGCGCGCGCAGGTTGGCATTATCTACGTGGACGAGATCGACAAGATCGCCCGCAAGGCTGAGAACCTCTCCATCACCCGTGATGTTTCGGGCGAGGGTGTTCAGCAGGCGCTGCTTAAGATTCTTGAGGGCACGGTGGCCAGCGTTCCGCCCACCGGCGGCCGCAAGCATCCCCAGCAGGAGCTGCTGCAGATCGACACGACCAACATCCTGTTCATCTGCGGCGGTGCCTTTGTGGGTCTGGACAAGATCATCGCCGATCGCGTGGGCAACAAGGGCGTGGGCTTCAACTCCGAGATCGCCGGCCCCACCTCGGTCGATGAGAACGATCTGCTGCGTCAGGTGCTCCCGCAGGACCTCAACGCCTTTGGCATGATTCCCGAGTTTGTGGGACGTACGCCCGTCGTGACCCAGACGCAGGCGCTCGACGAGGACGACCTGGTGTCGATCCTGACCGAGCCCAAGAACGCCGTGGTGCGTCAGTACCGTAAGATGTTCCAGCTCGAGGACGTCGATCTTGAGTTTGAGGATGCGGCCCTGCACGAGATCGCCCGCATGGCGCTCGCCCGCAAGACCGGCGCCCGCGGCCTGCGCTCCATCTGCGAGGACGTGCTGCAGCAGACGATGTTCGACCTGCCCAGCGAGGAGGGTGTTTCCAAGGTCATCGTGACCGAAGCCTCCGTAAAGGGCGAAGAACAGCCCCAACGCATCTACGGCTAAACCATCCTAAAACGTGTTTGCAAATAGCCTCCGACCACCCGCGGTCGGAGGCTATTTTATATATACGCAATAACCCCAACTACCTGTGTTATTCTGTGTGTTTGTTTAAGCCTCAGCGAAGTCATATCAGACTGAAGTAATCGATACCTAAGGGGAGGAATGTAGGCCCGATTTTCGTAGATTCCGCACGAGCCGAAGACCACTTAATGTGGTCTTCGAGCGAGCCCAGGACCTGACCGAGCGAAAATCGGGCCTACATTCCTCCCCGACGGGCAAGGGAGAAATATATGGAAGAGATGCCCAAGAACTACGATCCGTCGACCAACGAGCCGGCGATCCTGCAGAAGTGGCTCGACGGCGGCTACTACAAGCGCCGTGAGGGCGTGGGCGACTGCACCGTCACCATTCCACCTCCCAACGTGACTGGCAAGCTCCACATGGGTCACGCCACCGACGACTCCATCCAGGACGCCATCATCCGTATGGCCCGCATGCGCGGCAAGTCCACGCGTTGGGTGCTGGGTACCGACCACGCCGGTATCGCCACGCAGACTAAGGTCGACAAGAAGCTCAAGAGTGAGGGCATCAGCCGCCTGGAGATCGGTCGCGACAAGTTTGTCGACGCCTGCTGGGATTGGACCCACGAGTACGGCGGCATCATCGTCGAGCAGATCAAGCGCATGGGCTGCTCCGTCGACTTCGATAACGAGCGCTTTACCATGGACGAGGACTATGCGCAGGCCGTGCGTAAGGTCTTCTGTGATTGGTATCATGACGGCCTGATCTATCGCGGCAAGCGCATCGTCAATTGGTGCCCCAACTGCACCACCGCCATCTCGGACGACGAGGCCGAGTACAAGGACGAGAAGGGCCACCTGTGGCACCTGCGCTACCCGCTGACCGAGCCGGTCAACGGCCAGGACTACATCGTCGTCGCCACCACGCGCCCCGAGACCATGCTCGGTGACACGGGCGTCGCCGTTTCCCCGAAGGACCCCGAGAAGGCCGCCTTCGTGGGCAAGACCGTCAAGCTTCCCATCGTCGACCGTGAGATCCCCATCTTTGAGGATTGGCATGTCGATGCCAACTTCGGTTCCGGCTTCGTTAAGGTCACCCCGGCCCACGACCCCAACGACTACGCCATGGGTCAGGCTCACGACCTGCCGCAGATCAATATCTTCGACGAGCACGCGGTGGTCGTCGAAGGCTACGGCGAGTTCACCGGTATGACCCGCGAGGAGTGCCGCGAGGCCGTCATCAAGTGGTTTGAGGAGCATGACCTGCTCGATCACGTGGAGGATCACGACCACTCCGTCATGCACTGCTACCGCTGTGACGCCGCGCTTGAGCCGTGGCTGTCCGAGCAGTGGTTCGTGGCCGTCGACAAACTCAAGGGGCCGGCGCTTGACGCCGTCAACTCCGGTAAGGTCACCTTCCACCCCGCGCGCTGGACGCAGACCTACACCACCTGGATGGAGAACCTCAAGGACTGGTGCATCTCGCGCCAGCTGTGGTGGGGCCACCGCATCCCCGTGTTCTACTGCGAGGATTGCGGCTGGGAGGACGCTCTTACTGAGGACACCGACGTGTGCCCCAAGTGCGGTGGCCATCACGTGCATCAGGACGAGAACGTGCTGGACACCTGGTTCAGCTCGCAGCTGTGGACCTTCGCCACGCAGGGCTGGCCGCAAAAGCCGGAGCTGCTCGAGGGCCATCACCCCACGACCGCGCTCGTCACCGCACGCGACATCATCGCGCTGTGGGTCGCCCGCATGGTCATGAGCTCGCTGTACTTCCTGGACGAGGTGCCGTTTAAGGACGTCGTCATCTACCCGACGATCCTGGCCAAGGACGGCAGCCGCATGTCCAAGTCCAAGGGCAACGGCGTTGACCCCATGGACCTCATCGGTATGTACGGCGCCGACGCCATGCGCTTCAACCTGCTGACCCTCTGCACCAACAACCAGGACGTCAAGTTCGATGCGAACATCGACAAGAAGACTAAGAAGCTTATCGACAGTCCGCGTACCGAGCAGGCCAAGTCGTTTGTGACCAAGATCTGGAACGCCAGCCGCTTCCTGCTCATGAACATGGAGGGCTACACGCCCGGCGAGCCCGTCGTGGAGACTCCGGCCGACGCCTGGATGTTCAGCCGTCTGGCAAAGGCCGTGAAGATGGTCACCGAGGGCATCGAGAACTACACCTTTGGTGACATGGCCCGCGGCGTGCAGCAGTTCTTCTGGAATGAGGTCTGCGACTGGTACGTCGAGGTCACCAAGGCCCGCCTGAAGGGTGAGGGCCGTCTGCAGGCGCAGCGCAACCTGATCTTTGTGCTTGATACCTCCATTCGCTTGATGCACCCGCTTATGCCGTTTGTTACCGAGGAGATTTGGGACAACATGCCGGCGAGCGTGCTCGATCTGGACGCCGAGGGCAACGTGGACCGCGCCGAGGCGCTCATGATCGCCAAGTGGCCCGAGCCCGCCGACTACGCCAAATATGTTGACGAGGACGCCGAGCGCGCGTTTGAGCTGTGCCGTACCGTCGTGTCTGCCGCCCGCGCCACCCGTTCGCGTTACCGCTTGAGCCCCAAGGCCGAGCTCGACGTTGTCGTGCGCGCCGGTGCCGAGGACATCGAGAAGCTCGAGAGTCTGCGTTCGACCATCGAGCCGCTGGCAAACACTGCCTCGCTGGTCATGGGCACCGACGTTGAGAAGCCGGCCGCGAGCATTGCCGTGGTCGACAGCGGCGTCGAGGTCTTTGTGGTGCTCGAGGGCAAAGTTGACCTTTCGGCCGAGAAGGCACGCCTGGAGAAGGAGATCGCCGCGGCCCAGAAGGAGCTCGCCGGCTGCGAGAAGACACTGGCCAACGAGGGCTTTGTGGCCAAGGCCGCGCCCGCGGTGGTTCAGAAGAAGAGGGACCGTGCAGCTGAGCTCAAGGAGATCCTGACGGCGCTGACTGCTCAGGTTGCTGACTTCTCGTAGATCTTACTGAGGGGCGCGTCCCGACGCTTTGTTCGCTACTGCGAACAGTCCTGCGCAAGACGGACAGCACATTAAGTGCTGTCCTTTGCGTGCGGAACTTGTATCGAGCAAAGCGTCGGGCCGCTCCTAGTGCGGTTACGTGGTTGTTTGCAACTGGTAGGTTAGGGCCACTGGGTTGTGGCCTTGATCTTGCTGCAAAGCGGTGTTTGGCTGATATTTTGAATGGGAGGGGCTCGTTGTTGCTTACGGGCCTCTTTTTATGTTGAGGGGACTTTGGCTATGGCAAAGCGTTCTGGGTTGTATTCGGTGCCGTTTGAGGTTCCGGAGCTTTCTTTTGATGAGGCTGTTGCACTTGCGGCCGATACGGGCAAGATTGCGCGTTATTCCACGCCGCTGCTCGAGACCGTCGTTGAGATGCTCGATGAGCTTGGTCGTCCTGACGAGTTCTATGATTGCGTCCAGATAGCCGGTACCAATGGAAAGACCTCGACGACGCGATTCTCGGCTGCCATTCTTCGTGGTGAGGGCCTTAAGACGGCACTCTTTACGTCGCCTCATCTGGTGCGCTATCCCGAGCGTATGGAGATTGATGGAAAGGTCGTCTCAGACGAGGTCTTTGCCCATGGTGTCTCTGCGGCGTATGAGGCGGGTCGTCGTCTCAACGCACGTCGTGAGGCGGCGGGCGAGGAGCTCCGTTCTATTACGCCCTTCGATCTTTTGTCCGTGGCTGGTTTGACTATGTTTGCCGAGGCTTGCGTGGACGTGGCCGTGCTTGAGGTTGGCATGGGCGGACGCTGGGATGCCACAAGTGCGACCGATCCCGTGGCCGTCGCCATTACGGGCATTGGACTCGACCATACGAAGGTCCTTGGCGATACCCTCGAGGCCATTGCGGGGGAGAAGGCTGCGGTTATAAAGCCTGGGCGTTTGGTTGTTTTGGGCGAGGGCACGCATGAGGCGAGTGTTCAGTGTGTGATGGATGCTCGTTGCCGTGAGTGCGGCGTTGTGCCGCTCGTGGTGAGCCATACGACGACCAAACTTCCGACACACGTGGGTGATACGGTGGAGTTTAGCTGCACCACGCCGCGCGCGATCTATACGTCGAGGATGGTTAAGCCGGCGTATCAGCCGCAGAATGCCGCGTGTGCGATTATGCTGTGCGAGGGCTATTTGGGTCGCGAGCTCGACCACGATGCACTCGACGCTTCGCTTATGGGTTGCCCCACGCCGGGTCGCTTTGATGTGCTGGGAACCGATCCGCTCAAGCTGATCGACGCCTGCCATAACCCCCAGAGCTGCGAGAACTTTGTGAGCGCGCTGGATGAGATCGATCCGTGCGTAGAGAATCGCCCCACGCTGCTATGTGCCGCGCTGGCCGATAAGGACGTGGCGGGCATCGTCGACGTGCTTGTTCCGGCCTTCCCCCGCGTGGTCGTGACCCAGACCGATTCCGATCGCGCCCTGCCGGCAGAGGAGCTCGCTGCCCTGGTGGAGGCCGATAAGCTCGCTGGCGTGTACCCCAGCGTGTCCGAGGCCCTCGCGGCCCTCGATGCCGCCGGCGAGCCCTTCGTAGCAGCCGGCACCATCACCCTAGCCGGCGAAGTGGCCGGCTTGTTCCGTTAACCCATACCCCCTCATCAGTTGCGGTGAAATAGTTCCTGTTTTTGGGCTCTAGCAGCCCATCCAGGAACTATTCCACCGCAACTTAGTTTGGGGGCTTGGGGACCAGGCTAGTCTAGGCGGACTGGGTCGTGGGGGTAGGCGTTGAGGATCTCGACGCCGGACTCGGTAACCAGGGCCAGGTCTTCGATGCGGACGCCGGTTCGGCCGGGGAGGTAGATACCCGGCTCGATGGAGAACGTCATGCCAGGCTCTACGACTTGCTCGTTGACGAGCGAGACGTCGCCCGGCTCGTGGTCCTGCAGGCCGATCGAGTGTCCCAGGCGATGCGTAAAGTACTGCCCATAGCCCGCTTGCTCAATTACGTCGCGCGCGGCGCGATCCAGGTCGCACATGCGCACGCCCGGTGCGATGAGCGCCTCGGCGGCCTCATTGGCGCGGCGCACGATGTCGTAGATGCGCTCCGTCTCCTCGTCCGGCTCGCCCCAAAAGAACGTGCGCGTCATGTCCGAGCAGTAGTTGCAGCGGCGTCCGCCAATGTCGAACAGCACCACGTCACCGCGCTTGAGTACCGTATCGTCGGGCTCGTGGTGCGGGTCGCCGGCGTTGGCGCCAAAGCTCACGATGCGCGGAAAACTAAAGCCCTCGCAGCCGTGCTTGCGGTACAGACCGAGCATCTGGTCGGCAATTTCGCGCTCCGTTACGCCCTCGTGGACGAGCTTGATGGCGTCGGCCATCACGTCGTCGTTAGCGGCCGAGGACGCGCGCATCAGCTCCTGCTCGGCTTCGTCCTTGTGGGTGCGTGCGGCGGTGACGGCAAAGTCGCCCAGGAAGAACTCGCTTGCGGCGTGACGATCCATAAGGGGCATCAAAAAGCCGGAGCGCATGACGGTGTCGATGCCGAGCGGTTTGGTCGGATCGACCTCGCGAGCGATGGCGTCGGCCACGACGTCGGTATCGGTGTGGTAGGCGACGCGGGCATTGTCGTACTCGGGCAGCTGATGCAGCGCGTTGACCAAGATCACGGGCTCGCTACCGCGCGCGAGCAACACACCGCAAAAACGCTCGAACATATCGGCATAAAAGCCGGTCAGGTAATAAATCGACCACGGGTCGTTTACGAGCAGCTGTGCGCCGGGGTGCTGAGCCTCGAGCGCATCGAGTACACGCGCCACGCGCTGGTCATCGACATGTGCCATGAAACATCCTTTCGCTAGGGTGCCACCATGGTATCCCCAATGCCAGGGTAGTCAATTTGGGACGAGGCTATTTTAGCTGCGTCAAACATGCGGAATGATTTTTTTGGGGCGGGCTGATAGGTAAAAGTAGTCAATACAGTCCCGTCCCGAATTAGCTGCCTTCAAAAGTATGGCGGATTACGGGGCTGGACCTGTTTTACTTGACCATTGGAAAAATCGCGAAATTAAAACCGCAGGTAGACGGCTTATCAAAAATCGAAAATTGCCGGTATGGATGGGGGTCTCCGAATCAGCCCCGTAATCCGGCATAGTTTTGAAATGGCACTAAAGTAGGCATAAGCTAAATACCAATCCCAAAGATAGTTGCGGTGGAATAGTTCCTGGATGCCGGGGTTTTGGCGGAAATAAAGAACTATTTCACCGCAATTGAGGAGGGGCGGGGTGGATGGCAGGGTAGCTAGAAGAGCTCCGTCCCAAATGAGCTACTTAGGCGGGGTCGATGTCCATGCTGGCGATGAGGTCGATGCCCGTGTTGAGGAGGTCTTCCAGAACGACGTCGCCCATGCGGATGGGGGCGTCGATGACCAGACCGCGGATGAGGTCCATCGCCTGGGCGTGGAGCGCCAGCGGGATGGCTTCGGCCGTGCGCACGGGTAGCAGCGCCTCGTCGCCGCCGGATACGGCCACGGTAGTGGTGAGCACGCGCACAGGGCAGGTGAGCTCCTGGTGAGCGAACTTATCGCCGCGCGGGCAGCTGTTGCCGGTCACGTAGCGCACCTCTACCACGGCGTCGTCTGCGTCGCGCTCCACCTCCACGGTCAAGAGGCATTCGGATGGGCAGGTGGTGCAGTTGAACTGCAATGTCTCGGTCGCATTCGTGCTCATGGCCTTACGCCTCCTCAATGGGATCGACGGACAGGACGATTTCGCTGGCACCTAGGTCGAGCGCGCGCTGGATTACCTTTGCTGGCAGCGGGAAGCTCTCCATGACGCTCGGTTTAAACGGGCGGACCTTGCCTGCAAACAGTTCTTCGTCGTCTGCCAGAATGCGCACGCGGGCGGCGTCGACCGGTCGGCGCACGCGGAAGTTGAGTTTGGTGAGTGCCACAGCCGTAATGCGTCCCGGCAGCGCGTAGCCCGCAATGCCGGCGGGGGAGACCGTGAGCTGGCAGCTCGGGTCCGCAGTACCGTGCCCGACGTTCGCGCCGTTCCCCAGCGCGTACGCCGCCGCGGCCGCACCGGCGCGATCGGACTCGGTCGTCACGTTGTCGGCCAGATCGTGCACGTGCAGTACGTTGCCGCAGGCAAAGATGCCCGGCACGCCCGTTTGCAGGCTCTGATCCACCACGGCGCCGCGCGTGCGTGGGTCGAGCTCAACGCCCGCGGCAACCGAAAGCTCGTTTTCGGGAATCAGACCCACCGAAAGCAGCAGCGTGTCGCACGGAACAACGCGCTCGGTTCCCGGAATGGGCGCCAGGCTCTCGTCGACCTGACTCACCTCGACGGCCTCCACGCGATCGTGTCCGATCACGCGCGTGACGGTGGTGGACAGGTGCAGCGGAATGCCAAAGTCGTCCAGGCAGTTCTTGACGTTGCGGCGCAGACCGTTGGCGTACGGCATGAGCTCGTATACGCCCTCGACCGAAATCCCCTCGAGCGTGCAGCGGCGCGCCATGATAAGTCCGATGTCGCCCGAGCCCAAAATGACGGCACGCGAGCCGGGCTTGAGATTTTCGATATTGATGTATCGCTGCGCCAGGCCCGCCGTAAACACGCCGGCGGGTCGGCTGCCGGGGATCTTGATCTCGCTGCGGGTGCGCTCGCGGCACCCCATGGCAAGGACGACCGCGCGTCCGGTGAGCTGAAGCATGCCGGTACGGCTCATGAGCGTGACGGTATGGACTGCGGTGGCTCCCGCGGTCTTGTCCGCATTCAGCGTGCCCACAGCCTCGCCCTCGTCCGAATCGATCTCAATCACCATACTGCCCAAGAACAGCGCAATGTCGGTCGCGCGCACCTGGTCGATAAAGCGCTGCGCGTACTCGGGACCGGTGAGCTCCTGCTTAAAGTGCGAAAGGCCAAAACCCGGGTGGATGCACTGGCGCAGGATGCCGCCCAGATGCTGCTCGCGCTCCACGATGGCCACGTGGGCGCCGGCCTTATGCGCGGCAAGCGCGGCCGCCATGCCGGCAGGTCCGCCGCCGATAACAACAACGTCGAAGGCCTGCGTCGACACCGACGCTACAGCTCCGGCCACCGCGCGTCCGTCGCGCGTATCAAGCGTTGCCATCCTAGCGCACCCCCTTCAGCGGTCCCTCTACCAGCCAAGAACCGGCATCCTCCAACAGTACCTCGCTGGGGTCGCAGCTCAGCTCGCGCGCCAGGATCGCTACCACGCGGCTCTGGCAAAAGCCGCTCTGGCACCGACCCATGCCGGCACGACAGCGGCGCTTGACGCCCTCGACCGAAACCGCGCCCGGGCGGCGTCGGATCGCGGCCACGATTTCGGCCTCGGGCACCGTCTCGCAGCGGCAGACGATCTGCCCCCACGCGGGATCGGACTCAATCAGCTTCTCCTTGCGCGCGAGCGGCGCGCGGTCAAAGTCGTCCGGCGCATGGCGAATCGGGTCCCAATCGCCTCGTTCGCGCAGGGCTACGCCGGCATCGCGCAGTACCTGCTCCATGCGCTCGGCGATGGCCGGCGCGCTCGCCACGCCCGGGGACTGAATGCCTGCGCCCTGGAACAGCCCCGGCATCACGGCCGACTGTCCAATAAAGAAGTCGTTCGTCCCCTTAATGACCGGACGTCCGCCGGCAAACGCGCGTACCACGCGACGCGTGTCCAGATCGGGCACCAGCTTGCGCGCGCCGCTCAGCAGCGCGTTGACATCGGTAGCGTAGGTCTGTGTATCGCCTGGCTCGCGCACGGCGGCCGTCGCGGTAATCACGGTGTTGCCGTGTACGGTACCCGTGACGATAACGCCCTTGGAAATTGGCGTGGGAACGGGGTAGAGCGGCATGAGCGCACGCGGCTCCTTGTCCAGCACTACGATGTTGCCCTGGCGCCAGACCATCTGAAACTCCTCGGCGCCGGCCATGTGCGAGATGTCCGCGGCACCGTTGCCCGCGGCGTTGATCAGGTAACGGCAGCGCACGTCGCCTGCGGGCGTTGCCAGCGTAAAGCGCGCGGCTCTGTCATCCGAGTCAGCAACCTCAATTGCCTTCACCGGCGCGGAGCGCATAAACGTCACGCCGTTGGCGACCGCGTTCTCCAACGCGGCGATGGCCACTTCAAACGGGTCAACGTAACCGGTCGAAGGGCACCATAGCGCGCTCGTTGCCTCGGCGCTCGCGCGCGGTTCCAGCTCGTGGATGTGCTCGGGGCCGATAATCGACAGCGCGGGCACGCCGTTGGCCAGGCCATTCTGGCGCAGCTTCTCCAGGTGCGCGCGGTCTTCGTCGTTGAAACCCAGCACCATCGACCCGGTGCGGCGGAACAAAAAGCCTAGCTCCTGGGCCCACGTGCCATATAGCTCGCAACCGTGGGCGTTGACCTGCGCCTTTACGGTTCCCGGTGCTGGATCGTAGCCGGCGTGCACCAGGCCGCCGTTGGCCTTCGACGCGCCCAGCGCGATATCATCGGCCGCCTCGACTACACAAATGGACAGGTCAAACCGCGCGAGCTGCCGCGCGATAGCGCACCCGGTAATGCCCGCGCCCACAATTGCGATATCAAACGTTTCTGCCACGGTGCCTCCCAGACGAGTTGACAGGCCGTCAATAGGACTATCCTACGGTCTGCACACCCCCAGTGCAGCGGCAATGCGGCGAACAGCCCCGCTGCATCCGCCAACGGCAGGCGAGGGGAGACTCAGGACCATCGGTGACCTCGTCTGCCGCCCCTGGTATCAGAGATTTGTCTCGTTCTTCAACAGTAAGCAGAAGAACTGGGTTCCAGATGTAACAGATCGAGACGTTTGCCAGACAGACCCTTCGTTTGTCTTGATTTGTAACAGTAAGAGGGGGAAATCGGTCCTATGTGTTACAGATTGAGATTTAAAGTCAGGGAGAGATTGTTCTGTCTCGATCTGTAACATCTGGGGACCGTTTTGGGGTCCAGATGTTACAGATTTAGATGAACCTATCAGTCGGTTTCGAATGTCTAAATCTGTAGCGGTTAGACCTGTTTTTGCCGAGTTGTTGTTACAGATTGAGATATTGAGATTGGACGTTTTCCTTTGTCTTGATCTGTAGCAGATAGAAGGGTTTCTGACCCCTAGTTGTTACAGATTGAGTGAGATATTTAACGGAGGGCTCACCGTTCATCTTGATCTGTAACAGCTAGCTGATGATTTGGGTTGTAGATGTTACAGATCAAGACAAACCTTCCGACAGATTTTGAATGTCTCGATCTGTAACAGTAAGAGGGGTTTTGGGGCCCAAGATGTTATAGATCGAGATTGAAGTCGGGGAGGGGCCCCTGTGTCTCGATCTGTAACAACAAGATAGGAAATTTGGTCCTAGTTGTTACAGATCGAGACGTTTGCTCGGCGGCCCTCCCGTTCGTCTCGATCTGTAACACCTAGACCCGTATTTGCCGAGTATCTGTTACAGATTGAGATGTTTGTGTCCGCACCGGCCCCGCTTGCAACCGTGGTGCCATATAAACAAACCCCGTGGTAAACTTGACCGGACTGTAAATATTCCGAAAGGTACACCCCAATGTCCAAGTACATCTCTGAGCTCATGTCGCCGCAGCTTATGGGCGTCATCTATGCCTTTGTTGGCTTTATCATCGCCCTGTACGTGCTGTCGGTCGTCTATGTGTTCATCGACGCTCGCCGCCGCGGCGCCAGCGCCTACGTGGCATGGGGCATCATCGCCCTCATCCCGTTTGTGGGCCTTATTGCCTACCTGGTCCTGCGCCCGCACTCCTACGCGGCCGACCGCGAGGAGCAGGAGCTGGACATGGCCCTGCGCGAGCGCCAGCTTGCCCAGTACGGCACCTGCCCGCAGTGCGGCGCCCCCATCGAGAAGGACTTTGTCGTCTGCCCCGTGTGCGATACCCAGGTTCGCAACGTGTGCCCCAGCTGCCATCGCCCGCTCGACGCGCACTGGAAGGTCTGCCCCTACTGCCGAACTCGCATCCAGTAACGCATCCATCGTCGGGCCGGTCGTAAGCCACGGGCACCGCGCACCGCGCGCAAGCCGCACGCGCGCCCCGCAGCCTCGCCCCCACACGATGAAGCATGCGTAGAAAATCGCCCGCCGTGCCATTAAGGTGCGGCGGGCGCTTGTATACCAAGGCAACCTGCCTATAATGATGCAAGTCAAAAACGCCGAGCGCATCGCACGCACTTGCATCAGGCATCCGAGAGGAGAAAACATACCCATGAAGGCACTCTACAATGACGGTTCGGTGGCCGAGCTCCCGCAGGACGAGGTCACGCACGTCATCCGCCACTCCGCCGCGCACATCATGGCGCAGGCCATCAAGCGTCTCTATCCCGAGGCCGACTTTGCCTACGGCCCCGCGACCGACAACGGCTTCTACTACGATGTCGACCTGCCCGAGGGCGTCAAGATCAGCGAGGACGACTTCCCCGCGATCGAGGCCGAGATGAAGAAGATCGTCAAGGAGAACCTCAAGTTCTCCGTGTACGAGAAGCCCCGCGCCGAGGCCATTGCCCTTATGGAGGAGCGCGGCGAGAAGTACAAGGTCGAGCACATCGGCGACCTGGACGACGACGCCCGCATCACCTTCTACCAGCAGGGCGACTACATCGACATGTGTGTTGGCCCCCACATCTGCTACACCAAGGCCCTGAAGGCCTTTAAGCTCACCGGCGTCTCGGGCGCCTACTGGAAGGGCGACAAGGACAACAAGATGCTCACCCGCATCAATGGCGTCGCCTTTGCCACCAAGGAAGAGCTCGACGAGCACATGCACATGCTGGAGGAGGCCAAGAAGCGCGACCACCGCAAGATCGGCCGCGAGATGGACCTCTTTATGATGCGCGACGAGGCCCCCGGCTTCCCGTTCTTCCTGCCCAACGGCATGATCCTTAAGAACACGCTGCTGGACTACTGGCGCGAGATCCACCACAAGGCCGGCTACGTGGAGATCTCCACGCCGCTCATCATGAACAAGCAGCTGTGGAAGACCTCGGGCCACTGGGACCACTACAAGGACAACATGTACTCCACCGTCATCGACGACGAAGAGTACTGCATTAAGCCTATGAACTGCCCGGGCGGCGTGCTGGTGTACGCCTCCAAGCCGCACTCCTACCGCGAGCTGCCCATCCGCGCCGGCGAGATTGGCCTGGTGCACCGCCACGAGCTGCGCGGCGCCCTGCACGGCCTGTTCCGCGTGCGTTGCTTTAACCAGGACGACGCTCACCTGTTTGTGCGCCCCGACCAGTTGACCGACGAGATCGTGGGCGTGGTCAACCTCATCGACTCCGTGTACCAGAAGTTTGGCTTTAAGTACCACGTTGAGCTTTCCACCCGCCCCGAGGACTCCATGGGTTCGGACGAGGACTGGGCGCGCGCCGAGGAGGGCCTGCGCACCGCTCTGGAGCAGCTGCACATGGACTACGAGGTCAACGAGGGCGACGGCGCCTTCTACGGCCCCAAGATCGACTTCCACCTGGAGGACTCGCTCGGCCGTACCTGGCAGTGCGGCACCGTCCAGCTCGACTTCCAGATGCCTCTCAACTTTGATCTGGAGTACGTGGACGCCGACGGCACCAAGAAGCGCCCCATCATGCTGCACCGCGTTTGCTTTGGCTCCATCGAGCGCTTTATCGGTATTCTGATTGAGCACTTTGCGGGCAAGTTCCCCACCTGGCTGGCTCCCGTGCAGGTCAAGGCGCTTCCCGTCTCTGAGAAGAGCCGCGATTACGCCCATGAGGTGTGCGCCAAGCTGGAGGAGGCCGGCATTCGCGTGGTCTGCGACGACCGCGACGAGAAGATCGGCTACAAGATCCGCGAGGCCCGCAGCATCGACCGTGTGCCCTATATGCTCATCCTGGGCGAGAAGGAGGTCGAGGCCGGCAACATCTCCGTCCGCGATCGCTCCAACGAGACCGTTCAGATGGGCGTTGACGAGTTTGTGGCCAAGGTGACCGAGGAGATCAAGACTCGCGCCTAGCACAAACTATACAAGAATTAACAAAGGCGATCGTCCTCGCGGGCGGTCGCCTTTTTTGTTGTCTATAGAAGAAAAGCCGCTGGTTAGAGCGGCTTTTTTTGTTGTGCAAAAAGGTACAGGTTTTTGTAGAGGCGTATGGAGATGCACCCATTCGCGGCGCATTTTGTGCAATCTGGGAAAACGCGAGCAGTTTGCTCGTATAATGAACTCCGTCGAAAGATACAAAAACCTGTACTTTTGCGACTGCGCCTAGCTGCGAGCGAGAAGCCTGTTCTTAACGCCCCTGCATCCGCGTGCGTCGCGGAGGCAAGAAAAGGGGGCGAGAGATGGAACAGACGACGCGGCGTCAAGAGCAGCTGCCCGGTGCCTTTAGTGGCGCTACTACCAACAGCCAGCAAGGCCGCGTCCGCTGGTATCTGGTCCACACCCCCAACGGTAAAGAGCGCGAGACCTGCGAAAAGGTCCGCCGCATTATCCCGCACGAGTTGATGCAGGACGCTTTTGTGATGCAAAAGGAGTTCTGGTTTAAGCGGGACGGCGCCTGGTCGCTCCAAACCAAACCCATGTACAAGGAATACTTCTTCGTCGCCACACTCGATGCCGCTCTGCTCGATAAGGCTTTGGCCCAGTTGAGCTTTGGCTGCCGCATTGCCGGCAGCAGGGAGCGGGCCTATGCGCCCATGCCGGACGATGCGCAGGACTGGTACCGCAGCGTGCTCGACGATGACGGCGTGGTGCGCAACAGCGTAGCCCGCATAGAAGACGGCGTGCTTCACATAGAACAGGGGCCCTTGGTGGGGCAAGAGGCCCGCGTAAAGAAGATCGACCGTCAAAAGCGCTGGTGCCTGGTAGACGTGGGCGAAGGCGACTCTGCTTTTAGGGAGCTGCTTCCGTTGGACGTGCCCAGTAAGACGTAAGGGGCGTTGTACCGGCAATTCGTTCGAATTTTGAATTCATTGACTGGGGGATTCCTGGAATCAGGGACGTGGATTTGAACATGACTGTTAAAGAGATAACTGAGAGTGTCGCATCCATGGGGGAGACGCTGGCTATTCAGAAGACACAACCGAGCGGCACGCTGGCTTACCGTTTTTTAAAGAGGTTGTTCGATTTTGTTTTCAGTCTTTGCGTGAGCGTTGTTCTGGTAATTCCGCTCGCCGTTGTCTGTGTACTTATCTGTCTTGAATCGCCTGGCAACCCGTTATATGCGCAAAAACGCGTTGGCAAAGGTGGTAAGACCATCAACATTCTTAAGCTTCGCAGCATGGTCGCCGATGCCGGTAACGTGAAGAAGTACCTGAACCCCAAGCAGCTACATCAGTGGGAAGTCGAGCGCAAGGTCGACGATGATCCTCGCATTACGAAAGTCGGCCAGTTCATTCGCAAGTGCTCTATCGACGAAGTTCCGCAGTTCCTGAACGTGCTGAACGGTGATCTTTCCGTCATCGGGCCGCGCCCCATTACAAGAGACGAACTTGAGCAGCACTTTTCGGACGAGGAAAAGGCCGAGCTGCTTTCTGTCCAGCCCGGCATCACGGGTTTATGGCAGGCAACCGACCGCAATGCTGCGACGTTCGAGAGCGGTCTGCGTCAAAAAATTGAACTTCATTACGTGCACAACCGCTGCTTTCGCATGGATTGGAAGTGCTTTACTGGCACCTTTGGCGCCATGTTCGGCAAGAAGAGGACGGGGCGTTAGATGGCTAATCCAATTCGTGTCGCACAGATAGTCGGAAAAATGAATGGCGGCGGCGTTGAGGCCGTCGTTATGAATTACTACCGTCATATCGATCGCAGTAAAGTGCAGTTCGATTTCCTTGTCGATTCCGATTCGACTCTTGTGCCCCGCGAGGAGATTGAATTGCTCGGTGGCCGAGTCTTCGAGATTCCGCCCTATCAGCATGTAATTGAATACCAGCGAGAGCTCCACCGTCTCTTTAAACAAGAGGGCTGGAAGATTGTGCATAGCCACATCAACGCTCTTTCCGTCTTTCCGCTTCGCGCGGCAAAGAAGGCCGGCGTTCCTGTACGTATCGCCCATAGTCACTCTACGAGTGGTAAGGGTGAGTATGCCAAGAACGCCCTTAAGGCCGTGCTGAAAACCCAGGCAAATCGATATCCCACGAATAAAGTTGCCTGTAGTGAGTTTGCTGGGAAATGGCTGTTTGGCCGCAAAACGTCATTTTCTGTTATGAATAACGCCATTGATATAAGCCAGTTTTCTCCTAATCCAGATAGTCGAATGCATGTTAGGAAACAGCTCGGCATTGCAGATGATACCTTCCTTATTGGACACGTCGGAAGGTTTGTCGATCAGAAGAACCATGACTTTCTATTAGCTGTTTTTAGAGAGGTTCTTTCCCATGAGCCAAAATCAGTGCTCGCACTTGTGGGAAACGGGCCGCTGCTGGAGCATGTTAAACAGATGTCAATTGATTTGGGCATATCGAATTCTGTCTTATTTCTAGGGATTAGACCCGATGTTGCAAGTTTATATCAAGCTTTTGATGTCTTTTGTCTTCCAAGCAAATATGAAGGACTTCCCGTTGTTGGAGTTGAATGCCAAGCTAGCGGAACTCCAATCTTGGCATCGGATGCAATCACATCTGAAATCAAATTGACTTCCCTTATGGAGTTTGAGCGGTTGAGTTCTAGCCCTCAAAAATGGTGTGACCATTTGATCTCCATGAGGAAGATAGACGCTGATCCAAATGATTCAGAGAACTTGAAGGCTTTTGATGTGTCTGCTGCTTCAAAACGTCTCGAGGATTATTACTCCCACTGTCTCAAAACGGTGTCGCCTAGTTAAGCGATTGCAGATAAGTAGAGGTTTGGAGAAAACCAAAACTATGAAATTGAGTTTTATTGTTCCTATTTATAACGTTGAGGATTACCTCCTCGATTGTTGTAAAAGTATCTTAAATCAGGTTGACAGTTCTTGTGAAATTCTTCTTGTGGATGACGGCTCGACTGATAGGTCTTCGCAAATTGCTGATGATATTGCACGCGAACATGATCGTGTAACTGTTATTCATAAGGAAAACGGTGGCTTAGCTTCTGCTCGAAATACAGGATTAGATGCTGCTTCAGGAGATTACGTTGCGTTTGTTGATTCGGACGATCTAATTTCTGAGAACTGCCTCCCCGCTATTCTCCATGAGCTTGAAGATACTAAGCCTGATATTTTGTTTCTGGATAGCTGCAAGCTATATCCTGATGGAACTAAAAAATCAATCGGCTATCATATTGAGCCCGTTTTCATTAATCAAAAAAGCAAGAGCGAAGTTCTTTACTACTTGTCTAGACTGCCTAAGTTTCCTGACAGCGCATGTATGAAAATATATAGACGTGCATTTTTGTTTAACTGTGGGCTTAGGTTTCCTGAGGACGGACGTGTCTCAGAGGACCTAAATTTCGTAATGAATAGTCTTCTTGACGCTGAGACTTATTCTGCACTTGATTTGAATTATTACGAATATCGTCAAAATAGAGCGGGCTCTATCACTGATGCAGTTGGTCTCAAGCATTTTCAAGGCCTCCAGCAGTTTATCGAAGATGCTATTCCCGTTCTTTGTGACTCTGACTATAGGCCCAAGAATAATGATTGTGCTTGCTGTTTAAGCTTCGTTGCGTATGAGTACTCAATTATGTTGTGGATGCTCAGTGCAATTCCGGGCTCAAAATTAGACGAAGCCATCGCTTATTTAACGAACTATCGATGGCTTATGAATTATGCGGGTGGAAGAAGAGCCCAAATGACTCGTACCGCGCTGAGTCTTTTGGGGGTACGGAAAACATCTTCCCTGCTTAGCATTTATATGAAAGTGAGGAGAAACTAATGAAAGCTGCTATTGTCACGCTTCATCGGGTTTACAACTACGGTTCTGTTTTGCAGGCATACGCAACCCAAAAGGTATTCGAAAAGCATGGCTGCGAGACGAGCATTGTCGACTATATAACTGAGCAGCGAACGCTAAAACGTATCTTCTTCAAACCTCCTGCTGATCCTAGCATCAAAGGCGTTAAAAGGGTTGTCTATCAAATTGCTAAAATTGGCTCGCTTGCACTTAAAGAACTCACTTTTGGCTCATTTGTACAGAAGACAATGCGGCTTACAAAGCGATATGTGACCGCCGACGATTTAGCTGTAGATCCTCCCCGCGCCGATGTCTATGTGAGCGGAAGCGATCAGGTTTGGAATAGTAAATATAATGAGGGGATTGACAGGGGCTTTTTCCTTGATTTTGTTCCTTCGGGTCGAAAGAAAATTTCTTTTGCGTCTAGTTTCGGCAAATCTGCACTCGACGAGTGGGAAAAAGAGCAGACGCGTTTCTATTTGAGTCAGTACGCTGCCATTTCTGTTCGTGAGGATTCTGCTGTAGAAATAGTGGAGGACCTTGGTGTGCAGGGCGCTGTGCAGGTCATTGATCCAACACTACAGCTTACTAAATCGGAGTGGCAACCACTTGCGTCTCCTCGTTTGGTTAAGGAGCCCTACTTGGCTCTTATGCTTCTTTACAATGAAGACAATGGTGCGACGGAAATTGCTCGTCAAATTGCCGACGAGAGGGGCTTGAAGCTCGTTAAGATTTCATGGGAAATGAAAAAGCCCGAGGCTGTTGATAAGTTGTTTACGCATAGGTCCCCAGCAGATTTTCTATCCTTGTTTTCCAATGCCGATTTTGTTGTGACCAACTCGTTCCATGGACTTGCGTTTTCTCTGATTTTTGAACGACAGTTTTTGGTTGTTCCTAGAAATGAGTTTAACTCCAGAATTGATTCGCTTCTCAGCCTAGTTGGTTTGTCGGATCGACTTGTAAAAAAGCCTTTAGACTCTAATCGATCTTTGCCTGTCATTGATTACTCGCATGTAAACAAGGCGCTTAATGCTGCGCGCCTTGATGCGGATAGATATATCGACGAGGCGTTGGGTGAATAAATGTTTAATGTATTACACGTGATGTATGGGGCTGATGCCGGTGGCATTTCATCAGTTATTCTTAATTATTACAGACACCTTGTAGAACATGGCTTTCATTTTGATTTGGCATTAACTTCAGATCAAATTGGTCTTAATGCCAAGCGCTTTCGTGAGCTAGGTTCCCACATATATCGACTTCCTTCGAAGAGCGAGGGAATTGGTGCCTATGAGACAGCCTTAGCCAATCTGCTTAAGGACAATTCCTATGATGCGGTTCATGTTCATGAAAATGAAACGTCTTACGTTGCCCTTCGGGTTGCTCGAAAGTGTGGTGTGCCTGTTAGAATCGCGCATTCCCACACTACATCACCGTGTTATTCATTTCGCGACCATTTAAGAAGGGTTTCCGGCTGTGTTCTAAATGGCCGTTATGCTACATGCTTAATCTCCTGTGGGAAGCTTGCCGGTGAACGCGTTTTCGGTAGATGGCGTTGGCGAATGGGGAAGGTGCAGTTTTTGCCCAATGCCATTGATACTGGTTCATATACATTCGATCCGTCCGTTAGGCGCGCCGTGCGTCAGGAGCTTGGGTTCAACGAGGAATTCGTTGTTGGTATGGTTGGTAGACTGTCGAAACAAAAAAACTATCCCCTTGCGCTGAAAATAGCAAGCACTTTTGACAAGAATTGTAATGTGCGATTTGTTGCGGCTGGAAACGGCGAGCTTGAGGGTGAGATATCCTCTGCGATTGAGGCATGTGGATGCGGCGATCGATTTAAGCTCCTTGGAAGACGATCTGATACCGCAAGGTTGTATCAGGCGTTTGACGCGTTCATGTTGACTTCTCTGTATGAGGGTTTTCCGGTTGTTGGCGTTGAGGCTTCGGCTTCGGGGCTTCCCCTTCTTGTTTCTCAAACGATTACGCCTGAGCTTAAAAAATGCGGCGAAGTGTCTTATTTGCCGCTCGATCGTCCTGATTTGTGGGTGGATGAGATCAAAAGACTCTCAATGATTTCTCACGATTTGCCGAGGACTAACCGGGCTAAGGCAGCCGGTTTTGATCTTGAAGATTGCTGGAGAATTCTTGCCGGGATTTACTGCGGGGAATTAAATGTCTAGTTTTGCTTTGAAAAAACGCGGATTAAATTCTGCGAGGCGTTCGTTATCGGTTCTTTTTTTGTTTCTGCTTATAGGTTTGATTTATGTGACATTTGGCAATCTTCTAGCAGGTGCTGGCCGAATTGTTCCCTTTAGAGATCAGTTGAAGATGGCAATGTCCGCAGTCGGATTGTGCGTATTGCTTCGCCTTTCTTGTCGTGCAGACCTTGTATTTGGCAAGGACATGCTCGGACTTTTATTGGTGTTTGGTATTGTAATTTTGGTACCAACTTGCTTCTATTACCTCAGCGGGTACGTTAGTTTTCAGTACGGTTTGCTTCAAATATCCTTATCCATTCTATGGATTGCTGTTTTCGCTCTTTCCTATTGGTCTGGATATAAGAATCCCTTTCTACTTGAACGACTTGGATGGATGGGCCTTGCAGTCCCTATTGTTTTTGTGCTCTTCGCCGGAGTTAGAACCCATATCAATGAGATTGGTTGGACAGAATCTGTAACTATGGCGTACTACGCCCTGTTTCTGCTGCCTTTTGTCTTACTGTTGCACAATAAAACAATTCGTTGGGTATTTGTTGCAATAATTTTCGCCACACTTCTCCTGTCTTCTAAGAGAGGTGGATTCATTGCTTTTTTCCTGGCTCTTATTGTTTATGCCGTGGTTGAGTGGCAGATGGCTGGAAAGGGAGATCCTAAAAGGGTCCTGCTTATCCTTGGTTCTGTAATACTTGCGATGGCTTTCTACTATTTTTTCACTTCATTTACAAAAGCAAACAATCTGGCAATGTTAGATCGTCTTGAAAATCTTGCAAATGATGATGGCTCGGGTAGACCGGATGTCTGGGCTTGTGTCTGGAGAATGATACTAGCTTCTGATCCAATGTCACTTCTTATTGGCCATGGTTTTAATACGGTATATCGAGCTTCCCCTATGGGCCTTAGCGCTCACAATGACTTTCTTGAAGTCATTTATGACTATGGCCTTCTTGGGTTTTTACTTTATTTGCGACTTTATTATCACGTCTGGCAATTGTATCTGCGTGTCAAGTCCGATTGTTCACAGCTCGCGCCGGCATTCGCAGCATCTCTGGTGCTGATGATTTTCATGTCGTGTATGGCGCACTTGATTATTTACCCAACTCATTTTTTGCTTCTGTGTATGTTTTGGGGCGTTATTGCCGGCTATCTTAAATCGAAGGGATCTGTGAGTCCTCGTGGATATATGTAGTGATTTAGTCAGCATTATTGTTCCAGCGTATCAGGCTGAAAAACATCTGAAAGAGTGCGTTTGTTCTCTTTTGAACCAGACTCACCGCGCAGTTGAAATAATTGTTGTTGATGATGGCTCGACCGACGGAACTTCGGCGATAGTTTCAAGAATGGCGGATTCTGACAATAGGCTGCGGCTTATAACGCAGAAGAACGGCGGTGTCAGTTCTGCGCGAAATCATGGTATTGCTGCGTCCCGTGGTTCTTACCTGATGTTTGTAGATGCCGACGATTGGATTGAACCATTTGCTGTCGAGACGCTCTTGGCTGCTATAAAAAATTACGGAACTGATGCTGTCTACTGCAGTCAGTACTATGACAGCAACGGAGTTTTATGTGCCAGTGAAACCTGTATCTCCAGATTCGACAGTATCGATGCGTCCGTATTACTTAAATATCAACTGGACTTTCACTTCATTGCCTGTCCCTGGCTTTGCCTGATGAGTAGGGATGCGGCTGCGGGGTGCGCATTCCCAGAAGATGTGCATATTTTAGAAGACTGGTTCTTTAACGTTGAACTTCTAAATAATTCGCGCTTCATTTCAGTAACTGATACAGCTTTTTATCATTATCGCTCTACTGAGCAAAGCGTAAGTCGTTCTGCCTTGAATGAAAAAAAGTTTAGCTGTATGGAGCTTCCAAATAAGGTCGTTTCGCTCCTTGATCTTCAAGGCGAGAAAGCTAACTCATTGCGTTTGCGATTGAACGTTGGCTTAATCCGGCACCTGTTAATCGTCGCTGCCGCTTCCGGCTTCGCCGATGAATACTGTCGTAAGAAGATGGCGAACTGGGCACGATCGACGGTAGGTGAAGCGTTTGCTTCGCCCGAATTGCCCCTTAAGCTTAAGAGTTTTGTGCTTCTAGGTTCAATTTCGCCGCGTTTGTTTGCATTTATCTTTCACTTTAAAAGGAAGGCGTTCCATGACTAAAGCTGGCATTGTTACATTCCACTGTGTTCCCAATTATGGGGCCGCTCTTCAAGCATTTGCTCTATCTGAGAAGTTAAAAAAGTACTACGACGAAGTTAAAGTTATTGATTATTGTCCTGGCTGTCTTTTGTCTGACTACAAAACGTTTGATATATCTGGACCTAAAGCGTTCATTGGCAGCACTCTTACTGCGCCCGCTTGCGTTCGTAAGAAAAGAAAGTTCAAGCGTTTTGTCTCAGAGAGGATGGACTTGGAGCCGTGGCCTGCTACTGACGAGGTCCTCCATTCGTTCGATTCTGTCTTCTGTGGGAGCGATCAAATTTGGAATTCGGAAATTACAAAAGGAATCGATCCCATGTACTTTGCCGACCGGTTCCCCGGGAGCGTCATTAAGGCATCGTACGCTGCCAGTATAGGCAAATCGGCTCTATCTGATGCGGACTGCAAAGCTATGCTGCCTTTGGTTTCAAGACTTAATCGAATTTCCGTTAGAGAACCAGAAGCAGCGGGCTTGATTGAGAAATTGACCGGTAATAGGCCCGAGGTGGTTGTCGACCCTACCATCCTTGCGGGTAAAGAACTATTCGCTCCCATTGTAAAGTCTCTCCGCGATAGGCCTTACGTCCTTTATTACCAACTGGCAAGGAAGGACAACCGCGCTCTATCTTTGGCCGATAAAATCGCACGTTATAAAAATCTCGATCTTGTCGGACTGAGCGGCAACAGAGGGCTGCAAATTGGAAAAAGCCATGACGTTATTTGCGATGCTGGGCCTGAAGAATTCGTCTCCCTCATCGCGGGTGCGGATTACGTTGTTACCGACTCTTTCCATGGGACCGTCTTCTCTCTTCTATTCCATAGGCCGTTTGCGTCCATTCCTAAAGCCACCCGAGGTGGGAGAATTACCAACCTTCTTGATATTGCTGGTCTAAGGAATCGCTATACGGATCGTTTTGATAGAGATATTTTGCTAAAGGATATCGATTGGGGAAACGTCGACAATTCGCTTGCTCGCGAACGCGAGGCGTCTGAACATTTTGTCACATCTATTAAGGGTGATTTCTAATGATGGTTCTATTTACCAATAAGCGAGATTGCTATGGGTGTGGTGCTTGCGCTTCCGTGTGTCCGCGTGGCGCCATCAAAATGGTCCATGACAAGCACGGCTTTTTATATCCCGTTATTGACCCAGAGAAGTGTATCGACTGTCATCTTTGTAATCGTGTTTGTCAAATTGGCAATGAAGTTGACCTCCTGACACCATATCCCAAAACAACATACGCTGTAAAAAACGAGGATGAAATTCGGTCTCGATCGTCTTCGGGAGGAGCTTTTACTGCTCTGAGTGATAGCATACTTAACAGCGGCGGTCTAATTGTGGGTGCTGCTTATGACGAGTCGATGTGTGTTCGGCATAGAGTGGCTGGCGAAGTTGCTTCTCGTGATTCAATGCGTGGAAGCAAATATGTCCAAAGTGATATCTCTAATGTCTTTAATGAGTATAAAAATCTAAGTGGTAAGAAGGTTCTGTTTACAGGGACCCCATGCCAGATCGCCGCATTTAAGCTGGTGGCAAAACTGCTAAAAGTGAATTCCTCGAATTGGGTTTATGCCGACCTGGTGTGCCACGGCGCCCCCTCTCCGACGGTTTGGGGCGACTATGTGAGGTCTCTTGAAAAAAAGCAGGGATCTCGTTTGGTTTCATATTCTTTCCGTAATAAAGATGCTGGATGGCGTGGCTACCATATTCGAGCGGAGTTTGAAGATGGATCCGTTTTACTGGATGATAGTTCCGAAGCGCGCGGCTTTGCTGTTGTATTTTCAAAGAGTCTCGGGTTGAGGCCGTCGTGCTATCACTGTCCTTATTCGCGCATGCAGCGAGTGGGCGATTTAACGATTGCGGATTACTGGGGAATTGAAAAGGATGATCCTGAGTTTTCTGACAACGTCGGAGTATCCATGGTCTTCGTGAATAGCGAACAGGGCGAAACGCTACTTACTGACTCAAGTGAGCGCTTAACTCTTAAGGAAGAGACTGAGACTCCTGTTCAAAGGAATCTGCATAATTCCACTGACTATCCGCAGTTTGATTACGATTCATTTTGGACAGCCTATGAGAATGGCAGTTGGGGCGGGGTAGCTTCTCGTTTTGGTTATGTCGGTAAATCAGGAAAACTGTATCGCCTTGTTGACAAGGTAAAAACAAAGGTGAGGAGGGCATGAGTTTCACCTATGGGCAAATATAAAAAACTTGGCAAAAATGTCGGTCTAATTACGATCGGGAACTTCGCGTCCAAAATAATGTCATTCTTCATGCTGCCGCTCTATACTGCCGTGTTGTCAACGGCAGAGTACGGTACTGCGGACCTGATGACGACGACAGTAAACTTGCTGTCGCCTTTCTTTACGCTTCTAATCAGCGAAGCCGTGATGCGATTTGCCCTTGATCAAGACTTAGACAAAAGGCAAATATTTACCATCGGATTGATTGTGACGTGCGGGGGTTTTGTTGCCATGTGCGCCGCCTCCCCGCTTGTTCTTTTGAGTGAGGACATGGCACCTTATCTTGGGTATTTTCTTGCGTACTATTTCTTTACATGTCTTCATCTTCTTGTCTCTCAGTTTGTTAAGGGGATTGAGAACGTCGCGATTTATTCAATTAGCGGCGTGTTTCAGACTTTTGTTTTCATTGCTTTAAACCTTGTGTTTCTTTTAGGTTTACACCTTGGAGTTACGGGCTATATGCTCGCCATGCTGATAGGTGAGGCCGCTACAAGCGTTTTACTTTGGATCGGTGCCGGCCTTAACGGCTTTTTGGTTAGACCAGCCTCCATTGATAAGAATTTGTTTAGGGATATGCTTCGCTATTCTGTTCCGATGATTCCCAATTCGATTAGTTGGTGGATTAGCAATTCTTCGGACAAATATTTGTTGACGATGTTCGTTGGGGTTGGTGTTACGGGTGTGTACTCTGCCGCTCAGCGTATACCTTCCTTGTTTGCTACCGTTTCAACAATTTTTATGAGTGCATGGCAGATTTCGGCCGTAGAGGATTTCGGTTCTCAAGAATCGAGACGGTTCTACAGCAACATTTATAAACAGTATTCCACGTTTAATTCTCTTGTTGTTGGTGTGCTGATTTGCGGCTGCGAACTTCTGGCAAGCATTCTCTTCTCTAATGACTTTTTTAATGGCTGGGTTCTTGTTCCAGTGCTGTTGATTGCTTTTGAGTTTTCCGCTATGTCTGCATTTTTGGGATCCATTTACACTTCAGCTAAGAGAACCAAGATGTTGTTTGTATCAACAATGTTTGCTGCTGTGCTTAACATTGTTTTGAATGTCATGTTGATTCCTTCGCTGGGTGCCATGGGGGCTTCTTTGGCTACTCTCGCTAGCTATGTTTCAATTTGGGCATTGCGTCTTTGGGATACGAGAAAGATCATTCGTCTCGATATTGAGCTTGTATCTGATTTAATTTCATACTTTATTCTCGCTGGAATGTCTATCGTGATGATAGCGCACGTTCCGCATCGTTTTCTTATTGCACTTGCCCTTCTCATTGTCATGCTATTTGTCAATCGCCGTGTTGTCATGAAATTAACTGAAGCTTGCCTTTCAGTTCTTAGGTCAGCTCTTGGAAAGGCTCATCAATAATGGAGACCCCATATAACTCTATAGATAAATGCTGCGGGTGCGGTGCGTGTCTGCGGGTTTGCCCAAAAGACGCAATTTCTTTTCGCAAGGATTTGGACGGATTTGTCTATCCAATAATCGATAGCTCTCTATGCATCGATTGTGGTGCATGCGTTAAGAAATGTGACTTTGGCAAGACTAAGAATTCCCATAATTCCGTGTCGTCAATGGCTCTGGCTTTTGTTAATTCCAATAAGGATGCGTTGCACGGCAGTGCTTCTGGAGGAGCTTTTTCTGCACTTGCAAAACATGTTCTCGATAATGGGGGCGTTGTCTATGGCGCGTCTTGGGGCAAAGGAATGAAGCCCGAACATGCACGTATTGCCGATTGGTCCGATATTTCTAGAGTTCAGGGCTCAAAGTATGTTCAAAGCGACTTAACGCCGATTTTATCTAAGTTAAAACAAGACGTATCCGAGGGGTCTGGTGTTCTGTTTTCTGGTACTCCATGTCAGTGTGCTGCTGTAAGGTCTCTGTTTGGACGCAAAACTCCTGATAATTTAATCTGTGTTGAACTCATTTGTCATGGGGTGCCGAGCGCGAAGCTGTTTCTTGATTTCGTTGAATATCTTGAAACCAAGGTGAATGGAGAGATCGTAGATCTCAGATTCCGTGATAAGAATAGGGGTTGGGGCGCTCTACTTGCCGTTGATTTTAGGACCTCAGACGGCAAAGTTAGAACGCGTTACTTTAAGCCTGAAGAGGTCTATTACTACTATTATTACTTTTATCAAGGAATGTTTTTCAGGGAATCCTGCTACTCTTGTCCTTATGCAAAAAGAGAACGATATTCTGACTGGACGATAGGCGATTTTTGGGGCGCAGCAAAGTATTGTGAGAATATTGACTCTTCAAAGGGCGTTTCAGTAATTATTGCTTCAACGGATAAGGGCATTTCGCTTGTAAATGAGCTTAGGAACGATGGGGTAATTAAAGAGGTGCCGATGGATGATGTTGTGCGTGAAAATGGCCAACTCGTGCACCCATCGGCTAAGCCCGATTGTTACAACGAGCTCATGGCTGAGTATCGATCTCTAGGGGCAGCGGCTTTCGCTTCGAAATTTGAAAAGAATAATTGGAAGCTTGTTTTCAAGGGACGCCTGAAGAGAAGCATTCCGCTCTGGCTAAAACAGGCTATTCATTCCTAGATTTAGAGTGTCCATTGGGCTTGCTAACCTTTTTGTTTTCAGTGGGTAATGCACCGATTTTCTCAAACTGCTGTTGTTATGTCGTTGAAAGGGGTCATTGATGACGGGGGTACCGTCAAGATGCTTTCGCAAATTGATTTAGCCGCCCTCTGCCCCGTCCTCTTCTAGCCCTCCGCCTTTCCCCTCAGCTCGTCCATCTCCTCCAGCTTCGACATGTCCAGGTACCTCCTCTTGCCCCACTCGTGCTCCACTATGTACTTCAGCCTCGCCGTCACCAGCATGAGGGCCGAATTGCCGTCCGGGAAGGTCCCGACGGCCCTCGTCCTCCTCCTGATCTCGCGGTTGATGCGCCCGATCCCGTTGTTCGTCCTGATCCGGCGTCAGTGCTCGGGCGCAACGTAAGCATGCCCACGCATGCGGCGGGGCTTTGTTCGCAGCGTCCGTTGCGGCTGTTCGCCCCGCCCCCGCATAGTTGGTCGGCCTCGGCGTCCATCACGTCGTTCACGAGCTGCTCGGCGAGTCTGCGAAGCAGCTCCTGCATGTCGATGGCGCCGTCATCGAAACGGGGCATGGCGAGCATGTCCGGCGTCGGGTCTGATAAGATTTCCATAGCGGTCTTCGTCCTTTCCTAGAACCTGTTGTTGTGGTGATTTCAGATTCTAAGACGAGGGCCGTTCTTCGTTAAACGGGCACTAGGGTGTCACCCTTACACCAACATTTCCGACGCAATCCAGCGCATACGCATGTCTGATTCAATGCTTCGCCGCTCTCTTCTCCTCTCGGGCGGACTGATTGGGCATGCCCCAAGTCGTGCTTCAACAGCTGGATTTATAGGCTACCGTTTGACGAAAAGTATTAGGCCAATGACCTCTACAAAAGTGTCAGGGAGTACCATTACCTCAGGCGTTCACTGTCTGGTGCATGACGTTGTCATCCGTTCGTTGACCTTGTAAGCTGGTCGACTGTTTATTGGGGGCTGTCATGCTGTTGGCCAATATTGCTTTTCCCTGCTTTAAAGATATTAGTTCTTCCCTTTTGCATTGATTTTGGTCATGTAAGGGGCATCGTTAAAGGCGTTATCTACTGCTGTGCTAATGCGCCCGCACGTTGTTGTCCTGTAGGAGCCGGGCAATTGGGTTCTGTATTTGCTCGTGCGCGCAGTTTTGGTGCGAACTGTACGTTCTTCTCTAATAAGGATGTCGTATATGAGTGATTCCATAGAAGACAGCAATCAAGAAGAGCTGGAATGGCTTCTATTTGAGCTTGATGAAGCCCGCGAGGACCAGAGAGTGTCTTTGGATCATATCGTTCAGGTCCTTGTTGCTTGTATTGCTGCGCTCGCCATTTTGTATTCTGTTGCGGCCGGATTTGGCGCTTCTGAAAATTCGATTCCCTGGAAGAATGAGGGAATCGCTACGATTGCAGCCTGTGTGATTCTTGTAGCGGGTTTTTACGGCTCCAGCATCGGTCAGGAACGTATGTTTCGCTATCACTATATGGAAATGATCGAAAAGAGGATTTCCGAGATAGTGCCAACGGGCGATGAGAATATTGCGCTGGGTTGGAACCAGTTTTCTTCTCGTTTGATTACTGCTAACATTCATCATCTGACAAATAGGGGTGCGCGTAGGCACTATGTGCATTTTGCACTTGCACTCGTATCGCTTGTCATCGGGTGCGTTTTGCTTTCTTTGCTATTGCTGCTTACCGTGCATAATAAATGGGTCAGGCTTCTACTGCCGCTGGTTGTTATGTCCGCTCTAATATATCTTTTGTACTGCTATTTCATAGCCACTGACTTTAGTCGGCTGACGTTTAAAGAGATATTAGACCTTAATGTAAATGGTGCCCCTAAGGAATATCGAGCGGATAGTGGTGGGGTGTCTGAGGATAATAGGCCGGGTCACTACTTCTCGCAATTTAGAGGTAAATTCCTTCGTCTGTTGTACACGCGTCCTCGCGATTCAATGAAAAGCTTCTTTTATTTAGGCGGGGCTTTGTTGGGTACTGCCCTGGGAGGAGGCTACTATCTTGGAGAGTGGTTCTTCCGGTTCTTCTTGCTCGTGTTTGTTGTTGACATCTGTGGCTACCAAGCGCGTTATCTCATCAATGATATTAGGGGCATTGCGGAGGATAGGACAAACCCGCAGAGTGCGGGCAGAAATAGGCTTCCATTGCTTGGCGGCGGTAATGAGCGGCATACTATAATTGTTGCCATGCTTGTTGTAGTTGCTAAAGCGATTGCTGCATTCTTGGTTTGTGCGACTATATGGGCAGATGCGCACACGTTTAGTGGCAATGTAGTTTCTGGCGATCATTACCTTGCCTCCGTTTTGGGCGTTGCATACGTCTTGGTCTTTATCATTGCTTACTTCTATGAGAGGGCTAGGGCTAAAGGTGAGCGACTCTGGGATGAGTATGTTCGGCGTCATGATGACTCGCTGAACTTGAGCGGGATGAATACATTTAAATCTGCGAAATACTTTGGATACATTGATCCTAAAGAGGAATCGCGCACGCATGACGTCTTTAAGATGTGCTTTGGTACTCTTAGGATTGTTCTTTATGGATATCCGTTGCGTTTTTGCGCTGGTCTTCTTGCATTTGATCCATATTTAACCGGGCTCGTGTCTGGTGGAATTCCTGAGTTTCCTGATAGGGTGGGCGCGTTGCTTTTCTTGATCGTTGCCTGCTCCTTGTATGGTTGTGCCTTTGTTTATATTACCTGGAGCTATGAGGCGTCTGCGGCCAAGAGGGCTTCTGCTATGAGCTGTCTGCAAGCAAAGAGGAGTGTTGAAGGGGTTATTTGGCCATCTGCTAGGCATCCTCATGTAGTTGAATTCAAAAAGCCCCATATTGCGTATTTCGGCTATCGACTGGGGTCGCGAGCGTGTTGCCTTTATCCATTGCGGATGCGATGGAGCTCGATGGAACCTTGGAACTGGGCAGCTTCGACGGCGATTCTTCTTTTGCATTGTTTCTCTTTTTGGCTTCTTCCTTGCTACTTTTCCTTATTTTCTTTTGGATTAAGTCTTGTACTTTTTTCTTTGGCAGATTGTGTGCCCAGCAAGGGTGTTCTCAACATGGTTTTCACCTTTTCAATTGTGTTGATTATTGTTGAGTGCTCTGTAATGGCAGCCTCGCTTGTGTGTTCAGACTTTTACCAATTTGTTATTGCTTTCCTTATGCACAACTATTTGCCCTATGGGTTTATTGAGACTGCCCGAGACGGATTATTGGTCGTTGGAGATTGGTTTGCCCAACTGGGCTTAAGGTCCTTGATCTGGATTTCCCAGTCTCCCGACAACGCGCTTGCTATGGGCGTCGTGGTGGTCATTGCCCAGACGTTCCTCGCAATTTATGCGCTGTTTAGGAACATGAACTACTACGACATGAACGCACCGTTTCTTGAGAACTTCTTCAACACCGTTAAGGGTGCGGCGCTGAAACTGTGCACAGCAATCTTGGGCGAACACGCGATAGATGTGCTGTGCAAGAAGAGGGGGAGTGACGATGAGGTGCAACCCTCCGCGAGTAGCAGCCGGGAATAGGTAGCTCTTTACATCTGTTGCTTGCATTTCGAAGCGTAAACTTGATTCGGGGTAATGAAGTCGGTGGCGAGCATTTGCTCGCTTGAGCACTACTGGATATCGTGAAACAGCGCCGCTGTCATTGCATCTGGGCACTGGGGCCGACTTGAACCCCGTTGAAGCTTTTATTGCTAGCGGTCCATTCTCTATTAAAGGTACCTATGCTCGCGCGCTGAGAGCAGCGGTAATATTGCTGTTATGCGTACAGAAAGGACTGTGTCGTAAAGCAGGGAGGGGCTTACGATGGCGAGGATTACCGGTATTACGTGCAACCACGTTAAGGGGATTAAACATCTTGACGTGCCATGCGATTTTTACCCGAACAAGCCTAACTTTCTTGTGGCGCCTAACGGGTCGGGTAAGTCTTCGCTTGCGACGGCGTTCGCATCCCTTAACACCAGGCGGCTAAAATTGGCAGACGCGGATCGTTATAACGGGGAGGACTGGGATGACACCTCCTTGTCCGTGACTTTTGACGATGACGTGACATTAAGTGCTAATGCTGATTCGAATGAAATTGCGAGTAGGGTAGACGTGCAGGTCGTCCGCTCGGGATTGTACGCAAATATGATGAACCGCCGGGTGGGGCCAAGGGTTCTCAGTCAAACTAAGATGAGCGTTCAACAGTGCGTTCTGTACGAGAAGGTGCCAGCCACTGTCCGCTTGAACTATTCAGTCACTGCGGAGCGACAGAAATATGCGTCGGACTTACGCGGGAGAATGGATAACCTTGCTGAGGCATTCAAGAGCTATGAGTTCCTTAGTGAGCTCCTCAGCTGCGATGCTGCTTTTAAAACGACTAAGGGTTCCCGATACGCTGCAGCAGTCAATGATTTTTTTAAAGGTGTCATTTCGCTCGAAACGGGCATCGGCGGGGATATTAGTGAGGATGAAGTTCTCAGTTACATTTCTTCTGTAAAGCCACTGAGTTCAATCAAGGAAATCCTTGATCGTTGGTATCCCGAGAAGGGGAATATCTCGAACTACCTGAATGCGATACAGGTCAATAGGTTTATCGAGAAGAGGCGTGGCGATATAAAGGGAGCCGTTTCATACCTTCGATTCCGCAAGATTAAGGATGATATCAATGAGATGCTTCCATTGCTGAACAGAACTAGGTATGGGGTCGAGGCTAAAGTCAGGAACCATCAGCTCGTCGTTGATTTTCCCGATTGGGATGAGGCCTCTAACGGCGAGATTGACGTACTCCAGCTGTGTGTTGCACTATTTCGAGCAAGGACGAAGTTTGGTGAGAAAGAAAACGCTCTATTGCTTATCGATGAGGTTTTCGATTACCTTGACGATGCCAATCTGATTGTCGCCCAGCACTTCCTGCTGGAGATGATGAAGCAGTTCAAGAATTCCGGGAAGAACCTCTATGTCATCATCTTGACGCATCTTGACCCAGGTCTCTTTAAGAGTTTTCGTTTCAAAAGCTTCCATACCTCATACATTCCCAATTCAGGGGGCGACTCTGTAAATGGGTGTTTGAATGCGTTGCTCGTTGACAGAAAAAGGTGTAAGAAGGAACTCTCTGATATTTATAATTCGGTCTCCTCCCATTACCTTCATTTCTCTGAGTGTGACACAGTCTCTGATAATGTCTTGGAATACATCGCTAAACAGGGGATTGAAGATGAGCTGAAGAGGCCTTCATCGTTTCGGAGTGTTATGGAGACAAAGCTTGGCGACTACTTCTCTGGAAAGCCCTTTGCCCCATCGGAAGTGTGCTGTGGCATCAGGTTGGCTGTCGAGAGGCTCAGTTATGAGAGGCTGGCGGCAGATGATAAGCCTGGATTTCTGAAAATTAATACAGGGACCGAGGACAGGCTCCGTTATGCGAATGAGCATGGAGTTGAGGTGCCAGAGACATTTCACCTGTTGGGCTCCATATACAACAGCTGCATGCATCTCTCCGGAAGGCCAGGCGAAACAGAGCTCGTCCAAAGAGAGCTGGGGAATAACATCATCAGGCATATGATCGAGGCATCGCTGAAGGAATTTGGCTGGGCATAGGCGGTCCTTCGGCAGGTCGTTTCGGGAGTTACATTGCGAGAC
>CALEBN010000031.1 GCA_937943045.1 uncultured Collinsella sp. | reverse complement strand
ATCATCACCGACAAGGAGACCGGCATCAAGTGGCCGCTCGCCGACTACGCGCTGCTCCCCAACATGGCAATCGTCGACGCTGACAACTGCATGACCGCCCCGAAGGGCCTCACCGCAGCTTCCGGTATTGACGTCATGACCCACGCCATCGAGTCCTACGTCTCCATCATGGCTTCCGATTACACCAAGGGCCTCTCCGAGCGCGCCGCAAAGCTCGTCTTCGAGAACCTCCCGAGCTCCTTCACCAACGGTGCCAAGGATCCGCACGCTCGCGAGGAGATGCACAACGCATCCTGCATGGCCGGTATGGCATTCGGTAACGCCTTCCTGGGCCTCAACCACTCCATGGCCCACAAGCTCGGCGCTTTCCACCATCTGCCCCACGGCCTCGCAAACGCAGTCATCCTGACCCGCGTCATGCGTTACAACGCCGCCGAGGCTCCTGTCAAGATGGGAACCTTCTCTCAGTATCCTTACCCCAACGCGCTGCACAACTACGCCGAGATGGCTCGTTACTGCGGCATCGACGGCAAGGACGACCGTGAGGTCTTCGAGAACTTCATCACCAAGCTCACCGAGCTCTGCGACTTCATCGGTGTCAAGCACACCATCGCTGAGTACGGCGTTGACGAGAAGTACTTCCTCGACACCCTCGACGAGATGACCGAGCAGGCATTCAACGACCAGTGCACCGGCGCTAACCCCCGTTACCCGCTGATGAGCGAGATCAAGGAGCTCTACCTTGACGCCTACTACGGCCGCGAGCCTCAGGACTACGCCGTCTGCTAGTTTTAGCACGGTTTTTAACGGCGGGGGTGCACGGGTGTTTCACACACCCCCGCCGTCGCTTCTATCGCATCGTTGAAAGGATGCAACCATGCTGCTACCCGATTCCAAGACCGAGCTCGTCCGCCGTGGCAACAAGGTCGTTTACGACCTGGGCGACAAGATCGTCAAGGTCTTTAACGAGACCAAGCCCGTCTCCGACGTGTTCAACGAGGCTTTGAATCTTGCCCGCATCAATGAGTGCGGCATCCGCAGCCCCAAGGCTCTCGAGGTTTCCCAGCTCGAGAACGCCAACGGCTGGGCGCTCGTGACCGAGAAGGTTCCGGGCACTACCCTTGCCGAGAAGATGACTGCCGAGCCCCAGCGCTTTGGTGAGTACCTCGAGATGTTCGTCGACCTCCAGATCGAGATCCACGGCTACACCTCCCCGCTGCTTAACCGTCAGCGCGACAAGTTCGCCCGCATGATCGACAGCCTCGATCAGCTCAATGCCACCACGCGCTACAACCTTCAGGAGCGTCTGGACGGCATGACCAAGGAGTTCAAGGTCTGCCACGGCGACTTCAACCCCTCCAACGTCATCGTCGGCGACGACGGCCAGCTCTATGTGTGCGACTGGGCACACGCTACCCAGGGCTCCCCTGCTGCCGACGTTGCCACCACCTACCTGCTCTTTGCCCTTAACAGCAAGGATCAGGCCGAGGCCTATCTGGAGCTCTACTGCGACCGCGCCGACATGCCCATGCAGGTCGTGCGTCAGTGGACGAGCATCGTCGCCGCATCCGAGCTCGCTCGTAAGCGCAACGTGAACGATGAGTTCCTGAAGAACTGGATCGACGTCGTCGATTATCAGTAATATCTGAGCGATTCATTTCGCATCGGAGGCACAAAGGAAAGCCCCGCAGCTCATATGGGCTGTGGGGTTTTTCTTTTAGCGATTGAGCACGACGGCAAGATAAAAGGGCAGCCTCGCATCCCCCCAATCTGGAGAAATGCGAGGCCGTCCCGCATATCGAACTACAAGCGAAATCGTAGATTAACGGCGTGCTGCCTTCACAAGCTCGGCGACCTTGGCGACGACCTCATCAATCTCCACATCCTCGCGCTCACCCGTGGCACGGTCCTTGAGCTCAACGGTACCGTTCTTAAGGCCGCGCTTACCAAGAATCACCTGATACGGGAAGCCCATAAGGTCGTTGTCGGCAAACTTAAAGCCGGGACGCTCGTCACGGTCATCGACGACAACCTCGATACCCTCGGCGCACAGAGCCTCGACGATTTGATCGCAAACGGTAGCGCACTCCTCCTTCTTGGGATCGAGCGGAATCACCGCGACCTCGTACGGGGCAACAGAGACCGGCCAAACAATACCGTGCTCGTCGTTGTGCTGCTCCACGACGGCAGCGAGCGAGCGGGACACACCAACGCCGTAGCAGCCCATGATAAGCGGCTTCTCCTTGCCGTCCTCATCCATAAAGGTGGCACCCATGGCCTCGGAATACTTGGTGCCCAGTTGGAAGACCTGGGAGACCTCGATACCGCGGGCAGCGGAAAGCGGCTTGCCACAGTGCGGGCAGGGATCGCCGGCAACGACGGTGACCAGATCAGCCCACTCGTCGACGGTAAAATCGCGCTCGGGGCAGGCACCGGTAAAGTGATAATCGACCTCGTTGGCACCGCAGGCCCATTGCTTGGACTCGCGCAGACTCTCGTCGCAGACCAGACGAATGCCCTCGGGAAGGTTAACCGGTCCGATAAAGCCCTTATGCAGACCGTAGGTCTGGAGCTCCTCGTCGGTCATCATGCGATAGCCCTTGCCAAAGACGTGCTCGGCCTTGCAGTCGTTGAGCTCGTGATCGCCCGGAACGATGGCCACAACGGGCTTACCCTCGGCGTCGATGAGAGCCAGAGACTTGCGCGTGCCGTTCTCGGGGAACCCAAAGAACTTGGCAACGGCCTCGATGGTGCCCATGCCCGGAGTCTCGACCTTGGTAAGCGTACCGTCGCCGGGGCCCTCGGTCACAACGACCTTGGTGCTTGCAGCCTCGTCGTCGGCAGCAAAGCCGCAATCGTCGCAGTAGACCAGCGAAGCCTCGCCGGCCTCGGCCAGCGCCATATACTCGACGGAGGTGTCGCCGCCGATTTCGCCGGAGTCAGCGACAACGGGCAGAGCCTTGATGTAGCAGCGCTCGCAGATGTTGGCGTAGGCCTGCTTCATCTTGTCGTACTCCTCCTGCAGGCTCTCCTGCGTGGCAGAGAAGCTGTAGGCGTCCTTCATGATGAACTCACGGCCGCGCATCAGGCCAAAGCGGGGACGGAACTCATCGCGGAACTTGTCCTGAATGTGGTACAGGTTGACGGGCAGCTGCTTATAGGAGCGCAGCTCGTTGCGCACCAGGGCCGTGACGGTCTCCTCGTGCGTGGGGCCCAGCACAAACTCGCGACCATGACGGTCGTCAAAGCGCACGAGCTCCTTACCATAGGCATCGATGCGGCCGGACTCACGCCACAGCTCGGCATCGACCATAATGGGCATCATGAGCTCCTGGGCGCCGGCGGCATCCATCTCGTCGCGCACGATGTTCTCGATCTTGCGAATCGAGCGCCAAGCAAGCGGCAGATAGGAATAGAGACCGGCGGCCTCCTTGCGAATCATGCCGGCACGAAGCAGCAGGCGATGGCTCGCAAGCTCGGCGTCGGCCGGATCCTCTTTGAGCGTCGGAGCATAAAGCTTAGACATATACATTGCTCGAGTCATTTATTTCTCCTCAATAAGCTTGTCGACCTCGGCCATTAGCGCGTCGACAATTTGGTCCTCAGCTACTTTACCAATGATCTGGCCGTGCGAAAAGAGCAGGCCCTGACCTCGTCCGCAGGCAACACCCAAGTCGGCGTCAGAGGCCTCGCCGGGGCCATTGACCGCACAGCCCATCACGGCAATCGAAAGCGGCGCGGAGTAGTTCTTAAGCCGCTCGGTGACCTCCTCGGCGATAGGAATGAGGTTAACCTGGCAGCGAGCGCACGTGGGGCACGATACGATCTCGGGGCCACGGCGGCGAAGACCCAGCGACTGCAGGATACCCCAGGCGACCGGCGGCTCCTCGACCGGATCGGCCGTGAGCGAGACGCGCATGGTGTCGCCAATGCCCTCGGAAAGCAAAATTCCCAGGCCCACAGAGCTCTTAATGGTGCCCTGGAGCTTGGTTCCGGCCTCAGTCACGCCCAAATGAAGCGGAACATGGGGGATTTCGCGCGACAGGGCACGATAGGTGTCAAGCGTCGTGGACACGCTATGAGCCTTGGCGGAAAGCACGATATTGGTAAAGCCGCGATCCTCAAAATGTTTGACGAAACGCTCGCTCGACATCACAAGCTTTTCGGGCTGCGTAAGGTCATCGCGCTCGGCGATATCCTGCTCAAGCGAGCCGGCGTTCACGCCAATGCGAATCGCGCACCCAGCGGCGCCCGCGGCATCGATCACGGCATCGACCTTGGCCCAATCGCCAATGTTGCCGGGATTGATGCGGAGCTTAGAGGCACCGGCCTCCACGGCGCCAATGGCGAGCTTATGGTTAAAGTGGATATCGGCAACGATTGGTACCGGTGACTCCGCACAAATCGTGCGAAAGCCCTCGAGCGCAGCCTCAGTGGGCACGCTCACGCGCACAACATCGCAACCCGCCTGGGCAAGCGCACGCACTTGAGCAAGCGTTGCCTGGGCGTCGGCGGTATCGGTGCAGGTCATGGACTGAACCACCACCGGAGCGCCGCCGCCTATCTGCACGTCGCCCACAAACACGGGGCGCGTCAGCTCGCGCGGCAAAGGATGGGACAAAGACAATCCAAACACTCCCCTACAAAATAAATCGAAGGACGTCGGAACGAAGCATATAGACAAACAGCAGCGCAAAGAGCGCGATGCCGACATAACTGACGATTGTCTGCACCTTGAGTGGCAGCTCGCGACCGGCGACCTTTTGAATGATCTCGATAACCAGCTTTCCCCCGTCGAGCGGCGGAATGGGCAGCAGGTTCATAAAGCCCAGCGAGAACGAGATGAGCGCGGCAAACGTTAAGAATGTCGCGGGACCGGCGGCAGCCGCCTGAGAAGACATGACGCTGATGCCAACAATCGAGCTGGACTGATCGAGTATCTCCATCGTATGCTGCGGTTGCAGCAGACGCATAACGCCCTCGGCAGTCTGCTGAACATAGGAGAACGACAGGCGCGCCGACGTAATGGGGTCCAAATGGACCACTTGCGTGGAGGCATAAACGCCCAAACGCTCGCCCTCTCTGAGCGCGACCGAGGTCGAAAGTTTCTTACCGTCGCGCTGGTACTCAATGGCGATATCGTCCTGACCGGCAGCCTTGCCGATGGCATCATACACATCCATCCAGCTGGAGCAGGACACGCCATCGACACTAAGAATTGCGTCGCCGGCCTCAATGCCCGCCTTGGCGGCTATAGAGCCTTCTTCAACCTGACCGATCACATTGCTATCGACCGGCACCGATACGCCGGCGATAGAGTAGATGCTCATAAGCAGCAAAAAGCCCGTCAGGATATTGACGAGAATGCCCGCGAGCAGCATAAAGGCACGCTTGAGAAAACCCTGGCCCAGATAGGTATGCGAACGCTCCTGCTCGAAGAACTCCGAAGCAGTGACCGGCAGCTCCCACACATCGCCCTCGGCAGTCGCATGCTCTCGATCGAACTTGCGGCCGTCAAAGGTGGTATATCCTGCAGCATCGCGCGGCAGCGTCTGGTACCTAACCGGATAATAGCTGGGTGAAGGCTTCTCCCCTTCCTCGTACCAAGGCGCAATGGAACCCCAGCCCAAAAGCAAGGCACAAGCCTCGAGAACATCCTCCTCGGGCAGTTCCAGCTCGACGGAAAGGTCTGCAACCGAAACGCGACCATGACGATAGATCGCCGCAAGCACACGGTCGGCGCACGAAACATCGGTCGGGTCCATACCGCAGATAGCGGCATAGCCACCCAGCAGCAGCGGCGTCACGCCAAACTTGGTACCGATGCGACGCGACGTATGATGAATGTCAAAGCGGCACGGTAGGCCTAAGAAAAACTCGGTGACGCGCACGCCGCACGCACGGGCCGCCAAAAAGTGGCCGCCCTCATGCAGAAACACGAGGACGGATAGCATCAAAAGGCCCCAAAAGACTGAGGAGAGAACGCTCAGAACAGTATCCATAAAACGAAAAGCAATCCTTACGATTAAGAGCGGGTTGCAGCGAGCACCTCGGCGGCCTTGGCACGAGCCCACGTATCGATATCGCGAAGCTGCTCAAAGGATGCGACCGCCTGCGTATCGTGTGCATCCATGCACGACTCGACGATACGGTCGATATCGGTAAAGGTACAGGCATCGTGCAGGAAGGCATCGACGGCAACTTCGTTGGCGGCATTCAGCACGCACGGCATGGTGCCGCCCGTTCTGCCGGCACGCTCGGCCAGCGCCAGGCAGCGGAATGTGTCCATATCGGCAGCATCAAACGTAAGCTGCCCGAGCTCGCGGAAATCGATTCGAGGCGCTGGGGTATCCCACCGCTCGGGATACGAGAACGCGAACTGGATGGGAATGCGCATGTCGGACGCACCAAGATGTGCCATCACAGAGCCGTCCGCATACTCGACCATCGAGTGGATCTTTGACTGGCGCTGAACGACCACGTTGATAAAGTCGAGATCGCACCCGAACAGGTGCATCGCCTCGATACGCTCCAAGCCCTTATTCATGAGGGTCGCAGAGTCGATGGTGATCTTAGCACCCATGGCCCACGTGGGGTGTGCCAGCGCATCGGAGCGTGTCACGCAATTGAGCTCGTCGCGCGTACGGCCAAAGAACGGACCACCCGAGCAAGTGAGCCAAATGCAGTGAGCCTCGCGCGGATTCTCCCCCAGATAGCACTGGTAGATGGCGGAGTGCTCGGAGTCGACTGGAATAAGCTGACCGGGCTGCGCCAACGGCATCAGCAGGTCACCGCCGACAACGAGGGACTCCTTGTTAGCAAGTGCAAGACGCTTGTTCGAGGTCAGGGCTGCATGGCTCGCTTCGAGCCCGGCAGCGCCCACAATGGCAACAAGCACACAGTCGACGTCATCGCGACGCGCGAGCTCACAAACCGCCTGCGCACCAACACCGAGCTCGGTGCCCTCGGGCAGCTCCTGCAGCACAGCGTCCGCGCCGTGGGAGGTGTCGACCACGGCAACGGCCGGAACCGAAAACTCACGGGCAAACGCAACAAGCTCAGCGGTACTGGAATTAACGGAAAGCGCCGTCACCTGCAGACGGTCGGCATGCTGACGGCAAACATCGAGCGCCTGGGTGCCAATAGAGCCCGTACAGCCCAAAATTGCAACCCGCAGACGGCCATCGGGGCTGTACGTCGTCTGAAAGGCCATTACAGCACGCCTCCGATCATCAAAAGCAGCTGCGCGGTAATGCAGCCAAAGATAAGCGAGTCGCTACGGTCGAGCATGCCGCCATGGCCCGGAATCAGATTGCCGGAATCCTTGACGCCCACGCCACGCTTGATGCGTGACTCGATGAGGTCGCCGATAACGCCCAGGATGGACACGACCACGCCGCACAGCAGCGCATAGGGCAAGCTCAGCTTATAGAAATGGGTCGCCCACAAAATAAGCCAGATGAGAACCGAGCCCAAGATGCCGCCGAAAAAGCCCTCCCAGCTCTTTTTGGGAGAAATCTTGGGGACCATCTTGTGCTTGCCGATACGGCTACCCACGATATAGGCGAACGAATCGGAGACCCAGAGAGACGCGCAAACACCCACCGAAAGCAGGGCGCCGGCAAAACCGGGCACGGCATCGCGCAGCAGCACGATGGCCGACAGCATAAAACCGGTGTAGATGGGGCCCATGAGCGTCACGGCTACATCGGATATACGGGTACGCGACGACCAGACGTACCAAATACCCACCGCAAGCATCAGTGCAAAAAGCAGGGCATTCAACAGCAGCGAGTCGCCCAGCGCCGAGAGCGGAAAGAGCACGGCGGCAGCGATACCCAGGCGCTCGTTGGCCACCTTGCCATCGAGCTTCGTCATGCGGAAAAACTCATAGCAGCACAGGCCGCTCATGACGGAGACGAAGATGGCAGTGGGAACGATACCCAAAACCAAGCAGAGAATAAACACGACGGCGTAGACGATACCTGCGGCGGCGCGGGTAATAAAGCCGGCAAGCCACGAAGTCGCGGCCGCGCCGCTCTTGGCGGCAGGCGCCTTGGGAGCAGACGCCTTGGGACGATCGGACACGATTAAGCCTCCTCGGTCTTGCTCAGTCCACCAAACCTACGGTCGCGGCCCTGATAGGCCAAAATGGCGTTGACAAGACCCCAACGATCAAAGTCGGGCCAATAGGTATCGGTGACATAAAACTCGGAATAGGCAACCTGCCACAGCAGATAGTTCGAAAGGCGAAGCTCGCCGGAGGTTCGAATCACAAGCTCAGGATCGGGTAGCCCAGCGGTGTACAGGTGCGAAGCAACCATATCATCGTCGATAGCGGCCGGAACGATCTTTCCGGCAGCGGCATCGAGCGCGATCTGACGGACGGCACGGGTGATCTCGGCACGGGCTCCGTAGTTGACGGCAAGTGCCAGCGTCATGCCGGTATGGTCGGCACACTCGGCAAGACCTCGCTCAAAGACATCGCGGGTCTTCTTGGGCAGTGCGGATATATCGCCCAAAAAGACAACGCGCACGTTTTCGCGCTTAAGCAGCGGCAGCTCATCGATAAACGTCTTAGCAAACAGATGCATTAAAACGTTGACCTCATGCTGAGGACGATTCCAGTTTTCGGTGGAAAACGCATAGGCCGAAAGGACGTCGACGCCCAAACGCACGCATGCGGTAATAATCTCGCGCAGGGAGACGATACCGGCCTTGTGTCCCTCGGTGCGGGCAAGACCGCGCGCCGTGGCCCAGCGACCGTTACCGTCCATGATGCACGAAATATGATGCGGAATCTTATTGAGGTCAAGGTCGGAAAAACCGACGCCCGCAGGGGCGTCGGCAAAGTACTCGACCAGTTTGTTCTCGTCGTATTGCACCTTAGATCTCCATGACCTCGGCTTCTTTTTCCTTCAGAAGCTCCTCGACCTTGGCAACATACTCATCGGTATGCTTCTGGACCTTGGCCTGCTCGCGACGGACATCGTCCTCGGTGAGCTCTTCGTCGCGCTCGAGCTTGTTGTTAAAGTCGCGACGGATGTTGCGAATGGAGACCTTGGCCTGCTCGGCATACTCGCGGCACTCCTTGACGAGCTCGCGACGACGCTCCTCGGTGGGAGCCGGGAACGGCAGGCGCACGACGGTACCGTCAGAGTTGGGAGTAATGCCCAGATCGGAAGCGCTGATAGCCTTCACGATTGCGTTGACGAGCGCCTTGTCCCAGGGCTCGATAAGCAGCATGTGAGCCTCGGGGGTCTTAACGGCGGCAACCTGGGTAACCGGCGTGGGAACACCGTAGTAATCGACCGAAATGTCGGACAGAATGTTAGCGTTGGCGCGGCCCGTGCGAACCTTGGAGAAGTTGTGCTTGAGGGACTCGAGCGACTTGTCCATGTGGGCGGTGATATTCTCTGCCATGCTTAATCCTCCTGATAGACGAGCGTGCCGACGGGCTCACCCGAAAGCGCGCGTTTGACGGTGTCCTCGCCATCGATGTTGAGGACCAAAATCGGCATACGGTTATCCTGGCACAGCGCCGTGGCCGTGGAATCCATAACCTGCAGACCGCGGACGAGAACCTCGTGATAGGTAATCTTGTCAAAACGGACGGCGTCGGAACACTTGACAGGATCCTTGTCGTAGATGCCGTCAACCTTGGTGGCCTTAATCAGAATCTCGGCACCGATCTCGCAGGCACGAAGAGCCGCGGCGGTGTCGGTCGTAAAGTACGGATTGCCCGAACCGGCGGCAAAAATAACGACATTACCCTTGGAAAGGTGGTTGATGGCGCGACGGCGAATATAGGGCTCGCAGATCTCGTTCATCTGGATAGCGCTCATCACGCGGCAGGGAACATCGTTGTGCTCAAAGGCATCCTGCAGGGCAAGCGCGTTCATAACGGTTGCCAGCATGCCCATGTAGTCGGCCTGGGCGCGCTCCATGCCACCGGCAGCGCCGGCCATGCCGCGGAAAATGTTGCCGCCGCCGACAACAACGCCGACCTCATGGCCAACGGCGAGCAGCTCCTTGACCTGCTTGGCAAGATGGTCGGTAATCTTGGGGTCGATGCCATATTGGCCGTCGCCCATCAGTGCTTCGCCGGAAAGCTTCAGAAGCACGCGTTTATATCGGATGTCGGACAAAGCGATCCTCCTTTAATTAGACTCTCAATATGATAGCAAAGGCTCTGATAAGAGCCATGAAAAAGCAGGCTGTGAGTAAAACCCACAGCCTGCTCATTACCAGCTACAAGAGCTTATTTACTCGCCACGGACCAGACGGTCGAAGGCAACGACGGTAATGCTATCGCCGAGCTCCTTGGAGACCTGCTCAGCGTACTTCTTGATGGTGAGGGAGCTGTCCTTGATGAACTCCTGCTCGGTGAGCACGGACTGCTTGTAGAACTTCTCCAGACGGCCAACAGCCATCTTCTCCTGGATAGCCTCGGGCTTGCCGGACTCGGCAGCCTGAGCCATGTAGATCTCCTTCTCGTGCTCGACGGTCTCGGCCGGAACCTGATCGCGGGTAGCGCAAATCGGGGCGACGGCGGCAACCTGAAGGGCAACGTCGTGAGCGAAGGTCTTGAAGGACTCGGCCTGAGCGGTCTCGGCCTTCTCGAAAGCGAACTCGACGAGGACGCCGATCTTACCACCCATGTGGATGTAAGAAGCGAGAGCGCCGTTCTCGGCCTTGCGAGCGGAGAAACGAGCGATCTTCATGTTCTCGCCCATGATGTGAATCATCTCGGTGAGCTCGGAGGAAACGGTCTCCTCGCCCATCGGCTTCTCGAGCAGAGCATCGACATCGGCCGGCTCGGTGGTAGCGACAACCTCGGCGACCTTGGAAGCAAAGCCGGTGAACTTGGCGTTGGAGCCGACGAAGTCGGTCTCGCAGGAAAGCTCGAGCAGAGCGCCGGACTTGCCGTCCTCGGAGACGAACGCGGCGACAGCGCCCTCGTTGGTCTCACGGCCAGCCTTCTTGGCAGCCTTGGCGAGGCCGTTCTTGCGCAGAACGTCAACAGCGACGTCCATGTCGCCGTCAGCCTCGACGAGAGCCTTCTTGCACTCCATCATTGGGGAGTCGGTCATCTCGCGGAGCTGCTTGACCATAGCGGCAGTAATCTGGGCCATTGTGGTTCCTTTCAAAGAGATGAAAAAGACTTAAATAGGACTGATTTACTCGGCCTTGGGCTCGGCGGCCATCTCGGCCTCGGAGACCTGCTCCTTACCGGAGCCAGCGAGGCAGGCGTCGGCCATGAGCTCGCACATAAGGGTGACAGCGGAGATGGCGTCATCGTTGCAGGGGATGCCGTACTCGACCTCGTCGGGATCGGAGTTGGTGTCGATCAGAGCGACGACGGGGATGTTCAGGCGCTGGGCCTCCTTGATGGCGTTCTCCTCGCGCTTGGTGTCGATGACGAAGAGAGCCTGGGGCAGACCCTTCATGTCGCGGGCGCCACCGAGGTTGGTCTGGAGCTTAGCGAGCTCCTTGCCGAGCACTGCCTGCTCCTTCTTGGGCAGCACTGCCATGCGGCCGTCCTCGACCATGGCCTCGAGCTCCTCCATGCGGTTGATGCGGGAGCGGATGGTGACGAAGTTGGTCAGCATGCCGCCGAGCCAACGCTGGTTGATGTAAGGCATGTTGGCGCGCTCAGCGGCGTTCTTAACGGCCTCCTGAGCCTGCTTCTTGGTGCCGACGAACAGCACGTTGCCGCCCTTGGCGACGTTCTTGACGAAGGTGTAGGCCTGATCGGCGTCAAGGATGGTCTGCTTGAGGTCGAGGATGTAGATGCCGTTGCGCTCACCGAAGATGAACGGCTTCATCTTGGGGTTCCAGCGACGGGTCTGGTGACCGAAGTGGCAGCCGGCCTCGAGCAGGGTGCGGATATTAATCTTGGTAGCCATATTAAACCTCCTGTGGTTTGCCTCCGCGCGGGGTCATCCTCCAAAACCAACCCGGACATGTGCTACCAAAGCCCGGGCACCACGGTATGAAGTAGCCGCGCGTGCGTGATAAAAACCTGTTGCCGTGAAGCAACCCGATGAATGATAGCAGGATTGCCTCTTCCTGCCAACCCGCAATCAAAACCACACACCTCGGTGCGGCGCGGGAGGCCCTTCTCCTACTCGCCGCGGGGGTGTGCCTGACTCACGGCACGCTTGAGTCGGTCGGGCGTGAGGTGCGTATAGATCTGCGTCGTGGACAAGCTCGCATGCCCCAGCAGCTCCTGAACCGAGCGCAGATCCGCGCCGCCCTCGAGCAGGTCGGTCGCAAAGGTGTGGCGCATCGCATGCGGGGCGATGTCGGCAGGAATGCCGGCAAGTGCCGCAAGCATGTGGAAACGCCTCCTCAGCATGGCGGCACTCATGCGGTTTCCGCGCGCCGAGATAAACAGCGGATGCACGCCGTTCGCACTATCGACACGCTTTGCCTGCACAAGGAGATGTGGCCTCCCCTCCTCAATATAGCGGCGAGTCGCCTCGAGAGCGCGCCGATAGAGGGGCACGATACGCTCCTTGCTCCCCTTGCCCCAAAGTCGCAGCGTTCGCTCTGACCAAGCAATGGACTCCACGTTGAGCGCCGCGAGCTCCGAGATTCGCGCGCCGGAGGCATAGAGCAGCTCGAGCATCGCTGCATCACGCAGCCCCGAAGGCGTCGAGGTGTCGGGGGCCTCGAGCAACGCCTCGACTTGCCGGGTCGTCAGCACACCGGGAAGATCGCGCGGCAGTTTGGGCGAGGATATCGCCGAGACCGCATCGCCCTCAACGATTCCCTCGGCAGCCATCCACCGATAGAGCGAGCGAATGGCAGACAGATGCGCCGCAAGGGTCCGAGCCGCCACCTGGCCACGCGACAGCTCGGCCAAATAGGAGCGAACGGTCCGTACGTCGGCGACGCGAGCGTCGATGCCCTCACGGTCGCACCACGCGGCGAAGTGCTCGAGCCGCGAGGCGTAGGCGGTTACCGTATTGGGAGCGAGCCCTTCGACGCGTGCAATGTAGGCGATGAACGAGTCGACGGCATCGTACAGGTCAAAGGCTATGACCTCTCGCCTCCAAACAGATCGGAGCGCGATTCCAGATAAGCATCCAGGGCCTTAAGGGCGCGATCCGCGTAGGCCTGGTAACGATCGCGCTTGCTGCGACGCTTACCGTCCTCGAGCGGCGGCACGAGCCCAAAGTTGACGTGCATGGGCTGATAGCCCACCGTAGCCGGATCGGTCGCATAGCCCACGAGTGCGCCTAGGGCGCCCACGCGCGGCAGCTCAACAGGCTCCGCCTCGATTGCCCCGGCATAGGTGTTGAGCGCGGCGAGCAGACCCGTCGCCACGGCCTCCATATACCCCTCGGTACCGGTAATCTGGCCGGCAAGACGCACGCTCGTGCCGGGCACGGCAAAGGTGCCATCGAGCACGTGCGGCGCATCGACAAAGGTGTTGCGGTGCATGACGCCGTAGCGGAAGAACTCGGCGTTCTCCAGGCCGGGAACCATATGGAAGACGCGCTTCTGTTCGCCGAAGGTCAGGTTGGTCTGGAAGCCAACCAGGTTATAGGCGGTCTTCTCCTTGTTCTCGGCGCGCAGCTGAATTGCCGCCCAGGGACGGCGACCGGTGCGCGGGTCGGTGAGCCCGACGGGCTTCATGGCGCCAAAGCGGATGGCATCCTTGCCCGTGCGCGCAACCTCCTCGGCAGGCTGGCAGGCCTGGAACAGGTCACCGCCCTCAAAATCCTTGAGCACCACGCGATCGGCCGTGGTGAGTGCCTCGATAAAGGCCTCGTACTCTTCCTTGTTGAGCGGGGCATTGAGATAGTCGCCACTCCCCTGCTCCTCGTAGCGCGACTGCGAGAACAGCACGTCCATATCGAGCGTCGAGGCATCGACGATCGGGGCGGCCGCGTCAAAGAACGCCAGGGCGTCACCACCGACAAGCTTCATGACCTCCCCGCTCAATGCCGGCGAGCACAAGGGGCCCGCGGCGATAACCACATGACCCTCGGGGATCTGGGTGACCTCACCGTGGACGACCTCGATATTGGGGCGGGCGGCAACCTCGGCCTCGACGAGCTCGGAAAACTTGACGCGGTCGACCGCCAGGGCGCCGCCAGCGGGAACGGCCGCACGATGAGCGCAGTCGAGCAGCACCGAGCCCATGCGCTCGAGCTCGGCCTTCAGCAGGCCGGCGGCGGAATCGGGACGGGTCGACTTAAACGAATTGGAGCAGACGAGCTCCGCCAAGTGATCGGTATGGTGGGCAGGAGAGCTCACCTGCGGGCGCATCTCGCACAGCTTTACGGCGAACCCGCGATCTGCCAGCTGAATCGCGCATTCCGATCCCGCCAGACCGCCACCGATAACCGTCACCTGATCAAACAGCATCTGCAAACACCTTTCTAATTGACACGTTTTCCATTGTGACCGAAGGGCGTCTGGGCGTGAAGGGCAAACTTGGAGGGCGCATACCTTCCATCCATCATGCGCTCGATGAGGCCCTCGAGCTCGAGCGAGCCCAGGAGCTTGAGCACGCCGACGGCATCGAGGGAGACGAGTGTGGCGATGTCTTCAACCTTGAGCGGCGAGGCGATGAGGGCATGCATCACAGTCTGCTGTGTGGCATCCAGGTCGGCGATGCCGGGCGCATCGGGACGCGAATAGCGCAGGGTACCGTAGATTCGAGAGATGGCCATCTCGATGGACTCCTCGTCAATAATGCAGCAGGCCCCGTTGGCAATGAGATAGTTGGTCCCGCGCGACTCGGGCGACAAAATGGAGCCCGGTACCGCAAGCAGTTCGCGCCCCAGGTCCATGGCGGCCTCGGCGGTAGAAAACGTTCCGGATGGCATGCCGGCCTCCGATACAAAGAGCGCCTGCGACAGCGCAGCGATCACGCGGTTGCGGCGCGGGAAGGCAAACTTGCGCGGCCCCATGCCCCACGGCGAGATGGACACGACCGCGCCGCCCGTATCGAGCGTACGGGCGATAAGCCCCGCGCTCGAGCGCGGGTAGACCACGTCGGCGCCCGTACCCAAAACTAAGACGTGCCTGCCCCCGGCGTTGACCGCGGCCCAACCCGAGGCCTGGTCGCAGCCGACCGCACCGCCCGAGACCACCGTCACCCCCGCTTCCACGGCAACCTTGGCTGCAAGCTCCGCGACGGCAAGACCGTAGGGAGACGCCTTGCGCGCACCGATAATCGAGAGCGCCGGCGTCGAGAGCACCTCCGGGTCGCCACGGACGAACAACGTCTGCGGCACATCGGAAAGTTCCAGAACAGTAGCGGGAAACAGCCCATCACCGGGATGCAGTTCATAGCGGACCTCACCCATCACTGGTCCCTCCTTCCCTGATACATCGCGGCCTCGAGCACATGATCTTGCGTCACCCGCTCGCTTTCGGCGACATCGGCGATCGTGCGCGCGATGCGCACCAGGCGCACGATGCCGCGCCCCGTGAGATGCGTGCGCTTCGACAGGCCGAGCACGCACGTTTCCGCCGCCTGATCGAGCGCAAAGGTCGACACAACACCATCGATAGAGCGGGACTCATCGTCCTCGGCCTCAGCGTCCGCATCGTCCATATGAGTCTCGCGCCAGGCACGAAAAGCCCGACCGCGGACAACGTAGTCGCGCAGCTCGGCCGACGACATGCCCTCGGCGCCCTCGATAATCACCTGCGGATCGGGGCGGGACACGTCGATCATCAGGTCGATGCGGTCGGCCAAGGGACCACGCAGCTTGGACCGATAGCGCTCGACCATCGATGCCGAGCAACGACACGGAACCTCGCGATCGCCCAAAAAACCGCAGGGGCAGGGATTGCTCGCCGCAAGCAGCTGAAAGCGCGAGGGAAACGTAAAGGCGCCATCGACGCGCACGATTCTGACATAGCCGCGCTCGATAGGCTGACGAAGCGTCTGCAGCACACCGGTGGGAAACTCGGCAAGCTCGTCCAAAAAGAGCACGCCGCCATGGGCAAGGCTGATCTCGCCCGGATGCACCGGGCGCCCTCCGCCAATAAGGCCCGCAGTCGAAATGCTGTGATGGGGACTACGAAACGGCCGATGCCCCGCAAGCAGGCCATCGATGTTCTCACCCAAGACCGAATGGATACACAATGCCTCCTGCTGATCCTCGACGGAAAGCTCGGGCAAGATACCCGTCATGCGGCGCGCAAGCATGGTCTTGCCCGATCCCGGAGACCCAATCATAAGCAAGCCCAGCTCCCCTGCCGCCGCAAGCGCCATGCCACGCTTGGCGACCTCCTGCCCCAACACGTCGGCATAATCGAGCTCGGGCTCAAAAGAGGCCTCGACGCCCTCGGAATCCAAATAATGCCGAGCTGCCTCGCCCATACCGCGGGCAAGCTGCGACAGATGATCGATAAAACCGCAGTCGACGCCCGCAAGCGGAACATGCTGGTCGGACCTACCGGCGATAAAAGACAGCCCCATATCGCGAGCCAGCAGCTGGAACGCCACCTCGCCCTTGACGGGAAGCACCGTGCCATCCAAGCCGAGCTCGCCGGCAATGAGGCAGCGGTCGAGATTGTCGCGGGGAATCTGCCCATCGGCCGCAAGCACCGCAATGGCTATCGGCAGGTCAAAGCCGCTACCGGTCTTTCGGATATCGCCCGGCGCCAGATTGACCGTAATGCCCGAGCGCGGGATCTCGAATCCGGCAGAGCGCATCGCGCAGCGAATGCGCCCACGCGACTCCATGACCTCCATACTCGGGATGCCGAGCATTTGTATGCCCGGAATGCCGCCCGCAAGCGAAACCTCGACCGTGACGGGAATCGCCTCGACGCCGCGGATACAGGCTGCGTGAACGGCAAAAGTTTCGAACGCCATCACGACACCTGCCAATCGAACGCATTGTACTGGTGCTCGATCTCGGCGATATGCCCGCCGCGAATGGTGACGCCCACGGCATCGAAGCGGATTGCCTTGAGCGGATAGTGCTCCATGAGATAACAACTCGCGATGCGACGATAGCGCCGCTGCTTTTGGGCGTTCACCGCTTCCTCGGGAAACACCCGCGTATCGCAATCCAGCGCAACACGCCTGGTCTTGACCTCGGCCATCACCACCACATCGTCGAGCTCGTCGAGCAGCACCAGGTCGGCCTCGCCCTCCGAGCATCGATAGCCTTGTTCCAGCAATGCATAGCCGCGCTCGTTAAAGTAATCGATTGCGATAAGCTCGCCCAGCATACCGAGCTCGCGAGGACTGAGCCCCTTGATAAACTCAGGCGTGATCGACCCGCAATCGAGCTCCCCCTCTTCCCAACGTTCCTTGAGCTGCTGCGTCTTGCTCATTTTGGCTGCGGCACACATGGGGTCTCCTTTCCCACTCCCTGCATTGCCTCGATAATGAGGGCAGGTTTCATGCGGGTAAGTACCGGAAGCAAACCGAAAACCAACCAAATGCCGACAAATGAGGGGCCGCGCGCAACAATAGCGTTGCACACGGCCCCTACCAGCAGGTTTATAGAACCCTTAAGGTCCCTGTCTCCACAATTGGCCTAAAAAAGGCGCTCAGTCTGCAGAAAGTTTCCGCAAAAGCTCACACGATGCAGCGGAGAAAGACCATGTTTGCGAATGGCCTCGATGTGCTCGGGACTCGCATAGCCTTTCGATTCGGCCAAATGGTACTCGGGATACTCGGCATCGTACTCGACCATCATCTCGTCACGCGTGACCTTTGCCATGATGGATGCCGCGGCGATACAGGCGATCTTGGCATCGCCCTTGACCACGTCGCGCTCATGGGGCACGGCGCCCAGGGGGTTACCGTCCATAAGCACGCAATCGGGCTCAAGCCCCGTATCTGCCACCGCACCCGCGACAGCGGCTCGAATGGCGCGGGCCATGCCCATCTCATCGATATCCGCAGGAGCGATATGGCAAAAGCCGATAGCAGTCGCCACCTCGGCAATCTTCACCGAGAGCAGCTCGCGGCGCGCCGGCGTGAGCTTTTTGGAATCGTTGATGCCCCAGATGCGCGGCTCCATCGGAAGACACACGGCACACACGGTCAAGGGACCCGCTACCGAGCCACGGCCCACCTCGTCGACGCCCACGACCACGCCATCACCGCCGAGCTCATGCATAAGCTCGTACATGCCGTTGACGCGCTCGCGTTCGGAAAGTTCCTTGGCATGGCGCTTAAGGGCACGTTCGCAAGCCTTGATCACCTGCTGGCGCGGATCCTCGCGATAATGCTCCACGAGGGCGGGAATCTCCTCGAACGTGGCGCTCGCCAGCTCGCCGGCAACCTGCGATGCCGAAACCGAGCTCGTCATATTGGCCATACCAGGCCCTCCTTGCATGCAAATCAGATAAAAAGAAGGGCCACCCGAAGGTGACCCTTGTGTCCAAACGAGTGGACAGACGCTGCGATCTTCTTAGCGCTTCTCGGGGATGCGAGCAGCCTTGCCCACCTTGTCGCGGAGGTAGTACAGCTTGGCGCGACGGACGCGACCATGACGAACGACCTCGAGCTTGGCGATCTTGGGGCTGTGAAGCGGGAAGGTGCGCTCAACACCGACACCGAAGGAAATCTTGCGGACGGTGAAGGTCTCGCGGGCACCGGCGCCGGCCATGCGGATGACGTCGCCCTGGAAGACCTGGATGCGCTCGCGGTCGCCTTCCTTAATGCGGTAGTGAACCTTGACGTTGTCGGCGACGCGAACCTGAGGAATGTCCTCGCGGATCTGCTGACGCTCGATTGCGCGGATGTAATCCATGTGCAATTCCTTACTCTTCTAGAGGTGCCGTACCACCTTGGCCGGCACGTAGTTGAACAAACGTATTTGAGTATACACGCGCGGGTTTCTGCTGCAAGAACAATTTTTTACGCAGACAAAAAGACAAAACCCGCACATGATAACCGCCCGCCTCACGAATGAGACGGGCGGCGTGAAGGGGGCTACGCTAGGCGCCCAAACCCAAAACGTTAGGCGGAACGCTTGGCCTCGAGCTTGGCCTGGGCGGCCGCCAGGCGCGCGAGGGGTACACGATAGGGCGAGCAGGACACGTAGTCCACGTCGGCCACGTTAAACAGGGCCTTGATGGAGTTGGGGTCGCCGCCGTGCTCGCCGCACACGCCAAAGTGCATGTCGGGGTTGGTGACGCGACCTTTCTCGACGGCCATGCGCACGAGCTCCAGCACCGCCGAGTCGATGGTCTCGAAGGGGTTGTCTTTCAAGATCTTCTTGTGCAGGTACAGCGGGATGAACTTGGCCTCGGCATCGTCTCGAGAGAAGCCGAAGGTCGTCTGCGTGAGGTCGTTGGTGCCAAAGCAGAAGAAGTCGGCGTGCTGCGCGATCTCGTCGGCAACCATGCAGGCACGCGGCAGCTCGAGCATCGTGCCCACGGGAATATTGAGCTCGACGCCCTCCTCGGCGGAAACCTCGGCGATCACGCGCTCGATGACTTCGCGAGTCTGAACGTGCTCGGCCGTAATGGAAACGAGCGGAACCATGATCTCGGGGCGCGGGTCGACGCCCTCCTTGATAAGTCGAGCAGCAGCCGTGGCCACGGCGCGAACCTGCATGAGCGGCAGATCGCTAAAGACGACGGACAGGCGCACACCGCGCAGGCCGAGCATGGGGTTCGACTCGACTATGCCGTCGAAACGGCGCAGGCGGGCACGCAGGGCGGCAAGCTTTTCCTCGCTGGCGCCAGCGGCTTCCTTCTTGGTGATGGCGACCTCGAGCTCACGCGGATTATCCAGGAACTCGTGCAGCGGCGGATCGAGCAGGCGAACGACCACATCGCGACCGGACATGGTCTTGAACATCGCCAGGAAGTCCTCGGTCTGAACCTTGAGCAGGTCGGCGAGAGCCTGCTGCTTCACGGCCTCATCGTCGGACAGGATGAAGCTCTGGATGATGTTCTTGCGATCGCCCAGAAACATGTGCTCGGTGCGGCACAGGCCGATGGCCTCGGCGCCAAACTCGAGCGCGAGCTCTGCGTCCTCGGGATTGTCGGCGTTGACGCGCACATGGTTGGCGTGGCCACAGGTCTCGTCCAGACGGATCTCGTCGGCCCAGGACAGGATGGTGTCCAGGTCGCCGGTGAGCTCGGCGGAGACCAAATCGACAGCGCCATCGACGACGATGCCCTGGGTGCCGTCGATGGAGATGACATCGCCTTCGTGCAGCACACGATCGCTACCCTCGATGCGCACGACCTTTTCGGCGGCGTCGATGTGGAAGCGCTCAACGCCGCAGACGCAGGGCGTACCCATACCGCGAGCGATAACGGCGGCATGGCTCGTCTTGCCACCGTGGCTGGTCAGGATACCCTCGGCGGCGACCATGCCCTTCAGGTCATCGGGGTTGGTCTCCCAGCGAACCAAAATGACCTTGTGACCCTCGTTGGCGCGCGCGACGGCATCGTCGCTCGAGAACACGACCTCGCCCACGGCGGCACCAGGGCTGGCGTTGAGGCCGCAAGCCAGAACCTCGTACTTCTTGGAGGCATCGAACTGCGGATGCAGGAGCTGGTCGAGCTGCGCGGGATCGATGCGGCTCACGGCCTCCTCGCAGGTGATCAGACCCTCCTCGACCATTTCGATGGCGATGCGCAGGGCGGCGGTGGCAGTGCGCTTGCCCACGCGGGTCTGGAGCATCCAGAGCTTACCCTGCTCGATGGTGAACTCGATATCGCACATATCGCGGTAATGATCTTCGAGCGTCAGGAACACGCGCTCGAGTTCCTCACCTGCAGACTCGAGGCCCGGAGTGTTCTTGAGGTCGGCGATGGGCTCGGTGTTGCGGATGCCGGCGACGACATCCTCGCCCTGGGCATTAACCAAAAAGTCACCATAGAACTCCTTGGTGCCGTCGGCCGGGTTGCGCGTAAAAGCGACGCCGGTCGCAGAGGTCTCCCCCTTGTTGCCAAAGGCCATAGCCTGCACGTTGACGGCGGTGCCGAGCTCGTCAGAAATGCCATGCTGCTTGCGGTAGATGCAGGCGCGCTCGTTCATCCAGCTGCCAAAGACGGCCTGGATGGCAAGGCGCAACTGAAGCTCCGGATCGTGCGGGAAGACGGGCTTGCCGTCGGCAACCTCGAGCTCGGGATACAGGGCGACCTCGACGTTCTCGGAGAAAATGCTCTTAAAGGTCTCGACGAGCTCCTGCAGGTCTTCGGCCGAAAGCTCGGAATCGACGCGAACGCCGGAAACCAGGCGTGCCTGGGTCAGCGCGTTCTCGAACAGGTCGGCGTCGACGCCCATAACGACGTTGGAGAACATCTGAATAAAGCGGCGGTAGCTATCCCAGGCAAAACGCGGGTTTTGCGTCTGGGCGATGAGTCCCTGAACGGAGTCGTCGTTGAGGCCTAAGTTGAGGACCGTGTCCATCATGCCGGGCATGGAGAACGGAGCGCCCGAGCGAACCGACACGAGCAGCGGATCGGAGGCGTCGCCAAGCTTCTTGCCGCAGCGGGCCTCGAGGTCGGCCTCGGCAGCAACGATCTCGTCGAGTGCGCCTTCGGGCCAGAGGTTGCCGGCACCGGAGTACTCGACACAGGTCTGGCAGGTAATGGTAAAGCCACCGGGAACCGGCAGGCCGATGCGGCTCATCTCGGCAAGGTTTGCGCCCTTGCCGCCAAGCACAAAGTTCATGGACTTGTCGCCCTCAGTGACACAGGTGCCCTGGGCGTCGGTTCCAAAACGGTAAACCCTCTTGCAATCGCTCACGATACTTCCCCTTCCATGCGCTCTCGCGCACGACCGTGGTGACGAATCGACCCGCCGGATGCGGGCCGTGAGGGAACTATACGGCGGACGTTGAGCGGGCTTGCGTAGAGGGCGAGGGGTTTGGTAAACGTGATAAATGCGGCGGTAAACGGTAGGTAAAGGTGGTTACCTTATGAAGATACCACTGCAAGAAAATTGCAGGTCAAATGCAAGTTCTTTGCTAAATCGCTTTACCAATATCGTGCATTATTTTTAGATAGTATTTTAAGGCCGGTGAATTTTTAGCTACCCCAATGAGTTAGCTTTGCTGACCTCGGCGGGCGGCGCGGCGGGCACGGGCTTCTTGGATTTCCATCAAATGACCGATGATCTCGGAGGCGCTCTCCTCAATCGCTTTGCCATCGGTACGCACCACAAAGCAGCCCAGACGCTTCATGAGGGCACGGGCTTCCTCGAGCTCGCTGCGCACGCTCTCGGGCTCGGCATAGGAGCCGGCGACGGCGCGAGCATAGTCATCGCCCAAGCGGCTATCGCGAATCTCAGAGATCACATCGACAGTCGAAATCAGACCAAACAACCGCATCGGGTCGACCTTGTAAATCGACTTCGGCGGCTCCATGCCATGGGCCAACGGAACATTGGCAACCTTGTAACCCTGATAGGCCAAATACATCGACAGCGGCGTCTTGGACGTGCGCGATACGCCCAGCAGCACGATATCTGCCCCCGAAAGGTCGTCGCAGCCGCGCCCATCATCGTGCTCAACGAAATACTCCATGGCCTCGATGCGATGGAAATAGCGGTCATCGGTCCTGTGAATCACGCCCGCGACGCCCTTGGGCGGCACACCGATGAGCGATGACAGCACGGCAAGTGTCGGACCGATCAGGTCGACCGAACGGATATGAAGCATGCCCAGGTAATCGAGTACGCGGGCGCGAAGCGCCGGATCGACAATGGTGTGGAACACGGCAATATCACGATGGTCCGCATCGACGCGCGGACCCACAAACGACTTGACCTGCTCCACCGAGTTCACCTTGGGCAGGCGCAAGAGACGAAAAGCCCCTTCATCAAATTGCCCGGACGCCGCAAGCACCACCTCACAAGCGGTATCACCGAGCGAGTCGGAGATAACGATAACGGTGGGACGAGCGGTGACCGGGCAATCCATGCGGGGCTCCTTTTGCGCTTACGCGCAGGCTGGCTTACTTTTTGCGGGCAAGCTCACCGATGTTGGCGATGCCGGAGAAAACGGGAAAAGATAATTCCGGATCAGCAAAAGTACTGTTTCAGCAGTATCTGATGGAGCATCTGGGAAACTATATTTCTCCTTCTGAAGCAGGGCTGCATTATCAGCTGGAATATCTTCTGGCGGGAAAGAAAAGTGATCAGGAAAATCTAAAAGCCGTGGCAAAGCGTCTTCTGCTGATCAGAGAGGGAATTAATGCATCCTGTCTTATGGCGGATGCCGGAAAAAGGGCCCAGATTCAGGCACTTGCCCTGGCAATTGCATCGGGATTTCTGATACCGCCTGCAGCAGTGGCGATTGAGGCGGCACTGATTTTGTGCTGGTCCTTTGCAGAAAGTATTCTGGATCTTCGGGAGCTGTTTCATGGAGGCAGAGTACCATTGACTAAGACGACAGCAACCTGGCAGCTTTCTCTGGAAAACCTGCCGAATCTCCTTGAGGGACTGGACAGCCAGAGAAGGGATGCGAAAGGTGGAATGTCCTATGAAGATTATCTGCAGGTGCTGCTTTTGTCAAAATCAAAAGCAGTCAAGCTGACAAGAGGTATGGACATGATCGAAGTGGAAATTCGCAGTACAAAAGGAAAGGAAGGTTTCCGGCTGGACTGCTGCATAGAAGCGGCTGAAATATCTGTGGATGTAGAGGCAAACCGAAAGCAGACTTTTTCGGTGACAAGGCAGTACAGTTATATTTAAAAACTGGATTTAAATGGATTTAAGGAAATACGGGCGGCGACGAGCCGCCCCACGGAAAAGAGGTGCAGAAAGATGCTTTTTCAGAAGGAAAAAGATTATGGGAATACTATCACAAAGATAGGTAGAAAGAAAAACAAAAAAAGCGAGACTGCAAAAAAGAAAAGAAAAATAAAAAAAGAAAGGAAATGCTCTCTTAAAAACAGAATCCTGGCTTCCTCGATGGTCAGAAGAATCTCAAATTTATTTTTAAACACATCTTCTGAAAAAGTATCTTTCTGTGCCTTGAACAAAAAGGCGAGTCTGGCGCTGGAAACAGCACTTGTGCTTCCTATGTTTTTGCTGGGAATGGTGACGATGATCTCTTTTATGGATATTTACCGGATTCAGACAGAACATCTGCAGGCATTATGTGAAAAGACAAAAGAAGCCGGAATGTATGCATATGTGCTGGATGGAAAGGGGCCGGAAGAAATTACATTGCCGGATGTCTATGCATATACTCCGATCGGAGCACTTGTTCCTTTGCCGAAGGTATGGATGCATAACACAGTAAAAGTTCATGCATGGACAGGAGCTGATGAGACAGCGTTTTCCGGAGAGACCAGAGAACCGGAAGAAATGGTGTATGTGACAGAAACGGGAACGGTATACCATAAGAAGGCAGGATGTCGTTATCTGAAGGTATCCATTAATCAGATTTCGGGTTCATCTCTGACGCATGCCCGTAATGACAGCGGACAGAAGTACAGTCCCTGTGAAAGCTGCAGTCGAAATCAGAAACCATCCGGGGTGGTGTATGTTACATCTTCGGGAAATCGATATCACAATCTTGCTACATGCAGTGGCTTGAAAAGAACTGTAAAACTGGTAAAAGAATCACAGCTTGGAGGAATGCATGCCTGCAGCAGCTGTGGATAAGAGGCAGAGGATTATGCAGATCAGAGAAGTAATGACCGTGTTGTTCCTGGCAGTTATGGGCTGGAAAGACTGGAAGAAAAAAGAAATTTCACTGTTGCTGACAGGTACTTATGGAATCATTGGTCTTGCCTTTAGCATTTATGCAGAAAGACCACTGGAAGACTGGCTGCTGCCATTTGGTGTGAGCCTGATGATACTGGCGGTAAGTGTTCTGACCGGTGGAGAGATTGGAATGGGCGATGGCTGGATTTTTCTGGCACTAGGAACAATGCTGCATACAGAAATGTATGTAAGAATGGCATGTATCGGAATGTTGATCGCAGCGGTGTATGCGGGAGTCCTTCTGGTTATATGCAAAAAAGGACGCAAGACAGAAATTCCACTGGTGCCTTTCTTACTGTTTGGATATCTGGGAGGATTATTGCTATGAAAGTCAGAAAAGGAAGTTTTACAATAGAGGCAGCCTGCGTGATGTCGCTTGTGCTGATAACGGTAATGGGAGTTTTATATCTTTCCTTCTTTGTACATAATCGTTCCTGGCTGACGGCTGCAGCGTACGAGGCGGCACTGGCGGGAAGTATAGAAGGTGTACAAAAAAACGGACAGATATATGAAGCCGCTTCTGCAAAAGCACAGGAACTTGGAAATGTGGGATTCTTTGGCGCAGAGAATCTGTCTTACCAGGTCAGCGATGGAAAAACAGTAAAAGTCTCCTATCAGGTAGATACAATCGCCGGGTTTGGAGGTTTTCGCTGGGTACTGCGGACGGAGGGCAGTTCAAAGATCATTCGTCCGGCGCAGTGGATCCGCAAAGTAAAAGCAGCATCTGAAATTGTGAAGGATACAGAATAATAAGAGTACAGGATCATATAGGAGAGTGTAAAATATGTTTGCAGAATATAAAAGAGATGTAAGTCATAATTATCTGATCCTCCATGGGGATGAAACAATCAATACTACTTCTTATCAGGTACGGATCCTGACAGGAAATACAATGTCTTCTATATTAAAATGCCGCATGCAGGGACTGGATGGAACATGGCTCTTTTATTATGATATCACTTCAAAGCAGTCGCTGGCATCTTTTTACGAACAGCGTAAACTGCAGGGAGAAGATCTGGAAATGATTTTGAAAGGATTTCTCCATGTAATAGAAGAAATGGCAGAGTTTCTTCTGAATACGGAACAGCTGGTGCTTTGCCCGGAATATATTTTTCTGGATGTGGAGAAAAAAGAGGTTTCGTTCTGCTGTCTGCCGGATTATCACCGTCCGGTGCAGGAACAGTTTCGGGAACTGACCGAATATTTGTTGCCCAAACTTGACCATGAGGATCCGACAGCCGTAAATCTTGGATATGGAATTTACCGAAAAGCCATGGAGCCAGGGATGCAGTTGGAAAATATTAAGGAATTGCTTTATCGATCTGAGAACAGTAAAGAGAAAATTGCAGAGAGCGATACAAAAATCAGAGATAAGGAAGAGTACGTGGAAGAAATGGAGGAGCCACCGCAATTTTTTCAGGAGGAAAAAAAGGAGAAAAAGGACAGGAAGTGGCAGCCTGCAGCCGGGTGTGCAGTGGGGGTTCTGTTCCTGCTGGGAATTCTCATTTTCCGCTATCTGGGATATTTTCCGGAAATTCCAATAGAAGTTGTATTGGGAGCGGCAATACTCCTGATGGGAGTTGGGGCAGGATGGACCTGGATGGAAGAAAAAAAGAAGAAAAAACAGGAACAGTCTGCAGAATGGAGAAATAAAGTACAGCGGGAACTCGCCGGAATGAATATAGAAAAACATGAAACAGAAAGAAACAATACAGGGAGAAAAGAAATAAAAGATATAGAGCAAAAGAGTGAAAAACAAAACCGTACAGAACAAAATTCATGGGAATGTGAGAAAACTGGTGAGGATACAGCAGAACAGGAAACATATGGTGAAACGGTAGTTCTTTCGGCAGGACAGCTGTCAGGTACAGCCAGCCTGGTAAGTCGGGAACCCGGAGAACTTCCGACGGTTTATCTGGAACGGGAACTGACCGTGATCGGAAAGCTGGAACAGGCTTCGGATGTAGTGATCTCGCTTCCGACAGTCAGCCGGGTGCATGCAAGAATACGCAAAACAGGTGAGAACTATTATCTGGCAGATCTGAATTCCAGGAATGGAACTTCTGTTAATGGCAGACTGCTTGGGGCAGAGGAAGAATATTTTCTGCAGGATGAGGATCAGGTGGATTTTGCTCAGGCAAGATATGTATTTCTGAAGGGATAGATAACTTCTGAAAAGAAAATCACCGGACATGAGGGTTCGAAGGCAGTATTTCGGACAGCACAGGTGAAGTGTTGCCTTGCCACAGGGAACGGCATCTGCTAAAATAGACGAACAACAGCAGAATACATATGTATTCTCTGAATACAAAAACAGAGGAGAGTAACCTGTGGAAGAATTACGCAAAGAGCCGGTGACTGCCGGACTGATCCTGTTGAATATTCTGGTATTTCTGATCGTGGAATTTACAGGAAGCTCCCAGAATACCATGCATATGCTGGATTGTGGAGCTGCCTTTACACCAATGATCATTCAGGGTGGAGAATATTACAGGCTGTTCACCTGTATGTTTCTGCATTTTGGAATTGAACATCTTCTGAATAACATGCTGGTTTTATTTGTACTTGGAAGCAGACTGGAACAGGTAATTGGAAAAATAAAATTTCTGTTGATCTATCTGATCGGTGGAGTACTTGGAAATGTGATTTCTTTACTTATCGAATTACGTACGCAGGATTTTGCTGTATCAGCAGGAGCATCCGGAGCGGTGTTTGCAGTTATGGGAGCCATGATCTATATTGTCATTCGCAATAAAGGATGGCTGGGTGATCTGTCTATGAGACAGATTCTGGTCATGGCAGCTTTTTCTCTGTATTTTGGTTTTGCAAGTACGGGAGTGGATAACACAGCCCATGTAGGCGGGATGGTGTCCGGGTTCTTTCTTGCAGTGATTTTTTATCATCCTGGAAGAAAAATATAAAAGGAAGTACCTTCTTTCGGAGTGCTTTCTACACATAGTGTACCCTGGTGGGCTTCAATGATCTGCCGGGTGACAGCAAGCCCGAGGCCAGTGCCCCCGGGCTTGTATGTTACGAAGGGACGAAAGGCGTTTTCAATCTGGTCTTCTGTCATGCCACATCCGTTATCCGAGATGGTGATCTGGACACCGTCCGGAACGGCAGAAGCGGAAAAAAGAATTCTGCCATGAGTATGCTGGATAGATTCCTGCGCATTACGGAGAAGGTTAAAAAGAGCCTGACGAATTTTTGTCTGATCCAGACTGATCTGGGGAAGATCACGGGGGATGTCAGTCTCAAAGGAGATTCCAAGGTAGTCCAGTGCCGGTCGAAAGGAACTGGTAATTCGATCCAGGCAGATACTTAAATCTGTCTGTACAAGGGAAATGTGACCGGCATTTTGATATCTGGAAAGTTCATCCAGCAGCTCACGGATATAGTTCAGATTTTCCATAATGTTATCCCAGTGTTCGTTGAAACAGAGCTGTGGCTGTGAATCCGACAACATCTGCATTTCGCTGGTGATCAATGCCAGCGGATTTCTTATTTCATGCGAAAATGTGGACAACATCGACTGAAACTCTTTTTTTGTTTGTGTGATAATGTTTTTTTCCTGCATAATCTGTCACCTCAATGTGAGTATATTATGCAAAAATATCGGAATCAACAAATTTCGTATTGAAAAAATCGCGAAAATACGAGACAATAGAAAAAGAAAACAGTTTATTTGTAAGGAGGACTACATCATGGAAAACTGTATTTTTTGTAAAATTGCAAACGGAGAAATTCCATCCGCTACTTTATATGAAGACGAAGATTTTCGCGTAATTCTGGATCTCGGTCCGGCTTCAAAGGGACATGCACTGATCCTGCCCAAAGCTCATGCAGCCAATATTTATGAACTTCCGGATGAGACTGCCGGAAAAGCAATGATCCTTGCCAAACATATGGCAACCAGGCTCAGAGACGGACTGCACTGTGACGGGTTTAACATTGTACAGAACAATGGAGAAATTGCCGGTCAGACTGTATTTCATTTTCATATGCACCTGATTCCACGTTATGAAGGTGATCAGGTCGGACTTACATGGAAACCGGGAGAACTGACAGATGAAATGAAGGAAGAGATCCTGGCAAAAGTCAAAGCATAAAGAAAAGAGCACAGATACAGATGATAATTGAGAATTTTGATGATTTTTACGATCACTACCAAGGATTCTCAGCATATGTCGCTTTTTGCATCACAGAAGATTACGAGCTTTCAAAAGATATCAGTCAGGAAGTTTTTCTGGCATTATTTAAAGTGAAAGAAAAACTGGATTATTCCAGACCTGACAAATTGAAAGCACTGGTGATGAAAGCGACATCCAACAAATGTATGGACTATTATAGAAAAGCCTCATCCAGACAGGAAAGTTATACGATTGATGATGAGGAAAATGCGTATGAGCCGGTGGATGAAAAGAGTAATCCAGAGGCAAGAATACTTCGTATGGAAGAAGAGAAATATCAGAAACTTGTACTGAACAGACTTCGGAAGAGGAATCCGATGAATTACGATATTCTGGTCAAAACAAAATTCCAGGAACTCTCAGCAGCAGAAGTGGCAAGTGAGTATGGGATTACACCGAATAATGTAAATAACAGGAATCTGCGGTCGAAAGCCTGGATAATTGAAGAAATGGAAAAGATATGCAGGCAGTCACATCGATAACTGCCTGCATCCTGCTATTTGTTTATTTTTTTGATAAAACACATTCTTCGATCAGCGAAACGATATGATGGATGGAATCCATCTGTTTGCCTGCAGACATTGCTTCTTCGAAAGAATGACGGTTGTCATACAGCTGATGGATCGTATCCAGAAGTTTCTCATCAGTGATTTCTTCTTCCTCAAGTACCATGCTGAATCCCTGTTTTTCGAAAGAACGGGCATTCAGGATCTGGTCACCACGACTGGCATTTGCAGACAGCGGAATCAGAAGATTTGGTTTGTGAAGAGCACTGATCTCACAGATGGCGTTTGCACCTGCGCGGGAGATTACCACGTCAGACAGGGCAAAAAGATCCGGAAGTTCTTCTTTGATATATTCATACTGAACATAGCCTTCGGTACCTTTGAGGGTTTCGTCCATTTTACCCTTGCCGCAGAGATGGATCACCTGGAAAGCTTTCAGAAGTTCCGGGAGAATCTTGCGGATATGGTCATTTACAGAGGCTGCACCAAGGCTTCCACCGATCACCATCAGTACCGGTTTGTCAGAAGTAAATCCACAGAACTGACGGCCGGCTTCCTTATCACCTTTCATCAGCTCCTGACGGATCGGTGTGCCGGTCAGTACGGCTTTATCTGCCGGAAGACTGCTGACAGTCTCAGGAAAGTTACAGCATACTTTAACGGCTGATGGAATACACAGTTTGTTGGCAAGTCCCGGAGTCATATCTGACTCGTGGATGATTGCTGGAATCTTGCAGCGTTTGGCTGCAATTACAACAGGGACGGTAACGAAACCACCCTTGGAAAAGACTACATCGGGTTTCAGTTTTTTGAGAAGCTTCTTTGCTTCATGGAACCCTTTTAATACCCGGAAAGGATCGGAGAAGTTCTTGGGATCGAAATAACGTCTCAGCTTTCCAGATGAGATCCCATAATATGGAATACCCATTTCTTCAATGAGTTTACGTTCGATACCTTCGTAAGATCCGATATAGGAAATCTGATATCCGGCAGCTTTGAGTGTCGGGATCAGAGCAATATTTGGTGTAACATGTCCGGCAGTACCGCCGCCGGTAAGTACAATATGTTTCATAGGGAAAACCTCCTGAAAATCATTTTTATTACCAATAACTATGAACCACCGGGGAAGAATTGTCAAGAAAGAGATAATATCATGAAAAAAGAGTTTGAGAAAGAACAGAAAGACAACCAGATAGATGATGCATTCCTGGATATGCCGGATATGGAGGATGACGAGAAATTCCGTCAATGGCTGGAAGAGGAATATCTGAAGGAAGCAGATGCCATCGAGGAAGCTCTTTTTGATGGCAGAAAATTTGAGGACAATCAGGATATCGTAGAGAAACTGAGCGTTTCCAGAGAAAACTTCTATCAGCGTGCCAGAGAAGAAGGTCTGCTGGAGGATACGGCAGATGAGAAGGCAGAAGATGAGAAGAATACAGAAGAAGCAGTGCCTGAATCTACGGAAAAGAAAATTCTGGAATTCAGAAAGAATGCAGATGTATCAAAGGATACTGCACGTGATGCGAACAGAAATTCCGGCAAAAAGAAACACAGTTATATGCGTCTTGGCAGGATTGCCGGAATCGCAGGCCTGTGTCTGATCTGCGTGTTCGCTGCAAGTATGAGCAGCGAGGCGAACCGGAAGTATCTGGTGAACAGTGTGCGGATATTGAGTGGGAATGACAGCCAGTTTATAACAGATAATTCTTCTGATAATGAGCATGCAACTACAGAAGAAAGCGATGCGATTGCAGACATAGAAGAGAAACTGGATGTAAAGATGCCGGAATTCTATTATAGGCCGTATGGGATGGAGTACATAAATTATGAGATAAGAGAGAAAATCTCTTTTTCAAAAATAGAATACGAATATAAAGATAATATTCTATTATTTTATATAGATAAACAAAACAAAGATGTTGCAAGTGACATTAGCAGTCTGAATGGAACGGAGAAAATTATTGACACTATTGAAAGAGATGAAACAGATATAATAATAAAAGAATTAAGAGATGCAGAGGATGAAAGTTTTACATACGCAGCGAATTGGACATATGAAGGAGTGTCGTATACATTGTCAGGAAAGATAGAATTAGATGAATTAAAAAAAATAATAAAATATATGAAATTTTAGAGTGATATTTTGAGATTTCTTACGTATATAGTTATGTAAAGGTTGTTTACATAGCGAAAGGAAGTGAGAAATGAATATCTGGAAGAAGATTCTTGGAATCAGTCTGGCAGTTGGTTTATCTGTTAGTATGGGCATTGTACCGATATATGCGGATAGCATTAGTATTCTGGATGAAATTACAGATGAAGAGACAACAGAAGATTACTCGGAAGACACTTCAACGATTCTGGCACGAAGCAGTTACTTACATCTCGGAAATGTAAAGATTCAAAGAGTTTCCAGTAATGAAATAGCAATTTATGGATTAACCCAGTGTCATAAAAAGTGTAGTAAAGTATATCTGTCTTTGTTTTTGGAGAGGAAGGTCAATGGAAGCTACGGAACTTATAAAATATGGGAATTTACAGCAAAAAATGCATCAAGTTTGAGTAAGGAAATCGACGTAGCAGTTCCATCAGGTACATATTACCGTGTGCGTGGATACCATGCAGCCAGCCAGTCGGGTACAAAAGAATCTACCTCTACGCTGACAAGTGGTATCATGGTCAAATAATGACCATTGGAAAAGGAAAAAGGAAGAAAAATATTATTCAGTAATCCGTGAAGTGCGAAGAAGGTCGCAGGATGTAAAATAAATTTATGTAAACACCGTTACCGTTCGGAGACATCAACGTACTCACAAATCATGTCGGACTCGTCAGAGTTCACATTATTCATGATCTTATGCGCAAAGGAATAACATAATCATACGCAAAAAAAGGATCATTTAACCATATCTACAAAATCATATGAACCATACAAAACAAGGCGGGACTTCATACACCCCGCCTTATTTGATTACTGTGAATGGAGTGAACAGTAACCTTATTTTACATAAATAAAGGTATGAGAATTGGAATCTTTCTGAAATAAGGTATATTGCAAATTAAAAGAACATATGCTATAATGCCAGTAGGCAAAACGATAAGATGTGTTCACAGTAGCACAGCAAAAACTCCCCAGAGTTCGCACCTCTGGGGAGTTTTTATTCCATTTTGGCGAGGCGGCTTAGACCTCAGGCTGGCTACTAGCTGCTATTTTCCATCCAGCCATTTGCAAATGTAGTAGGCGATTACACTTGCCAGAATGGAAAGCATAAACGATAAAATTGAATTCACAATAGCATACCCCCTTTCTGTACCTGTCTAGGGGCAGTAGCAAAAGCATTATAACATGAATCCCTGGTCGAAAAAACGCAATTTTTGTTAAGATATATTGTCTTTTTTGCACAAAAAAGACTGTTAAAAATCAATCAAATCGTGTATAATGGTTACAACAA
>CALEBN010000030.1 GCA_937943045.1 uncultured Collinsella sp. | reverse complement strand
ATGCCTACCATCGATATGGTAGCTACCGGAAGGAATATCATGAGACTGAGAGAGGCAGCAGGTCTGACTGTAAGAGACCTGCAGGATATCTTTGGATTTGCGACTCCTCAGGCCATCTACAAGTGGCAGCACGGAACTGCCATGCCTACAATCGATAATCTGGTTGTACTGGCAGCAGTAATGGATGTTCCGATGGATGAGATTATCGTAATCGATGTAAAAAGAACAAAGCAGATTAGCGCATGAAAAGTGAATAAACAGGGCTGAGTTGAAATATATTTAGCCCGCATATGCTCGTATAGTTCAATGGATAGAATGATCGGCTACGGTTCAAATCGTCCGGGGGACGATTGCCCTGAACGGACCGAAGCGGAGCGTAGAACCGATTGATTCAGGTTCGAATCCTGATATGAGCATTATGGCCCCTTGGTCTAAAGGTTAGGACGGCAGCCTCTCACGTTGTCAACTCCGGTTCGAATCCGGATGGGGACGCCAGACAAAATTCGAATCGAAAAGAAAACCCTGCGGCAGAACGTTCTGGAGCAGGGTCATTAGATGTCATACTAACTTTCGCCACCCCTTCAACCTTTCATGGAGTGGCAAAACATGCGATATTCGCAGGAGTTCAAAGACAACGTCGTAGCGCGCCTGCTGAGCAAGGAGCTCAGCATCTCTGAAGCCGTGGAGCAGTACTCGATCGGCAAATCAACGATCTCGTACTGGCTCAAGATTGCCAGAGAGCAAGCAGGTTGCGGCACGCTGCCCAACAAAGGAAATCCCAAGCTCATGGCCAGCCTCAAGCTCCCTAAAGGAGTGACCTACCTTCAAGCCCATACTGCTGTGAATGCCAAAGCTTTCATGAGCGAGACTGACTTCGGCCAGTTCTGCCGCAAGCATGGCTATCTCGCCTCCACAGTCGATGCCTGGACCGAATGGTTTAACAATCATCCGGATGTGGTTGACAAGAAGCTCCATGATGCTCAGATGTCGGCCATGTCTGAACTCAAGAAGGAAAATGCCAGGAAGGACCGAGAAATCGCCAGAAAAGACAAAGCATTAGCGGACGCTGCGACGATGCTGATGTTGTCAAAAAAAGCCGAGGCGATCTGGGGGGCAAAGGAAAGCTGATCAGTGCCCATGATCGCCGGGAAATCGTTTCGCTGGTCGAATTCGGTCAATCGAAAGGCTTGTCGCAGAGGCAATCCTGCGAGGCAGTCGGCATTACCCCACGGACGCTGCAGAACTGGCGGCATGCACCGGATGGTGATGGCCGGCTCGACCGCAGCAACTTTACGAGCCCGCGGCAAATCCCTGAGGACCTGCGTGAGCAGATCGTAGATCGCTTCTGCAAAGCCGATGTGCGGGATCTTAGTCTGACGCAGGCCTTCTACAAGCTGCTCGATGAAAACAAGGAGTACTGGTGCTCTCTCTCAACGCTTTACCGTCTCTTCAGGGCACGGGGATTGAACGCACGCCGTGCGCCTACCCGGGAAGCCCGCCGGCGCAGCAAGCCGACTGCATACAGCGCAGAGAAGCCAAACGAGGTGTGGACCTGGGACATCACCTATCTGCGCTCGAGCAAGTACACGGGCAGGTTCTACTACGCGTATGTCATTGTCGACGTCTACAGCCGCATGGTTGTGAGCGCCAGGGTCTTCGAGGCTGATAATGCCGACTTCGCCGTGCGCTTTCTCGGGGATGCCTTCAGGCGATACGGAATCAAGCCCGGACAGCTTGTCGTGCACTCAGACAATGGTGCGAGCATGAAGGCCGCTCCCACTTTGGCTTTGCTTGAGAAGAACGGAATTACCTTCTCGCACAGTCGTCCGCGAGTCAGCAACGACAATCCGTATTCGGAGTCCTTCTTCCGTACGCTTAAGTACAGCGGCGATTACCTGTACCCCCGTGACGGCTTCGACAATGCTGAGGAAGCTGAGCAATGGGTGCAGGGCTTTGTAGACCACTACAACGAGCACCACAGACACCGCGGCATCCGCATGGTAACGCCGGGGCAGCGCTATCGCGGCGAGGACGCGGAGGTGCTGCGCCGACGCAGGGAGACGATGCTGGAGGCTCGCAGACGCCATCCGGAGCGCTGGATCACCGGGAGAGTGCTGAACTGTACGCCGATCAAAGAGGTGTGGCTTAACCCCGAAAATGGACAGTTGGAGGAAAAGCATGCCAAGGCAGCTTGAACAAACGCCCCGCTGCTGCTGCAACAAGGCGTTCGGCGGTTTTCCGCGGGCCTCAGGCTCGGCCTCCTCCTGCCTGAGGAGGCTCATTCTACCGGCCTGCCGACCTCTCCGCGCGAACGGTGCTGCACAGCTGCATCAAAGGTTTTTCTACGGGCCAAAAAACTCTGGGTGAATCCGCCGAAGGCGGAGAGGGCAAAGCCCTCACTGAGCTCAGACTACAACCTACTTTTTAAGAACAAAATCGGCGAAAGCTCACTTGACATTCACCGCCTCCGCCTTGCGACGTCGGTAGCCATAGGCACTGGCAGGGATCTCCCCGGGTATCACACATGCGCTTCTAGCCCTATCCGTCGGATTTACGCCTCAACTGTGTCCGTAGAAGTATCGGGTTAACGACTTTTGGCTCGCTCTCCCAATTGAGACGCCTCGCATCCGCTTCCTGTTCGTCGGACTGGCTATTTGCTATCG
>CALEBN010000029.1 GCA_937943045.1 uncultured Collinsella sp. | reverse complement strand
GGACGCCGCCCTCTCAAGGCGGAGATCACCAGTTCGAATCTGGTACGGGCTACCATGTTTTAGATACCCGGTCTTTCGTAAGGAGGTCGGGTTTTTTAATGCATGCGGGCTGGTCTGTTAATCCCATTTGCCTCATAGCTTTACGTTTTGCTCTTCTCCCATACGGGTACAATAGGCCAGGTACTTTGACGGTCAGAAGGAGCCTCATGACGGAGTCCTCTCAGCATAGCCCAAAGCCCCAGGTCGAGGTTTCTGGCGGCGATGACAACAAGAGCGCGCGTCGCGGCGCTATCTTTATCGGCGTTGTGCTGGTCGGCTATATCGTCTATTTGGTCGTGACCGGGCAGATGGGGCAGTTTTGGGCCGCTATGTCCAGTGTCCAGATGTCCTGGCTCTTTGCTGCATGCTTTTGCATGTTTTTGTATCTCGTTTTTGGCATCGTGGCGTACGCGATCGCCGTTTGGCTCGACCCCGAATCGCCCGTCGGTATTCGCGACCTCATTTCGGTCGAGGCGAGCGGCATCTTCTTTGGCAACCTGACACCCATGATGATGGGCTCTACGCCTGCCCAGATTTACCGCCTGACCAAAGCCGGCCAAAACGTGGGCGAGGCAGGTGCCACGCAGTTCACGCGCTTTATCGTGTACCAGTTTGGCCTGGTGGCATGGGGCGCCATTCTTCTGCTCGCCCGTATGCCGTTTTTCGCCGAGCGTTATGGCGACATGACGCTGCTGTGCGTCTTTAGTTTTGGCGGCCACTGCTGCATCCTGCTCGGCATCTTTGCCGTGGCCTTGATGCCCAGGACCGTCACGCGCGTCGCTCATTGCATCATCAATTGGCTCGAGCGCGTGGGCGTCTCGGCCACAAAGATCGAGGGCTGGCGCACCTTTGTCGATGGCGAGATCTACTCGTTCTCCGAGAAATTCAAACTCTCTGCCGGCCATTTTTCGTCCATGCTGCTCACAGTTGTCATCACCATGCTGCAGCTGGCGTTTTTCTACCTGGTTCCGTACTTTTTGATGCTCTCCTTTGGCCACCACGAAGTCGACTTTTTCTCGGTCATGGCCGCGAGCGCCTTTGTCCAGCTGCTGAGCTCCGCCGTTCCGCTGCCCGGCGGCACTGGTGGCGCCGAGGGTGGCTTCGCACTTTTCTTGGGTCACTTTTTTGGCACGGCCTCTACTGCCGGCTATCTACTGTGGCGTCTGATCACCTTTATCGCGCCGACCATTTTGGCTGCCCCACTGCTGGGCCTTAAGAGTGCTCACAACGAGAGTATTCATGCGCGCTGGGATCGTGTGATGCGAAAGCTTGGACGCACGCCTCAGACGCCCTCTGCGCCCGTTAAGGCGCATCCTGCGTACCAGGTTACCGTGGACCCCAATCAGCGTGCTCAAAAGGCTGCTGTGGCCTCTAAGCCGGCTCGCAAGACCTACGTTCGTCAGACTGGCGACGGTATCCGCGTTTCCCCGGCGGCGCTCAATAAAAAGAAGCGGCCCTAGGACTCAGTGGGCGAGTCGTGCGTTCTTGATGACGCTCGTCATTGCGATGTGAGTTGTAGGATAATCCTCTTACGTTGATTATCTCCCACATGTAGAGGACTTACAGGTGGGCTGTTGACATGAAGGGGACACGTCTATGGCTACCACCAAACCGCGCCTTGACCGTCGTATCGTCCGTAGTCGCAATGCGATTCTTTCGGCGTTTGAGCGACTGCTTATGGAAAAGCCCCTGGCCGATATTACGGTGAGCGCTATCGCGCGCGAGGCAAATGTCGACCGTAAGACCTTCTACGTGCACTTTGGCACGGTCGACGGCTTGCTCGACGCCATTGCCGTCGATGTGGTCGAGATGATCGTCGATTCAGTCGAGAAGACGCTTTCCTCCATGGGCGGCGACACCAACGAGCGCGCACTTGGCGCTGCGGCGTCCTTTTTCAAGACCGTTAACGAGGCGCTGTGCAACAACCTGGTGCTTAATCGCCAGTTGATCGAAAACATTCCGCTCGACGACTTTATGGCTCGTCTGCGTGTGCCGCTTGAGCACGAGATCGCTGAGCGCGATCTGCTGCCCGAGGGTCTAAAGGACGAGATGTTCGATTACTACCTGGCGTTTTTGCTGTCCGGCATTATCGGCATCTATCGCACGTGGGCGTTGTCGGACGGCTCGGTTCCCATCGAGCGCGTCTCGGCGGTCGCCAACGACCTGACGTTGAATGGACTATCGAGTCTGGAATCTCGTTTCGAATAGCACTAGCGCCTTATCCCCCCTGAGTTGCGGTGAAATAAGGACTGAATAGGCCTTTTAACAGCTTAAACACTCCCTATTTCACCGCAACTCAGGGGGGATTGCATTACTGATAGCGCAGACACTCGACCGGATCGAGTCTCGCGGCGCGGCGGGCGGGATAGAAGCCAAAGATCACGCCGATGCCGACCGATACGGCAAACGCGAGCAGCACAGTTGTAATGGAGAAGCTCGGCGTAATCATCCCAGTGGCCCCAAACTCGTTCATAATGCCCGAGCTCGCTGCAAAGAACGTGAGCCCCCAGGCCAGCAGATAGCCAATTACGACACCTAAAATGCCGCCAGTGATGCACAGCGCCGAGGATTCGGCCAAAAACTGGGCCGTGATATCGCGTCGGCTTGCGCCCAGAGCGCGGCGAATGCCAATCTCGCGGATCCGCTCGGTCACGTTGGTGAGCATCATGTTCATAATGCCGATACCGCCGACTAAAAGTGAGATGCCAGCAACGGCGCCCATGATGAGCGAGAAGGCGCTCATAAAGGAGTTGAGGGCATCGATAGCGCTCTTCATGGAGCTTGCCGACACGCTGTCGTACTCGTCGTCCTCCGAGATGCCCTTCATGCTGCGCACCTTGGACTCGATCGTCTTGCAGAGCTCGTCCATATCGGTGCCCTCGGCGGCGAGTGCCGTCACACTGGGAAACGATGGATTGTCATCGCCGAAAAGCTCGGCGATCGTTGCTCGTGGCATGTACAGGCTCAGCGAGCCCATGGAGTCGTTGCCGCCGTCGATGACGCCAATAATCTGCACGTCTCCGCTCGAAACCTTGATGGTCTTGCCAATCGCGTCCTGTTCGTTGCCGTACAGTTGATCGGCGCCGCCGCGGCCAATGAGCGCCACTCGAGCGCCGGATTTGGACTCGATGTCGCTATAGGGACGACCGGCGACGATCTTGCTGGCGCCCACGGCGTCGAGCATGTCGCTATCGACACCCTGGGCCATGACGGTATAGCTTTTATCTCCCACTTTGTACTCGGAATAGGCGCTGTCGACGATGCCGATCTGCTCAATTTGCGGCACGATTTTGCGCAACTTCTCGACATCCGAATCGGTGAGCTCTTGGGACGAGTAGATCTGCACCATGCGGGCCGCGTTGAGGCCCAAGCTGTTGACCAGGCTGTTTTGGATGCCGCCGATGAGCGAGGTCATGGCTATGACCGAGGCGATGCCAATGACGATGCCCAGGATGGTGAGCAGGCTACGTCCCTTGTTGGCCTCGAGCGAGTGCAGGGCTTCTTGGACAAGATCGCGGGTGCTCATGCCTTCGCTCCTTTAGGCAACATGGAAGATGTACAAGTCGCGGGTAGGTTGCCGATGGCGCCGCGTAGCGTATTCGGCGCATGCGCGATATATGCGCCGTCATGGATTCGCCCGTCGCGAATGGTCACGGCCCGGTCGGCCTCGGCGGCAATGCCCGGGTCGTGCGTGATGAGTACGATGGTCTTGCCTCGTTCTTGGAGCTTATGGAACGTTTCAATGACGAGTGCCCCGGTTGTCGAGTCTAGGTTCCCCGTGGGCTCGTCGGCCAGGATGATGGGCGGATCGTTGACGAGAGCGCGCGCGATGGCGACGCGCTGCATCTGGCCGCCCGAGAGCTCGGATATGCGATGGTCCCAGTGGTCGACTGGTAGCGTGACGGCTTGCAGTGCGTGCACGGCGCGCATCTCGCGCTGGTTGCGCGGCACATTGGTGTAGGACAGCGGCAGCATGACGTTTTCGATAACCGACAGACGCGGCAGCAGGTTGAAACTCTGAAAGACAAAGCCGATGCTCAGCGCACGCACCTCGGTGAGCTCATCATTGTCGAGCTCGGCGACATTGAGGCCCTGCAGGTAATAGTCGCCCGCCGTCGGTTTGTCCAGGCAGCCCAGGATGTTCATGAGCGTCGACTTGCCTGAGCCCGAGGGGCCGGTGATGGCGACGAACTCACCGGGGTCCACCGCCAGGCTCACATTGTGCAGGATGTGAGCGCAACTGGCCTCGCTCTCAAAGATGCGGTGCACGTTGCGGATGTCGACGACGGGGCGCATTACATGCCCTCATCGGCAGGCATACTGTCGCCGCCGTCTGCCGTCATGCCCGCGCCGGTATCCACCACGATGGTGTCTCCATCGCGCAGCTTGGTAACCGGCACGTCGGGGTTGATCTCGTTGCCCTGGTCGTCGCGCTTGACCTGCGTCTTGCCGACCACGGCGTCGTTGTCGTTTTGCGTCACGACGGTCACCTTCACGCGGCGCGTTTCCTTGCCTTCGTCATCGGTTGCCACGTTGACGTAATAGTGTTCGCCGTCCTCGGTCATCAGCGCCAGAGTGGGCACCATGACCACGTCGTCAAGCTGCTCGGTCACCACCGAGACCTCGGCAGTCATACCGGGCTTAAGGCGGCTATCGGGTGCCTCGATGAGGATGTCGACGTTAAAGGTCACGCTTCCGCCACCACCGTTGGCGGCGTCGGAGTTTGCCACCGATGCGATAGCCGTGACGGTGCCCTGGCTCACGATATCGGGAAACGCGGGATAGGTAACGTTGGCGCTCTGGCCCACGGCGATCTTGGCGATGTCCTTTTCGCCCACCTGAACCGTCACCTTCATCTTGGAAAGGTCGGCGATCTGCATGCATTGCTTGCCACCGCTTGTGTCGCCTTCGCCCATGACTATGCCTCCGGTCACCGTGGCGCCCACTTTGGCGTTGAGCTCGACGATTCTACCTGAGCTGGGGGCCTTTACGGTGCGCTCTGCCGCCTTTGCATTTGCCTGGTCCAGGGTTGCCTGGGCCGAGGCGAGATTGCGCTGGGCGCTCGACACGGCGCTGGCGTCGGAGGTTACATCCGTCGGGGCGGTCGCTCCGTCGACATCCAGCGTCGGTGCTGCCTGTGCGGCGGCGAGCGCCGCTTGTGCGTTTTTCAGGTCTTCCTGTGCGGCAGTCACCGCGCGCTGCGCCTCGGCAACGTTGCGATCGAGCTCGTCGTTTTTAATGGTCATGAGCACGTCGCCCTCGTTGACGGACTGGCCGGCTTGCACGTTGATCGATGCTACCGTGCCGTCGACAGAAGGGGAGACGACTGAAGCCGAGATGGGCATGAGCTGTCCTTTTGCCTCGACGGTCGTGGTAAAGGTGCCCTCCATGACCATGTCGGTAACAGGTCCGTCCGCAGATTGCGGCTGCGAGTTGAGGATAACGCTCGCGATAATGGCAATCAGAATAATGCCGCCCACGATGCCGGCAGCGATGCCGCGTCGGATGAGCTTTTTGCGCCGACGCTCGGCACGCTTCGCCTTGAGCTTTGCGTAGGCCTCATCGTCGGATATTCCGGCGTTACCTTGCTCGCCGTCGTTTTGCTGCGCCGTGGGGGCGCTTGTGATGAGCGGTAGGGTTTCAGATGCGCCTTCCGGCACGCGCCCGGTATCGTCGGGGCCCGTGGTGTTGGTGGGGACATTCGACATAGCGTCTCCTTTATAGAACATACCGCGATAAGTATATGCGCCCACCGGTTGGGGCGGGCGCATAGGCGCGTTTCTTTCAGCATCGAAAGGTAGGTGTCGCTGAGCTCTGTTGCGTTGCGCGTGACGTGCTACGAATGCACGACCACGCACAGACCGACTTTGATGCAGTCGTGGAGCGCCTTGGCATCGGCCAGGCGCAGATTGATGCAGCCGTGGCTACCGCACCATTTGTACGATTCGGCACTATCGAAACTCGAATCGTTTTGCCAGGTAGCGTCGTGGAAGCCAACCATGTTGCCCTCAAACGGCATCCAGTAGCTCACCGGGCTCTCGTATTTGGGCTTACCGGTCTTGGGGTCCTTGGCGCCGATAAGCTTGGTGGCGCCGTCGTTGCTGTTGATCTGCCACACGCCCTCGGGGGTGGCGTCTTCGCCCGGTTTGCCGGAAATAAAGTTGGCCTCCCAAACGATATTGCCGCCCTCGTCGTAGTAGCGCGCGTGCTGCTCGGACAGGTCGACGTCGATATACGCCTTCCAATCGGGCTCGCCCTTGGCGGTAAAGGTGTCGGCCTTCTGGGAGTAATTGATCTCAATCTCGCCGGTCTGCTTGGTGTTAATAGCATCCTCGACCTGCTTGGCAAGCGTGCTGCTATCGATAGACCAACCAAAGTCACCGCCTTCGACGGCACATTGCTTGCCATCGGCGCGCGTCCACCAACGAGTGGAGCCCACGGTGTTAAAGCCATTGGCGAGGTCTGCTGCCCAGTTGCTGATCTGGGAGGTGTCGAGTGTGGGGTTTGCAGGGTCGGCAAAGCTGATCCACTGCAGCACCGAGCTGCCATCGACCTTGCCAGCATCGTTGCCGTTGAGCTTAAGGGTCACGTTAACGCCCAGGAAGTTGTTGGCGGCATCGCATGCGGCCTGGATCTGGTCGTTGGTGAGCGTGCCGTTGAGCGGCTCGTAGGCATCGTTTCCGAGCTTCGTAAGATCGACGGTCTCGGCCAGCGACGCGAGCTCGATCTCCGCATACTTAATGACATGCTCGCGGTTGAGCTTTTCGTTGGAGCGGGCCTTCTCGATCGTGAACTTGCCCGCCTTCTCGTCGTAGGAGCTCGATGCCTCAAAGGTACCCGTGCGGCCCTCGTTGAATGCGTCGATGGCGGCACCCAGATTCTCCTCGAACTGCTTTTGGTCAAAGGCGTCCGAGAGCATGGACAGGTCGACGTCCTGTTCCAGGTCGATGGTACCGTTTTTGGTCGCGCTAACGTTCTTGCCGCCGAGCGAGGCAATCAGGCGCGAAAGCCACAGCAGCGGCTCGTTGCTGCCGATAATCTCGTGGGCAGCTGCCTCGCCGTCGACGATGGGCTCGTCGGATTCGGGCTGATAGGTCCAACTAAAGTCTTCACCCGAAACGGTGAGCTTGTAGTGCTTCCACGCTGAGTTGACCTTGGTAGCGGCGGATGAGGCGTTGGAAAACGAGATATCGACGCCGGCGATGGTGGTGTTGGGGTAGGCAATCTGCGAAAACGCCACGACGCCCACGATATAGACGATGGCGACGAGGCCGAGGACGACGAAGAACGCCGTCTTGCCACCCGTCTTATTGCCCTTTGCGGAGCGGTTGTTGGCGGGGCCGCGGTTGTTGGAAACTCGAGTGTGCGAAGGGCCCTGGTTGTGACCGGCGCCATGTGTGGAACGCTGCTGACGCTGCTGATGCTGGCCCCGATTGGGGCGCGGGGAGGTATTTGCCGCGCCGTGCTGTTGGCCTTGGGCTGGCGCGACGGGACGGGGCGATTGGATGCCTCCGGGCTGCCTGCTGGGCTGTTGCGGATCGGTGATCAGTTGGCTGCGGTCGAGTTGCGACATCGTGTATATTTCCTTCGAGTTTCGCTTTACGGCTCATCGTGTTTTAACTGGGCTTGAATTATAGCGATTACGCAGTTGCTTGTGTTACGAAAACAGTGGCGATAAAGGATAGGTGGGACATATGTCCCACCTATCGTTCGCTTTTGCTTGCTATCCGCATATTCCGCATTTCGCGCACGCCGAAAGCGCTGCTGGAGCCTGCGCGACGCCGCCCTTGGCCGTCTCGCGCAACGTGGCGGGCAGGGCGTGGCCCACCGAGAGCATGACGTGTGCCATCTGGTCAAACGGCACCAGGCTCTTGATGCCGGCGAGGGCGAGCTGCGCCGAGCTGAAGGCCGCGGCCACGCCGATGGCGTTGCGGTTTTGGCAGGGCACCTCGACAAGGCCGCCGACGGGGTCGCAAACGAGGCCCAACAGGTTGCTCAGTGCGATGGAGCTGGCGTCGAGCGCTTGCTCGGGCGTGCCGCCCATCATCTGGACCAGCGCGGCGGCGGCCATGGCGGCAGCGCTTCCAACCTCGGCCTGGCATCCGCCCTCGGCGCCAGCGACGCAGGCGCTCGTGGTAAGGTTGAGACCGATGGCGGCGGCGCAGTAGAGGGCATCCATGACCTGTTCATCGTCGAGCTGGAGGTGATCGGCGAGCGCCAGCACGCAGCCGGGGACGACGCCCGCGGAGCCGGCCGTGGGGGCGGCAACGATCACGCCCATGGTGGCGGAGCGCTCGAGCACGGCCATCGCGCGGGCCACGGCATCGGTCTGAACGGGGCCCATCAGGCTTGCGCTTAAATCGTTGCGGTAGGTGGCATCGACGAGCTTGGCCTCTCCGCCGATAAGCCCGCCGAGCGATCGCTGCGGATTGGCGATGGGGGCCGTGGTCTCCTCGCGCATGACGTCGAGCACGCGGCGCATGGCTGCGATAGCATGGGCCTCGCCGGTCAGACGCGCCTCGCGCACGGCCATGACGGCGCCGATATTCAGGCCGAGCTCGGCGCACGCATCGAGCAACTGCTCGCCGTCGTCGAAGATCTCCTTGGCCGAGACACCGGGGGAGAGCGACGAGGCCGAGCCCGGGAGCTCGATAAACGTGGCGTAATCGACATTGTCGAGCTTGCGCAGCATGGGGACGACGGTGTCGTCGGGAGCGCCGTCGGTCTCAAAGACGGAATAGGCCTGGCCGCCCACCTCGGTGCGGTAGGTGCGGCAGAAGGCGATGTTGACGTGTGCGTAGGCGAGCAGGTTCGTGAGCGCGGCGAGCACGCCGGGAACGTCCTGGTGTGCCACGAAGAGCGTGGAATACATGCCCGAGATGTCGACGCCGACGCCGTTGATGCGGCTGATGCGCATCTTGCCACCGCCCAGGCTCTCGCCGCGGACCTGCGCCGTGGCGCCCGTGTCATCGACCATGTCTATGTCGACGGTGTTGGGGTGGATGGAGGCGTCGTCGCCCTTGATGTCAAAGTGAAAGTCGAGGCCCTGGTCCCGTGCGAGGTCAAAGGCTTGCTTGATGTTCTCGTCGTCGGTATCGAGCCCCAGGATGCCCGCGACGAGCGCGCGATCGGTGCCGTGGCCGCGGTAGGTGTGGGCAAAGGAGTTCCACAGGCCAAAGGTGACCTTGGTGATGCGGCCTTCCAGCAGGCTGGCGGCAACCTGGGCGCAGCGCAGGGCGCCGGCGGTGTGAGATGAGCTGGGGCCGACCATGACGGGGCCCAGGATCTCGAATGCCGAGGTCGTAGCTAGTGTTTGCGGCTTGCCTGCCATGGCTGCTCCTTCTTTATCTCGTCGTCCCGAGGGGCGGGGCATACTCTGTCCCGCCGTTCCGAGGGCTTTGGTATTTGGTCGCCTGCTCGGACAGTCCTGCTCGCACGGAGGCCACATTAAGTGGCCTCCGGCTCGTGCGGAACTCGCGATCGACCAAATACCAAAGCCCTCGGAACTTAGGATACATGGTTGGAGTCGCTCTGCTGCAAAATTTATCGGTCTGTGACCTATTCCATGTCCCAGGTCGGCTCATCTTCACCACCGTTTAAATAAAAAAGAAGTACCGGTTGGAGCCGGTACTTCTTTTGGTGCGTATTTATTTGGCTGTGGCTTTTATTGTTAGCTTACAGACCACAGGCTGCTTTGAGTTCTTCGACTCGGTCGGTTTTCTCCCAGGTGAAGTCGGGGTCTTCGCGGCCAAAGTGACCGTAGGCTGCCGTCTTTTCGTAGATGGGGCGGCGCAGGTCCAGGTCGCGGATGATGGCGCCCGGGCGCAGGTCGAAGGTCTTCTCCACGGCCTCGACGATCTTGTCCTCGGCAACATGTGCGGTGCCAAAGGTGTCGACCATGATCGACAACGGCTTGGACACGCCGATGGCGTAGGCCAGCTCGACTTCGCAGCGGTCGGCAAGGCCGGCGGCGACGACGTTCTTGGCGACCCAGCGAGCGGCGTATGCGGCGGAGCGGTCGACCTTGGTGCAGTCCTTGCCGCTAAAGGCGCCGCCGCCGTGACGGCCGTAGCCGCCATAGGTGTCGACGATGATCTTGCGGCCGGTTAGGCCCGTGTCGCCCATGGGGCCGCCCACGACAAAGCGACCGGTGGGGTTCACATAGATATCGGCGTTGTCCCACGGCATGTTTTCGGCAGCCATGACAGGCGAGATGACATGCTCGATGAGGTCGTCCTTGATCTTGCCCATGTCTTCGATCTCGGCTGCGTGCTGCGTGGAGATGACGACGGTCGTGACCTCGACGGGCTTGCCGTCCTCGTAGCGCACGGTGACCTGGGTCTTGCCGTCGGGGCGCAGATAGGGCAGGGTGCCGTCGTGGCGTACGGCGGACAGACGCTCAGCCAAGCGGCTTGCCAGGTAGTGCGGCATGGGCATGAGGGTCTTGGTCTCGTTGGAGGCGTAGCCGAACATCATGCCCTGGTCGCCGGCACCGATAAGATCGATCGGGTCGGTGGTAGCGCCGGTCTGGGTCTCAAACGACTCGTCGACGCCCTGGGCGATATCGGGGGACTGCTCGTGGATGAGGCTCATAACGCCACAGGTATCGCAGTCAAAACCAAACTTGGCGCGGTTGTAGCCAATGCGGCGGATAACGCCACGGGCAATCTCCTGCACGTCGACGTAGGCCTGGGTGCGGATCTCGCCGGCGACGATGACGGTGCCGGTGGTCACGAGGGTCTCGCAGGCGCAGCGGACGTTTTCCACGTTGGCGGGCACGCCGTTGGGCGCAATATAGCCCTGCTCCTGCAGCTCTATTTCTTTGGCGAGGATTGCGTCGAGGACGGCGTCGCTGATCTGGTCGGCGATCTTATCGGGATGACCTTCGGTCACCGACTCCGACGTAAACACAAAGGACCCGTGTTGGGGTGGGATGGAACGAAGTTCTTCTGACATGATTGTCCTTTCAAAAACGCGTCCCGGCGACCGTTACCATTCCGCCAGGCTCTGTATGCAAGGGGACATCATAGCGCGTAAATCCAATATTCACACCCTTTTCGCACCTACTCATTGGGGACAGGCTTAAATGACCAGCCTTAAATGACCAGCCTTAAATGACCAGCCTTAAAGCACCTACTCATTGGGGACAGACTTAAATGAGTGGGTCGGTGCCCTTTGTGCGGAGGTCGCTTTGTTGCTTTATACTGATGCGGTAAGACATCCATCCTGCAATCGAGGAGATTTCCATGGCATCAGACGTTCGCGTCCGCTTTGCACCCTCACCGACGGGCAAGCTGCACATCGGCGGCGCCCGCACCGCTATCTATAACTGGGCTTTTGCCCGCGCAAACGGCGGCACGTTCATCCTGCGCATCGACGACACCGACCCGACCCGTTCCACCGACGAGAACACGCAGATCATCCTGCGCGCCATGCGTTGGCTGGGTCTTGACTGGGACGAGGGCCCCGAGGTGGGCGGCGACTTTGGCCCCTATGCCCAGACCGAGCGCCTGGACCTGTATAAGCAGGCCGCCCAGCAGCTCTGGGATGAGGGCAAGGCCTATCCCTGCTTCTGCACCAAGGAGCAGCTCGAGGCCGACCGCAAGGCCGCTCAGGAGCGCAAGGATCCCTTCCAGGGCTATCAGCGCCGTTGCCGCGATCTTGATCCCGAGGAGGCACGCCGCCGCATCGAGGCCGGCGAGCCCTACGTCCTGCGCATCAAGGTGCCCGAGGACCGCGGAGACGTCGTTATCCACGACGCCGTCCATGGCGAGGTGACCTTCGATGCCAAGGAGCTCGACGACTTTGTCATCTTCCGCTCCGACGGTACGCCTACGTACAACTTTGCGACCGTCGTCGACGACGCCATGATGAAGATCACCCACGTCATCCGCGGCGACGACCACCTGTCCAATACCCCGCGCCAGGTCATGGTTTACGAGGCCCTCGGTGCGCCCGTGCCTACGTTCGCCCACATCTCCATGATTCTGGGCGCCGACGGCAAAAAGCTCTCCAAGCGACACGGCGCCACCTCAGTGGAGGAGTACCGCGACGCCGGCTACCTGTCCGACGCGTTCGTTAACTACCTGGCGTTGCTCGGCTGGTCGCTCGACGGCGAGACCACGATCATCCCCCGCGATGTCCTGGCCAGCAAGTTCTCGCTCGACCGCATCTCCAAGAACCCGGCGACCTTCGATCCCAAGAAGCTCGATTGGGTCAATGCCGAGTACATCAACGGCATGTCCGATGCTCAGTTTGCCGACGAGATCATGGTCCCCGAGCTGCACGAGGCAGGCATGATCGAGGGCAACGTTGAGTACGGCGAGGACTGGATCGACGCGCTTGCCTCCATCGTTAAGCCGCGTACCAAGATGCCGGCCGACGCCGTGACCGTCGCCGCCCCCATCTTTGCTACGGCCGAGACGCTCGAGTATGACGAGAAGTCCGTCAACAAGGGCCTGGCCAAGGAGGGTATGGGTGCCATTTTGGACGCCGCCAAGGCCGCGCTCGAGGGCATTACCGAGTGGACGGCCGCCAACATCGATGCCGCACTTGAGCCGCTGCCCGAGCAGATGGACCTCAAGAAGCGCGTGGTGTTCCAGGCCGTGCGCGTCGCCGTCTGCGGCAACATGGTGAGCCCCCCGTTGGGCGAGACCATGGCGCTCGTCGGCCGTGACGACTGCCTGGCGCGCATCGATCGCGCCCGCACGATGACGCTGTAACAGTCGCGCAAACGCATGTATCCGAGCCCCGTTCACCCGAGCGGGGCTCTTGTTTCTCAAGGCGTATGGGATGGGAGGCACAGAGACCATGGCCGAGCAACTGTCACTGTTTGGTTCGCCTGAACCCGAGCAGGCTCCCGTAAAGCCTGTCCGCACGGCCGAGCAGGCCAAGACCGCGCTCGCGCCCGAGCCCGTTGCCGCCTATGCGAGCGTGGTCCTCGACATTCCCACCCGTGCGCTGTCCGAGCCGTTTGCCTACGGCATTCCGCAGTCCCTTGCCAACGAGGCTCAGATTGGGTCTACGGTTCTTGTCCACTTTGGCAACCGTGCTGCCGCGGGCTATATCGTCGACATTGCGTCTGAGCTTGGCGACCTGCAAGGCAACAACGCCCTCGATCCCGCGCGCGTAAAGCCCATCGAGACCATCCTCAGCAAACCGCTCTTTGGCGCCGAGGCCGCCCGCTTTGCGCGTTGGATGAGTCGCGAGTATGTCGCGACGCTTTCCGAATGCCTGCGCCTGTTCTTGCCTCCGGGTGGCAGCCCGCGTGTCGTTAA
>CALEBN010000028.1 GCA_937943045.1 uncultured Collinsella sp. | reverse complement strand
CCCCGTCTGGTGTGCGCGGATGTGTCCGCCAACCCGCGGCTGATGTTACGTGCCGTTACGCGATGGTTGCGCTGTAGGAGGCGACGTCCTCGTAGGAATCGGTCAGGTAGGCGTCGATGCCGATGGTCGTATTGACGAGGTCGTCAAGGCTGTCAAGCTCGCCGCTCGAGAACGTGAATTCCTCGGTGGCGTTGGTGCCGGGCATCAGGTGAGCCGAGAACCAGGGTTCCTTCATGGTGCCGTTGACGTTGGTCTTGCCGGAAGGAGCGTAGAAGGTCAGGTCCTTGTCGCTCTTGTTGGTGATGTTGACGACAAATCCGATGTCGCCCCAGTCGTCCTTGAACTTCTCGGTGATGGTGATGGTGCACAGGTCGTCATCGGCGACGGTGACGGCGGGGGAGATTTCGATGCTCTGGACGTCGTCGTCTTCGACGGCCTCATCGATCTCTTCTTCCTTCTCGGCGTTCTCGCGATCCTTCTTCACCGTACCGGACAGATCCTTGTCGGACTTCGTAAAGATAATCTTGTCGCCTTCCACCTCGAGGACGAGCTTGTCGTCCTTGAGCTTCAGGTCGTGCGACTCATCTTCGGTGGTAATCGTTACGGTGGTGGCGTCCTTGGCCTCCCATTTCAGGTCGGCGACCTCAAGGAACATGTCGAGGACGCCCGTGCCGTCTTCGTCGAGGATCAGGATACAGTTGAGGCCCCACTCCTTGAGCATATCCATGTACTCATCGGTGAGCTCTTCGCCGTCCAAGGTTCCACCCGAGTACTGCCAGCTGCCGACGAAGTTGGCCTTGGGGTCCTTGCCGCCGCCGCTGCAGCCCGTCAGGGCAAAGGCGAGCGCCAGGACGCATGTCAGGAATGCGAGTACGGACTTTTTGAACGTTGTCTTCATGGTGTCCTCCTTTATCGAACGAAACCCATAGAAGCAAATGCGGGGGTGGCGGAACCCCCGCCAATTACCAGATAAAGGGGCTAGGGCCTGGGTGTTCCGCAGTTGCTGCAGAACTTGCCGCCGTTTTCGCTACCGCAGTTGGGGCAGAACCACTTGGCCGGTGCCGGGGCGGGTGCGGGGCTGCCGCACTCGGAGCAGAACTTGCCGGTGTTGGTGGCGCCACAGCTGCAGGTCCATGCGCCGGCCGCAGGTGCGGCAGCGGGTGCCGGTGCGGGGGTGGAAGCCGGAGCCGGCTGCGGGGCAGCCTGCTGCTGTGCCTGGCCGGCGGCGAACAGCTGACTGGCATTCATGCCGCCCATGCCACCTGCCATGCCCATGCCCATAAAGCCGGCCATCGCGCCGTTGGGGTTGGCGGCTGCCGCGCGCATCGCATCGCTCTGGGCGCTGGCGATGTTGGCGGCCGCCATGGTGGGATCGCGCATGACCGCGGCCTTCTGCAGGTCCTTGATCATCTGCTCGTCTTCTTGCGAAGCGGCGATGGAGTTGACGCCAAAGCTCACGATCTCGACACCGCGCAGGTCGCGCCAGTCGGCCGAGAGGACCTCGTTGAGCGCGCGGGCGAGCTCGGTGGTGTGACCGGGGATGGCGCTGTAGCGAATGCCCATTTCCGAGATCTTGGCAAAGGCGGGCTGCAGGGCGGTGAGCAGCTCGGACTTAAGCTGGCTGTCGATCTTATCGCGCGTGTAGCTATCGGTCACGTTGCCGCACACGTTGGTGTAGAACAGCAGCGGGTTGGTGATGCGGTACGAATACTCGCCGTTGCAGCGAACGGAGATGTCGACGTCCAGGCCAATGTTGTTATCGACCACGCGGAAAGGCACGGGCGAGGCGGTGCCGTACTTGTTACCGATGATCTCCTTGGTGTTGATGAAGTAGACGCGCTGGTCCTTGCCTGCGTCGCCGCCAAAGGTAAAGCGGCTGCCGATATTGGCGAACGTCTCCTTGATGGAGTCGCCCAGGTTGCCGCTAAAGACGCTCGGCTCGCTGCCGGTGTCAAAGACGAACTCGCCGGGCTCCAGCGCGACCTCGATGATCTTGCCGTTTTGCACCACGAGCATGCCCTGGCCGTCGTTGACGGCGATGACGGAGCCGTTGGAGATGATGTTGTCCTCGCCGCGCGTGTTGGAGCTGCGGCCGCCGGTGCGCTTGCTGCCCTTGCAGGCCAAGACGTCAGCGGGCATCGATTCGCAATAGATAAATTCCTTCCACTGGTCGGCCATGACGCCGCCGGCAGCACCCAATCCAGCTTTCAAGAGTCCCATGGTGATCTTCCTTTCTCGTCAAAGGCCGGGTGGTATTGGTCAGAATGGCTAATCGTCCTTGTTGTCCTTCATGACAACGGTGGTCTCGGTGTGGCTGAAGGTGTCGTGCTTCTCGGTCAGGTCGAGCTCGCCGCAGTAGCAGTCGGCGTGGGTGGCCTCGTTGGCCGTCTTGAGCTGGCCTACCAGCAGCACGTCTGCGATGATCACGATGATCAGCGGCGCGACGATGTTGATGAGGATGCCCTCGACATCAAAGGTGAGGTAATCCGGATCGAAGGCGTTCTCGCCCATAAAGAGAATCTGGGAAAGGACAAATCCGATCGCAAAGAACAGCACCGAGGCGATAGCGAGCTTGGGCTTGGAGCAGGGAAGCTCGCCGACCATGCGGCCGGTTTGGCCGTTCATGGCAAACAGGTAACTCTTGCCGTTCCACGAGGTAGAGAGCATCCACACGGGGAACAGAGCATAATCGTTTTCTTCCCAGGTGTAGTCGAGCTGCTTGCTTTCGACCGTGGCGTCGTCGTACTCGTCGACGACGGTCTCGCGCAGGGCTGAGATCGTGCTCTCCTCCATGCGGCGCTCGGCGCGCGCCTTGCAGGTTTCGCAATCCTCGTCATAGCGGTTGGCGATGTAGCCGGGCATATAGGCGACCGAGAACGGGCGCAGCGCGTCGTAGTCAAACGGCTCGATGGCGTCCATGTGGCCGTCGGGCATCTTGGACGATCCGTCGACGGGCACGCGCTCAAACGAGATATTGCCCTTACGGTAGGCGTCGTAGTGGTCGGTGGTCGTGACGGTGCGGTCGGATTCCTCGGTCACGGTCTCGTTGGTCGCGTCAAAGTACACTTCGCCGTCAACGCGGGCGCCGTAGAGCCAAAACGGCACGTAAACGCCTTGGACCTCGTCGATGTGGTTGCCGGTGACAAAGCTCTTGGGCAGCAGGATTTTACCCTTGTAGTGGTCTTTGAGCGCGGCCATGACATCGTCGCGCCCGAGCTTAAACGGAATCACCAGGTCGGGTGAGAAGTCGCCCGAGAGCTGGCCGGGTGCCACGGCGGAGTTGCCGCAGTACGGGCAGGTGGTGACGGCGACGGTGCCGTCGGACACGAGCTCGGCGCCGCACGACGAGCAGATGTAGCCGGCGTTTTGAGCCAGCTCCTGCACGGCATCGTCGACAGCAGGCTTGGGGGCCGCGGCTGCGGCATCGGCTTTGGCATCTGCCTTGTCCTGGCGCTCGCGATAGAGGGCCTCGACTTCTTCGACTTCAAAACGCGAATCGCAGTAGTCGCAGACGAGCTTTTGCTCGGCACTGGCAAAGTGAAGGGGGCCGCCACACGCGGGGCACTGATAGTTGACGCTCTCGAAGGCCATGATCGGTCCTTTCGCTGCCGGAGGCTATGCACCGATGGCGCCGCCGCAGTATTCGCAGCGCCCGCTGGCATCGGGAATGGTGGTTGCACCGCAGAAGGGGCAGGTGACCGCGGTCTTGGGGGCCTTAGCGGCCACGACGCTGTCGCGCGTTTCCTGACGCAGCTGCACCAGCGCGTCGCGGACCTCGGTTGCCTGGCGCTTGGCCTCGCGGTATTCGATGGAACCGCGCTGATCGATGGTGGAGTCGTTCACGCGTAGGTTGATCTCGGTAAAGTACGGCGTGTTGACATGGATGGTCAGATTGAAGTCGTAATCCAGGTCGTAGCGCGGCGGGTTGTAGCTCTCGCGCTCGCCGTCCTTGGTCTCGCGATAGATCTCGGTGCGATGCTCGTCGATATCCATATCGCAGCCGAGTACCTGTGAGAACTCGATGATGTCGGGATTGGCGTCGCGCCAGCGGCTCTGCGAAGTGATGATCAGCAGGCCCGCGTCTTCGTCGAGCATGATGTTGGTGCGCCCGGCAGAGAGCGTGCGCGTGGGGTTGAACGACGCCAGGCGTTCGGCATTGGCCTCGCGGTAGGCGAGTTGCTCGCGGATATCGTCCGCGGTGCTGGAGCGATGGCCGTGGAAGAAGGGGGAGAGCTTGCCGGCGCACTCTTTGCACAGGTAGCCTTCGTTGATCTTGGTCTTCCCCAAAAGCCCCAGCTCGGTACCGCAAATCGCGCACTCTTTCTTCTCGAACATCTTGTCAAAGAAGCCCATGGCTGCCTCCCATCAACAGGTAGCGTGTGTCACTTTTGATGATGGGGGAGTGCACGATCTTTCACGATACCCAGACGGCTCAAGGAGTCTCCACAACTGGGACACATGGCCCATTTTTGACTAGTCACCGGGGACGTTCTTCGGCCACTCATTGGGGACGTGCTTAAATGAGTGGTGGAGGCCGCGGAGCCCACGTCCGATGAACGCCTCGATGCCTTCGTCGTCACCTTTGGGCTTACAAGGCGCGAGCGCGATATTCTTGAGGTCTTGGTCGTTTCGGACCAGAGCGTCCAGGACATCGCCACAACGCTTTTCCTCTCGCGCTCCACGCTCTACCGCCACATTTCCTCGATCAACAAAAAGACCGACACCGCCTCGCGTGTGGCCCTTATCAACTTCTTCTGGTCCTGGACGCCCAAGGACTAGCTAATCCTCCAATAAGTTGCGGTGGAATAGTCCCTAAATTAAAGTCATGGGGCTTTAAACAGGAACTATTCCACCGCAACTACTGAGGGGACAGACTGCGACAGCGGCAGAGGCAACGGCGTCGGCAGCCGCGGTAGCGGTAACGGCAGCTGGCGGGGTGTTTTCCGTCTGCTCGCTACAGTAGCTCGCCGTGGCGGGCGATGTAGCGGCGCTTTGCCAGCTGGGTGAGCTCGATGTAGGCGGAGACGATGCCGATGAGCAGCGCGAAGAAGCTCGCCGGCAGCGGCATGAGGCCGAGCGCATCGGCGATGGGGCTTGCCGGTAGCCAGGTGACGAGTGCCAGGCCCAGTACGGTGAGAACGCACAGGGCGGGCGCGGCGTGATCGCGCAGGCTCGGCAGATGCGGGGAGCGCAGCATGTGGATCACGAGTGTCTGCGACCACATGGACTCGACAAACCAACCACTCTGGAAGAGCGCCGCAAAGGCCGCCATGCCCGCGACGTCGCCCGCGGCGGCAAGCTCGGACCAGCTTGCGCCCACGGTGGCAGGGCACACCACAAAGAAGAGCGCGGCGAAGGTCACGATGTCAAACAGCGAGCTCACGGGGCCCAGCTCGAGCATAAAGCCCTTGATGGACGCAGCGTCCCAGGCGCGCGGACGGGCAGTCCAGGCGTCATCGACGGTGTCCCACGGCAGCGCGATGCACACGATCTCGTAGACCAGCGACAGCAGCACCAGCTGCAGGGCGCTCATGGGCAAAAACGGCAAGAACAGGCTCGCGACGGTCACGGACAGCACGTTGCCAAAGTTGGAGCTCACCGTGGTCTTGAGGTACTTGAGCAGGTTGCCGTAGGTGCGGCGGCCTTCGATGATGCCGCGCTCGAGCACACCCAGGTCCTTCTGAAGCAAGATGATATCGGCGGATTCCTTGGCAATGTCGACGGCCGAATCGACCGAGATGCCGCAGTCGCTCGCACGCATGGCGGCGGCGTCGTTGATGCCGTCGCCCATAAAGCCCACGGTGTGGCCGAGCAGCTCGCGCATGACGCGCACCAGGCGCGCCTTCTGCAGCGGCGAGAGCTTGGCGAAGAGGTGGGTTTTCTCGGCGCGCTCGGCAAGTTCGGCGTCATCGAGCGCATCGATCTCGGAGCCGAGCAAGACGTTGCTCGCATCGATGCCGATCTGCTCGCAGACGGTGGCGGCGACGCGGTCGTTGTCGCCGGTCAGGACCTTGACCGCTACGCCCTTGGCCTCGAGGGTTGCGACGGCGCCCGCGGCACTTGCTTTGGGAGGATCGAGGAAGGCCAAAAAGCCCATCAGCACCATGTCGCACTCGTCGGCAATGCCAAACTCGCCCACGCAGCGCGGATCGGTCTTCTGCGCCACGGCAATCACGCGCAGGCCCTCGGCGTTGAGCTCGGCGATCTGCTTGCGAATCTGGGCGAGCTTATCTTCGGTGAGCGGCTGGGCGATGCCATCGACTTCGACAAAGGAGCAGATCTCGAGCATTTCCTCGGCAGCTCCCTTGGTAACCATCTGGGTTTTGCCTTGGGCGTCGGAGACAACTACGCTCAGGCGACGGCGCGAGAAATCGAAGGGAACCTCGTCGACCTTGGTGTAGCGGTCGCGCAGGCTCTGGCCCAGCATGGAATCGGGTGCGACGGTCGAGGGTGTCACATCGGCACGGTCGATTACGGCCAGGTCGATAAGATTTTTGAGGCCGGTCTGGAAGAAGCTGTTCAAAAACGCATGGCGCAGCACGCGCGCGTCCTCGTTGCCATCGGTGTTGAGGTAGCGCTCGAGCACGATGCGGTCTTCGGTGAGGGTGCCGGTCTTGTCGCAGCACAGGACGTCCATGGCGCCCAGGTTTTGAATCGCCGGCAGCTCCTTGACGATAACCTGGCGACGGGCGAGGTCCTTGGCGCCCTGCGACAGGCTCGTGGTCACGATGACGGGGAGCATCTGCGGCGTGATGCCCACGGCCACGCTCGTGGCGAACAGCAGCGCGTCGATGACGTTGCCCTTTGTGGCGGCGTTGATGGCAAAGACGGCCGGCGCCATAACGAGCATGAGGCGTACGAGCAACATGGAGACGCTCGAGACGCCGCGGTCAAACGCGCTCTTTTCGCCGCGCCCGTTGAGTATCTTGGCGATGCCGCCCAGGTAGGTGTCCGAGCCGGTGGCAACGACAAGCGCCATGGCGGTGCCGTTTTGCACGGAGGTGCCGGTAAAGACGATGTTCTTGCAGGCAGAGAGTGGCAGCGCGGAGCCGTCGGCGCCCTCGACGACGGTGACGGCAGCGGTCTTCTCGACGGCCTCGCTCTCGCCGGTGAGTGCGGACTCGATGACAAACAGGTCGCGCGCGGTGATGACGCGGACATCTGCTGGCACCATATCGCCGGCAGAGAGGCGGATCACATCGCCGGGGACGAGCTCGTCGAAGAGGATCTCGATGCGCTCGTCGTCGCGCAGGGCGGTGCAAGTGTTGGAGACCAGGTCCTTGAGGGCATCTGCCGCATTGCCGCTGCGGGCTTCCTGGATAAACTTCATGCCGCCCGATACCAGCAGCATGATGCTGATGACGATGACCGTGGAGGGGTCGCGCTGCGGCTCGGGCACGGCGAGCACGTCGATGTAGAGTGAGACCAGCGCGAGCGCGGCGAGGATGCCGGCGAAGGGATCGATGAACGCGTCGGCGATGCGGCGGGCGAGCGTCTTGGTCGGCGCTTCGATGGTGTTGGGGCCGGCGGCATCCAGGCGCTCGGTTGCCTGCTCGGCGGTGAGGCCGTTTGCCGTGGCGTCAAGCAGTACGAGAGCGTCCTCGGCGCTATGGGTGGCGGCGAATATGGTGTTCTTGGACAGGCCGGTGCGAGCGACAGGGCGCGCCGTGCGGCGGCGCTTGGAGATGGCTTCGAGAACCGTGGCGGTTTTGAGCATCAGCATAGGGTCCTCCTTGTTGAAGGGAGTTAGCGTACGTGTCGTATTGAGTTGCAAAAAACCTAGATGTCGCTCACGTCAAGCTCACGAACTACCACAAAGGGGACAGGCACCTTTGTGGGGGGGTTGACGATCTGCCGGTGGCGTTTATGTGTGTGCGGAGTCCTCGCGGCGTGCCGAGGGCGACATGCAGGTTTTTCGACTAGGACTGCCTTCCATGGCACACCTCCTAAAGGCTGAGCGCAGCGCGCTTTGGGTATCTCGTACCCCTTTTTAATCCGCCCGTATTCTTGATGAGGGGGTTTGACATGTCAACCCCATTGTTCGGAAAACCATTCCCTCTGACAAAGCCTTTACAGAATGCCGTGGCCCCAAAGCGCGCCCGCATCGACGCTTCGCCTGCGCTAAACTGGAAGGCACGTACGCGATTACGAGAGGAGCCCGCATGGAGGCTTACAAGCAAGAGTTCATCAAGTTTATGGTTGAGTCCGACGTCCTTAAGTTCGGCAGCTTTACGCTCAAGAGCGGCCGTCAGTCTCCGTTCTTTATGAATGCCGGCGCTTACGTGACGGGCTATCAGCTCAAGAAGCTGGGCGAGTATTACGCCCAGGCCATCCACGATAACTTTGGCGACGATTTTGACGTGCTGTTTGGGCCGGCCTACAAGGGCATTCCGCTGGCCGTCGTGACCGCAATTGCCTACCACGAGCTGTACGGCAAGGAGGTCAAGTACTGCTGCGACCGCAAGGAGGCCAAGGACCACGGCGCCGACAAGGGCAACCTGCTGGGCTATGAGCCCCAGGACGGCGATCGCGTGGTCATGGTCGAGGATGTCACCACCAGCGGCAAGTCCATCGACGAGACCTATCCCAAGGTTAAGGCTGCTGCCGACGTCGAAATCAAGGGCCTGATCGTGTCCCTCAACCGCATGGAGGTCGGCAAGGGCGGCGTGACCACCGCGCAGAAGGAGATCGAGGCCAAGTACGGTTTCCCCGTCGCGAGCATCGTTTCCATGGCCGAGGTCGTCGAGACCCTCTACAATCACGAGATCGATGGCAAGGTCGTCATCGATGACGAGCTCAAGGCCGCCATCGACGCCTACTACGAGCAGTACGGAGCTCGGGAGTAGGTAGTTACGCGGGTTTACCAACCCGCGTAACCAGTTGACGCTGCAAGCCCGCCAGGGCGGCAATCTGCCTTTCAACTTCGGCGGCATGACCAGAAGGTCAATGCCGCCTCGTTTCAAGGCACCTTGCTCGCTCTGACGGGCTTTCGCTGTCGTTGCCAAAACATCGGCGTTGCCGTAGTAGTCATTGGGGACGTTCTTGTTTGACTAGTCGTTTAAGAACGTCCCCAATGACTAGTCAGAAATGAGCGTGGATAATCTCCCGTTTTTGGCCCCCGTGTGGACTCAAAGTGGGAGATTATCCACGCTCGTTTTAATATGGCTGGGCTGCGGTGCCTATCTAATCGGCTCAGCGTCTTCCCTGAGAATCGAAAGATACTCTTCATACCCGTACTGTCGGTATCTCTGTCTTGACTCGTCGAGTGGACGGAGGATACCCAATTCTTCAAATGATTTGACGAGCGAGCTCGCGGTGCTCCTACCGATATCGAGTCGGGCAGCGATAAATGCGGTGTCGAGGATGGGATGCTCTTCAAGAAGGCTCAGCAGCCTTTGTCCGTTTGCGGCAGTCCTTCCGAGATTTTCGGTAATAGCTGCCGTCGAACGGTTGTGGAGATCAACAAGACTCTTTAAAGACCCTACCGAGTCCTTCGCACTCTCAAGAAGACTGGCGCAGAAAAACTCTATCCATTCCTCGTAAGTTCCTCGTTCCCTTACGGATGTGAGTTGTCGGTAGTACTCGCTTCGATTTTTCTTGAACTGGAACGATGGATAGAACAAGCAAGAATGAAGAACGCCATCATTGATGAGCATAAGTGTAATGAGAAGCCTGCCCAGGCGACCGTTTCCGTCTAGGAATGGATGGGCAGTTTCAAATTGGTAATGGACGAGCGCCGCCCGCACGATCGGATTCATTTCGACTTGAGGCTCATTGATAAATCGTTCGAGGTCCTGGAGCGTGTTGCTCAAATCTTCAATGTTTGGAGGGACGAACGATGCAGTTGCAATGGTGCAGCCTGAAGGGCCAATCCAGTTTTGTGAGGAGCGCAGCTCGCCTGGATTCTTCTCCGTTCCGCGCACTCCGTCCAGCAGGACCGCATGAACCTGCCTGAGAAGCCTCGTACACAAGGGCATCTTTTTGAGCAGTTCTACGCCGCGGTCGACAGCACGGACATAATTCACGACATCTGCGACATCTTTATGATGGAGTTGGGTTTGCGATGGACTAAGTAGGTCGTCAAACGTGCACTGGGTTCCCTCAATTTGCGAAGAAAGGAGTGCTTCTTTTCGCACATACATTGTCAGATACATGTCGGCGTTGGGAACAAAGTAGAGCATGCCTTCAAGCTCTCCAAGCTTTCGTGAGCATGTGGAAAGCGTGCGATAGGTTTCCTCAGTGAGGTTTAGCTGCCTCAATGATTGCAAGGGCGTTGGCAAAAACGAATAGTAAGCCAATTTCCCCGATAGATTATTGCGGAGCGTTCCCTGGCCGTTCTCCTCGATTTGCATCGCGCCCTCCATATCTTTAGTGCCGGAAACTCGCTATTAGGCTAATCATATCAATTCTAATAACGAGTTTATGGCGAAAATAGTTATTAGAGTCGATTTGAATAATCTAATGACGAGAAGTCGTTATTGCTTTGGTGCAAGGTGGTCGAGTGGTCCCTCGGGCGCAGAGGAAAACGGAGCATTCAACACGAGCGTGGATAATCTCCCGGTTTTGGTCTGTGTGCGGGCTCAAAGTGGGAGATTATCCACGCTCGTTAGATATGCGTCCGAAAATCCACGCTCGTCGCTACTTGAGCCCGGGCAGACGGGTGTAGGGAAACGAGCGCTCCAGGAATTCGGAGCAGCGGGCGTAGTCTTTGGCGAAGTAGCTGCTGTAGAGCGAATCGAGCACGTATTGCACGGCGATGTGGCTGGCGAACTGCGTGATGCGATGCGTCATACTCTCGTGGTCACTCACCGTGAGGTAGGCGGCAAAGCCAGGGTGAATGCGAGCGCAATAAGGCGTGCCGATGACGATGACCGGGACATGCCGGCTGCTGAGAATCGGCAAGATGTCCTTGAGGTTGGGGGCAAGGCTGCTGTAGGAGATGACGATTGCCGCATGGTCGGGACCCGAGGCGAGCGCCGTACGCACCTGGGCCTCAGCGCCGTCGTGGCACGTTGCGCTTTTGCCGGCGGAGAGCAGGCGGTCGCGGAACATTCCTGCTGGATAGAGGTTGTGCGAGCCCGTGTAGATGTCGACCTGTCGGGCGTTCGCGATGAGCTTGGCGGCGTGGTCAAGCTGCGTGGGGTCGAGCAGCTCCTGCGTTTCGGCCAGCGTGGTCTGGTAGAGCCCTTCCATGCGCTCCATAACCTGCAGGCGATACTCGGCTTATCGACCCGCGATGCAAAGGAGATACTCATCCCACGAGCACTACCGGGAAGGGCTTGCGATTCGAGCCCTCACCTTAGCAATTTGACCATTTGGCACTATAATCACCATAGGCATGCGCATAACGTTGCGCTTAATCAAGAGGAGAAAACATATGGGTCTGTTTGACATGTTTAAGAAGAAGGCTGAGCCCGCGGCAGCTGCTGCTCCGGCCTCCATCTCTGCTTCTGCTGGCGCCGACGTGCTGTGCTCGCCTGTCAAGGGCAAGGTCATCAAGATGGCCGACGTGCCCGATCCCGTCTTTGGTGGCGAGGTTCTGGGCAAGGGCTGCGCTGTGTGGCCCGAGGACGACCTGGTCTACGCTCCCTGCGACGGCAAGGTGACCGTCACCATGGGTCACGCCGTGGGCCTGCAGTCCGATAGCGGCATCGAGGTTCTGGTGCACGTTGGCGTCGATACCGTCAACATGAACGGTGATGGCTTCGAGGGCTTCGTCAAGGCCGACGACGTTGTCAAAGCTGGTCAGCCCATACTCAAGATCGACCGCGCCAAGATCGCTGCCGCCGGTTACAAGGACTGCGTCGTCGTGGCCGTGTCCAACACCGCCGAGTTCGCTGACGTCGAGCTCGCCGTCGAGGCCGAGTCTGCCGTCGCCGCCGGTGACGCCATCGTTAAGGTCGTCCGCAAGTAGTCTGCGGCATCCAGAAGATGCGCAAGGGTGGTCGGGTTGTCCGGCCACCCTTTTTTAATAGGCTAAACAGGTGCATTTTATTGCAAGGGGCTTGCTTTACGGGCCATTCGTTCGTCAAATTGAGCCGCCTGCGCTTTTGCGACGCAGGGGGGTTGGGCCGGGCCGCTAATATGGACTTGCTGTTACGACGTGCGCTGCGCAGGGAACGCGGCGCCGCTTGTTTGGAGGAATGTCATGAAAAAGAAGCTGCTGCTTGCGCCCCTGATGGCTGCCCTGGTCGCGTGCGTGGTTTTGCTTTCCGGCTGCGGAGGGCCTTCGGTGGAGGAGCTCATCACCAACGACCTTACGAGCCAGTTTGACGAGATCAAGAACGGCGGCGATGATTTCCTCTCCGGTCTGGAAGAGGCTTCGGGCGACGAGTTTGAGCAACTGGGCATCGATCCCAAGGAGTACGCCAAGAGCTATCTCGAGGGCTTTGATTACAAGATCGGCGATGTGACGGTCGATGAGGACAAGGGCACTGCGACCGCCGAGGTTACCATCACCTGCAAGTCCATGAATAAGATCGTCGAAGATTTCGCCACCCAGTATCAGGAGAAGGTCGCCGCACTCGATACGATGCCTTCCGAGGATGACCTGTACAAGATGGCCGGCCAGGTCATGGTCGACGTGACCAAGGCCGCTAAGACCAAGGACACCAAGGTCACCTTTAAATATTCCGCCAACGAGGATAACGAGTGGTCTGCCGACGATTCCGCAACCACCGAGATGATGAATGCGATGATGAGCTAGGGGGTTACGCGGTTCTACGAACCGCATAACTGCTCGACGCTGCAAACGCCCCTAAGCGGCAATCTGACGTTCAATTTCAAGGGCGCGACCAGAAGGTCAGCGCCCTTTCATTTCACGTCACCTTGCTCGCTTAGGGGCGTTTTCGCTGTCCGTCCTCTATCTGCGGCGTTGCCATGGTAGTCATTGGGGCGGCACTTGGGGACGTTCCTTTTCTGCCGGCAGTTGGGGACACTTCTTTGGTGCGGGGGCAGCTAAAAGAGTCCCGTCCCACATTAGCTGCCCGTGGGAGGGATGAGCGGTTACTCGCCCAGAATCAGCGCCGCGAGCTCTGCCTGGCTATCCACCACGTAGTCGGCGCCGGCGGCCTCCAGCTCTGCGCGGCCGCGGAAGCCCCAGCTGACGCCCGCGCTCTTAAGGCCGGCGTTGTGGCCGGTCAGGATATCGACATTGGAATCGCCCACATAGAGCGTGGTTGCCGGATCGGCGCCCAGCTCCTCCATCACATGCAGCGTGACGGGCGCTTCGGGCTTGGGCGGAAACGCATCGACACGGCCCTGCACCAGCGCAAAGCGTTCGGAACCAAAATACTTCTCGATAAGCGGAGCCGCCGAGACGTGGTCCTTGTTGGTGAGCACGGCAAGCTGCACACCTGCGGCGCGCAGGCGGTCGAGCATCTCGATTGTGCCGGCATAGGGGGCGGTGTGGACCTCCTTGTGCTCGCCGTAGTAAGCCCTAAACTCGGCAAGCGTCTGCTCAAACATACGGCTGTCGCCCGCATACTCGGCAGGCATAAAACGCTCAACCAGCTTGAGCATGCCGTTTCCCACCTTGTAGCGGTACTCGTCGACGGCAAACGTGGGCCAGCCGTGCGTCTCGCAGGTATGGTTGCCGGCGGCCGCCAGGTCCTCGAGCGTGTTGAGGATGGTGCCGTCCAGGTCAAAGATCACATGGGAAAAAGCTGCTGCCATGAAAGCTCCCGTCATTGGATTTAAAACGCACCTCATAATACTGGGCTTCCGCGTTGGGCGTGCTTGGAATCTGAACATCTCCAGGGATACCAAGCCGCATCGCGCCGACCGTGCGGTTCCGCCCTAGCAAATTCTCGGCAGCTGCTCTCCCACGAGCATGTCGAGGATACGGGTCGAGCCCCAGCCGGTGCGCACGCGCACAGCGGGACGGGCACTCTCGGCAAGCGGCAGCACGCGACCGATGATGGCGGCATTCTCGCCGTAGCGGGCGGCGCGCATGGCGCTCAGCGCGGCATCGGCTTGCTCGGCCGGCACCACGGCGACCATCTTGCCCTCGTTTGCCACCTGCAGCACATCGTAGCCGAGCATCTCGCAGGCGGCCTGCACGTCGGGACGCACGGGCACGGCATCCTCGTCAACCTCCATGGCAACACCGCTTGCCTGGGCAAACTCGTTGAGCGTGGACGCCAGGCCACCGCGCGTGGGGTCGCGAAAGCAACGCGTGCCGGGCGCTGCGGCCAGAACGTCGGCAATCAGGTGGTTGAGCGGCGCGGCGTCGCTTTCTATCGTGCTCGAAAAGGCCAAACCCTCGCGCTGGCTCATGATGGCGATACCGTGGTCGCCCAGTGTGCCCGACACCAGGATGACGTCGCCGGGGCGGCAGTTGGCGCCGCTGAGCGCCACGCCCGTGGGAACCTCGCCCACGCCGGCGGTATTGATATAGACGCCGTCGGCCCCGCCGCGCTCGACCACCTTGGTGTCGCCCGTGATTATGGACACGCCCGCCTCGCGCGCCGTCTCGGCCATGGTCTGCACAATCTGGCGGAGCTTATCCATGGGATAGCCCTCTTCGAGGATAAAGCCGCACGACAGGTAGCGCACGTTGGCGCCCGAGGTCGCGACGTCGTTGACGGTTCCGCACACGGCAAGGCGGCCGATGTTGCCACCGGGGAAGAACTGCGGCGAGACTACAAAGCTGTCGGTCGACATGGCGATGCGCCCGCTCGCGGGCAGCGCGGCGACGCCGGCGTCGTTGCCCTCGAGCAGCTCGGGCGACCCAAAGGCATCCAAAAAGACCTCATCGATGATGCGTTTCATCATCTGACCGCCAGAGCCGTGGCCCAACAGGACGGTGCTATCGGTGATGCTATGGGACATATCCAAAACTCCAATCGTGGGTGGTGCCAGTGTGCGGGTGCGTCCAGGCTAGTTACGGTAGCGGTAGTACGCCGCGCAGCTGCCCTCGGAGCTCACCATGCACGGTCCGACGGGGTGCTCGGGCGTGCAGGTGCGGCCAAAGAGCGGGCAGCTGTTCGGCGTAATGGCCCCGCGCAGCACGTCGCCGCAGCGGCATCCACGCGGCTCGACCGTCGCCTCAACGGGCACGTCAAAGCGAGCGCGGGCATCAAAGCGCGAGAACTCGGGGCGGATAGAAAGGCCCGAGTTGGCAATCGGCCCCAGCCCGCGCCACGTGGTGCCGCATGGCTCAAACACCTGCTCGACCAGCTGGCGCGCCACGGGGTTGCCGTCTGCGTTGACGCCACGGCGGTAGGCGTTGTCGATCGCGGGCCTGCCCTCGACAACCATCTGGACCAGCATGCAGATGCCCTGCAGGATATCGACCGGTTCAAATCCCGTGACCACGCCCGGGGTATTGAACTCGTCGACCAAAAAGCTAAAGGGCGCCAAGCCCGTGATGGTGGCGACGTGGCCCGGCAGGATAAAGCCGTCGATGGCGGTCTCGGGGTCGTTGGCGATGGCGCGCAACGCCGGCGGCGTGGTCTTGTGGGCGCAATAGACCGAAAAGTTCAAAAGCCCGCGTGCCTCGGCCTCCAAGATGGCGGCGGCGATGGTGGGCGTTGTGGTCTCAAAGCCCACGCCCATAAAAATGACCGGACGATCGGGGCTTTGCTCGGCGATGTCGAGCGCGTCGAGCGGGGAATAGACGATGCGGATGTCGCGCCCTGCCGCCTTTTGCGCAGCGAGCGAGGTGGACGATCCGGGCACGCGCATCATGTCGCCAAAGGTGGTGATGATGGCGCCGTCTATGTTGGCGAGCGCGATCGCGTGGTCGATGTCGCGGTTGGCGGTTACGCAGACGGGGCACCCCGGGCCACTCAGCAGCTTGAGCCCGGCTGGCATAATGGAGCGAAAGCCATAGCGGCCGATGCTCACGGTGTGCGTGCCGCAGACTTCCATAAGGTTGATGGTGCGGTCGCCGACGAGTTCATGGATGCGTTCGATGAGCTCGCGGGCCAGCTTGGAATCGCGAAATGCCGAAAAGTCGATACCGGAGCGCGCCGGCTGTCCGGCCGCCACTAGTATGCCTCGGCCGGGTTGCTGACCAGTTGGTCTTCTTCGATCAGCTCGGTCATGGCATTAACGAGCTCGAGCGTCTCCTGCGCTTCCTGCTCGTCGACAATCTGGATGCCAAAGCCGGCGTGTACGAGAATATAGTCGCCAACCTGCGCCGTCGGCACGAGTCGTAGCGACACGGGGCGCTCGATGCCCATCATGTCGACGGTGGCCTTGAGGTCGTCGTCGCGTTTGACTACTTTACCGGGAACGGCAAGGCACATATTGTTCCCCTTTTAGACGCTTTGCGCTGGATAGGCGCTCAATAATCCATCAGTTGATGGTAGCGCTCGCGGGGTTTGCGGGCAAACGCGTTACGCCTGTGAGACGGCTGGGCACAGCGGCGTGTGAGGGCGAGCTACTGCGATGCAATCTGCGCAAGACGAGCGCTTGCGACCGCCGCCTGACCGTAGGCGATGCAGCCGTCATTGACGGGTACGGTGTGGGGGACCAAGACAGCAAGGCCCGCGTATTTGAGCTCGCGGGTGAGGAGCTGGAGCAGAAGTCGGTTCATGAACACGCCGCCCGAGAGCGCGACGGTGCCAATGCCCTCGCGCGCGCAGATTTCGGTGGCGATGCGCGCCGAGGAGCGCGCGACGGCGACATGGAAGTCGAGTGCGAGCCTGTCGGCGGGCGCTCCGGCTTCAATTCCCTCCAAAAGTGCCTCAAAGAGTGCTTTCTGGTCCAGCACATCGGGGCCGTCCAGCCACGATGGGCCAGATGTGGAATAGCCGACGTTGTCGTCGGGAAAACGGGCGATTTTGCCGTCCAGTGCACGCCAAGCGGCGGCTTCGAGCTCGATGGCGGGTTCGCCCTCGTAGGTTGCCTGGCCGCAAATGCCCAAAATCGCGGCTGCGGCATCAAACAGGCGACCCATACTGCTGGTGCGCGGACTGTTGATGCCGCGCTCGATCATCGTTGCCGTTATGCTGCGCGTTTGCTCGTCAAGGCTGTTCAAGAGCCCCACGGCTCCCGGGTGCTCGAGCAGGTCGAGCTCGCTGAGCAGGGCAAAGGCGTTGCGGCGGGCATCGTGTACGGATGCGGCGCCACCGGGAAGCGCCCAGGTGCGCAGATGCGCGACGCGCTCAAAATCGGCGAGATGGGCGACAAGAAACTCACCGCCCCATATGGTGCCATCGGTGCCGGCACCCGTGCCGTCGAAGGCGATGCCGAGGACGCGTGTATCGGGCGCAAGCCGGCCTGCGGCAATCGCCTCTGCCATGACGCTCGCGATGTGCGCATGATGGTGCTGGACTTCGATAAGCGGCAGATTGTGCTCCCGTGCCTGCTCGCGCGCCCATTGGCTCGACAGATAACTGGGATGCATGTCGCATGCCAAGGCGGCAGGCGCCAGGTCAAAGAGGCTTTCCAGACGCGTGCGTGCGGCGCTCCAAGCATCGAAAGTCGCGCCGTTTTCGACATCGCCGATATGCTGCGACACAAAACAGGCCGCATGGCCGTCGGTGTCCTCGCGCGTGAGTGCGATCGTGGCTTTTTGCTGCGGCCCGCAGGCGAGCACACAGGGCGTGGCGTTGTCGAGCGCCGGCAACGACAGCGGCTGCGGCGCATATCCGCGTGCGCGGCGCACGGGCATGACGACCCCGTCGACTACGCGTACCACGGAGTCGTCGTAGCGCGACAGAATCGCGCGGTCGTTACCGAGCAGCGCATCGGCGATGCCGGCGGCAACAAGGTGCTCCCATGCAAGGGCATCGTCGGTCTCGATGGGCTCTTCGCTCAGGTTTCCGCTGGTCATGACGAGTGCGCTCATGCCGTGCGCCGCGGCTGCGGCGAGCAGCAAATGTTGAAGCGGGGTGTAGGGGAGCATGACGCCAAGCTCGGGCAAGTCGTGCGCGACGGATGGCGCGAGTTCGAGGGCGTTGGGGGAGCTGTGGGCGTCGTTGCCGGCTGCGCGGCGACGCAGCAGCACAATGGGACGAACACTGCCGGCCAGCAGGTTGCGCTCAATGCCATCGATATGACACAGGCGCTCGGCGTCGGCAAGGCTTCGCACCATAACGGCAAGCGGCTTGTTGCTGCGACGCTTGCGACGGCGCAACTCGCGCACCGCCTGTTCGTTGGTGGCATCGCAGGCCAGGTGGAATCCGCCTAGACCCTTGATGGCGACGATGCCGCCGTCTGCCAGCAGCTCGACGCAGCGTTCGATGATGGCATCGCTGGCCTCGCGCGTGGAGCCGACGGCCGGTGTTGCGTTGACGACCGCTGGCGCAACGCCGCGGTCCGCCTCGCGCCACGTAATATGCGGTCCGCAATCAAAACAGGCATCGGGCTGCGCGTGAAACCGCCGATCGAGCGGGTCGGCATACTCTGCGGCGCAGGTGGGGCACATGGGAAAGCGATCCATCGAGGTGGCCGCTCGGTCATAGGGCAGCGAGCGAATGATGGTAAAGCGCGGTCCGCAGTTGGTGCAGTTGATAAAGGGATAGTGAAAGCGTCGGTCGGCGGGGTCGAACAGCTCGCGCAGGCAGTCGTCGCACGTGGCGATGTCGGGCGAGATGAGCGTCGTGTGGGCAGTTTGATCCTGCGACGCCACAATGCGAAAGCCCTGCTCGTTAGCGGCGTCCCAGTTGCCGGGTGCTAGGTCCACAACCTCGACATGCTCCACGCGAGACGCCGCAGGCGCATGCTCGGAAAGCGCGGCGATAAATTCGTCGAGCGACTCGCTTAGAGCGTGCGCTTCGATATGCACGCCATCGCCCGCGTTGAGCACCCAGCCGCAAATGCCGTGCGCCATGGCCTCGCGATACACAAACGGTCGCATGCCGACGCCCTGCACAATGCCCGTTACATGGATATGCACACGTCGCATGCGACCCTCCTTCATCGAAACCTGTCCCTTATTGGCAGTCGTGTGCCGTTACAGCCCCAGGCTCTGCTCGGTGGCGGCGCAGGTGAGCTCGCCGTGTTTAACGCCGCGCAGGCCCAGTAGACGGTCGGCCAGCTCGTAGACACGCTCGCCGCGACCCTTAAGCGCCAGAATCTCCAAGCAGTTGTGGTGATCCAGATGCACATGCATGGTCGATACGATCTCGTCGGTGTAGTCGTGCTGCACCTCGTCCAGACGGCGCGTCAGGTCGCCGGTGTGATGGTCGTAAATCATGGTGAGCGACCCGATGACCTGCTCGTCGGGCGTTCGCATCTGCTCCTTGGCAATCGAGGTGCGAATCAGGTCGCGCACGGCCTCGGAACGGTTGGCAACGTCGCCGCGGCGCGCAATCTGCTCGTCAAAGCGGCGCAGCAGGTCGTCGGGCGCGGTGACCGAAAAACGGACCAGCTCTGAGGCGGAGCCGCTGCAACGGCAGCCCACGTTGCCGGTCGGCCCGTGCGGATGCTCGTGCTCGCGATCGCAGGCGTGCTCGTGCTCGGCCACGCTACACCAGCTTTACGGAGCCAACAGAGTTATGGTCGGCCTCGATGGCCTCCTCATAGCCCTCGAGTGCGTCGTGTGCCTCGTGGAGCGCCGCCATGGCGGCCTCGAGCTTGGCGCCAATGCGCTCCATATCAAAGTTCTCGGTCGCATGCAGCAGCTGATGGCTCCACTCGTGGGCGAGCTCGATGGTGTCGTCGACCTGCTTGACGCTCATGGCAAGCTGGCTCATGTTCATTCCGACGTCATGCATGGGAAATCTCCTTATGCTCGGGGCAATCCAGTGGTTCAGATTCTACTACGCCCGCACGGGGCGCTACCGCATAAGAAAACGGGTGCGAGTCCGTCTGACCCGCACCCGTTCACTGGGGGCTGTTTGTGATTACCATATTATCCGTGGTCGCGGGCGCAGCACCCGGCTCTCCGGTGAGCGGCGCAAAACCGCTCATGGACGGCAGCACATGACCGGCGTATTACAGGTGCTTCTCAAGCAGCGCCTGCAGCCTGGCCTTGGGCAGCGCGCCAACGGAGCGGTCAACTTCCTCGCCGTTCTTAAAGACAACCAGCGTGGGGATGCTCATGACGCCAAACTTCATGGCCAGGTCCTGATTGTCGTCGACGTTGCATTTGGCGACGGCAAGCTTGCCGGCCAGCTCGTCGGCTACTTCGTCAACAATGGGCGAGAGCGAGCGGCAGGGACCGCACCACGGTGCCCAAAAATCAACCAGCACGGGAAGGCTGCCGTTAACGACGGAATCGAAGTTCTCGGGGGTAATCTGCTTAATGTCAGCCATGGTGACCTCCATAGTGCGACGCGGCTCAGCCGCGTAAAACTCAGTACGACCGTGCTTATACCCAACGGCCCGCAATGCAACCACTCGCGGTCGGCTCTTTTATATAATGGTGGGCACGCAAACGATTGGAGAGCGCATGCCCACGTCACAAAGCCAGAAAAAAGAAGCCATCGCCCAGGCGACCGAGCAGGAGCTCGCATCGCTCGCGGGTCGCGGTGTGCGTATCGCGGGCAACGCGTGCTCGCCGATTGTGCTGGTAAAAGGTGATTTAGACGATGCCGAGCGTGCGGGCGGCGAGCTGGCTGCCGGTCCGGACGGCGCCGCGCTGCGCAAGGCGCTCGGTGCCATCGGCTACGCGCCCGAAGATTTCTGCGTGCTGGCAAGTGTTGCCGGCGCGGGCGACGGAGTGGTTGCGGTAGGCGAGGGCCTGCCGTGCGAGTTGTTCCGCGAGGCGCTCGAGGCCTTGGACCCCGAGGCGGTCCTGCTGCTGGACGATCGCGCGGCCGATACCATGCGCGAGACCTATGCCGACATGCTTGTGGCAATCGACGACTTTGATACCGCTATGCTCAAGCCCGGCTTGGTCGCCCATGTGCAGGGTCGTCGCGTGCTCGCGCTCGACGGTTTTGAGGCGGCGCTTACTGACAGAGCCGCCAAGCAACGCATGTGGGCCTACATCAAGCAGCTGACCCCGGCGGCCGCGCCGCTGTAGCGGACTGGCGCCGGCAAGGCGGCCCTGGCGGGTCGAGCGCGGCACCGGCTTGTCGCGCCCTTACATCACGGCGCGCAGCTCAAATCGGTCGCCGTTGATGCGGAACTGGCAGTTGCCGTTCATGCGCTCGACGGCAAGCTTAATGCTCTTGGTTCCAAAGCCGTGTCCGGTGTGCCCGGCTACGGGCATGCCGTCGACCATGCGCGGCGGGCGCCCAAACGTGTTGGAGACCAAAAGGAGCAGTTGACCGTCCTCGCAACGCAGGTCCAGTTCGACAAATCGCTTGCCCTGGGGAGCGGCGCTTGCGGCGACGATGGCGTTGTCCAGGGCGTTAGAGAGCACGCTAAACAGATCGACGTCGGCTACATGGACGCTCTCGGGCACGGCGGCGCGCAAATCGGCGGCGATGCCGTTTCGGTTGATATCGGAGCTAAATGACGAAAGCGCGATATTGACCGTGTCGTTGGCGCAGTATCGGCGCACGGCGGTGCGGTCGTTCGTCTCGCAGAGCTCGTCGATGCGTTCGAGCGCCTCGTCGATGTGGCCCTCCTCGATCAAAGCCGCAAGGCCGCGCAGGAAGTGCCGCATGTCATGGCGGAGGACCGAAAGCTCGCGTCCAGATTGGCGCCAAGCCTCGAGCTCCTTGATGGCTGCGTTGTCGCGGGTCGTGAGCATCCAGCGCTCGCGCTCGGCGATTTCCTTCGCCTCGTATTCGCGCAGATACACAGCAAGAAACATAAGGTAGAACGCGCAAAGCGCAAACGCCAAAAACTCAACCGTCACCACGGAGCCCGAGTGGAAGAGCGTGGTGTAGACGTTAGTGGCGTAGTCAAAGATGTAATAGACGAGCGGCAGGATGAGCAGAATCTCGAGCTCGGTGGGGCTTTTAACCGCCAGGCGCGGGCCGATGTCGCTGGCCCAATGCAGCAGGATTGCAAAGACGACGGCCGTGGTGATAATGCGTGCCACGTAGTACGCGATTTGCGAGTCGGTGGCGGCGAGCGCGGCGATGCCCATCCAGTTGCTGAACTGGCAGCTCAGATAAGCACTGGTGACGCCCAGCATAACGAGCAGCGGGCTCAGGCGATAGCGCGCGCACAGATAGATGACGAGCGGCAGATGCACGACGAGTGGATATACCTGACGGGCGAAAAGCTCGCCGCCGACGGCATTGGCGAGGCCGAATGCGCATCCGGTTACGGCGCCGACCATCACGAGCTCAAGCGCATGACGCCGGTTGATCTCGATACCGCAGAGCGCCGCCGAGGCAAAAACGCCAAAAAGTAGGGTTGTTGCGTGGTGAATTGCCCAAAGCATCATCTCGGTCGTGGGGAGCATTAGCGCCTCCCGCCCTCGAACCGTGCCGCAAAGTAGGCATCCTGGAAACCCTGCTTGCAGCTGCGCGCCAGCGGGATGCAAGCGCCCGAGCGCATGACGATATCCGTACGGTTGAAGTGATCGATATTGCGCAGGTTGACCTGGTAGCTACGGTGACATTTAAAGAAGCTTGCGTTTTTGGCCAGCTGGTCCTCGATGTTGCGGAACGGCTCGAGCGCCTCGATGTCGCGCCCGTCGCGCAGGTGGAATACCACGTGCTTGTTGCGGGCCTCGGCATATTCGATATCGGACAGGCGCAGGGCATGGTAGCCAAAGGACGTTTTGGTTACGAGCTCGTCGGTCACGGCGGGTCGCATGCTCGAAAGCTCGTCGAGCAGTTGCGCCAGGCGTTCGTACGTTACGGGCTTGAGCAGGTAGTCGAAGGCGCGGACCTCATAGGACTCCAGCGCGAACTCGGGCGATGAGGTGAGGAACACCAGACGCACAGCGGTATCGGATTGGCGCAACTCCCGCGCGGTGTCCATGCCGTTGACGAGCGGCATGATCATGTCGAGCAGAATGATGTCGGCGCGCGATGCAGCATGGCGGGCCAGCAGGTCCTCGCCGCGCGTGACGAGCGCAACGTCGACTGCCGTGCCCGTCTCGGTCGACCAGCGGTCGATCATCCGGTGCAGTCTATCTAGAAAAGCGACGTCGTCGTCGCAGGCGATAATCTTGAGCATTCGAGCCCCCTTAGTAGTTCGATTTTGCCACATTGGGTGCGCGCCGCCCGCGGAGGAACATCCCGTTTGCGCCCCACGGTGCGCAACTCGCGCCGAGCAGTATTGCGGTGGCGAAAGATGCCTCCTGCGCTATCGAGAGCTCGACTATCCTCAGCTTGCCAGTTCGAAAATGGACCTGCCGCATGATTGAATCTTTATTTCAACTTTACACCTAGGTTTACAGCTGTCTTGTCAGCTGTAAACCTAGGTGTCATACTAAAGCCCCAAGATTCGCCAAAAGAGAGGGGCCTTGATGGCACAGAGCGCGAACATGGATGCGTCGGAGCTTGCGCGCGATATTGCGGCCGGCCTAGCATCGGCAACGACGGCAACGGAGCGCGCGGCACTGGTGCCCGCAGAGCTTGTCGAGGCCATTCAGCAACTAAAAACCCAACGTGACGCGGTGATCCTGGCGCACTACTATGTGGCGCCCGAGGTCCAAGCCGTTGCCGATTACGTCGGCGACAGCTTCTACCTGGCAAAGCTCGCCAAGAGCCTGCCGCAGCAGACCATCGTGCTGTGCGGCGTGGAGTTTATGGGCGAGAGCGCCAAGCTGCTCAACCCCACCAAGACCGTGCTGCTGCCCGAGCCAGGCGCGGACTGCCCCATGGCGCACATGGTCAAGCGCGAGACGGTCGATGCGGCGCGCGCCGAGTACGGCGACGACCTTGCCGTGGTCTGCTACGTCAACTCGACGGTCGAGATCAAGAGCTGGAGCGACGTGTGCGTCACCAGCTCCAACGCCGTCAAGATCGTGTCCGAGCTGCCGCAGCAGCACGTCCTGTTCATCCCCGATCAAAACCTGGGCCGCTTCGTAGCCGAGCAGGTGCCGCAAAAGCACGTCATCCTCAACAATGGCTATTGCCCGCGCCATCACATCATCACCGTCGAGCAGATCGTCGATGCGCAGGAGGCGCATCCCGACGCGCTCGTGCTGGCGCACCCCGAATGCAAGGCCGACGTCCTTGCCGAGGCCGACTACATCGGCTCCACCGCCGGCATCATCAAGTACGCCGAGGATTCGGACGCGAGTGAGTTCATCATCGTGACGGTCCGCGGCGTGCTCTACGAGCTCGAGCGCCGCTGCGAGGGCACCGGCAAAAAGTTCTATTTTCCCGCGGTGCAGCCCACCTGCGTCAACATGGATCTCATCACACTCGAAAAGCTCGTGCGATGCCTGGAGACGGGCGAGGGCGAGGTACAGATCGGCGTGTCGGACGAGGCGGCCGACCAGGCCAAAATTACGCTCGACCGCATGCTCGAGTACGCGGCGCGCTAGAACGATGTGACATGAGGGGCAGTCCCTTATGTCACATTACAAGGGAGAGGATTCCTGTGGAAACCAAACAATACCCCGACATGGAGTGCGACGTCGTCATTGCCGGCTGTGGCGTGGCGGGCCTGTACGCGGCCCTCAATCTGCCGATGAGCACGCGCGTGACCATGCTCTCCAAGGGCGCTATCGATGAGTGCGACTCGATGCTCGCGCAGGGCGGCATCTGCGTACTGCCCGAAGGCTCGGACTACGATGCCTTCTTTGAGGACACCATGCACGCCGGCCACTACGAGAACCGCCGCGAGAGCGTCGACATCATGATCCGCTCGAGCCGCTCGGTTATTAACGACCTGCTGGCCATGGGCGTGGACTTTGAGCGCAAGGCCGACGGCAGCCTCGACTTTACCCGCGAGGGCGCGCACAGCCGCCCGCGCATTGCCTTCCATGCCGACATTACGGGCAAGGAGATCACAACCAAGCTGCTCCAGGCCGTTCGCAAGCTGGATAACGTGCAGATTTTGGAGCACGTGGCCATGACCGACATCCTGACGGGCGAGCGTGACGGCGCCACGGTGTGCACCGGCGTCGTTGCCGTTCCCGTGGACGAGGACAACTCGGTTCGTCCCGCCGACGAACTGGCAAATGCCGCCGAGGGCGTGCATGCCGGCGAGCCGTTTAAGATCCATGCCCGCCACACGCTGTGGGCGACGGGCGGCATCGGCGGCGTATACGACCATTCGACCAACTACCCGCAGCTCACGGGCGATGCCTGCTACATCGCTCAGGAGCATGGCATTAAGATGGAGCACCTGGACTACGTGCAGATTCACCCCACGGGGCTGTTCTCGCCGCAGCCGGGCCGTACCTTCCTGATCAGCGAGAGCTGCCGCGGCGAGGGCGCGATTTTGCTCAACGCCGCCGGCGAGCGCTTTACCGATGAGCTCCAGCCGCGCGATGTGGTCGCCGCCGCCATTCGCGAGCAGATGAAGCAGGACGGCACCGAGCACGAGTGGCTGAGCTTTGCCCCCGTCGAGCGCGACGTGGTGACCGGGCACTTCGCCAACATCCGCGCACGCTGCCTGGAGGACGGCCGCGACATCCTGGACGAGCCCATTCCCGTTACGCCCACGCAGCACTACTTTATGGGCGGCGTGTGGGTCGACAAGGACGGCCGCACTTCGATGCCCGAGCTCTACGCCGCGGGCGAGACGGCCTGCAACGGCGTTCACGGCAAGAACCGCCTTGCATCAAACAGCCTGCTCGAGGCACTGGTCTGGGGTCGCCGCGCCGCGTGGTACATGCGTACCGGCGAGTCACTGGTCGTAGAGCAGGCGGGCGATCCCGCGCTCGATGGCCGTCATCGCGCCCTGAGCGCCGACACCCTGGCAATCGATGATTTGGCCCGTGCCGCCGGCACGCAGGCCGTGGAGGAGTAGACCATGAATCCCATTACCATGAAGCTCGTCGTCGATGATCTGATCCTGCAGGCCCTGCGCGAGGATATTACGTTTGAGGACGTGAGCACGGCGAGCGTGTGCCCCACGGCGCGTCCCGCCACGGTGGAGCTCATCGCCAAGGCCGATGGCATCATCGCCGGCCTGGACGTGTTCGCTCGCACCTTTGAGTTGCTGGATCCGCAGAGCTCGGTGCTGTTTGATGTCGTCGATGGCGATGAGGTGCACGCCGGCGACCACGTGGGCCAAGTGCGCGGCGACGCGCGCGTACTGCTTTCGGGCGAGCGCGTGGCGCTCAACTACCTGCAGCGCATGAGCGGCATCGCTACTTACACGCATCGGATGGCAGCTGCGCTCGAGGACACCAAGACCGTGCTCGTCGACACACGCAAGACCACGCCGGGCATGCGCGTCTTTGAGAAGGCCGCGGTCGAGATCGGCGGTGGCAGCAACCACCGCTATAACCTGTCGACGGCTGTCATGCTCAAGGACAACCACATCGACGCCGCCGGTGGCGTGGCACGCGCGATTGAGATGGCGCGCGCCCATGCGTCGTTTACCGCGACGGTCGAGATCGAGTGCGAGAACCTGGACATGGTACGCGAGGCCGTGGAGGCCGGTGCCGACATCATCATGCTCGACAACATGACCCACGACGACATGGCTGCCGCGATTGAGCTTATCGCCGGTCGCGCCAAGACCGAGTGCTCGGGCAACGTGGACGCCAGCAATATCCGCGCGCTCGCCGACCTGGGCGTTGACTTTATTAGCTCGGGGGCATTGACGCACTCTGCGCCGATTCTCGACCTCTCGCTTAAGCACCTGCGTCTGCTGGACGGTAAATAATGGACGCCCGCGAGCGTCGCCGTGCCATCATGGGCGTGCTCGAGCGAGCCAAAGACCCCGTCTCGGGCAGTGCGCTTGCTCGTGAGGTGGGCGTGAGCCGCCAGATTGTCGTGCAAGACATCGCCCTGCTGCGCGCCGATGGGCACGATATCGTGGCGACCAACCGCGGCTACGTGCTGCAGGAGGCCCCCAGCAGCCCCGCTGTGCCCACGCGCCTGGTCAAGGTTCGCCACGGCGTGGAGCAGGCGGGCGATGAGCTCACGAGTATCGTCGACGCCGGAGGCGCCGTGCTCAACGTGATCGTCAATCACCGCGTGTACGGTAAGATCACGGCCGACCTGGACATCCGCAATCGTCGCGATGTTGAGCGCTACCTGCACGATATCGAGAGCGGCAAGAGTTTCCCGCTACTAACGGTGACGAGCGGCTATCACTTCCATCGCATCGCGGCGGAGGACGAGCAGACTCTCGACGAGATCGAGGCCATACTCAAGGAGAAGGGCTATCTGGCAGACCTGATGCCCTACGAAGACGACCTGTCCTAGTAACGACGAATGCAAAAGGAGGCCTCCGCGGCGATGCGGAGGCCTCCTTTTTGTGCACGGTGTACTTTTGAGTGTGCAAGTGGGGAGTTGTTACTCCTCGACGATCTCGGTGATCGCGCCAGCGGGGCAAGCGTCCTGGCAAGCGCCACAGGCGACGCAGGAGTCCTCGTCAGCGACGGTAGCGACGTCCTGGAGCTCCAGAACGCCAGCGGGGCAGGTGTCGACGCAAACGCCACAAGCGATGCACTCGTCGGCATCAATTACGGGATGAGCCATGGTAGTTTCCTCTCTGTTGACCGACGCTACAGACGATGCGCGCCGGTTTGATTCGGGCAAAAACATACCACGGGAGCGACCGTTTGCAATACCCTCTGGCCGGCATCTTCATACCGTTCGCCGAGTATGCCAAGGTTTACTAAAAAACGCGCAGGTGGGGCCGGTGAGCTGCGTAAATGTTAGCTAAAGCTGACTCGTAATATAGGGCGATTGAGCGTGCTTGCGGAAACCGCATCCCGTAATCCACGTCCAAAACGGGACACAGTTTCAGGCTCACACCTCAGTCAACTCTACATAGATCTCGATAGATTTGCCGAGAACTCAATCAGCGCATCTACCTGCGCATTTAAGAACCTAAACTCTCAGAGATAAGAAATCTTATATGAATTGACTTAGATTTTGTATATTCCGGCCCATAAGGGGATACACTACATCCTGAAAGACAAGCCGAAGCGCCGCGCGAAAGACCGTCGAGGCGGCGCGAACGCACAAGAGAGAGGGAATTTCTAATGAGTAAGATTCTTGGTATCGACCTTGGTACTACTAACTCCGCTATGGCCGTCCTCGAGGGCGGTTCTCCGACCATTATCGTGAACGCCGAAGGCGACCGCACCACTCCGTCCGTTGTTGGCTTCCGTGCTGACGGCGACCGCGTCGTGGGTAAGGCCGCTAAGAACCAGGCTGTCACCAACCCCAAGAACACCGTGTTCTCCATCAAGCGCTTCATGGGCCGCAAGTACTCCGAGTGCACCTCCGAGATTAAGACCGTGCCGTACGAGGTCAAGGAGGGCCAGGGTGGCCGTGCCGTCGTCGACATCGAGGGCAAGGATTACACCGCCGAGCAGGTGAGCGCCATGACGCTCGCGAAGATGAAGGCCGACGCCGAGAAGTATCTGGGCGAGACCGTCACCGACGCCGTCATCACCGTCCCGGCCTACTTCAACGACGCTCAGCGTCAGGCCACCAAGGACGCCGGTAAGATCGCCGGCCTCAACGTCAAGCGTATCGTGAACGAGCCGACCGCTGCTGCTTTGGCCTATGGCCTGGACAAGCAGGGCACCGACCAGCGCATCCTGGTCTTCGACCTGGGCGGCGGCACCTTCGACGTCTCCATCCTCGACCTCGCCGACGGCGTGTTTGAGGTTCTGTCCACCTCGGGCGACAACCACCTGGGCGGCGACGACTGGGATCAGCGCGTCATCGACTGGATGGCCGATAAGTTCCAGCAGGAGAACGGTGTCGACCTGCGCCAGGACCCCATGGCTCTGCAGCGTCTGAAGGAGGCCGCCGAGAACGCCAAGAAGGAGCTCTCCGCCGCCCAGCAGACCACCATCAACCTGCCGTTCATCACCATGAACCAGTCCGGTCCGCTGCACCTCAACTACACGCTGACCCGCGCCGAGTTCGAGAAGATCACCCGCGACCTGCTCGAGCGCTGCAAGCAGCCTGTCACCAACGCCCTGCGCGACGCCAAGCTTAAGCTCTCCGATCTGACCGAGGTCATCCTCGTCGGCGGCTCCACCCGTATGCCCGCTGTCCAGGAGCTCGTCAAGACCATGACCGGCAAGCAGCCCAACATGTCCGTGAACCCCGACGAGGTCGTTGCCGACGGCGCTGCCGTCCAGGGCGGCGTGCTCACCGGCGACGTCGAGGGCATCCTGCTGCTCGACGTTACCCCGCTGTCGCTGGGCGTCGAGACCATGGGCGGCATCATGACCAAGATGATCGACCGCAACACCACGATCCCGACCTCCAAGACCGAGGTTTACTCCACCGCTGCCGACAACCAGACCAGCGTCGAGATCAACGTGCTCCAGGGCGAGCGCGAGCTTGCCCGCGACAACAAGTCGCTCGGTAAGTTCCAGCTGACCGGTATCCCGGCTGCCCGCCGCGGCGTGCCGCAGATCGAGGTCACCTTCGACATCGACGCCAACGGCATCGTCAAGGTCTCCGCTAAGGACAAGGGCACCGGCAAGGAGCAGCAGATTACCATTTCCGGCTCCACCGCTCTGTCCGACGACGAAGTCGATCGTATGGTCAAGGACGCCGAGGCTCATGCCGAGGAGGACAAGAAGCAGAAGGAAGAGGTCGAGGTCCGCAACCAGACCGATAGCCTGTGCTACTCCACCGAGCAGACCCTCAACGAGCTGGGCGACAAGGTTTCCGCCGACGTGAAGTCCAAGGCCGAGGCCGCTATCGCCGACGCCAAGAAGGCGCTCGAGGGCTCTGACGTCGAGGCCATCAAGGCCGCCGGCGAGTCCCTGCAGTCCGTGGCCTACGAGCTGGCTCAGGTTGTCTACGCCGACGCTCAGCAGCAGACCGACGGTGCCGCTGGTGCCCAGCCTGCCGACGATGACGTAGTCGACGCCGACTACGAGGTTGTGGACGACGAGGACAAGTAATCATGTCCGCCCGTAAAGCTCGCACGGAGGCGGCTGCCGCCGGCGCCGCCCCCGTTGACTCTGAGGAGAAGGACGTGAAGATTCCCGTAGAGGCCGCAGACGATACCGAGGTCAATGAGGCCCCGGCCGCCGAGGCTGCCGAGAACCAGGTAGAGGATTCCAACAAGGAGGCGACGATGACCGAGGACGAGATGGTGGAAGCCGCTATCCGCGCCGGTGAGGAAGCCGCCGACAACGACTTTAAGCTCAAGTTCGAGCAGGCCCAAAAGGAGCTTGCCGACGTGCGCAATGAGCTCGATGCTGCGGCAGAGGCCCAGAAGGCCGCCGAGGACAAGGCGAAGGACGCTACCGAGCGAACCGCTCGTCTGCAGGCCGACTGGGAGAACTTCCGTCGCCGCACCGCCAACGAGCGCATCGCCGAGCGCGAGCGCGCGACCGAGAAGCTTGTCACCGCGCTGTTGCCGGTGATCGACGATATCGAGCGCGCGATCGACCATGCCCGCAGCCAAGAGCTTTCCGACGACTTTAAGCAGTTCGTCGATGGCGTTGACGCGGTACATGCCAAGCTGCTCGACGTGTTTGCGCACGAGGGCGTTGAGCCCATCGACCCCAAGGGCGAGGCGTTCGATCCGCTCGAGCACCAGGCTGTGGGTCGCGTCGAGGACGCATCGCAGTATGACGAGACCGTCAACGACGTGTACCAGAAGGGCTACCGCATGGCGGATCGCATTCTGCGTTCCGCGATGGTGACGGTGACCTACGGTGGCGAGAAGCGCCCCGCACCGGAGCCCGAAGCGGCGCCCGAGGATGCTACGGCCGATACAGCCGAGAGCACCGAGGAGTAATTGAGAAGGGCCCCGGGGCAACACCCGGGGCCCTTTCTGGCCTAGTGCCATATGACAGTATGAGCCGCCGTCCGCAGGGGCGGCGGATATAACAGGAGAGGAGCTACGATGGCTGCAGGCAAAACCTTCTATGACATCCTGGGCGTATCCAAGAGCGCCTCCGACAAAGAGATTAAGAGTGCGTTTCGCAAGCTCGCGCAAAAATATCACCCCGATGCCGGCGGCGACGAGGCCAAGTTTAAGGAGATCAGCGAGGCCTACGAGACGCTTTCGGACGAGAAGAAGCGCAAAGAGTACGACCAGATGCTCATGTTTGGCGGCATGCCGGGCGCGGGCGGCGCGTATGGCGGCGGCTACGGTGCCGGTGCGGGCGCCAGCGGCTGGGGCGATATCTTCGACAGCATCTTTAGCGGCAACGGCGCCTGGGGCAGCGATTGGGGCTCGGGCTTCGCCGGGGCTGCGGGCGCTGCCGGTGCGGGTGCGGGTCGCAGCCGCGCTCGCAAGGGCGGCGACCTGTCGCTGACCGTCGATGTGACGGCCGAGGACGCGTTTCGCGGCGTGACGCACAAGGTCACCTACCGCATTCCCTCGACAGGCGAGCAACAGACCATTACGGTCTCGGTGCCCGCGGGTGCGGTCGACGGCGGCAAACTGCGCTACAAGCGTCGCGGCGAGTATGGCGTTGCCGGCGGTGAGCGCGGCGACCTGGTCGTGACCACGCACGTGGAGGAGCACCCGCTGTTTAAGCGTAAAGGTGCCGACGTGACCATGGAGGTACCGGTCTCGGTCTATGAGGCGGCGCTCGGCTGTACGGTGGACGTGCCGACGCCCGGCGGTGCGACGGTTCGTCTGAAGGTGCCCGCGGGTACCCAGACAGGCAAGAAGTTCCGCTTTAAGGAGATGGGCGCGCCCGACGTTAAGCACCGTGGCCGTACGGGCGCGCTGCTCGTCGAGATCAAGGTGCAGGTTCCCACGAACCTGTCTGATGACGAGCGCGATGCCATGACCAAGCTGCGCGAGGCCGACACGCGCGACTATCGCGAGAAGGTCAATCGTTACAAGGCGACGTACTAGGGCGGTCGCGGCGCACGACCACGCCCGCGGGCTTATGATGGACGATAACGAGACGGAAAGGGGTCAGGTAGCATGGCCGAGGACAATAGGAACAAACCGCTGTACATGATCAGCGTGGCGGCCGAGCTGACCGGCATGCATCCGCAGACTCTGCGCGTCTACGAGTCCAAGGGCCTGGTGAACCCCCAGCGCTCGGGCGGCAACACGCGCCTGTATTCGCGTGCCGATATCGAGCGCTTGGAGCTCATCAACCAGCTGACCGACGAGGGCATCAACCTTGCCGGCGTGGTGCGCATCCTCGATATGAAAGAGCGTGCCGAGGAGCGCGAGCGCGAGAACGAAAAACTCCGTGCTCGCGTGCGCCAGCTCGAGGACGAGCTGCACGAGTACAAGATGCAGAAGAAGATCACCGCCCTGGCCCCGCGCGACGGCTCAGTTAACCCCGAACAGGTCATGCGCAAACTTTTGGGCGCAGGCGGGGATCTGTAGGTTACGCCGTTCTGCCGAACGGCGGACCGGCCGACGCTGCAAGCCCGCCAGAGCGGCAATCTGCCTTTCAGCTTCGGCGGCATGACCAGAAGGTCAATGCCGCCTCGCTTCAAGGCACCTTGCTCGCTCTGGCGGGCTTTCGCTCATATGACCCAATCCGCTGTCAAGAGCCACAATGGCCCCGCCGACCGCT
>CALEBN010000027.1 GCA_937943045.1 uncultured Collinsella sp. | reverse complement strand
AAATCGATGCCTCCGGCGGGGCGGTGTTCTTTGCCTCCGGGGTGTTCTATTACTTTCTGACCCAGCAGGTCCGGGAACTGGTGCGGGGGATGGCGGGCGTTTTCCCCGGCAGTGTGCTGGTCTTTGATGCTGCCAATCGGACGGCGGTAAAGATGATCGCAAAAACATGGCTTAAGACTGCAAAAATCAAGGATGTGGGGGCATATTTTGCGGTTTCGGATGCCGCCAAGGAAATCGGCACGTGGGACAGCCATCTACAGGTCACAAGTCGCGGCTATATGCTGGGTTACAACGATTTGAGAGACCCTTCTGTCAGCGGCTTTTTCCGGTTTCTCGCAAGGGTCGGTGACAACGGGATGAAAATGCAAATCGTGAAAATAAGATTTTAAAAGGCAAAAATGCAAAAGACGAGCGCTTCTTGCCGCCCAATTGGCAAGAAGCGCTCGTCTTTTCTTAACGCGTTGTATGGCGGAGAGAGCGCAAGTTACGCGAGCGTCCTTCTTGCCAGCTCGGCCGCGCCGAGGATTCCTTGGTCGCCGCCGCAGCCCGGGGCGCAGATGTAGCTCTCCATGTCCTTAAGCTCGGCGGTCTGGATGTAGCCACCCAGATATTCGAGGGTCTTCTTGCGAACGATGCCGTAGAGCTGCTCCTGGTGCATCACGCCGCCGCCGAGGACGATGCGGCGAGGCGAGTACATGAGCACGAGGTTTGCGCACATCTGCCCCAGATAATCCCCCTCGAGCGCCCACACCTCATCGTTGTCCGCGAGCTCGGCCGCGGGCTTTCCCCAGCGCGCGGCGATGGCGGGGCCGGAGGCGAGGCCCTCGAGACAGCTCGCGTGGCTCGGGCAGACGCAGCGTCCCTCCTCGGTGGGACGGGTCCTTACCAGCATGTGGCCGGCCTCGGGGTGCAGCATGCCGTGAAGGAGCCTGCCCGCGCACATGACGCCCGCGCCCACGCCGGTGCCGATGGTCACGTAGACGGCGTCCTCGAGCCCCTTGCAGCAGCCGAAGACCACTTCGCCGAGGCAGGCAACGTTCACGTCCGTGTCGTAGGCCACGGGAATCCCGAGGGCGTCGGCGAACGCGGCGCGAAGACCATGGCCTCGCCACGCGAGCTTGGGCGTCTGGAGGATGGAGCCGTAGCGCTCGTCGTTGGGGTCGACGCAGGTCGGGCCGAAGGCGCCGATGCCCAACGCGTCCACATCGCGGGCGGTGAACCACTCGATCATCTGCGGGACGGTCTCGGCGGGCGTAAGCGTCGGGGTCTCCATACGGTCGAGGACCTCGCCGTCGCCGGACACCACGGCACAGACCATCTTGGTCCCGCCGGCCTCGAGGGCGCCGAGCCTCATTTGCCTTTCGCTCATGTGATCCTCCTTACAAAGGGGCGCCCGCAGTCATGGTCAACCGCGGGCACCCATAACGTTGGCTTGTTTCGAGGCGACCCTACCTGGGCACGCGGTCCTGCCTTGCGGCAAACGGGGCGAGCACGGCGTGCGGCTCGCTTTGGTACCAGTAGGCGACGGTGGAGATGTCGTCCTCGCGCTCGTAGAGCTTGATGTCGTCGTTGCCGAGGTCCTGGAACGTCACGCGCAGGTCCTCCTTGAACGAGATCGGATCGGGAAGGTGCCACCTGTAGAGGCCGTGCCTGGGAAGCGCGTCGTCGTTGGTCGCGAGCATCGGGTTCGGGTTCGGCTTGCCCGCGCTGAAGCGGTCGCGCGTGGCGTCGCGCGTCGAGCGATACGGGTAGCCGGCGAACAGCGTGTTGAAGCACTGCGCCTCGGGCAGCGCGTGGGGCGGCCTGTCGAGGAAGGCCCAGGCACCGCCGAAGTAGTCCTCGGCTCCCGTCGAGGTGACCGTGGGGAACTCCTCGTCGCCGTCGAGGAAGAACTTCATCTCGCCCTCGCCCCACCAATAGCGCTCCAGGGCGCACAGGGCCATGTAGGTGCCGACGTAGTAGCCCTTGCCGCGCACGCCGTCGAGCACGGTGTAGTCGACGCCCCTGCGGGTGCTGCGCTCGCGGTTAAAGCGGGCGTGGAAGTACATGGCGTCGTCCGGCACGTCGGTGAGCGCGTAGTTGAACGTGTAGAAGATGTACTTAATGAACCCGGGGTGCTCGCTCGTAAGCGTGACCTTGGCGTGCTTCCTGAAGGGCATCTCGAAGTAGCAGTTCATGCCGCCCGTCGGGTTCACGCAGATGGGCATCGAGTTGACGATGGCGCGCTCACCGAAGCCGTTGCAGAAGAAGTCGCCGACAGGGCACTCGACCGAGGGGGTCTCCTCGTCGTCCCAGTAGAAGCGCAGCACGAGGTCACGCATGACGAAGCTGCCAGCGGCGGTCTTGTCGGGGACGGTCATCCAGATGTGGCGGATGATGCCGGGGCCCTCGATGTCCGCGAGCGTGATGGTCTCGCCGGACTCAAGGGGCACGCAGCACGAGCCCTTGCGGCCGACGCCGAGGTGGCTGGCCGACATGGCGGCGCGGCCCTTCTCGCCCGTGATGTTCTCGGGGGTGATGGCGCGGCTTTCCTCACCGCCGTGCATCCACACGTCCTTAAGGAACTCTCTCATCGTCGACCTCCTCTATTCGTCGTCGTCGCACTCGGCGGAACTGGCACCGTTCACGTAGATGATCTGCTGGCGCGCCTCGTTGACGAGGGCGTCGAAGTCGAGTTTCTCGTCGGGGCGCGCGAGCGCGACCGTCATGGCGAGCGGGAGGTTGACGCCCGCGATCACGTGGATCCGGTCGGAGGCGAAGCGGGAAAAGCGCTGGTTCACGCTGCCGCCGTACGCGTCGGTGAGGACGACGACCTCGTCAGTGCCCGAAAGAGCCGCCTCGACCGCCGCGTCGAGCCCCTCGCCGTTGTCGTTCACGTAGGCGCACACGGCGTTGACGGCGTCGCCCTTACCCGTAAGGAACTCGAGGGTGTCCTTGAAGCCCTGGGCGAGAAGGGAATGGCTCGCTACAACTATCTTTCTCATTGATTCACCAATCTCTTGGGTCGAAGCTAGGCGAGGATGCCGGCGGCGGAGGCGACCATCGCGAGGACAATCACCACGAGGATGAGGACCGTCATGCTCGCGTTCTTCTTGGTAAGAAGGTAATACGCGCTTCCCGTGATGGCGGCGGGGATCATGGCAGGCAGGATCTTGTCGAGCAGCGGCTGAATCTCCATCGAGACGTCGCCGAAGCTGAAGCTAATCGGGCAGGTGACGCCGATGACCGAGGCGATGAGGCAGCCGACCACGGTGAGGCCGAGCACGGAGGCGGCGGCAGTGAGGTTGGGAAGCTTCTCGCTGAAGTCGGTGACGAGCTTCACGCCCTGCTTGTAGCCGAACTCGAGGGCGTGCATGCGGACCCAGAAGATGGCCAGGATGAGCGCGAACCAGATGCCGGCTCCCACGGGGTTGCCCTCGATGGCCATGTAGGCGGCGATGGAGCCCATGATGGTCGGGATCATGGTCATGAGCAGGGAGTCGCCGACGCCGGCGAGCGGTCCCATGGTGCCGATCTTCAGGTCTTGGACGGCGTCCGCCGCCGCTAGGCCGTCGCGCTCCTCCATGGCCACGCAGGCGCCAAGGATGATGGCGGCGAGCCAAGGCTGGGTGTTGTAGTAGCGGAAGTGGTTGTTGAGCGCTTGCTTATAGTCCTCGTCGTTCGTGTAGATCTTCCTCAGGACCGGCGAGAGGGCGTAGGCGACTGAGGCGCCCTGCTGGGTCTGGTAGTTGAAGGTGCACACGCTCATGAGCCAGCGCCAGTTCGCGTTGCGCAGGTCCTTCTTGGTGACCTTGTAGCCGGAGGGCTTGCCCTCGGCGACGGCAGTGATGTTCTCGTTTTCCATGGTTACTCATCCTCTCCGATGAAGGCGTCTGCGGAAGCGTGGGCGGCGAGCTCGGTGTCCCTCTCGGCGCGCTGGTAGAACGCGATCGCGAGGGCAACGCCGACGATGGCGGCGCCGATGATGGGCACGTTCAGGAAGGCCGAGAGGAAGAAGCCGGCGAGCAGGTACTGGAAGTACTTGCCGGTGGGCATGTAGCGGAGCAGCATGGCGATACCGATGGCCGGGAGCATCTTGCCGGCGAGGGTGAGGCCGGAAAGGAACCACTGGGGCATGACCTCGAGGAGCCAGTTGACGGCGGGCTGGCCGAGGGTCACGGAGACAAAGACGGGCAGGGCGGCGCACAGGCCGAAGAGCGCGGGGCAAACCCACAGGATGGCGTTCATCTGCTTGAACTTGCCCTCGTCGCAGAACTTCTGGGACTTCTCGACGACGAAGCCGTTGAGGATCTTGACGATGACGTCGAGCTGGATGCCGAGCATGCCGACCGGCAGGCCGATGGCGAGGCCCGTGTCGGAGCCCAGGGTCACGCCGTAGGCGGTGGCGATGATGGCCATCGTGCCGTAGTCGGGAATCGACGAGCCGCCGAAGCCCGCGACGCCGAGCTGCATGAGCTGGATGGTGCCGCCGATGACGAGGCCGGTCTGCCAGTCGCCCATGACGACGCCGGTGATAAGGCCCCAGAAGACGGCATAGTTGACGAAGATCATCGGGATGCCGTAGTAGTCCACGTGCTTGATGAAGGCAAGCAGGGTCAAAAGGACGACCTGCAGGATAGTGAAGTTGACCATGATCCCTCCTTAGATGAGGTCGGCGACGGAGACGGGCTTGTCGGCGGGCACGAACTGTGCCGTCACCTTGACGCCGCGGGCGATGAGCGCCTTGTAGCTCTGGACGTTCTCGGCGGAGGCATAGGCGCGCTGGGTGAGCTGGACGCCGCCCTCCTTGACAAGAGAGCCGCCGACGATCAGCGACGGGAGCTCGATGCCCGACTCGACCAGGTGAAGGATCGTCTCGGGCTCCTTGGCGATGACAAAGACCTTCTCGCGGTCGTACTTGCCCGCCGCGAAGTTCTTGAGCGCGGTCTCCTCGGAGATGATCGAGACAGCCATGCCCGCGGGGCGCGCCATCCTCATAGTGGACTTCAGGACCTCGTCGCCGGCGACCTTGTCGTCGATGACCATGACTCGGGTCGCGCCCGACACCGGGGCCCACTGCGTCACGATGATGCCGTGAAGCAGGCGATTGTCGATTCGTGCCATAACAACACTCATGTTTGCTCCTATCAAATGAAGTTTTACGTTCGGTACTGCCTCGGCGCTATCCGGATTCGCGCCGGGCAAGGGGTTATCGGATTATTGAGGACGCGCGGTCAGCTTGCGGCGGCGCGGGGAAGGTCACTCGTCGAGCAGGAGGTCCGAGGAGCCGAGGCGCTCTTCTCGCGCCGGGGCGGCGCTCACGCTTATGTAGTCGAAGACATATGCGATCTCGCTTACGGGAACCTCTACGCGATAACGCGTCGAGATGCTCGAGAAGCTCTGCCTGAAAGACTCGATGAAATCGGCACGCTCCTCCTCGAAGCGGTCCTGGCCAACGTAGGTCTCAATGGGGTTCCTGGTAACAAGGCGCTCGACGAGACAGCAGAGGTGGACGTAGAGCCCAATGATGGCGTTGCTGCCGATCTTCTCGCCTGTCCTGCGCTGAAGCTCGTGCACGGCGCTCTCGATCTCGTGGAATAGCCGCTCCGGGTCGAGGATGGTGATGGAGCGGATGACGTTCTGCAGCGTCATGTTCGAGAGTAGCTTCTCGTGGAAAGAAGAGAGCTCGGAAGCGTCAAGCCACCTGCCGAACACGGCATCGACCTTAGAGGCGGACGCCGTCGACATGATGTCCTCGAGGGCGACGAAGGGGACGGAGGCGACCCCGGGGTCTCCCGTGCCGATGACGGCGCAGACGCGGTGCTCGGAGAAAACGGCGTCGTTCGACCCGTTCGCGACGAGCTGCTTGAAGGGCCTCGTGAGCAGGCGCGCGCCTATGGTGCGCGGGAGGCTCTGCGAGACGAGCTGGCGTATCCTCTCCGCGGCGTCGACCCCGGACTCGGAGCAGAAGACGATGGCGTCCTCACGGTTGACGCGCTCGATCACCTTGCAGTGCGTCACGCACGCGGCGGTCGCATCGCCAAGAACCTCGGCGATGGACTTGCCGCCGAGCAGCCCGACCCCGATCTCGAGCGCAAGACCGGTAGAGACGTTGTTCACCACGCCGATAGTGGAGTCGGTAACGTTCTCGAGGGCCTTATAGGCCTCCTCCAAGGAGCCCATGTCGACGAGGAACACGACCCCGGTGCAGTAGGAATGGCGGTCGACGAGGCGCTGGAGCGGACCGACGATGTCCTTCAGCTGCTGGTCGTAGGGCATGTCGACAGCCTCGTACACATGCATGCCGAGCATACGGTTCGCCGCGTCGGCGATGCTCGTCGCCGTTGAGTAGCCGTGGGACAGGATGACGCAGAGCGTCCGAAGGGCCTTCGCATCGCGAGACTCCGATGCGACGCACAGCGTCAGAAGCGTCTTCGTGAAGTGATCGAGCGAGATTCCCAGCGCCCCTTCCACGTCTGCGGCGACCTGATCGGAGACACTCGAGGCAAACGGCAATTCGGAGGTCACGGCACCGAGGAGATGGGAGATTTGCTCCGCACAGGCAGACTTTCGCTTAGCCAGGCCGATACCCGGCCACAACTGCAGGCAAATCTCCTGGGCCAGTAGAAAAGCGACCTTCCTCGAAAGCTCGATACCATAAGAAGAGCCTGCGTCGGCAAGGACCGCGCCCACGACGCGCTCGAAGGCGCGCGACCTCGAGGAGGCGACGCCGTGGTCGAAGATCAAGTGATCCTCAACGCCGCGCACAGCGGAGACAGCTTGCGAGACGAGCTCGGAGACAGAGAGCTCCCCGGCGCAGAATCGCTCATCGAGGGAGCACAGGACATCGAGCGCCTGCTCGACCGGCCCTGTGCTCTCGGCGGCATCCAGAGACGCGTCGATCAGAACGCCATCGTCGGGCTGTTGATCGATCTGCGCGGAGGAGAGGAGCCCGCTGGGAAGAAGATACGGGCGAACGACGACGTAGTCGCCCTCGCGATTGAGGAACGCTTTGGCGCAGCAGTTCGTCACGCAGGCGCGCAAGCCGGCGATGTTATCGGAAAAGTCCGCGTTCACGAGACAACGGTATGCGCCGCGGCTGATCTTCACATCAGAACCGATTCGGCACCCCTCGCTGCGCAGGAAGCTCAAGATGAGATCCTCGCGCTCCTCGGGGGTCCGCTCCTTGAGTGAGGGGACGCGGGCACAGATGGGCATTTTGCTGTAGGCCGAGGAAACCTTCAGATCATCGGCGGAAAGCGTCGTCGAAAGAACGAGGCGAGCGCGCGGCGCATCCTGGGAGGCATCGAGCCCGAGGGCCGTCGCAAGGCAGTGTTCCATCGCAGAGGGAGAAAGTGCCTCGATGCCGTTGACAAAGACCACGCCCCCGCGCGATTTCGCGATCGACTCGTCAAGAAGTCCATTGAACGAGGCGGCGTCCGGGACCCCAGTGCAGTCGATGCGCACATAGGAGGAGTCGCGGGACAGCAAGCCCTGGTTCTTGCCGTACTCGTACACAAGACGAGAAAGGAAAGACTTGCCGACACCCACGCCGCCGCTCAAGAGGATGGGCAGGCCGAACGGAGGGTACTGAACCGCAGCCTTGCACTGCTCGACAACGGAGCTGAGGCTCAGGTCAAAGCCCACGGCACGCGCGAAGTCACGGTGATCGGCGATTCCCGTCGCCTGGATGAGGTCGGCGAGCGAGGCGTACTCGCTTGCAGAGAGCTTTACCTGAAAACGCTTCTGGAACGCGCGGCGATGAAAATAACGGACAGGCCTGCCCGACACCTTAACCACAAGGCCGGCGCGAACAAGGTCGTTGAGGTACTGGCTCGCCAGACTCCTGGAGATGATGAGCGTCTCGGCGATGTCGGAGGTGGACAGACGGGCAAGGTCGTCGAGCGAGACGGCAGAGGTGAGGGCCTCGAGATGCTCGAGAATCCTGTCCCTCATGTCGACGGGCTTCTTTGCCAAGCTGTCCTGTGCGGTCTTGTCCATGACTTCTTACCTCCTTGTACAAGGAGTATAAGGGGAACACAGAGAACGGAAGGGGGCGCGTGGGGGAATCAACAGCCCCGAGGAGAAGTTCACCACTTGAGGGGCAGAAAACAACGGCCATTGAACATTCAGGGCCGACGCTCAACACTTCGGCTCGACACTTCGCTTTGGAAAGGGCCCTGCGCGATGGTGCAGCCCTCCATCTCGCAGCACAGGTCGCCGAAGGTCGCGAGGATGCACTCCTTCTGTTCCGTGGGCGAGACGGCTCGGTGGGCAAGGTCCTCTCAAAAGGGGCCGTCCGACGCCGCAAGACCTCGATGACCGACTACCGCCTCGAGCAAGTGGCGGATTACCTCTGCACCATCGAACTTGCCTTGGTCAAGTGCGAGGCCAAGGAGAACGGTGAGACGTACAACAAGTTCTTCGGAGGTATAGGCTCTTTCAAGAGGAACTGGCTCAAGCAAGCCCGCAGCAAGCGGATATAGCTGGTCTCGCGGTTTCGCAAGGAACGGTCAGTTCTCCTCTGGCGAGGAACCCCGGGCGACGTGTTTCGAGCAGCGGAAGCTGAAGCGCAAGCAGAAGCAACGCGAGCATTGATCGGTGTCGACATGGGCCCAGACGTGAACAGTGCTACGCCCCCTGTTCACGGGGCGCGAAACCGCAAAGGTTGCACAGAGGTTGCAAAATAAGAAGCCCCCGACCTGTTTTCGCAGGTCAGAGGCTTGAAATCAACGAATATCGTTTATTCCCACTCGATCGTCGCGGGCGGCTTGGACGTGATGTCGTAGCACACGCGGTTGGCGCCGGGAACCTCGGCAACGATGCGGCCGGAGATGCGGGCAAGCACGTCGTAGGGCAACTTGGCCCAGTCGGCGGTCATAGCATCGCTGGACTCAACGGCACGCAGGATGATCGGGCGCTGATAAGTGCGCTCGTCGCCCATAACGCCGACGGACTTAATGTCGGGCAGGACCGCAAAGTACTGCCAGCAGCTGTGCTCGGAGTTGCGCTCGCCGGTCTGCTCAAACAGGCGCTGGTTGTAGGCGTCGAGCTCCTCGCGCACGATAGCGTCGGCGTTCTTGAGGATCTCGAGCTTCTCCTTGTCGACCGCGCCGATAATGCGGATGGCCAGACCCGGGCCCGGGAAAGGCTGGCGGAACACGATATGACCCGGCAGGCCGAGCGCCAGACCAAGCGCGCGGACCTCGTCCTTAAAGAAGTGGTCGAGCGGCTCGATGAGGTCGAAGTGCACGCCCTCGGGGAACGGGATGAGGTTGTGATGGCTCTTGATGGTAGCCGTCTTGCCGCCCGTCTTACGAGCGCCGGACTCGATGATGTCGGGGTAGATGGTGCCCTGAGCCAGGTACTTGACCGGCTTGCCATCGGTCTCGAGCTGCTGCGCCACGGCGAAGAACTCTTTCCAGAACTGCGTACCGATGATGCGGCGCTTCTCCTCGGGCTCGGTCACGCCGGCCAGAAGCTCGGCATAACGGTCCTCGGCGTGGACGTGGATAAAGTCGACGTCAAACTGCTTGGTGAAGACCTCCTCCACCTGCTCGGGCTCGCCCTTGCGCAGCAGACCGTGGTTGATGAACACGCAGGTCATCTGCTTGCCCACGGCGCGGGCACCCAGCGCAGCCACGACGGAGGAGTCGACGCCACCGGACAGGGCCAGAATCACGCGGTCGTCGCCAACCTTCTCGCGGAACTCGGCCGTCATGGTCTCGACCAGGTTGTCCATGCTCCAGTTGGGCTCCAGGCCGCAGATCTCAAACAGGAAATTGCTCAGCAGCTGCTGACCGTACTCGGAGTGCTTGACCTCGGGGTGGAACTGCGTGGTGAAAATCTTGCGCTCGACGCACTCCATGGCAGCAACCGGGCACACGTCGGTGCTGGCGGTAACGGTAAAGCCCTCGGGCACCTCGGAAACGGCGTCGCGGTGGCTCATCCACACGGTCTGCTCCATGGGCGTGGAGTTAAAGAGCTTGGCGCCGGCCGTGCGCGTGATGGTGGCGCGGCCGTACTCGCCCACCTCGGAGTGGCCGACCTTGCCGCCGAGCGTCACGGCCGTGATCTGATGGCCGTAGCAAAAGCCCAGGACGGGAAGGCCCAGGTCAAAGATGGCAGGATCGATGGACGGAGCGTCCTCGGCATACACAGAAGCCGGGCCGCCGGAAAGGATGAGCGCAGAGGCGTTCATATCGCGAATCTCGTCGGCCGAGATGTCGCAGGGGACAATCTCGGAATACACGTTGAGGTCGCGGACGCGACGGGCAATGAGCTGACCGTACTGCGCACCAAAGTCGAGTACGAGGACCTTTGCGGAAGCCTTTTGATCCATGGTTCCCCCTCTTGTTGGCGGGGAGCCGGTGCCCACCCGCGCTAATAAACGAGAATAACTTTCATAGTGTACACGTTATATGGGGTTTCTCGTCCCTCGCAGCCATCAGCGCACGGCAAACGCACGACCTGGGTCCCTATTTGACGGCAATTGAAGTGTTACCAAACGTTACAGATGATGTAATACGTTTGAACATTTGACGCCCTGTGCCACAATACTGCCGAACGACTCCGCCTCTGCGGCGGCAAATACGATAGGAATACCAGCATGAAGCGCATCCTTCTCATCGCCACGGGCGGCACCATCGCATCGACCGAGGACGGCAACGGCCTCTCCCCCGCCCTGACCGGTGAGGAGCTCGCCCAGAGCGTCCCCGAGATCTCGGGCCTCTGCGAGCTCGACGTGGTACAGCCCATGAACATCGACAGCACCAATATGCGTCCCAGTGACTGGATGCGTATCCGCGACGTCATCGTCGAAGGCTATGCCGACCACGACGGCTTCGTGATTCTGCACGGCACCGACACCATGAGCTATACCGCGGCAGCACTTTCCTATCTGATTCAGGACAGCCCCAAGCCCATCGTGCTCACCGGCTCGCAAAAGCCCATGGGCAACCCCTTTACCGACGCCAAGCTCAATCTGTACCAGAGCCTGCTCTATGCGCTCGACGAGCACTCGCACGATGTGTCGATTGTGTTTGGCGGCGTCGCCATTGCCGGCACGCGCGCCCGCAAGCAGCGCACCATGAGCTTTAACGCGTTCATTAGCGTCAACCATCCGCCCATTGCCTACATCCGCAACGACCGCATCGTGCGCAACGGGCTCCACGGCACTCATCAGGGCGAAAACCCGGTGCGTTTCTACGACAGCATCGACCCGCGCGTGTTTGTCCTTAAGCTGACGCCCGGCGTGAACCCGGGTATCCTGGACGCCCTAGCCGATAGCTACGATGCTGTAATTCTTGAGACCTTTGGCATTGGCGGTATCCCCGAGTTTGGTGAGTCGGGCGAGTCGTTCCAAGAGGCAATTTTCCGCTGGGTCGATTCGGGCCGCACCGTCGTTATGACCACGCAGGTCCCCGAAGAGGGCCTCGATCTGGGCGTTTATGAGGTCGGCCGTGCTTACGCCGATCATCCGGGCATTCTGCGTGGCGATGACATGACCACCGAGACGCTCGTGGCCAAGACCATGTGGGCACTCGGCCAGTCACGCGATGCCGCCGAAATCCAGCGCCTGTTCTACAGCCAAGTCAACCACGACCGCATCCCTATGGCGTAATTCAGTTGTCGACGGGTATCCCCTATTCAATGCCCTCGAGAAGCTCTGACACCGTCATGCCGAGTGCGGGCGCGATCTTAAATAGAACCTTGAGCGTGAAATTTGCCGTCCCATCTTCGATTCGGTCGAGGTAGGGTCGGCTGATTCCTGTCGCCACACAAAAATCAACCTTGGAGATACCAAGGTCCCTGCGTGTCTCTTCGACCCGCCTGCCAAGAATCTGTTTCGCACGTTCGTCCATGCAGCCGAGTTTGAAATGGAGCCGAACATAAACGTAAACTATAGTTTACGTTTTGCCGAATACACAGGAGTTTTCTATGTCGGGTTCTTCGGTCCGCATGTACCGAGCCACGCCTCGCACAAACAGCGCACCGCCCAAGCTCGTCGTCGTTGAAGCAGAATGCCTTTCGCCCGATGAGCGCACAGCATTTGCATTGCTATCAAGTCGCGTCGCCGCCGTTCTGGTCCCTTGCCCGGCGCAAGGTGAACTTGCCATCCGATGCCAGACGCACGGCTGCTCGCTCAATCAGGCTGCCGTGATCGCAACCAGCCAACGCGGCCTGCCGCTCCTTTTAGAAGCCGGTATCGCACTCGCCCTTCGCGGCGCCGGATACGAAAACGAGGCCGCCGCCGACATGGTCTTTAAACCACGATCGAGCGGCGGCCTCGCAGCAGCCATCGAATATGCTTGCAGGCTCGTTGCCTAAAAGGACAAGCTAGAAACCAAAACCAAAGCCTGTTCCGGTAATCGCCGAGTACATAAAGTAAACGTTGATCACGTTGAGGAACACGCCCGTGATGCAGCCGTTGCGCAGGTAGCGCTCGCACACGATGCGCGCCATGGCGGCGGAGTCATCATTGTTTTTAGCCTGGCGTCCCGCCGTAAAGTACGTCGCCACGCTCAGCAGCAGGTTGAGCACCGGCAGCGCCAGCAACTCGTAGCTCTTGCCCCAGCGCGTCACTTCGCCGGCGGCATTAAACTTCGTTGCCACCTCGGGACCAATGTTGGGGATAACACACGCTGCAACCACCAGCGGAATCACCGCAAGTACGAGCAGCGCAATACCCATGTAGCCAGCTTTTTTGCCATATTTAAACATATGCGTCGTCCTTACACGTTAAAGCGGAAGTGCACGACGTCGCCATCGGCCATGACATAGTCCTTGCCCTCAATACGCAGCTTGCCGGCGGCCTTGGCGCCCTGCTCGCCGCCGAGCTCGATGTAGTCGTCATAGCCAATGACCTCGGCCTTAATAAAGCCGCGCTCAAAGTCGGTGTGGATGACGCCGGCAGCCTGCGGGGCAGTCGCGCCCTGGCGAACCGTCCAGGCCTTGACCTCCATCTCGCCAGCCGTAAAGAACGACTGCAGGCCGAGCAGCTTGTAGGCTGCCTGCGCGAGCACGTCCAGACCGGGCTGCTCCAGGCCCAGGCTCTCCAGGTAGTCGGCGGCGTCCTCGGGATCGAGCTCGGAAAGCTCGGCCTCAATCTTGGCGCAGATGGGCAGCGGCTTGACGCCATCGATGGGCGCCAGGTCGTCGTTGAGCATATCCTCGTCCACGTTGGCCACATACAGGATGGGCTTCATGGTGAGCAGGAACAGGCCCTTGGCAGCGGCACGCTCCTCGTCGGTCATCTCCATAGACGCGGCGCGCTTGCCTTCGTTGAGCCAGGCAAGCAGGCGCTTGGCGACCTCAAACTTGGGCATGAGCTCCTTGTCGCGCTTGGCCTCCTTCTCGAGCTTAGGCAGCTGCTTCTCGAGCGTGCCCATATCGGCCAGGATGAGCTCGGTCATGATGGTGTCGGCATCGCCGGCAGGATCAACGAACTCGCCCGTGCGGCCCACCTCACGCATGACGTTGGGGTCCTTAAAGTAGCGCACGACCTCGCAGATGGCATCGGTCTCGCGAATGTTGGCCAAGAACTGGTTGCCCAGGCCCTCGCCCTCGTTAGCGCCCTTCACCAGACCTGCGATGTCGACGAACTCGACCGTCGCCGGCACAATGCGACCCGGGTTAACGATGTCAGCGAGCTTTTGCAAGCGGCTATCGGGGACATCGACGATACCCACGTTGGGGTCGATCGTGGCGAACGGGTAGTTGGCGGCAAGGCCGGTCTTTTTGGTAAGCGCGGTGAACAGCGTCGACTTGCCCACGTTGGGCAGGCCCACGATACCGATGGAAAGGGACACGACAGCTCCTTTTGGTACAGGTACTTCAAACCGTATAAGTATAGCGCCGCCGCAGCATCCGGGCGAATCCGGACACCGCGGCGGCGCAAATGAAGCAGAGATGTGTGAGAGTTCGAGACAGCAGTCCTTACTTAAGCTCAGGCCAGAAATCCTTGTTGGCCTCGATGAGCTCGTCCAGGATCTGCTTGGCAACGCTCGCCGAAGGAATGGTCTTGGAGAGCGTGAGTGCCTGCCAGAGCTTCTGGTAGCTGCCCTCGACCCAAGCCTGGACAACGAGCTTCTCGACGGAAACCTGCTGCTCCATCAGGCCCTTCTGGAACTGCGGGATCGGGCCCTGGCAGATCTTCTCAAAGCCGTTGGAGCCAACGATGCAAGGCACCTCGACCATGGCCGTCGGGTCGAAGTTGGGCACAGCGCCATCGTTGGGGACAATCAGCAGGAAGCGCTCGAGCGTGTTCTCGGCCAGCGCGCAGGCAAGGTCGACGATGTAGTTGGCGTGTACGTCGGGCTCAAAGCCGCCGTCCTTGGCAGTACCCTTGGCGATGATGTCGCGGCAAGCGCCAAAGACCTTCTTCTCGCGGCCGTCCATAACCTCATTGGCGCGAGTGTAGTTGGGGTCAGACGTCTCGACAACATAGTCCGGGTACAGGTAGTACTTGAGGTAGGTGTTGGGAATCGTCTCGGGATCGACAGCATAGACATCCTTGGCCTTGCCGAAGGTGTGAATCCAGCTCTCCTCGACGTGCTGCTCCTTACCGGCCTCGTGCTCAATGCCGTCCAAGTAGCCGTTCTTTGCCATGTGCTCCTTGATCTGCGGCATGAGGTCGTTACCCTCCTTGTCGTAGATCTTGCTCCACCAACCAAAGTGGTTGAGGCCGTAGTAGCTATACTGCAGCTCGCGACGATCCTTGATGCCGCACATACGGCTCATCTTATCCATGAGGTCGATCGGCATGTCGCAGATGTTGATGATGCGGCTGTTGGGGCGCAGCACGCGGCAGGCCTCGGCGACGATGGCCGCGGGGTTGGAGTAGTTGAGCATCCAGGCGTTGGGGCTGTACTTCTCCATGTAGTCGAGGATCTCGATGACACCACCGATGGAGCGCATGCCGTAGGCGATACCGCCGGCACCGCAGGTCTCCTGACCAACGCAGCCGTACTTGAGGGGGATCTTCTCGTCGAGCTCGCGCATAGCGTAGAGACCCACGCGGATGTGAGCGAGGACGAAGTCAGTACCGGTAAAAGCGGTTTCGGGGTCGGTGGTGTAGTTGAACTCAACCTCGGGAGCGTTCTCGTGGAAGTAGATCTCGCAGGCCTTTGCCACGATCTCCTGGCGCTCGGCGTTGTTGTCGTAGAAGGTCACCTTGTTGACCGGGAAGCGGTCGCGCTCCTCAAGCAGCATCAGAGCGATGCCCGGGGTGAAAGTAGAGCCACCGCCGGCAATGGTCACGGCATAGTTTTTCTTGGACATGATGTCCTCCTCATTCTGGCCGCTTGCTCAATCCATCCCCGTACGCGGCCTGCACGGTTTGGAACTGTTACCTAGAAGTGGAGTTTTTTATCTCTAGAATCGGCCCTGCGGTGCATACCGGCTCTGCAAGGCCGATTCTTTCGATGGACGATGGTTTACAGAAGACTCTCGAACTTCAGAAGACTCTCGAACTTCTCGCGAACCTGCGGGACGGTAAGGCCGATGATGACCTGGATTGACTGACCTTGGACCACCAAGCCATGCGTACCGATCGCCTTGAAGGAAGCCTCGGGTGCAACGACGCTCTTGTCCTTGACGTTAACGCGCAGACGGGTAGCGCAGTTAGTTACATCGACGATGTTATCCGTGCCACCGAGTAGATCGAGGATGTTCTCGGCAAGCACCAAGCGCTCATCATCTTTACTCTGGGCGACCGACTTGCCAGCAGCAGCACCGCCCTGCTTTTGCTTGTAGTCGGCCTTGGACTTGAGCTCGACCTCAACATCGTCATCCTCGCGACCGGGGGTCTTAAAGTCGAACTTGACGATCAGGAAACGGAAGACCACGACCCAAAGGGCGGTAAAGCACAGACCGACAAGGATGGAGATGGCGTACTGCAGACCGTGTGCGGCCCAAAGGGGCAGCCAGTCCCACGAGAGCATCGAGATGATGCCGCCGTCGAAGATGCCCACGACGCCAAGGAGGTTTTGAGCCATGCAGCCAAGCGCTCCGAGCACGCAGTGGACGACGAACAGGCCGGGCGCGATGAACAGGAAGGTGAAGTCAAGCGGCTCGGTAATACCGCAAAGCATAGCGGTAAGGGTGACGGGAATGAGCAGAGCCTTGACGCGCTGCTTGCGCTCGGGTTTGGCGGTCATATAGAACGCAATGGCGACGCCAAGCGAGCCGAAGACTTTAGTCCAACCAGGGCAGGTATAGGCAGCCCAGGGTGCGGCATCCTTAAGAGCAATGCTCGGATCGGCAGCCAGTTGGGGCAGGATGTTGGCCCAAGCAGCAAAGATGCCGCCGTTGACCGCCGCGTTGTCATAATAGAACGGCGTATAGATAAAGTGGTGCAGACCTGTAGGAATCAGCACGCGCTCGAAGAAAGCAAAGACGCCCACGCCAAACGTACCGGCGGAAAGGATGAATCCCTGGAAGGCGGCGATAGCAGCCTGAACATGCGGCCATACCAGGCAAGCGATAATAGCGACCGGAACCATAACGAAGAAACCGATCATATAGATAAACACGGAGCCCGAGAACACGCCCAGCCACTCAGGGAGTTCGGTGTCGAAGTACTTGTTGTGAAGCATCGTGGCGATACCAGAAATGATAAGCGCGCCCATGATGCCCATATCAAGCGTTTTGATGCTTGCGATAGTGGCAAGACCAGTACCGCTGCCCGCCTCGACAGAGTAGTCAACCCCAAAGACAGGGCCCCACTGCCCCAAGATTGTGCTTACAAAGTAGTTGAAGGTAAGGTAGATGGCCAAAGCCTCCATGCAGCAGCGAGCGTTCTGCTTGTTCGCGAGCGAGATTGGCAACGCTACGCAAAACAGCAACGGCATCTGGTTAAAGAGCGTCCAACCACCCTGGAGCAGCACATTCCAGCAATCAAACCAAAGATGACCCGCTGTGGCCATCTCGCCAAAGATCGCCTCGGTGGTAAACAACGTACCCAGGCCGACGACGATTCCGGAAAATGCGAAAAGAATTGCAGGCGTGTACATTGCACCGCCGAAACGTTGTATCTTTTGCATCATGACGGGGAATCCCCCTCTCTTCATTCGGAGCGCTGCGGTTTTGGCTTCACTCGAGACCGCAGACGCGCCGTTTGCGTGTACCTCGTGCAATAGGACGGGTGGGCCCGTGTCCCTGACTTCTTGCACTTACGTTTTATCACATCACTTATCTAGACAAGTTAGCATAAAGACTACGGTCGGTAAACGGTTGATTATTGGCCGTAAACGGTATATGTCCAGTATTTCGCCTGCTAAATCTGACATAACTGATGGCTGCATTTTAAATTTCTTTTCTACTTGTCTAGATGTGCTTGTCTATATCTATATACATGCCTATACTTCATTACAACATTCACCGCCACGTTAAGGAGTCACCATGAAAAGCGCGGTCTTCTATGGAAAGCACGACCTCAGAGTCGAGGAATCGGCAAAGCCGGCCGTGGGCAGGCGCGACGTTCTGATCAACGTCAAAGCTTGCGGCGTCTGCGGTACCGACGTTCATATCTATGAAGGCGACAAGGGTGCAGCCGACGTTACCCCGCCCACGATCCTTGGTCATGAGTTTGCGGGCGTTGTCGAGGCCGTGGGCAGCGACGTCGCTGGCTTTAAACCGGGCGATCGCGTGTGCATCGACCCAAACCATCCCTGCGGCTGCTGCGAACCCTGCCGCGACGGAATCAACCACTACTGCGAGCATATGACCGGTTACGGCACCACCGTTAACGGCGGCTTTGCCGAATACTGCTCCGTCGATATGCAGCAAGTCTACAAGTTGGGCGATCACACCAGCTTTGAGCAGGGTGCTATGACCGAGCCCGTCGCCTGCTGCCTGCACGGCATCGATATGTGCAACATCAAGCCCGGCAGCACAGTTGTCGTTATCGGCGGTGGCATGATCGGTCTGCTCATGATGCAGCTTGCTAAAAACGCCGGCGCCACCAAGGTTGTCTTGCTCGAGCCTGTCGAAGGCAAGCGCGAGGTTGCGCTCAAACTCGGCGCCGACCTGGCAATTGATTCCATCCACGAGGACGTCCCGGCCCGCCTGAAGCAGGAGGGCGTCGGCAACGTCGACGTTGTAATCGAATGCGTCGGCAAGCCCGTCACCATCGAGCAGGCCATCCAGATCGCCGGCCACAAGGCTACGGTCATGATGTTCGGCCTCACCAAGCCCGATGAGACAATCACCGTCAAGCCCTTCGAGGTCTTCCAGAAGGAGCTCGTGCTCACCTCGTCCTACATCAACCCTTACACACAGCGTCGCGCGCTCGAGCTCATCGACTCTGGCAGGCTCGACGTTTCTTCGATGGTCGCAAAGGTAGCCTCCCTCGATGAACTCGGTGCCATCCTGTCAGACCCAGCCCTGCGTGCCATGGGTAAATATATAATCGACCCCAGCAAGTAAATCGATTGACACCTGCGCGGGCGGCCCTCATCCGTCGTTCACGCACCCAGCTCTAGGAGACCGTCATGGCGCGAGCCATCTTCCAAACTATTTATGACAACGTGAAGCAGTCGATTGACGACGGCACATACGCCTATCAGAGTTATCTGCCTTCGGAGACTGAGCTCACGCAGCTGTTTGACTGTTCGCGCATGACGGTCCGTCGCGCCATCTCGATGCTTGCGGCAGATGGCTACGTGCTCCCCCAGCAAGGCAAAGGCATGCGCGTCATTCGCAACATCAGTGACGAGACGAGTCGTGGCGGCGGCGGACTCGAGACCTTTAAGGAAATCGCAGCCAGTCGAGGCTTTGAGCTCAAAACGGTTACCACCGTTTTTGAGCTCCTCGTCTGTAGCAAGGCACTCTCCGGGATTACCGGGTTTCCCGAAGGCTGCGAGCTCACGCGCGCCAAACGCATCCGTTACGCAAACGGACACGCCGTGTGCTCCGACGACTCCTATTACCTAAGCTCACAGGTACCGGGGCTGACACCCGAGATTGTCAACGACTCGATCTATCGTTACCTCGAAGAAGACCTTGGCATTAAGATTGTCACGGGCAAACGCGATGTAACGATTGAGCATCCCACGCCCGAGGATACGCGCGTGCTCGATCTCGACGACTTTAACGCACTCGCCGTTATACGCGGACAGACCTACAACGCCGACGGTATCCTTATGGAATACACCGAGACCAAACAGGTTCCCGGGTTCTTTTTACTCCATGAGACGGTTACCCGCCGCAATAACGGCAGCGGGACCCACCAGAGCAGTATGAACTAACCATCTATTAGTTGCGGTGGGATAGTTCCTAGAATGACCAGCTTAAGGGCAAAACAGGAACTATTCCACCGCAACTTTTTTGGCCGGCGGGGCAGTACCTGTCCCACCGGCCATCATTTACGCTCTTTTAGCTAGTCCGCGAGCTTCTCCACCTGATCGAGCATCTTGTCGAGCTTGGCCTTTGCCTCGGCCTTGACCTTCTCGGCCTCCTCGTGGGCCTTGGCCTTTTGCGCAGCCTTTTCCTCGGCCTCGGGATCGACGACGACCAGGTTGGATGCATCATGCTCAACCAACTTAAGCGCATGCTCGGGACACACCTTGACGCAGGCCCCACAGCCTAGGCAATACGTGGACTCCAGTGCAAAGCGACCGCTTCCCACCAAATCGCAGGCAAACGTGGGGCACACGTTGACACACTCGCCACACGACGTGCACTTGTCAAAATCGCACTCCGGCGTGCTCACCTGCATGTTCTGGGCAAGCTCGGGATGGTTTTGCAGCGTCGAGAGTACCAGCTGGCGCCCGTGCGTAAGCGTACGGCGACGCTTGGTCGTCGTGGTGCCGCACATGGTGTTGAGCGTGCGCTCCAGCTGCGTAATCTGGTGACGGTGGGCCTTCAACTTCTGCGTCACCGAGGCCAGCGCCGCCGTCGCCGGATTGAGCTTGGTCACCGTCAGGCCCGTTGTACGGGCGATCTTTTCCATGTACTCTTTGCGCTCGTACTCGCGAAGCTTATGGCACTTGAGGCTCTTGGGGTCGACCTCCAGGCCCATGCCCGTACCGGCCCACTCCTCGGCAGTGGCGATGGCCTCGCCCAGAATATCCTCGCCACCGGTGTTGCGACACTTATCGCACACGCCCAGTGGCAGGTAGACGCTCACGTTGGGATAGTCGGCCAGCACCGAGAACCAGGTCTCGGCCGTAATATCGCCCACACAGGCGACGACGACCTCGTTTTCGCGCGGCATGCGCTTAAGGGCGCGCGTGCAGGTAACGTAGGCGGTCTCGTGGCTCGTAGCAGCAGAGACGATATCGTCATACAGGTTTTTGGGCGCCAGGCGCGGCGAGATGATCGCCTCGGTCGGACAGGCAGCGGCGCACAGGCCGCACTTGCGGCAGGAGTCGAGGATCTCGATGGCGTCTTCCTCGACCTCGATAGCGTTGACCGGGCACACGTCCATGCACGCGGTGCAACCGCTCTTTTCGTTTTTGCAGGTCAGGCACGGAATGGTGTTGCCGCGCGGACGCTCCTTGTAGTCGGCAGGATTCCACTGCGGTGCCGACGGATCGAGTGCATCGGTCACACCGCCAAGCGGGTTTTTAAGAAAGTCGAAACCCTTGCTGATCTCGATAATGTCATCAAACAGATCGTGTTCCTGCGCCATGCGCGGCCCCTCCCTGAGCAGTGCAAACAAGCAAGAGATAATGATACGCTATCGGCCCACGCCTCGGGCAAATTACACGCGGCGCATCTTTGCGGCAAATAGCCTATGCCTATCGCCGCCTCGATTGCACAAGGTCAATCAAGCGCCAAGCTATGCCTCGCACATGAGCTGCACGAGCTTTTGTTTGGTCACCTCGGCCTGCTCGTTGGCCATATTACGCTCGTTTCTAAAGACCGCATTTGCAACACCCTGCAGGTCGGCATCGGAAATCGCGCTGCACGGACCGTCCATCGAAGCCGCCGTGGGGCATACGCACAACGGCAGCTCGGCATAAAACGCTACTGCTTTGGCGATATCGAGCATTTTGCCGCCGCCAATACCCACCACCATGTCGCAATACTCGGCCTGGGCTTCCTTAGCCATTTCGACAACGGCCTCTTCCGTACACGGACCGTCATAAATCTTAAAGAACGGCTCGCTTAGATCTTCGTCCAGAAATCCATCGACAATCTGCTTGCACAGCCGATCCTCGGTGCCCTGGTCAAACAAGACATAAGCAGCGCAGCCCAACCATGACAAATACCTGCCCTGACGCGAAAGTTCGCCCGGCCCCTGAACATACCGGCCGGGACCGCCATAAACCATGGGAAGCGCCATACGAGAATCCGCCCTTCATCAAACAACGATTGGTACAAAGTAACCTGCCCCCTGCACCAACTTGTGCATTGGAGACAGGCCACTTTGCACCATAGCAAAAAGGGGCAAAGCCATCTGCTGGCTTTGCCCCTTCCTTAGCTTGATTTACTCATCCATGAGATAGTAGTGGCCCAGCGCGTCGGCACCCAGGATGGCGTTTGCGACCATCTCCGGCGTCACCTCAAACGGCATGTTGCACATGGTGTCATCGGGCGCGCAGGCGGCCTCGGCAACAATCATGGCCTGCTCGCGCGTAAGCTCGGCAACGCCAAGTTCCTTCATCGTGACCGGCAGGCCCAGCTCAATGCAGAAGCCCAAGACTTCCTCGAGCTTCTCGGTCGGGGCATCCTCGAGTACCAGCTGGACGATGGTGCCAAAGGCGACCTTCTCGCCGTGATACATGCCGTGGCACTCGGGCAGCATCGTCAGGCCATTGTGGATGGCATGAGCAGCAGCAAGGCCCGAGCTCTCAAAGCCAATGCCCGAAAGCAGCGTATTGGCCTCAATGATGTGCTCGACGGCAGGCGTGAGCGCACCCTTCTCCAGCGCGACCTTGGCCTTGACGCCATCGGCCATAAGCGTCTCGTAGCAGAGCTTGGCGAGCGCCAGGCCGGCCATGCCGCCCTTGCCGCCGGCGCAAGTGCCGCCGTCGGCATCATGCGTCGCCTGGGCCTCAAAGTAGGTTGCGAGCGCATCGCCCATGCCGGAAACCGTCAGGCGCACCGGGCTCGCCGCGATAACCGTCGTATCCATAAGGACAATATTGGGGTTTGCCTTAAGGAAGAGATACTTGTCGAACTGGCCGTCGTCGGTGTAGAGCACCGAAAGTGCCGAGCACGGAGCATCGGTCGAAGCAATGGTGGGGCAAATGATAACCGGGGACTCCAGGTAATAGGCGACGGCCTTCGCGGTGTCGAGGATCTTGCCGCCACCGACGCCGACGATGATGTCGCAACCGTTGTCGCGGGCGAGCGCAACCAGGCGATCGACCTCGCCCTTGGAGCATTCGCCGTTAAAGTCCTCAAACAGCAGCTCGGCCTTAGCCTTGGCAAAGCCGCCCTCGATCTTGGCGCCGACGCGCTTCTTGCCCGAAGGCGTCACGATAACGAGGGCTTTAGCACCGAGCGGCTCGACATAGGAGCCGAGCTTTGCGAGCTCGTCCGGACCCTGGATGTACTTGCTGGGGCTATTGAAAATTGCAGCCATAACTATCCCATTCTCTAATAATAAAAAAGAAAGGGGCTCCGTACGGATACGTGCGGAGCCCCTCGTTACGATAACAAGAGTCGATTAGAAATCGATGTCGGTGTCGTAGTAGCAGGCCTTGAGGATCTTCTCGAAGTCGGCAGCCTTGGTCTCACGCGGGTTCTCGGGCGTGCAGGCGTCGGTCTCGGCGTTCGCGGCGATCTCGGGCAGCTTGGCGAGGAACTCCTCCTCGGAAACCATCTGCGGGTTCTCGGCGTCGACCTTCACGCCACCATTCGCGTAATCCTTGATGGACTGCGGAATGTTGAGCTGGTCGTTGAGGTCGCGAATCTTCTGGACGAGCGCAGCGATGAGCTCCTCGTTGGTCTCGCCGGGAAGGTGCAGGATCTCCTTGGCCACGTAAGCATAACGCTCGGCAGCACGGGGATCCTTGGAGTTCCACTGGATGACCTTGCCCAGGTACATGGCGTTGGCAGCACCGTGGATGATGTGACCGTTCTCGAAGGCAGCACCGGTCTTGTGAGCCATGGAGTGAACAATGCCGAGCAGGCCCGAGGAGAAGGCGATACCGGCGATGCACTGAGCCTCATGCATGTGCTGACGGGCCTCATGGTCGCCAGCATAGGACTTGGGCAGCCACTCGACGATCTCGCGGATGCCGTGCAGAGCGTTGGCGTCGGTGAACATGGAAGCGCAGGTGGAAACGTAGGCCTCCATGCAGTGGGTCAGAGCGTCCATGCCGGTGTGAGCGCACAGCTTGGCGGGCATGGTGTAGGTGAGCTCGGGGTCGACGATGGCGACATCAGGGGTGATGTTGAAGTCGGCCAGCGGGTACTTGATGCCCTTGGCGTAGTCGGTAATGACGGAGAAGGCAGTGACCTCGGTAGCGGTACCGGAGGTAGAGGAGATGGCGCAGAAGTGAGCCTTCTGACGCAGCTCGGGGAAGCTGAACGGCTGGATGATGTTATCGAAGGACTCCTCGGGATACTCGTAGAAGACCCACATGGCCTTAGCGGCATCGATGGGCGAGCCGCCGCCGATGGCGATAATCCAGTCGGGCTCGAACTCGCGCATGGCCTCGGCGCCCTTCATGACCGTCTCGATGGACGGATCGGACTCGACGCCCTCGAACAGCTTGACCTCCATGCCGGCCTCTTTGAGGTCGGCCTCAACGTCCTGCAGGAACCCGCCGCGGCGCATAGAGCTGCCGCCAGAAACGATGATGGCCTTCTTGCCCTTGAGGTTCTTCACCTCGTGGCGAGCGCCCTCACCAAAGTACAGATCGCGAGGATTGGTAAAACGTCCCATACTGTGCCTCCTAAACAAGCCCCTCTTAGACTTGCGTATATAACGGAGCACCCAATTGGCTCCGTTAGGACCGTTTTGCGCGTTGCCGGCGATGACAATGCGCGATGTCTAAACGTCTCAACGCTCAGACAAACACTATTCTACCGTTCTGGTTGGTCAGTTATTCACCTAAAGCCGACAATGATGAAACGTTTTTTCTATCCCTGAAGACCCTTGTGGGGCATTCATACTCCCAAGCTGGGCAAACGTTTTATCAAGGTTGACCACATATCCCGGGCAGGACGGTGCCCCTCCAAAATGTGCCCCGTTCGCCGCCAAAAATCGACCGTTTGCGGCACCGTGATACCACTCAGTCGTCCAAGGTGCCGACATTTGTGCGACATCCGTCTTCGTGGTGCAAAGGTGCATGTCCAAGTGCGGCACCCCCGGTGTGCCACATGCGGGTAAACTAGAACCTTATATAGAGACATTTGAACCCTAACCGCAGCAAAGGAGGCCCCATGGCATTCGATCCCATTCAAGAGGATTGCCATCGCCTCGTTCTTGAGGCCTTGCGCCGCGACAATATCCCGCTCACCGACGGTGCCGCCGTAGAGCGTCTGATGGAACAATTCACCCGCAACCCCGCGCCGCTTATCGTGCACGACCGCGACCGCGCCGGGCACCTCATTGCCAAGGTGGTCGAGGCTGTCGACTACCGCATTCCCTTTATCCCTGACGATACCCAGGCAGAGCAAGAAGAGGCCGCTGCCGAGAACATGCTTCGCGAGGCAGCCGCGCTCGACCCCACCAACTGGGATGCCCAGCGCATGTTGATCGCCCTCACCGCCAACTCCAACGAGGAGTACGTACAGTACTTGGTATCCAAGCGCGATGAAGTCGAGCACGACCTGGCACTCAAGATCGCCTCGGCGCAGGACCCCTACGAGCGCGAGGCCGCAGGCGACCTTATGCGCCGTCCCTACCTGCGCTGGCTTGCCGCCCTTGCGTCACGCGCCCTCATTAGCGGCCGCTATCGCATGTCGCTCGAAGCCGCAAACTGCAGCCTCGACTTTGCCCCCAACGATCCGGCCGGCGTCCGCCACACCGCAATGCTCGCCATGGCTAAGCTCGAATACCCCGCCGAGGAGCTCAAGCGCTTTCGCTCTGCCCACTCCGTCCCCTATCTCACCAACACGCCGCTACGCCGTCGTCCCAAGGACGCGGAGCGCGACTTGGACCCATGGACGCTCATCGCGCTGATGAGCGCTGCCTGGCGCGAGCTGGACTACGAGGGCGCCGAGCACTACTTGCGCATCCTTGCACGCTCGTGCCCACACGCAGCCGAGGCGCTCTATTTCCAAACCGAGTTTCCCGATGGCGTCTATGCCCGCGTCAACGTGGGCGTGGGCTCCACCGACGAGCTTGTCCTTGCGCTGTCCGAGGCGACGCCGGTACTGCAAGAGGGCTTGGGCGCCCCCGACAACGCCAGCTTTGCCGCCTGGGTCGCCACCAACGATATCGTGCGTTCCCAGATTGACGAGCGCATCCTGCGGGCGGCCGAGCAGGGCCTGCCGTTTAAGGGAGGAGACCTCTAATGGATCCGAGCGTCTACATCCCCGCCTACCTGGAGCGCGCCTACCTTGCGTCGCACCCCGAACTCACCGATGCAGCACGCGAGCTTGTCCATAACGACGTGAGCGTCAACCCTCATAAGTATGCGCAGACCGAGCATGCCCAGGCACTGCTGTCCTATGCAGGCGTCCACCGCCACCTGCTCGACGAGCTCCATCGCATCGAGGACATGGGCAGCGACGAGGAGTTTGAACAGACGCGCAACCACCTGTTCGACGATACGCGCGATGAGCTGCTCAAGATCGTCCGCCTCGACGCGCTGGCCGTCGATGCCCAGCTGCTCGCCATCATTTTGGCGGACACGCCCGTCGACGCCTGTCTGGGCGACCTGATGAAACTCGAGGCGACCACGACCGATTACCTGCAGCAAAGCGTGCCCGGGTTCGACATGGAGGCCCCGCACTACTGGGCCAACAAGGTGCTGGCAGACGGCGTGACGGCGGCCGATCTCACCGTAAGCGAGCCGGCTCTTATCGGGTGGCTCCACACGCTCGAGGCCATCTCGCAGCTGTGCATGGCGAGCGCTCGCTACCGTGCTGCCGCCAACTACGCCCGCCGCGTCCTTAAGGCGGAAGGCTATCCCACCCGAGCTGCAGGCACCGTGCTACTCGCCCTCGCTCGCCTAGAAGACGAGAACGACTTTTTTGCCCTGGCCCACCAGCTCGAGGAGCAGATGGGGGCCGATACCCTCGAGAACTCCCCCTGGTACCTGCTCGCCCGCACGATCTTGCTGTTCAAAACGAACAAGATGCGCCCGGCGACACGCGCGCTGCGTGAGTTTGCCAACCGCTGCGAGGGCGGCGCGTTCTTCTTGCTGAATCCCATGTACCAGACACCGTACCTTCCCTGCCGGCCCGAACCGCACGACCCCTGGGACCTTTCGCATCAGGCAGTTTGGGAGGCCGACGGCATCATCTCGGATACTCCCGACTTTGCCCCCTGGGCCAGCGCTTGCGAAGACGTATCGCAGCTTGCCCAGGAATTTGCGCGCCGCTACGGCTTTTAACGGCACAAACGTCACGACCATGTCATTCACGTTAGGAACGGCTTCATGAACTTCCGCTCATCTCTCGCCTGCGCCTCGAGCGATATCGCCCGCTGGGGACTGCGCTCCGTCCTTAAGCGCCAGGGCGGCGTACTCCCCGGCCGCATCGCTATGAAGATCGACCCCGAGCTGCTAAGCGACCTCGCGGGCCTTGTCGACCGCAGCGTGGTGATCACCGGCACCAACGGCAAGACCACTACCTCCAACCTCATCGCCGATGCCGTTGCCGCCAGCGGCGCCACCGTGGTATGCAACCGCGCCGGCAACAACATGGAGCCGGGCGTGGTGGGCGCGTTGCTCGAGGCACGCGGCAACCTTAAGCGAACCGCCAGCAGCAAGCGCGTAGGCGTCTTTGAGTGCGACGAGCTCTACACGGTGCGCGTCCTGCCCAAGCTCAAGCCGACCTACTTTGTGCTGCTCAACCTGTTCCGCGACCAGCTGGACCGCTACGGCGAGATCGACCACACCCAGGACGTCATCGCCCACGCGCTGGAGCTTTCGCCGGCAACGACGCTCATCTATAACGCCGACGATCCGCTGTGCGCCTCGATCGCCGCACGCGTCCCCAACACGAGCATCGCCTTTGGCATCGACGGCGCCACGGGCACCGAGTCCGATCGCATTAGCGACTCGCGTTTTTGCTCGCAGTGCAACGCGCCGCTGGAGTACGACTATGTGCAGTACGGCCAACTCGGCGCCTATCATTGTCCTTCGTGCGGTTGGGGTCGTCCCGCGCTGGTCCGTCGCGTGACAGGCGTTGAGCTCACCTGCAGTGGCTACGGCTTTGACCTGAACTTTGGACCCGATACCGACGCACCTGCAACGCACATCGTCACGCGCTACAACGGCCTGTACATGGTCTACAACGTTGCCGCCGCCTTCTTTGCGGCGCGCGAGCTGGGCGTGGACGCAGCTCACCTACAGCCCACGCTCGATGCCTACGTCCCCGCCGGCGGACGCATGGGCCGCTGGGAGATCGCCGGCCGTACCGTCGAGGCAAACCTGGCCAAGAATCCCGTGGGCTTCGATCGACAGATCCAGTCCATTAAAACGGCAGGCGGCAGGCTCTGCGCCTTCTTCCTGAACGACAACGACGCCGACGGCCACGATGTATCGTGGATCTACGACGTCGACTTCGAGCGCATCGCCGATACCCCAGGTCTTATCGCCTTTGTCGGGGGTACGCGCGCGCACGATATGCAGGTACGCCTGAAGTACGCCGGCATCGACTCCGCCATCATCTCGAATATCGAGCAGGCGATCGGTGCCGTGGCGGACGAGGAGGCTGGTGATACTTTCTACGCCGTCGCCAACTACACGGCCTTCCCGCCGCTGATCAAGGAGCTCGACGAGCTTAAGAGCACCGATGCGAGCTCGGTCGCCTCCCACGCCGTAACGCGCGCCGATGGCAGCGCTGTCCCCACCAACATTGCGCCGGTCGAGCTTTCGCGCCCGCTACGCATCGTCTACCTGTATCCCGATGCCCTCAACCTCTATGGCGACGGCGGCAACGTCATTGCCCTCGAGTGCCGCTGCGCCTGGCGTGGCATCCCCGTGCGCGTGGACGAGGTCCGTATGGGCGAGTCGCTCGATCTCACCGACGCCGACATCGTCATGATGGGCGGTGGCTCCGACCGCGATCAGCTGGCCGTGGCACACGAGCTGTTCGCTCAAAAAGACAAGGTCGCGGCCTATGTTGAGGATGGCGGCTCGCTGCTCGCTATCTGTGGCAGCTATCAGCTGCTCGGCCGTTCGTACTATATGGGCGAGAATCGCATCGAGGGCCTGGGCGTCATTGCCGCCGAGACCGTGCGCGGCTCCGACCGTCTGATCGGCAACGTCGCCGTCAAGACCGACCTGTCACCCGAGCCCTTTGTGGGATTCGAGAACCACGGCGGCCGCACCCTGCTCGATGCAGAGGCCACGCCGCTCGGAACGTCCGTCGTCACGGGTACCGGTAACAACGGCGACGATGGCTTTGAGGGCATCATCTACAAGGGCGTCATCGGCACGTACCTACACGGACCGGCACTGCCCAAGAACCCCGAGCTCGCCGACTGGCTCATCGCCCACGCTCTCGAGCGCCGTGGCGATGCACGGGCCACCGCTCTGCTGCCGCTCAAGCCCCTCGACGACACTTACGAGCACGCCGCCCACGACGCCGCGATGAAGCTCCTCCTCTAACGCCCCGCCACCACAAAGGGGACAGGCACCTTTGTGGTGGTTTTGATCTGCCACGTTTGTTTGTCTCGATCTGTAACATCTAGGCCGTTGAAAGTCGTCCTACTGTTACAGATTGAGATATTCGTCCCGACGCCCGCCGTCTGTCTCGATCTGTAACAGATAGAGCCGATTTGCCCGCCCAGATGTTACAGGTTGAGATGTTTGAAGATCGGGATAGAGAGTCGGCTCCTGTGTGGTGGTTTTCCAGTTTACCAACGATATACGCGCCGGCAAAAAAGTCTGCTATACTCTTTCCCGCTGTCCCCATCGTCTAGCGGCCAAGGACGCCACCCTTTCAAGGTGGATATCGCGGGTTCGAATCCCGCTGGGGGCACCACAGAATCTGAGAAGCCCGTTGCCAATTCGGTAGCGGGCTTTTTGCTACCCATGCGCCGGGATTCGAACCCGACAGGGTGCGGAGCTGAGGAAACGCGCAAGCGTTTTCCAGCGCAGCACGCAAGGAGTGAAGCGACGCAGCGAATGCGGGCGGCGCCAGCCGCACGCGGACATCCCGCTGGGGGCACCAACTTTAAAATGTTCGAACCCGCCGGATGTAAGGTCCGACGGGTTCGTTCTTTTTGCCGTTATAAGACGAAAAGTACTCAACGCCCTTGCGCTAGATGAACAGCTCGCATTCTTTTCGCTCAGAGCAGGCTTTGCTCAACATCTTGGTAGCCGCAGAGAGCATGACGGGATTTACCGCGCGAGCGCCCCACGGACACACGGCAACGCAACGCATGCAGGAAATGCAGGCCTTTTTGTCCACCCGCTTGGGATCGTCTTTATCGATAGCGCCAACGGGACACACTGCGGCACAAGCTCCGCAAGCGGTGCACTCTTTTGTGGCCTTGGGCACCATACCGGCGCCCCCGGCCTTCTTATAGGGACGATTGCCCGGAATAGCCAGCTCAGAAGCATCTCCTGCAGATATCTTTTGCTGAATCTGATTCGCAAACCCAGCGAGCTGCGCCGCGTCCTGTGGGTCTGGCCGACCGGCTGCAAACTGGCGAACAATAGAATGCTCGGCGATGGCAGAAACCGCCGCGATCACCCGAAAGCCCGCGCCCTTTGCCGCATCCTCAAGCTCGACCAGCGTGTCCTCATACGCGCGGTTTCCGTAAACACAAACCAGAACCGCCTGCGCACCGTTTCCCCGCATCATACCCAAGCGCTCCGCAGCCACAGCCGGGACTCGCCCGCCATACGAGGGTACCGCGATCACGGCTACATCCTCTTTTGTCATCGCAACCGTGCGAAAACCAAGCCCGCTATCGGTCAGATCTACAGCAACGGTTTCCCCTTCCAACGCATTGGCAATGTAGCCAGACGCCCTTTCCGTTCCGCCGGTCGGGCTAAACACGATATCGAATACCCTCATCGGATCATCCTCCCCTTTATGAACAAACGCCCGGAACGTCCGCATGCCAAAACAGGTTACAACTTTTAAGATGCCCCGCGCGAAACGCTCGCTCGGCTGCAAGTTCAAAGCAGGTCAAAGCGGCAAAAGAGAAGGGGCCTCGCACAGGCGAGACCCCCTCGCACACAAAATCAAACGTGTCTGTTACACATAGAACAGAATGTCGTCGTAGGTCGGGACCGGCCAGTAGTCAGCGGCCACAATCTCCTCCATGGCATCCACGGCGGCGCGCAGCGTATCCATAGCGGGAACGACCTCATGTGCATACACGTTGGCCTGCTCCTGGCCATCGAGAGCCTCGGCCTTCTGATGCACGGCGTCGAGCGCCTTGATGGAGTCGTTGATGGCGGTGATGCCGTTGCAGAGCTTGTTGAGTGTGTTCTGCTCGCACTGCATGGCGGCCTCGGCACCGGCGGCACGAATAGTCTCAAGGCCCTTAGCGACCTTGGTGGCATAGGCGGTAATGACCGGGCGATAGGTACGACGCGCCTCGCGAACCATCGTGGTGGCCTCGATGTTCATGAGCTTGTTGTACTTCTCGAGCTTGCAATCGTAGCGGCACTGAGCCTCGGCCTTGGTCAGGACGCCCGTCTCCTCAAAGAGCGCAATGGCCTTATCGGAAACAAAGGCGGGCAGGGCATCGGCCGTGGTCTTGTTGTTGGCAAGGCCGCGCTTCTCGGCCTCGACGGGCCACTCGTCGGAGTAGCCGTCACCGGAGAACAGGATGCGCTGGTGGTCGGTCAGGACCTTCTTGCAGTACTCGAGCGCGGCGTCCTGGAACTCATCCTCGGGCGTACCCTCAAGCGCGTCGGCGAAGGACTTGAGTGACTTGGCCACGGCGGCATCGAGCACCAGGTTGGAGTCGGAGACGTTCTGCTCGGAGCCGCAGGCACGGAACTCGAACTTGTTGCCGGTGAAGGCAAACGGGGAGGTGCGGTTGCGGTCGGTGTTGTCCTGCATCAGCTTGGGCAGGGTATCGGCGCCCAGGTCGAGCACGCCGCGCGTGGCATGGACGGAAGCCTTGCCATCGATGATCTTCTCGACGACCTCGGTAAGCTGGTCGCCCAGGAAGATGGACATAATCGCCGGAGGAGCCTCGTTGGCGCCCAGACGATGGTCGTTGCCGGCCGAGGCAACGGAGGCACGCAGGAGCTCCTGATAGTTATCGACGGCCTCGATCACCGCGGTGAGGAAGACGATGAACTGCAGGTTGTCGAGCGGGGTGTCGCCCGGATCGAGCAGATTCTCGGACTCGGTGCCAAGCGACCAGTTGTTGTGCTTGCCCGAACCGTTGATGCCCTCGAAGGGCTTCTCGTGCAGCAGGCAGACCAAGTCGTGGCGGGAGGCGATGAGCTTCATCTTCTCCATCATGACCAGATTCTGGTCGATGGCCTCGTTGACCTCGCCATAGACCGGTGCGAGCTCATGCTGGCAGGGAGCGACCTCGTTGTGCTTGGTCTTGGCGGGAATGCCAAGCGCCCACAGTTCATCGTCCAGATCCTTCATATAGGCCGAGACGGTGGGGCGGATAGCGCCAAAGTAGTGCTCCTCGAGCTCCTGGCCCTTGCAGGGAGCAGCACCAAAGAGGGTTCGGCCGGTGATGACCAGGTCCTTGCGCTTGCGATAGGCGTCCTTTTTGATCAGGAAGTACTCCTGCTCGTCGCCCACAGAAGGAACGACCTTCTTGGGGGTCTTGCCAAACAGCGCCAAAACGCGCTTGGACTCACGCGAGAGCGCGGTCATGGAGCGCAGCAGCGGGGTCTTCTTGTCCAGGGCCTCGCCCGTGTAGGAGCAGAAAGCCGTGGGGATGCACAGGACATCGTCCTTGATAAAGGCGGGGCTGGTGGGATCCCAAGCGGTGTAGCCACGGGCCTCGAAGGTGGCGCGTAGGCCGCCGTTGGGGAAGCTGGAGGCATCGGGCTCGCCCTGGATGAGGTTCTTGCCCGTAAACTTGGTAATGGCGGTGCCGTCGTGGTTGGGCTCCAGGAAGCTGTCGTGCTTCTCGGAAGTAATGCCCGAAAGCGGCTGGAACCAGTGCGCGTAGTGCGTCGCTCCCTTGGAGATGGCCCAGACCTTCATGGCATGGGCAACGGCGTTGGCCACATCCAGGTCGAGCGGCTCACCGCCCTCGAGGGTTGCAGCAAGGCGCTTCCAAATGTCCTTGGGGAGGTAGTCCTTCATGACTTCCTCAGAGAACACCATGGTCCCGAAGCGGTCAGTAAGTTCGGCCATACGGAACTCCCTTCGTATCGGCACCGCGTGAGAAGCGGTGTTGATTACTAACGAACGAGTCATAGCTTAGACTCGCCGTGTTTCCGCGACATTACCGTTATGTTGCCGTCGCGAAACCAATCATTGAGGTTACCCTATCGAGGTGGCGTTGCCACCCTCAACAGCCAATCAACTGCATAAATTGCAGACCTCTCCCCATGGTTTAAGGGTAGTCAATTTGGGACGGGGCTTTCTTAACTGGTATTTCGCATCAGATACCATTCAATATAGCCCCATCCTACATTGACTGCCCTGTTATAGGAAATGCCGATAGCGAAGCATTTTCGATTGGTATCCCCAAATCGAGAGAGAAACTCCACCTTAGCACAGTGGTGCTGTAGAATCCTTGCAACAAAACATCGCACCCAGGCATCTAAAGGAGCACGATATGCGCGTCGATGAGGTTTTTAAGCAGGCAGCATCCCAGGGCACCGCGCCCGTTTCGTTTGAGATGTTCCCGCCCAAGGGCGAGCTGACCCTCGATACGGCTCGCGAAGTGGCAGGCAATCTGTGCAAGCTTTCGCCGAGCTTTGTCTCGGTCACCTGCTCGGCCGGCGGCTCCGGCAACGGTGCCACCACCGCCCCCATAGCGCATATGATTACGAGCGAATTCGATACACCCTCGGTGGCACATCTTACCTGTGTGGGCCGCTCGCACGCCGATATCGCCGCCAAGATCGACGAATACCACTCCGCCGGCGTAGAAAATGTACTGGCTCTGCGCGGCGATCTTCCCGCTGGCGCGACCGAGGACGACAAGCCCGCCTCGGACTACGCCTACGCCCGCGACCTCATCCCCGAGCTCGTCGACGCCGGCTTTTGCGTGGGCGCCGCAGCCTACCCCGAGGGCCACATTGCCTGTGAGGATCTCAACCTCTCGGTCGAGCACCTCAAGCAAAAACAGGACGCCGGCGCGAGCTTCTTTGTGACGCAGCTCTTTTTTGACAACGAGTGCTTCTACCGTTTTCGCGAGCTTGCCGACAAGGCCGGTATCACCGTGCCCATTACTGCGGGCATCATGCCGTTTATGGGCAAGTCGCAGATCAGCCGCATGGTCTTTATGTGCGGTGCGTCGCTGCCCTCCCCCGTCATCAAGATTCTCGCCAAATACGAGAACGACCCCGCGAGCCTGCAGGCAGCCGGTGTAGATTATGCCGCCCGTCAGCTTTGCGACCTCAAAGAGCACGGTGCCGACGGTCTGCACCTGTACACTATGAATCGTCCTGCGATCGCCGCAACCATTATGGAGCGCCTGGGGTAATGGAAAAACCGCACGTCGATACAACCGTTGTTGAAGTGCCGGCCGACCTTGCGTCGCCGGCGCTTTACCGTATCGACGCTGCTCACCACCCTCGTGTCGACCGTGCCGAGATGCTGCGGTATCTGGGCTACGGCGGTCAGCAGATTGAGCCCGAGCTGTCGCAGCGTATTGAGCTTGTCGTTGAGCGTCTGGAACTGGACATTGAGCCCCGTGGCGTGCGCCGCGTTTTTGCCGTCGATGCCACGGGCGTCGATGAGCAGGGAGAGCCCAGCATCCGTCTGGTCGGCACCAACGTTGAGCTGCGCGGTCGCGATATCTATCGCCACCTCAAAGACGCCCGCTTTGCCGCACTCATGGTATGCACCCTCGGCATGGACGCTGAGCGTCGCCTGCGCACCACGGGAGCCCAGCAACCCCTAGAGGGAGCCGTGCTCGACGCCGCATGCTCTGCCTATGTAGAAGCCGCCGTCGAGCAGATGGACCAGCAGGTCAAGGCTGTGGCCGCCGCACACGGACTCGCCGGTAACTGGCGCTTCAGCCCCGGCTACGGCGACTGCCCGCTTACGGCCCAGCACTCAATCGTGGCTGCGCTCAACGCCACGCGGCTCATCGGGCTTACCGTCACACCTACCAGCCTGCTCATGCCCACCAAGAGTGTGACCGCAGTGATCGGTCTGTTTGACGGCGAGGTCCACGACGCCCAGGGCCGCCCCACCTGCAATATCTGCCGCATGCGCGAGCACTGCCGCTTCCGCGCCGCCCACACCACCTGCTATTCCAGCCATTAGGAGCCCTCGATGTTTACTCCGCTTATCACTCATGATCTGGACGGTGCCGCGCTGGCGGCGCCCGTTGATGCTGCCCGTCGTAATGGCGCTGTATACAAGACACGCACGATCGACGACCTGCACATTAAGGACGATCGCTTGCGTGCCGCCATCGAGGGCACGGGGCACCTGCTGTTCGACGGCGGCATGGGCACCATGCTGCAAGCGGCCGGCATGAAGGCCGGCGCCCTGCCCGAGCTGCTCAACTTTGAGGAGCCCCAAGTCATTACCGACATCCAGCGTCAGTACGTCGAGGCCGGCTGCGACGTGATCACCGCCAACACCTTTGGCGCCAACGCCCACAAGCTCGACGGTGCCGCCACCGTGGCAGATGTCTTTGCCGCCGCTGTCGCCTGCGCTCGCGCGGCCGGTGCCCACTACGTCGCCGGCGATATCGGTCCCATCGGCGCGCTGCTTCGCCCCTTGGGCACCCTGAGCTTCGACGAGGCCTATGACCTCTTTGCCGAGGAAGTGCGTGCCGGCGTCGATGCGGGTGTGGACCTCTTTATTATCGAGACCATGACTGACCTTGCCGAGATCAAGGCGGCGGTCCTCGCCTGCCGCGAGAACTCCGACCTGCCCGTCTTTGCCACCATGACCTTTGAGGAAGACGGCCGTACCTTCCTGGGAACGAGCCCCGAGGTCGCCGCCATCACCCTCGACGCCATCGGCGCCGATGTTTTGGGCATCAACTGCAGCCAGGGCCCGGCCGAGCTCCGAGGACTCGCCGCGCGTATGCTCACCGTCACCGACAAGCCCGTTATGGTGCAGGCCAATGCGGGACTGCCCCGCGTGGACGATGACGGCAATACCGTCTTTGACATCCAGGCACCCGAATACGCCGAGGCCGTCGCCGGCATGATTGAGGACGGCGTGAGCGTCGTAGGTGGCTGCTGTGGCACCACGCCCACGCACATGGCGGCACTTCGCACCCTCATCGACAACCACACGCCCAGCCCGCGTCACCGCAAGCCCAGTATGTCGGTCACGAGCGCCCAGACGGTCGTGGACCTCCCCTGCGACGGCCACAAGATCGCCGTCATCGGCGAGCGCATCAATCCCACCGGCAAAAAGCGCCTGCAACAGGCCCTGCGCGACGACGACCTGGACTACGTCGTGAGCCAGGGCATCAGCCAGCAGGAACAGGGCGCCGACATCCTGGACGTCAACGTAGGCCTGCCCGAGATCGACGAGGTCAAGATCATCCAGCAGGCGACCGAGCAGCTCCAGGGCTCCACGCTGCTGCCGCTGCAGATCGACTCCACCGACCCCGCAGCCGTCGAGGCAGCCGTGCGCCGCTACGCCGGCAAGCCCATCATCAACTCGGTCAATGGCAAACGGCAAATCATGGACGAGATCTTTCCCCTAGTCGCCCACTACGGCACCAACGTTGTCGGCCTCACGCTCGACGAAGACGGCATCCCCGATACCGCCGAGGCTCGCTTCGCCATCGCCGAGCGCATCGTAACCGAGGCTGCACGCTACGGTATCGGACCGGACCGCATCCTCATCGACTGCCTGGTCATGACCGCCTCGACCAATCAACGCCAGGCCGAACAGATTCTGCGCGCCATGTCCCTGTGCAAGGAACGCCTGGGCGTCAAGTGCGCGCTCGGCGTGTCGAACATCAGCTTTGGCCTGCCTGCCCGCCCGCTGCTGGGCTCGGTCTTTTTGGCCGCCGCCTTTGGCGCGGGCCTCGATGCCCCCATCATGAACCCGGGCTCCAAGCGCTTTATGGATACCGTCTACAGCTATCGCGTCCTGAGCGTTGAGGACGAGGGCTCGACCGGATACATCGAACGCTACGCCGGCTGGACCGATCCGTACAAGATCGCCGCGAACCCGGCGGCGGCTCAGGCAGTATCGACCGACACCGCGCCCGCTGCTGGCACCGCCGGCACTGACAGCAACGACGACCCGATTCGTCGCATGGTCGTCTCGGGCCGCAAAGGCGAGATCGCGGCCGAGACCGAGCGTCTGCTGGCAGACCATGACGCCATGGACCTCATCAACAATCACTTTATCCCCGCCCTCGACGAGGTTGGCGTCCTCTTTGACCAGGGCAAGTTCTTCTTGCCGCAGCTTATGGCCTCGGCCGAGGCCGCGCGTGTGGGCTTTGACACCATCAAGCGCCTGATGCCCGCCGGCGAGATTGCCGACAAGGGCAAGATCTGCGTGGCCACCGTGAAGGGCGATATCCACGACATCGGTAAGAACATCGTCAAGATGCTGCTCGATAACTACGGCTACACCGTCTTTGACCTAGGCCGCGACGTCGACCCGCAAGAGGTACTCAAGACCGTACGGGAGCGCGACATTAAGCTCGTCGGCCTCTCGGCGCTTATGACCACCACGGTCGTCGCTATGGAGGAGACCATCAAGTTGCTCCATGCCGAGGTTCCGGGCGTCAAGATCATCGTAGGTGGCGCCGTGCTCACCCCCGAATACGCCAAGCAGATCGGCGCGGACTACTACGCCAAGGATGCCGCCGAAAGCGCGCGCATCGCCGAAGAGGTCTTTGGGCAGTAACACAACGGAAACAACCGAGCACCAAAACGTGCCGCACGCGCCACTTGGCACGTGCGGCACGTTAGAATAGATAAGGCTATGCTCGTTTTGGCAGATAGGAGTGCAAGGATGGCGATCACGCCCGCAGAAATCGCGGAAACCCGCGGCATGGTTGAGGAGCAGAACCTCGACATCAGGACCATCACCATGGGTGTTTCGCTCATGGGTTGCGGCGACGAGAGCCTCGACCGCATGTGCACGAAGATCTACGACCACGTGACGCACACGGCTGAGCACTTGGTCGAGACCGCCGAGAACCTCGAGCGCGAGTACGGTATCCCCATCGTCAACAAGCGCGTTTCCGTCACCCCGGTGGCGCAGATCGCCGCATGCTGCAAGGATGAGGACCTCACCCCCATCGCGCATGCCCTCGACCGCGCGGCCGAGACGCTCGGCATCGATTACCTGGGCGGCTTCTCCGCGCTCGTTCAGAAGGGCATCGGCGACGCCGACCGCCGCGTCATCCAGTCCATCCCCCAGGCGCTCGCTACCACCAGCCGCGTCTGCTCCAGCGTCAACGTCGCCAGCCTGCGTGCCGGCATCAACATGGACGCCGTGCTCATGGCCGCCCAGACCATCATCGATGCCGCCAAGCTTACGGCAGATGAGGATTCCGTTGGCGCCTCCAAGTTTGTCTGCTTTGCCAACATGGTCGAGGACTCCCCGTTTATGGCGGGCGCCGTCCACGGCGGTGGCGAGGCCGACGCCGTCATCAACGTTGGCGTCTCGGGCCCCGGCGTTATGGCGGCAGCCCTGGAGAAGCTGTCCGACTCCGCCTCGATGATGGAAGTCGCCGAGAAGATTAAGCAGACCGCCTTTAAGATCACCCGTGCCGGCGAGCTCATGAGCCGCGAGGCCGCCCATCGACTGGGTGTCGAGAAGGGCATCGTCGACCTGTCGCTGGCGCCTACGCCCGCCATTGGCGACTCCGTTGCTCGCATCCTCGAGATTATCGGCGTGGGCACCTGCGGTGGCCCGGGCACGACCTGCGCGCTCGCCATGCTCAACGACGCCGTCAAGAAGGGCGGCGTCATGGCCAGCTCCAGCGTGGGCGGTCTCTCGGGCGCCTTTATCCCCGTGTCCGAGGACGCCGGCATGATCGCCGCCGTCGAGGCCGGCGCGCTTTCGCTCGAGAAGCTCGAGGCCATGACCTGCGTGTGCTCCGTTGGCCTGGACATGATCGCCATCCCCGGCGACACCCCGGTCGAGACCATCGCCGGCATCATCGCCGACGAGATGGCCATCGGCGTCATCAACAATAAGACCACGGCCGTGCGCGTGATTCCCGCTATCGGCAAGGGCGTGGGCGACTGCGTCGAGTACGGCGGTCTGTTTGGCCGTGCGCCCATCATGCCGGTGAACCCCAACGCCGGCACCGTGCTTGCCCACCGTGGTGGACGCTTCCCGGCACCGCTGAACTCGCTGAAGAACTAGCTGAGGGTTCGGGCGAGGAGCCCCGCCGCCGGGCGGCAGACATATAAGGTCGCCTGCTCGGACAGTCCTGACTCGCACGGAGAGCACATTAAGTGCTCTCCGGCTCGTGCGGAACTCGCGATCGACCTTATATGTCTGCCGCCCGGCGGCGGGGCTCCCGCACATCTCAACCTTGGCTGGGTTCTGGCTCAGTGGCAGTCGCTTCGCTTCTGCCCGCCTTTGCTGGTACGACAGTTTGGCGTTGGATCGGTTCTTTCTGATATATGCTGGTTGCGGCTCTTCTTTTGGGAGGGGCCGCTTTTTTGTTGCTAGGAGGTTGGCCCGTGGTTGATGGGGATGCTCGCTCTGAGCTTCTTTCTGCTGATTGGAATGGCGAATGGATGCGTCTGCAGGCCGCTCGGCATCGGGCTGATGATTCTTTTGAGTGGGATAAGCGGGCTCGGCATTTTCGTCCACTGGAGACTGCCCCGTATGCTCGGGATTTTATAAAGCTGTTGGCGCTTGAGCCTGGTGAGTCGGTGCTCGATATGGGGTGTGGGGCTGGGTCGATTGCTATTCCGCTTGCTCAGGCTGGGCATTCCGTAATTGCTGCCGACTTCTCTCCTGCTATGTTGGGCACGCTTGATGCTGGCATTGAGTACTATGGGCTCGAGGATTGCATTACACCGCTTGAGCTTGCTTGGGATGATGATTGGGATTTGGTTGGACCGGTCGCAAAAGCGGTGGATGTTGCCTTTGCCAGTCGCTCTGTCACCACGACCAACCTAAAAGGCGCACTTGCCAAGCTTGATCGAACGGCTCGTCGGCGTTGTGCTGTCACGATGGTCGCCAACTCCAGCCCGCGCTATGACCTGCACCTGATGAACGCCATCGGTGCCTCGGTTACCTGCAGTAATGGCTTTGTGTATGCCTTTAATATCCTCATTCAGATGGGTGCCCTGCCGCAGGTTGCGTACTTTGAATCACCTCGTCGCGATACCTTCGATAGCCTTGAGGCGGGCGTGGCGGACTTCTCCCGCATGCTCGAGCACGGTAACGAGGATAAGATTGACCGTCTGCGCGCCTACGTCGCTCAGCATATGATTGAGAATCCCCATGTCGGCGAGCCGGGGTCCAAGGGCGTGCCGCAGGGGCGCTACATGCTCGACCACGTCCGCAAAGTCCGTTGGGCGTTTATTGCATGGGAGCCGGTTTCTTCGGGCCGTCCATAGACCGCTTTCGGCCGCCGCACACGTCCGCCTGTAACCCGCGCTGTTCTCCCGCTCGGCATCCGCATTCTTTTTGAACTGGGCAAACACGCCCCACACCGCGCCGTTCCTGCGCTATCGTGGGACAGCTCACGTAGATTAAGGCCCCATCGTGGGGCGCCCCATAACATAGAAAGCGAGAACCCATGGCACTGACAGGAGCCCAGGTCAAGCAGCTTCGCAGCATGGCCCATCACCTCAACCCCGCCATCATCATCGGCAAGTCCGACATCAACGAGGGCACCGTCGAGCAGACGGTCGCCTACCTGGAGAAGCACGAGCTCGTTAAGTGCTCCGTACTCGACGGTTCCAGCCTTTCCGCCCGCGAGGCCGCCGAAGAGCTCGCCGATCGCTGCCATGCCGAGGTCGTCCAGGTTATCGGCCGCAAGTTCTCGCTGTATCGCGAGTCCTCGCGCAAGGACATCGAGAAGATTAAGCTCGTCTAAGAGCCAACGATCCGGCGAGCCAACATACATCAAGCTTGCGAGCGTCCGAGCAATTCGGACGCTCTTTTTTTATCGCTCGACGAGCACGCGGTTAAGCCTGCCCTCCACCAAGCGCTCGTACAGACGCCGCGTCTCGGGCTCGGGCACGCCATTGACCTGCTCCCTCAGGTGATGCATATGCCCACTGTACAGCTCGACAACATCGCGGCGTCGTCCCGCCGCACCGTAAACGCGCATGGCACAGCGAACCATGTCCTCGCGCGCAGTCTCTTGGCGAAGCCCCGATTCAACGAGCCAAATTGCCGATTGCAGGTCATTTTCCTCGAGAGCGGCATTCGCTCCCCTAATCATGCAGTCGATGTACTTGGATTGCATAATGTGGCGCATGCGCGTAAAAAACGTGGGATTGCAACCGGTGGGAACATACAGCGGCCCCGCGTAGAGCTGCTCAACCTTAAGACAAAGCTCAACCAGGTGAGGGCCTCTCGCGCCCATACGGTTTCCCAGGATCTCGCGGCTCAGCTGGTCAAAGAGCCTTACATCGGTCTTAACGTAGTCGCCGTTGAGCCCTATGCACTCGTTTTGGATGAGCACGCACGACTTGCCATCCGGCGTTGGACCCAAAGCCGAGCGCAAGCGCGATACCGTCGAATACAGATTGTTGCGCGCCGCGCTAAACTCGGCATGGGGCCACAACTCCATGGCGATTGTCTCGCGGTCGACCATGGCATCCATGCCCAACGCGAGCCGCTCGGCAAGTGTTGCCGCCTTTTTGCGACGCCACATCTTATCCGTGATGGGAAAGCCGTCGCGCTCGGCGCGAAATGTGCCAAACATGCGCATCTCAATATGGCCGATCGTATCGACAGCCTCAACCTCGCCCGCCTGGAACAGGTGCTCGCTTTCGCCCTCAAAATCATCGCGTAGTGAATACCGCGAAAGCTCACGCACCGGAAGCTTCTTGCGAATCCTGACGGCAGGCTCGCCCAGACAGTGCATCGCAAGACGCGCAAATAGCCGATACGATGGGTCTAAAATCCCCGAGCGATTCATAGACATCCAGGCGGCAAGATCGCTATCGCGGCCCGCAGCGGCCAGGTGCAGCGCCACGATCCAGGCTTCTGAGCCACCGACCTGCGTCTTGCTAATGTCGAGCAGCTCCGCCTCTTCGCGAACCGATACCAGCGACGTATTGCGCAGGTACGCCACGCGCTCCAGCAGCAACGCGTTTTCGCGCATGTACGTAATCGATTCGTCGGCGAGCTTGAGCACCTGAACCGCACGGAACTTCGCGTTGACCGGCCGCCCCTCCGCCAGCGATTGCCAACCCTCCAGCAATAACCCAAACAGCTGAATTTGATTGTCACGAACACGCACCGCAAAGCGGTCGAGCTCGCCAAACGCCACATCGTCGGTCACGGGCAAGCCCGCGAGCAGGCGCCGCGCCGCGAGCACCATACGCAGCCAAATGGATGGTGCCTTAAGCCCGCGGATATCGAGCGCCTCGAGTATCTGCGCCATCTTGTCATCGCGCTCGTCGGGTTTAGCAAACGAGCCGTCGAACAGCTCCACCAGCATATGGTCGGCCTGTATGAGAATCCCCGCGATGTCGAGCTCGCAATCATAAGCTTTGCACGCCTTGAGCTTCGCGAGAACATTGCCATCTTCCGCTCGCTCGGTTAGGTGGCGCTTGACCTCGATATGCGCGGACAGCATGTCGAGCACCTCGCAGGATGTCTGTTCTTGCACAACAGGGTTGGCGGGAAGCCCCAGGTCATTGTCGCCGTAAAAGGCGATAGTAAGCGCCTGGGCTATTTTCCAGGTAGCGGGGTCGACCTCGCGGGCCGCCTGGTCACCCGCACGTTCGATAACGGACGCCATATACCTTGCCAGCTTTGTATTGCACACGCTGACAGCCGCCAGATACACGCCGAGTGCCTCGGCGGCTGTCGGCTCTTGCTCCTGCTTTTCCGCATTGATCATCGCCGATGCTGCACGGCAAATGTCCCCTCCATGCCCGGTCAGGGCAAGATCGGCCCCATACTGCCCGGCAAGCTCCAACACCACACGGCGGTCCAAGAACGCATCGGCCAGGTCCATGGCTAAATCGCATCGGGCCGCCTTTATCAAAATGCGAGCAGCCCGCGATACTAGTTCGGGACGGATCTCGGCAACAAGCTTTCGCAGCCTCAGGCGCGCGTTGTCCTTAGCGCCCAAACACCTAAAGGTGCGATCAGACGGATCCACGCCAAAAATCGGATAATCGCGCACAAAGATAGACTGGTCGACCATCGAAAGCCTCACACCGCACGCCTCTAGCTCCGCAATGCGGCCCTCGCCCATCAATACCATCAAGCAGGCAACGGTAAACAACAGGTTGTTCTCGAGCGATGCGAGATCGGCCAGCGCCGCACCGTACACGTTGACGATTTCGTTTTCGAGCAACCCGGCAACATCGCCCTGTCCATACATCCCCGTCTGCAAGGCAGATACCAGCTCTGGCACACCTTGCGTGAGCCGATAAAAATCGAGCGATGTGCTGATAGAGAACGCCGTGGCCCATGACGAATACTCATAGGCGTGCACCTTGAGCATCTGCGCATTGACTTTTACAGAATCGCCCAGCCCGTGGATAAGCAATCGGTTGGAGGGGCGGCAGGCAATAAAGACCCCCGTCCCCGTAGCACGTAAGCTGCGGATTCGATCGATGAGGTCCTCGGTTTCGTGCTGCTCGAGATTGGGCACGTTGTCGATCGCAACGAGCGAATGAGTTTTGTCCTTAAGCTCATCGGCGACAACCTCGAGCTGCATAAAGAGCTCACGTCCAATCGCGCGGTCGGCCTCGATAATCCGAACCGGCCCTCGCGTGGGGTCCGATTTAACCTCCTGCACGTATTGCAGCAACACCGACGTCTTACCAAACCCGTCGGGCGCGTAGAGCAAAACAATTCCCGCCTTGCGCCCTTTAACGATGAGCTCGTTCATCAAGCGATCGCGCCGCACCATATAGCCGCCGCCCGTCGGCATCAACTCGAGGTCGTCAGTATTGCCCAGATCGTTTACCATGCTTGCTCCTCAACTCGACCATATGGACACCGTAGCTGCAGGACCATATGAGCCGCCCCGTGAATAGCGCGACTTAGAGTTTTTAATTGTCTGCCGGTACGTGTTTGGCAAGTTTTTGTACAGCGAGGCCCGATGGTAACTTATCCCCCGACCAATAGGTCTTTGCGCAGGTCAATGCGCTTGCCAGCATGTCCCATCCCATTTGCAGTGTAGCGCAGTCGGCTATTTTTATTTGAGTTGCGCAACTCGCCTACTCCTCGCTACCGCCTGCGACTCTATGGTGGCAAATGTGCATAGAATCTGCTATAGAATGAATCACAAAAATTTAAAACCCTCCAGTCAAGCACGCGGCAAGGTTTCCGTCATGTATACGCCACGGCGTATGTCCACTAAAAAGGCCCCCGCAAAGCGAGGGCCTTTTGAGAAACTATGTAAGATCGCTTGATCGCGTTACTCGCAGAGCGAAAGAGCGGCCTCGTCAGCAACGACAACGCAGTTGGTGTGCAGCTGCAGGATCGAAGCCGGGCATTTGGGCGTAACCGGACCATAGCACATATCGTGCACGGCCTGAGCCTTGGCCTCGCCGTTGGCGACAACCAGGATCATGCGGGCATACATGATGGTCTGGGTGCCCATGGTGTAAGCCTGACGGGGCACGTCATCGATGCTGTCGAACAGGCGGCTGTTGGCCTGAATGGTGCTCTCGGTGAGGTCGACGCAGTGCGTGCCCTTGGAGAAGTGGTCATCGGGCTCGTTAAAGCCGATGTGACCGTTGTTGCCAATGCCGAGCAGCTGCAGATCCGGGTAACCGGCGGCAGCGACGATCTTGTCGTACTCGGAGCAGGCAGCGGCGGCATCGGGGTTGGAGCCATCGGGCACGTGCGTGTTGTTCAGATCGATATTGATGTGATCGAAGAAGTTCTCGCGCATAAAGTAGTGATAGCTCTGGGGATCGTCGTGCGAAAGACCACGATACTCGTCCAGGTTATAGGTGCTGACCTCGGCAAAGTCAATGTCGCCCTTCTCGTACCAAGCAGCGAGCTGTTTGTAAGCGCCAATCGGGGTGGAGCCGGTGGCAAGACCCAACACGCAATCGGGCTTGAGGATAACCTGAGCCGAGATGATATTAGCGGCCTTGCGGCTCATATCCTCGTAGTCTTTAGCTTTAATGATTTTCATTACGCGTCCTTTCTCGTACAAGAGAGGCAAGGCTCCCCTTACAAGCACTTGCCCGCGGCCCGCGTCGGCCGCAACCAACGTGTGCGGCCACCAGGGCGAGGTCGCGTAATATATGTGTCTCGTGTCTAACCGCGTCGAGGCCCCTGCCCGTCCACGGTGACCCAAAGCTGTTTAGCCTCGGACGTTTCCCATCTTGCCACGGAGGGCGCCCTCTTTCAAGGGTGCCCTCCGTAAACGTGTTTGAATTGTAGGCTAAAGGCCAAGCGGAGCGACTAGCGCTCACGCGCGACGATAAGCTGGTCCATCTCCTCGACATGCTCGCCAACGGAACCCTTGATGCTCGAGAACTCAACGGAGTTACACACCAAGATGGGAACCGTCACATCGTAGCCCTCGGCAGCAATTGCCTCGCGATCGAACTCGATGAGTACATCGCCCTTATGGACGATGTCACCCACTTGCGCATACACAGTAAAATGTTTGCCCTCGAGCTGAACGGTGTCCAAACCAACATGGATGAGCACGTCTAGACCATCGACCGTGTTGAGCGCAACGGCATGACCCGTGGGAAAAATCGCCTCGACCTTAGCGTCAGCCGGAGCAATCACACGTGTACCCGTAGGCTGAATCGCCACGCCCTGGCCCAAAAGGCCGGTAGCAAACGTCTGGTCTTTGACCTCGGATAACGGAATGACGTCGCCCGAGATGGGAGCATCCAGCGTAAGGACTCGACCACGCATACCAAAAGACCTCAGGACTTTAGTGAACATGCTCCCCCTCGGACATACCAATCAATCAAAATAGCCTTAACAGTTTACCACTTGGCACCCGATATTGACCATTAGGGAAGTTCGCGCTTGACAACCTCGACGATGTCGTCGACAACGCGCTGGGTCAGCTCGGGCGTCTCGGCCTCAGCCATAACGCGAACCAGCGGCTCGGTACCGCTCGGGCGCACCAAGACGCGGCCGCGACCGTTGAGCTCCTTCTCGGCGGCAGCGACGGCGTCCCAGATGGGCTGGCAATCGTCCAGGCCGGCCTTGTTGTCCGAATGCACGTTGACGAGCACCTGCGGGTACTTCTTCATGATGCCGGCAAGGTCGGTGAGCGTGCGGCCGGTGCGCTTGAGCACGGCCAGAAGCTGCAGGGCCGTCACCAAGCCGTCGCCGGTGGTGTTGTGCTCCAGGAAGATGATGTGGCCGGACTGCTCGCCGCCGATGACAGCACCGTCCTCGAGCATGCGCTCAAGAACATAGCGGTCGCCCACGGCGGTCTGGACCATCTCGAAGCCCTGCTCCTTCATGGCGATGGAGAAGCCTAGGTTGCACATAACGGTCGAGACGATCTCGGAGTTGGCGAGCTTGCCGCGAGCGGCCAAGTCGGAGCCGCAGATGGCCAGGATGTAGTCGCCATCGATTTCGTTGCCCTCGCTATCCACGAACAGCACGCGATCGGCGTCGCCATCGTGAGCCAGACCGATGTCGGCGTGGGTGCGCAGCACGAGCTCGCGCAGGGGCTCAAGATGAGTGGAGCCGCACTCGACGTTAATGTCGGTGCCGCAGTAATCGGTGTTGATGGCATGGACCGTGGCGCCCAGGCGCTGCAGCGCGGCGGGCGTGGTCTGGCAAGAAGCACCGTGGCCGCAGTCGACGGCAACAACCAGGCCGTCGAGCTTAAGGCCGTCGAGCGTGTTGATGGCATGATCGACATATGCCTTGCGGGCGTCCTTCATCTTGATGATGTGACCCACACCGGCGCCGGTCGGCAGCGTGTCGGCAGCCATGGCCTCCTCGGACATGACCCAGGCGCTGATCTCTTCCTCGACAGCATCGGGAAGCTTCATGCCCTTGCGGCTAAAGAACTTGATGCCGTTGAACTCCGGCGGATTGTGCGAAGCAGAGATGACGATGCCGCCGTCGAGCTCGTTTTGGACGGTGAGCAGCGCCACGGCCGGCGTAGGGATAACGCCGCAGCAGTGCGGTCGGCCGCCCTCGGCCATAATGCCGGCGGTCAGAGCGCTCTCGAGCATGGTGCCCGAAAGACGCGTGTCACGGCCGATGCAAATGTCCGGACCAAGGAACTTGGTCGCCGCACGGCCAAGACGAAACGCGAGGTCGCACGAGAGGTCGGCGTTGGCGACGCCGCGGACGCCATCGGTACCGAAGATGTTCTGGGGCATAGGATCGCTCCTTCCCAAGTGGGCAAAACGCAGTCGCCCACCCTAGTCGAAAAAGAAAAGCGGGACCCGCCGAGCAATCGGCAGGCCCCGCTTGTACATTGTATCTCGTAAGGAGATAAAACCTTAGCGCTTGGAGAACTGGGGAGCGCGGCGAGCCTTCTTGAGGCCGTACTTCTTGCGCTCGACCACGCGAGCATCGCGCGTAAGGAAACCGGCCTTCTTGAGGTCAGCACGGTAGTCGCCAGCGTTCAGAAGAGCGCGAGCGATGCCCAGGCGCAGAGCGCCGGACTGACCGGAGATGCCGCCGCCATCGCACAGAGCGATAACGTCGAACTGACCGGCGGTGTCGGTCACCTTGAAGGGAGCAAGGGCGTTCTCAACGAGCTGATGACGGCCGAAATACTGCTCGGCGTCACGCTTGTTGATGGTCACCTTGCCGGTGCCGGGGACGAGACGGACGCGGGCGACGGCGTTCTTACGACGGCCGGTACCCTGGTAGACAACGGTGTTCTCAGCCATCTTTAAGCCTCCAGCTCAATCTTCGTGGGGTTCTGGGCAGCGTGCGGATGCTCGGCACCAGCGTAGACCTTAAGCTTGGTCATCTGGGCACGGCCGAGGGTGGTCTTGGGCAGCATGCCGCGAACGGCGCGCTCGATGACCTTCTCCGGGTGCTTCTCCATAGCCTGGCGGAAGCTCTCAGCCTTGAGGCCGCCGTTGTAGCCGCTGTGGCGATAATAGGTCTTCGTGTCGGCCTTGTTACCGGTAAGCTGGACCTTATCGGCGTTGATGACGACAACGAAGTCGCCGCAGTCGCTGTTGGGCGTGAACTGGGGCTTGTTCTTACCGCGCAGAATCATTGCGATCTGGGTGGCAAGACGGCCCAGGACAGCACCATCGGCGTCGACGAGAACCCAGTTGCGCTGGACCTCGCCCTGCTTGGCGTAGTGAGTCGATTTCGAAATCACTTAGACTCCTCCATGTACAGTACGTGTTGTTACAGAGATTCACGGGGCTCTGCAAGTAACCCGTCCATATTACCCCGCTCGTCGCCCGAGTCAACAGGTATTTTGGCTCTGACCAGACTTTCTGCACATGTCGTCCATGGGTCATGACGTCGCGACGCTAGCGCTCGACAAATGCCTCGATATCACTCAGTAAGCGCTTTGCCTCCTGGCGGCCCTGAATATACAGGTCGAGGAGCTTTGCCGGATCGTGCTCAACGTGGCCGACCTCGACCGGCTTTTGCGGAGCAATGACCAGCGCACGGCCCTCGCGCTCATACTTCCACAGATGCATGCGCTGGATGTTATAGCGGTCGTGGCGCGTCTCGATGGCCTCGAGCAGGTAGGGGTAGTCGGCATAGCGGGCGCGCGCGGCGGGCATAAACTCGTAGGGCTTTTTCTCGTACGAGCGGTCCTGCGTGACAATGACAATCGCGCGATCGAAGCCCGCCTCCTCCAGCACGTGCTCGATGGGAACCGAATCGGCTACGCCACCGTCGACGTATTTGTGCCCGTCAATCTCGACCGGCGGCGTCACCAGCGGCAGCGACGTCGAGGCGCGCACGGCATCGAGGTCGAGCACGGCGCTTTTGACCGGCAGGTACGCGGCAGTTCCAAAGAGCATGTCCGTCGCGACGGCGTACATCTCGATGGGGCTCGCATCAAACGTCTCGTTGTCAAAGGGATCCAGGCGGTCCTGGACATCGTTGAAGATAAAGTCGTAACCCACGATGGAACCCGTGGACGCAAACGATGCGGCGCCCATGAAACGGCTATCGTTGCAGAAAGCCAGGTTGATGCGGTTGGCACGGCCGATCTGGTGCGACTTGTAGTTCACGCCGTTGAGGGCGCCGGCCGATACACCGTAGACAGCCGGAATCTCGACGCCAGCCTCCATGAGAACGTCGAGCACGCCCGCGGTAAACTGCCCGCGAAAACTACCGCCCTCCAGGACGAGCGCGACCTTGCCGGCGTTCTTTGCTTTATCTTCTGCAGTCATGGTGACCTCCTGCTGTTTCGTTTGGGCTTCTTCTACCCAGTTTTGGGATAGAGAGCGCATTGGTTTTGGAGTTGCGGAGGACGGGGCGGTCGGCGGGAAAGCGCGTCCCACTCTGCGTTGCTGCGGCGTTTTCTTTACGCTCGCGCCCTGCGCAGAGTTCGATTCTCCGCGGTACGGGGGATCCGTTGATGCGGGGTTTGGCCAGCTGAAATTCAATAAACATCGCATCCGTTTTGAATCGAGGCTTTGCGCGGAGAATCCGCGTATTTGCTTCGCAAATCCGCACCGGCTTCGGCCGCCTACCGGCGTCCTCGCCCGCTCGCTACAAACGCTTCGCGTTTGCTTAACGCTCGCGCCCTGCATAGAGTTCGATTCTCCGCGGTATCTGTATGTAATAAAAAAGCAGGTAGAAACACTTCTCTACCTGCTTGTAACTATTGGTGGAGGCGCGGAGAATCGAACTCCGGTCCACGAAAGCCCCCTGATTGGCATCTCCAAGCTCAGTCGCTGGTTTTGTCTCGGACGCTTTGCGCGCAGCGACACGCTCGCGGCATCCCAACCGGTTCGGTCTTAGCCCGCGCCATACCGATTACGTGCGCAGGAGCATTCCCCTAAAATGACGTCGCGCCGGTGTCGGGGAAATCACCGGGTTGACGCGCCGCTATAAACTAAGCAGCGAGAGCCATAGGCTCAAAAGAAGAGTTGTTGTCAATTCAATTTGACGGTACCCCTGTTTAACGAGGCGAGGAGACCTCGGCTTGCTTCCTCTCTCAGAGCTATCGTGTCGAAACCAGTCGCCCCCAAATGTTGGGAAAGTCTGGATGGTATCGGGCCTGCAAACACCCGATAACCGTCGACTTTTCAAGGAACATGCGGGGTGAACACCGCTCGTGGATAGCTATCTTACCACGTTCTAAAGGCAGACAGCCGCTCTATGCACGAGCTGTGAAGACCCTAATGTGCACCACACTTCGCACTTTTGCCACCGAACGCGTCACGTATATTTTCGCCAAGCAAAATTGACCCGTCGAAAGGACCGTTATGGATACCAAGCAGCAACTCGTCAATGCTCTCGCAGGCCTGGGCTCAACCATTACCGAAGCTATGGATGTCATCGAAGGCTTTGTCCCCTGCGGACATCCCGCCCTCACGGTATCGAACGCACTTGTCGTGCTGGACGCTGACGATGATGCAGCTCTCGCCCAGCAGCTTGAGACCGTCGAGGGCTTTATCGACCACGTGAGTGAGAACCGCGGCGTGGCCGCCTACCACGGCATCGAGGTCGAGCTCGCGGGTCCCAAAGCCGATCTGCTCGCAGCAATCCGCGAGGTAGGCACCCTTATGCAGACCGCAGGCGTCAAGAACACCCAGGTCAACGAGTGGGTCTACCGCAGTCTGGCAGCACTCGATAGCTCCGACGAAAAGGCAGCCGAGCAGCTCGCAGAAAGTCCCGCCATTAAGGCCGAGCTTTTGTAAATAGCAGATGCGGGTCCCTTGGCGCATCGTCGTCCAAGAGGCCTGCAAACAGTTCGCGTCAACTGATAGCCGCGCCGCCGCGTTCGGCCAAAATAAGAATCGGCATCATTTGACGAGGTGTCTTTGCTGCAAGATCGGCATGTTCGAGCAGTTTGCGATCGTTAGTTACCAAGTAATCTGCCCCAGCGCGTCTGCATGCCGCCAACACCAAATTATCCTCGTAATCATGATGAAGCGTTAGATACTTATCGGCCAACCACAAATCGGATGCGTCTGCGCCCACGGCGGTGGCGTTTTCGGTCATATTTCGAACAAACGCCAGCGCGGCCTCGCCTATCGCTCGTGCCGATGCTTCGTCGACCGAGCCTTTTTTAGCAATAACCCTGCGCTTGAGCTCGTGCTGGACAACATACAGTACATCCTTGGCGATATGCACCGGAAAGAGCAACGTTGCGCCAGATTCCGCAGCCCGTCCGATAAACGCACGCGCGGCAAGCGACTCGGCATGGTCGACGCAAAACGAATCAACCCATACGTTGGCATCCACCATTATTTTGAGGGGAGCCCCGCTCACAGGATCATCCCCTTTTGGCGATAGCGCTCGTCCATGGCTTCGGAATAGATTGTGTCCCAATCGCGATCGTCGGATACGGGCAACGTAGCGATGCCCAGGTCCGCGTAAAGCTGATCCGCCGCCGCCCATGATGCGGCGAACGGAGTATCGGGCGCGACGGTCTGCTGCCGGTCGTCGACGGCCGCAAGCACTTCCTCGCACTGCCCGCCACCCTGCGCGACCTTGGCCACCACCTTTTTGATGAGCTCGGGCAGTGACCCGCCCGAAAGCCGCAGCGCTTCCTCGGCACGGTTCTTGACCTGGCGATCCACGCGAACGTTCACCTGCGCCATGCCGCCAACAGCACCCATCTCAACCTCACCTTCGACTTCTGCTATCTTAGCTAGCACAACTATATATTGCTGCTAGCACATGGTCAAACGCAAAAGGCCTGCATTCTGGCGGCTGCAACACCGCCCAAATGCAGGCCGAAAACTAAAGTAAAAGTGCTAGCGCAGATATGCTTTCGCGTTGCTCAGGCTGTAGGCGATCGTTGAGCCGTTGTGCAGTAGTGACGACGTCTGCGGAGTGATCATGCCGGTAATACCCAATGCCAATAGCGCCGAGTTGGTGAGCATCACCCTTGAATACGAACTCGTCAGACGGTCGATAAGCCCCTGGCTCATGCGGCGCAGGCGCACGATTGCGGCGAGATCTGTATCGGTCAGGATGATATCGGCGACCTCCTTGGCGATGTCGCTTCCGCCACCCATGGCCAGACCCACATCGGCCAGGCCCAGCGCCGGTGAGTCGTTGACGCCGTCGCCCACCATGGCAACATGGCGCCCCTCGCTCTTAATGCGCTCCACATAGGCGTACTTGTCCTCGGGCAGCAGTTCGGCCTTAAACTCGTCGACACCCGCCTCGCGCGCAATGCGCTCGGCCGTGCGCTCCGAATCGCCCGTGAGCATAACGACATGCTTGACGCCCAGCGCATGCAGGTCAGCGATGGCCTCACGGACGCCGGGTTTGAGCGGATCCTCGATACCGAGCACGCCGACGACCTTGCCATCAACCGCCAGATACAGCGGCGACAGGCCCTGCATCTGGGACTCGATTTGCTCCTTGATGTCGGATTCGAGCTGTGCGCCCTCGTCCTCAAATACAAAATGCGCGGAACCGATGATGGCGCGACGCCCTTCGATGGACGAAGCGATGCCGTGTGCCACGATGTACTCGACGGCGGCGTGGCGTTCGCGATGCTCGAGCCCGCGCTCACGTGCCGCATTGACCACGGCACGCGCCACCGGATGCGGAAAATGCTCCTCCAAGCAAGCGGAAAGGCGCAGGATCTCGTCCTCGCTCCAGCCATCGGTGGTGAGTACGCAGGCAAGACGCGGCTGCGCCTCGGTGAGCGTGCCGGTCTTATCAAAGACAATGGTATCGGCCTTGGCAAACGACTCAAAGTACTTGGCGCCCTTGACCATCACGCCCATCTTGGCGGCATCGCTCATGGCGGTCATGACGGCGACCGAACCCGTGAGCTTGAGCGCGCACGAGTAGTCGACCATCAGTGCCGCCGAGGTCTTAATGAGACTGCGCGTGGTGAGCGCAACCAGGCCCGCGAGCAGGAAGTTCCACGGGACGATCTTGTTGGCGAGGTCTTCCATGTGCGACTGGCCCTCGGACTTGAGCGAGTCGGCCGTCTGCACGAGCGAGACGATCGAGCGCAGCTTGGTCTGCGCCGTGTTGGCGCGCACGCGCACCAAGATGCTGCCGTCTTCCACGACGGTTCCGGCGAACACGTCGTCGCCTGCGCTGCGCTCGACGGCAAGCGGCTCGCCGGTCAGGGTCGCCTGGTTGACCATGGCGCTTCCCTGCTCGATGACGCCGTCAATGCAGATGGACATGCCGGTGCGCACGGCCACCAAGTCACCGGGCTCAAGCTCGGTCGCGGCAACGCTTACCTCGGTGTCGCCGACGACCTTTTGCGCCTTGTCGGGCACATCGAGCAGCGAGTTGATGAGCTCGTTTTCGCTCATGGCGCGGGTGTAGTCCTCGAGCAATTCGCCCACGTTGAGCAGGAACATTGTCTGGCCCGCGGTGTCGACATCACGTTTGACGAACGAAATGCCGATGGCCGACGCGTCAAGCACGGGAACGGTCAGGCGCGGCTGCGCGAGCTCACGGAGGGCGGCGCGCAAAAAGGTCATGTAACCGGCTACGACAAACACCGCACGCAGGGGCGTGGGCAAAAACCATCGGCGCGCATAGTGAGCGCCGATGAGTGTGGCAAGATCCATAACGAGCTTGTGCTTGCGTGGCTCAAGCTGCATCACGTAACCCGTCTTTGCGTCGGCAATGGCCTGGGCGTCGAGTGCGCCCAGAGCATCGAGCACGCTCGCGCGGCGCGGCTCGTCGTACTCCAGCGCCATCTGACCAATGCGGCCATACACGCGCACCTTGCGCACGCCGTCGATGTCGCCGCCAAGCTTAAGAAGTGCATCGAGATCGCTCTCTGGCACAGGACCCGCCAATTGAAGACGGGTCCTGCCGGGGATCTCGCTAATAATCGAGAATCTCATAGTTTGTGCCTGGGAGCGTTACTCGGCTGCCTCGTCAGCAGCGGCCTCGCTCTGGGTGATGTAGGCAGCCTCGGCAACCATGTCATCGACATTGGCCTTGGCCTGCTCGACCATGTCCTGGTAGCAGTTCTTGACGCGCATACCGCACGCGATGCCCTGCACGCAGGCGTTCTTTACCGGAGCGCTGGTGAGCAGCTTGATGCCAGCCGTACCAAGCAGAAAACCGCCACCGACAAGCAGGGTATTGAACGTCGACTTCTTCATGTTGCTTCTCCCTTTTGCCGCATTGGACGCGGCACGGTGCCTCAGCACCCGAGTAAACAAGTTTGCTCGAGCACACTTTTGAGACTAGTTTAGTATAATTATTTGGTCAACAATGGCTAACTTTTTGGAAACTTTGGGGGTGGACTCAATATGATAAAGGAACTGCCCCTTTGTCATATTCCTACAGCTGCCAGGCAGCCGCTTCCTTTTGCAGTGCGACCATACGGGCAAATTCTCCACCTGCCGCCTTGAGCTGCGCCGGAGTGCCCTGCTCGGCAACCACACCATCCTTGAGCACGACGATTTTGTCGGCATTTTCCACCGTACGCATACGGTGGGCAATAACGATAACCGTCTTACCTGCAAGCAGACGGGAGAGTGCTTGCTGTACCACGGTCTCGTTCTCCACATCCAAGCTCGCCGTCGCCTCGTCCAGCAGCACGATGGGCGCGTCTTTGAGCAGCGCACGGGCGATAGAGATGCGCTGGCGCTCGCCACCGGAAAGTTTGGAGCCGTTCTCGCCGATCATGGTGTCGTAGCCCTGCGGCATGCGGTTCACGAACTCGTCGCAGTTGGCGGCACGCGCGGCCGCAAGCACTTCCTCATTGGTGGCATCACGACGCCCGAGGCGGATGTTTCCCATCACCGTGTCGTCAAAGAGCAGCACGTCTTGGAACACAATGGCGTAGTCGCGTAGCAGCACCTCGGGATCGACGCTTGCAACATCCACACCGCCCACGGCAACCTTGCCCGCGGTGGCATCCCAAAAGCGCGCGGCCAGGCGGCTCACCGTGGACTTACCGGAACCCGAAGGACCGACCAGCGCCGTAACTTCGCCTTCCTTGGCGGTAAAGCTCACGTCGGTAAGAACTTTCTCGCCGGCGCGGCCGTCCTCGCCCGCACCATAGCCAAATGCCACGTGATCGAACACCACATCGTGGCCCACGGGCTCAAACTGCTCGCTGCCCCGCGCCACAGGCTCTTCCATGATGGAGCGCATGCGCTTGGCCGACGACTCGGCGGCAAACAGCTCGGACATCAGCATCAGCGCCTGATCGAAGGGCGCATAGATGCGGCTCACCATAAGCAGGAAGGCAAACATCACCAAAAAATCGACCTGGCCGGAGGCGACCATCGCAGCGCCCGTGACCAACGTGGTGGCAATCCCCAGGCGCAGGATGGCAAAGGCTGAGTTGACCAAAAGCCCGTTGGCGATCTCGCCTTTGGTGGTCTCGCGCTCTTCGGCATCGATCACGGCGTTGAGTCCCTCAAGATAATGGGCCTCCTGGTTGGTGGCGCGGATTTCGCGCACGCAGTCGAGCGTCTCCTGGATCGCCTCGGTGACCTTGACCTTCTCGGCGCGCACGCGGTCGAACACCGGGGTCATGGGCCCACGTGTCAGATACAGCACGGCAAAGGCCACAGGCACGCTCCAAAACGCCGCAATCGCCAGCTGCCAGCAAAAGAACAGCGACGCCACGAACACGATGACGCTTGCGATGATGGCGCCCCAGAGTTCTCCCAGCACATGGCTGTAGGCATGCTCCATAGTCTGAACGTCGCCCATGATGGTTTCGGTTAGATCGGCCAGATCACGACGACCAAAAAACGACAGCGGCAGTTTGCGCAAGCGCTCGGCGATCTCCATACGCTGCTTGCCGCACTCCTCGTAAAAGATGCAGTAAGTGTAGTAATACTGCTGCCAGTTAGAGGCAAAGAGCAACACGAAAAAGACCAGGAGGCCGCCCACGATCGGCAGGGCATCCGGCAGATCAGCCCCGCTGGCGAGATGCTCGACAAAGCCGGCCATAACCAGGAATAAAAAGCCCATGCCGGCCATGGTAATAAGATTAGTGAGCGTGGTCCAGAAAATGCCGCGTTTTACGCCGGCGACGCCTTTATCGGATAGGAAATACTTCTTTTGGAATGAGGCGAACATTTAGGCCTCGCCTCCCTTCGCGACGGCGGCATCCACGGTCGCTGCAGTGATTTTCCAGCTCGCGGCCTGTTCGTATTCGGCCCACATCTTGGCGTACAGGCCGTTTTGGGACAGCAACTCGGCATGGGTACCCGACTCCTGCACGCTGCCCTGGTTGAGCACCACGATTTGGTCTGCGCCCACCACGGTCGAAAGCCGGTGCGCAATCATAATGACCGTGCGGCCCGCCGCCAGTTTGCTAAAGGCGCGCTGGATGAGCGCCTCGTTCTCGGGATCGGCAAACGCCGTGGCCTCATCGAGCACCACGATAGGCGCGTCTTTAAGGATTGCGCGGGCGAGTGCCACGCGCTGGACCTCGCCGCCCGAAAGATATGCTCCGCCGGCGCCGAGCATGGTATTGATGCCCTGTGGGAGCTTGGCCACAATGTCGTCGCACTGAGCTGCGGAGAGGGCCGCACGCACTTCGTCGTCAGTGGCCGTAGGCTTGGAGGCGCGCACGTTATCGGCAAGTGTTTGCCGGAACAGCTGGTTGGTCTGAAACACGAAGGCGACCTGGTCCATAAGCTCGTGCGGATCCATATCGCGAACGTCCACACCGCCTACGAGCACTCGACCCGAGGAAACATCCCAAAAACGCGGGATCAGGCTTGCGCAGGTTGACTTACCGCCACCCGAAGGACCCACCAGGGCGAGGGTGCTACCAGCGGGAACGCTGAAACTCACATGGCTAACGGCAGGTGCTTCGGCACCCTCGTACGTAAAGCTCACGTCCTCAAATCGCACGTCGCCGCCGGCAGGGTGCTTGGGTTGGGCGGGCACGGAGAGCTGCTTGGAATCCATGACGCTTCGAATACGAGCCAGCGAATCGGCACTCATCTGAGAGGACTCGCCCACAAACATGAGCTTGGTCATGGCCGTCGGCACCACGGCCGAAAATATCGCGTAAAACGTAAAGTTGGCCATAAAATGCGCGAAGTCCGTCTCGCCCGGCGCCAACAGCAACGCCACGGGCAACAGGAATGCCACAAGACCATTGAGCGCGGTAAGGTTGAGTACCTGCGGACCTCGACAGAACGTGCCCGAATAGTTTTGTGCCGTGTCGGCGTATTCGGCGATCGCATCGTGGAAAGCCTTAAAGGAGTAGACCGTCTGCTGAAACACCTTGACCACGGGAATTCCGCGTACGTATTCGGTGCCCGTCTTGTTCATTTTGACTAGTTCATCCATGTAGGCCTTCATGAAATCGGCGCCTTTGCCGCTCATCATGGTGGCCATGGCGCCAAACGAAATGGCCACCGAGATGAGGCATGCCGCGCCCAAGCGCCAATCGAGGGCGAAAAGCAGTACGAGCAGACCTGCGACCATGGCGGCAGCGCCTGCGATATCGGGCAGCATGTGTGCGAGCAGGGTCTCGGTGGAGGCGGCGCATCCGTCTACAATGCGGCGCAGCTCGCCGGTGGCGTGCGTGTCAAAGTAGCCAAGCGGCAGCTTAAGCAGGTGCTCGCTCGTAGTCTTGCGGATATTGGACGCGCAGCGAAACGCGGACAGATGCGTGCACATGAGCCCCACGAAATAAGCTACGATGCTTGCCAGCGCAAACCCCACGGCCCACCAGCCATACATCGCGATGTCGCAGGCTTCGCTCCAGTTAGGTGCCACGGCGATCAGATCGCGCGCGACAAGCCAAATGCACACGTACGGGCCAAAGCTCAGCAGCTGCGAGAGCGCCGAGAGCGCCATGCCCAAATACGTTAGGAATTTACGGTCGCCGGCATATGCAAGCAGCTCGCCGATACCGCCGCCTTCCCTTTTTGATCCCTTTGCCATGAGATTCCTTTCTAACGGCTTGAGAGTTAACCTCGTTAAACTTAACATTGAAGTGTTCGCCAAGGCATACGATTGAGCCAGGCTTGGACGTTTCCGCAAAGGAAGGGGACGCTTTTGAAAATGCATCGGGCTGCGACCGACATAACCGAGCTCTACGCACCGCAGTTTGAGCAGTTTGGCCTGGAGCTTACCGGCAAGGGCGCCGTCTTTACCGGCGAGGTGGCAAACGATCGGGCGCACGGACGCGCATGGATCATGCCCCTCTCCCCTGCCTGCATCGTCATGGAGCATTTCATCACCCCGACGCACGATATGTACCTGACCGAATACACACCCGAGCCATACGCCTGCGTGAGCGAGATCAGCGCGCCCACACTTACATGCATGCCCGAGGCTGGCATAACGCCCGCGAACCTTAAACCATTGCATGGACCGTGGCCAAACAACGCCGTTTGCAGCTTTATCCAAGATAACTGTGGCGAGGAGTTAAGCCCGCTGTTTGCGGGGGAGCTTTATCACTCGCGCTCGGTGCTCTTTTTGCCTGGATATTTTGACGAACTGGAGCACCGCTATCCCACCGAGTTCGCGGGAATCTTTGATGCGTTTGCCGAGCCATGGCACGAGGAAGCGACGTCTGTCATCTGCCACACGCTGCGCCGGATTAACGAGGAACGCGCCCGCACCGTAGGCGGACACGTCTATATGCAGGGTATCGTGGAGACCATGGTCGCGGAGCTCGCCTGTTCGCGCGCGGCCCACAAGCAGGCGCGGCAGGCGACAGACACACGCATCAGCATAACCATTGCCGAAGAAGCAACGGAGATGATTGAGCGCGCGCTCGACAAAGGCAGACGTGTGGGTATCAACGAGGTGGCCGAGAAGCTCTACACAAGCCGCTCCAAACTCTGCGCCACCTTTAAGGCCCAAACAGGCGAGTCCCTGGGCGCCTACATTCGCAGACGCCGTATGGAGCGAGCACAGGACCTTTTGGCCGATAGCGCGCTCACGATAGCGCAGGTGGCAGAGCGTCTAGGCTACCCTCAGCAGGCCGCCTTCGCCCAAGCCTTCAAACAATACACCGGCATGACACCCACGGCTTGGCGAAGCAAGCATCGCTAAGGCCCAAGCTCCCTGGCCGTAACGGAGCGATTAATTAGCCGCCGCCCGTCAGCTCACCCAGGATCTAAACGTCAAGATGTGCACGATCAAGCGCCTTTTTGATAAGAGGGACAGATCGATCAGCCAAATACAACGGAATGTTGAGCACCCCGTCGTCGAGCTTTAGGTTCTTAAGTGAGTAGCGGACCCTCAATGGAGTCGTCTCCGCATGCTTGTCGGCATAGTACTTAAGGCTCTTGGAATGAACGACCTCTCCCGATTTGACCTCGACGGGAACGATTTCGTTTCCGACTTGAATCAAAAAATCGACTTCGTGCTTCGGCTTCTCGTTTGTCCAATAACGCGGAGCCGCATCTAACTGTGAAAGTAATGCCTGAAGCACATAGTTCTCGGCGAACGAACCTTTGAACTCCGAAAATAGCGCATCCGAGATGGCAAAAGCGGACGCATCCAGCCTTGCCATGCGGCGCAGCAAGCCGACATCAAGACAGTAGACTTTAAATGCCTTGAGGTCATCGTACGCAGAGAGCGGCACACCACCGGCAGCATTAAGGCGAACCGCCGTGATGAGCCCAGCATCGGCAAGCCATTCCAGAGCATCCTCGTATTCTCGAGCACGAGCCCCCTCGCGCACCGCACCCCAAACGAACTTTTTGTTCTCGCGCGCCAACTGAGCTGGAATCGAGTTCCATATTTGTGAAAGCTTGGCGAACTGCGCACGGCCACCATGCTTGGCAAAATCGCGCTCGTAGGAATCCAAGAGATCAGACAACACCTTATCGACCTGAACGATATCGCCCGTCTCCGCCCACCGGCCAAGAGCCTCTGGCATGCCGCCGCATGCAAAATAACGACGAAGATGCTCGACGAGACGGACATGGAAGAAATCGGGCACTGTCTCGATCTGATCCAGGCCGCCAAGGTATTCGTCGTAGTTTGCAGCGCCCTCGGCTTTCAGAAACTCGGAAAAGCTCATGGGGCGCATCTCCATGAACTCGACCTTTCCCACCGGAAAAGCGCTGGTCTCACGGGACAAGCGAACGCCCAACAAAGACCCTGCGCATGCGACGTGATACTCGGGGGCCTCGTCACAGAAGTATTTAAGGGCGCCGACTGCAGAAGGACAATCCTGGATCTCATCAATAATAAGCAGCGTTTCGCCGGGCTCGATAGGCTGTCCAAGTGCCAGGGAAAGATTTGAGATGATCCGTCGAGGATCGCGCGTACCTTCGAAAAACTGAGCGTACTCGCTCTGTACCCCAGGTGACGGCTCCTCGAGCGTCAGATACACAAAATTGAGGTACGAGGTTCGGCCGAACTCCTTAAGCGCCCACGTCTTTCCAACCTGGCGCGCCCCCTTAAGGATAAGCGGCTTACGATATTCTGACGCTTTCCAAGCGTTAAGCTTGGCAATGATATCTCGCTGCATGACCGAACCTCCCGCAAAGAAACTTCCGTAAACGTGATATTTCCCACATTTTACCTTAGGTAAAACGTGACATTTATCACATTTACAGAAGTTTTAAGCTCATTTCGCCACACTTTCATCACATTCAAAAGGCGGAGGCGCATTTTGCGCCTCTGTCACCATCTTTCCTATCAGCCTACCTGACCCGAACGGCCGAGTCGTCACAGAACCCAAGAGCCCCGGCAGGGCGGGTGCTTGCTCAAAATGAGTTCCGCACGCAAAGAAGGCCACTTAATGTGGCCTTCGTCTTGCGCAGGACTGTTCGAAATTTTGAGGAAGCACCCGCCCTGCCGGGGCTCCCGGGTTCCCGTTTACGAGAGCGACGTTCTCAGCAACTCGTTGAAGAGCTTCGGGTTGCCCTTGCCGCGGCTCGCCTTCATGCACTGGCCCACCAAAAAGCCGATGACCTTCTGGTTGCCGTCACGATACTGCTGCGCCTGATCGGCACAGTTAGCCAGCACCTCGTCCACGATCGGCTGCAGCGCGCCGGCATCGCTCACCTGACGCATGCCGCGCTCGTCGACGATCTTATTGGGGTCGTCGCCGGTCTGGGCCATGGCCTCAAAGACCTCGTGCGCCTGGTTGGAGCTGATGGCATCGGTCGCCAGCAACTTAGCCAGCGCTGCCACCTGAGCCGGCGCGATGCCGGACTCGACGAGCGACACGCCCGCACCCTTAAGGTAGGCGATCATCTCGTTGACCAGCAAGTTTGCGACCGTCTGGGCCTCCTTGCCGGCCATACCGGCAGCGGCGGCCTCAAAGAACTCGGCAAACTCCGGGTCGCCGGCGATTTGCTCGGCATCGGCCGCCTTAATGCCAAAGTCGGCTTCAAAGCGGGCGCGCTTGGCATCGGGCAGCTCGGGAATCTCGCCACGGCAACGGTCAATAAACTCGTCGTCCAGATCGAAGGGCGCCAGGTCTGGATCAGGAAACAGGCGATAGTCGTCGGCCGTCTCCTTCACACGCATGACCACGGTGCGCTTGCGGCTGGGCTCCCAGTGGCGGGTCTCCTGATAGATGATACCGCCCTCCTCGAGCACCTCGGCCTGGCGGCAGATCTCGTAGGCAAGGCCGTCATGCAGGCTCTTAAACGAGTTGAGGTTCTTGAGCTCGGTCTTGGTGCCCAACTTGGTCTCGCCGCGGCGACGCAGCGACACGTTGCCGTCGCAGCGCATGGAGCCCTTCTCCATGGAGCAGTCCGAAATGCCCAGCGTCACAAAAATGCGACGGAGCTTCTCCATAAACAGGCGCGCTTCCTCGGGTGTGCGCAAGTCGGGCTCAGTCACGAGCTCAATCAAAGGTGTGCCGCAGCGGTTGTAGTCGACGAGCGACTCGGCCGCGGCGGTAATGCGGCCCTCGGCGCCGCCCACGTGGACCATCTTGGCGGCGTCCTCCTCCATGTGGATGCGCAGGATGCGGATGGGCACCGTGTAGGAACCGTCCTCGCGACGCTCGGGCATCTGCAGGTTGGACGCATCGTAGCTGGCCAGGTGACCGGCGCGCTGGTTACCTTCGCGCATGGTCGACGTCATGGACGTGGACAGGCCCTCGGCGTTGGCCGAGGCGCTCGCCAGGCTCTGGGCCTCGGCCTCGCCAAATGCACAGTCGGGGCGCTCGGCGGCGCCACGACCGGTCACGTCCAGGTCCAAGTGACCGTACATAGCAAAGGCAACCGGACCCTGCGTGGTCTGGAAGTTCTTGGCCATATCGGGATAGAAGTAGTGCTTGCGGTAGAACATCGAGTGGCGCTGGATCTCGCAGTTGGTGGCGAGACCGGCCTTGACGATGCTCTCGATAGCGCGCTTGTTGGGCACCGGCAGGGCGCCGGGCAGACCCAGGCACACCGGGCACACGTTGGCGTTGGGCTCGTCATCGTGGCTGAGCTTGCAGTTGCAGAACATCTTGGTATCGAGTGCGGTGAGCTCGGTATGGATCTCCAGGCCAATCACGGCCTCCCAATCCTGCAGGACCTCGGAAAGCTCCTTCATTACAGCTCGCCTCCCTTCCCGGCAAAATCGGGCGCGACGGAAAGCGCGGGCGCACCCGTGGCGGTATCGGCAAAGCCGCGCTCCAGGGCGCGGGCAAACGTGAGCAGCTGACGGTCCTTAAAGGCCGGACCCACCAGCTGGGCAGAAACGGGCAGCTGAGTATCCTCGCCCAGGCCCAGCGGCACCGAGATACCACCGTTGCCGCAGATGTTGAGCGAGATGGTGTACAGGTCGGAGAGGTACATCTGCGTGGGGTCGCTGATCTCGCCAAACTTAAAGGCCGTGCGCGGCGAGGCGGGCATGAGGATGGTGTCCACCTTGGCATACGCGGCGTCGTAGTCCTGCGTGATGAGCGTGCGGGCCTTTTGCGCGGCGTAGTAGTACTTGTCGTACACGCCCGAGCTCAGCAGGTAGGCGCCGAGCATCTGACGGCGCTTGGCCTCGGCGCCAAAGCCGTGGGCGCGCGAAAGCGAGCTCTGGTCGGACAGGTTGGCGCAGCCCTCCTCCTGGTAGCCGTAGCGAATGCCGTCAAAACGGGCCAGGTTGGAGAACGCCTCGGCCGGGCCGATGACGTAGTAGGCGGCGATGGCGGCGTCCAGGTGCGGCAGGTCGACCTCGACCAGCTCGGCACCCTGGCTCTGCAGCTCCTGGGCGGCGCGCTGAACAGCGGCCTTGACCTCGGACGTCAGGCCCTCGGCCTCCATAAACGCGGGGATGATGCCCACGCGCTTGCCCTCGATGCTGTCGTTGAGATGCTCGGTAAAGTCGACGGCGCAATCCTGGCTGGTGCAGTCGTACGGATCGTGGCCCGCGCCGGTAAGCGCGTTCATGGCCAGCGCGACATCTTCGACCGTGCGGCCAAAGGGGCCCACCTGGTCGAGCGACGAGCCAAAGGCGACCACGCCGTAACGGCTCACGGCGCCATACGTGGGCTTAAAGCCCACCACGCCGCACAGCGACGCCGGCTGGCGAATGGAGCCGCCGGTGTCCGAGCCCAGCGAGAGCGCGACCTCGCCCGCGGCGACGGCGGCAGCGGAGCCGCCCGAGGAGCCACCGGGCACGCGCTCGGTATCCCAGGGGTTATTAGTGCGGTGGAACGCCGAGCTCTCGGTAGAGCTACCAAAGGCAAACTCGTCCATGTTGGCCTTGCCCATGGGCAGGCAGCCGGCGTCGAGCATGCGCTGAACGCAAGTGGCGGTGTAGACGCTCTGGTAGTCCCCGAGCATGCGGGAAGCGCAGGTGGTGCGCGTGCCCACGAGGTTCATGTTGTCCTTAATGGCCAGCGGCACGCCCGCGAGCGGGGGCAGCGGCTTGCCTGCGGCACGGTCGGCATCCACGCGCACAGCGGCCTCGAGCGCAAGCTCGGGCGCCACCTGCAGGAATGCCTGAACCCCGCCCTCGCGCGCCTCGATGGCGGCAAGGGAGGCCTGGGCCACCTCGGTGGCGGTAAAGTCGCCGGCGGCAACGCCCGCGGCGATCTGGGCGGCGGTAAGGGAATCGAAGCTTAGCGCCATTACTCGCTCTCCCCCTCTCCCAAAATGGACGGCACGCGGAAGTAGCGGTCACGCGCGCTGCCGGCGTTTTCGAGCGCAACGTCGAGCGGCAGGTCGCGCTCGGGCTCGCGCAGGTCATCGCCCATCACGTTGGACAGGCTTCCGATGGGATGGAACGTGGGCTCCACGTCGGGCAAGTCATATTGCAAGACGGGCTCGAGCATCTGGACGGCGTCGTTCAGGTAGGACGTCATCTGGGTGAGCTCGTCATCGGTCAGTGCGATCTTTGCGTACTCGGCGATGCCGCGCACATCTTTCTCGCTGAGTGCCATAGGCGCTCCCTTCCGCATAACAGATAAACCGCTCTAGTATACAAGGCAACGCCGGCTTGGAGCAGGCGCTTTACCCAAATGCAGCGAAAACGTAACGAGGACGGCGGACTGGCAGACGGCGGGCTGGCGGTTCTGCAGCGAAACCGCACCGTCCATAGCGAAAAGCGTCCCGCTCACAGCGAAAGCCGTCCCGCCCGCAACGAAAAGCATCACAACATTCGACGCTTTTCGTCAAAATCGCGATTTTCATCGAATGTTGTGATGGTTTGGAAGCCCGGACCACCACAAAGGTGCCTGCCCCCTTTGTGGTGGTCGGGACGATGTCCTATGCCGAGGCCTTGGCCTTGCGGCGCTTGCGGACCGCGTGAATCACGATGTCCAACAGCAACAGCACAATGGCTACGACCACGATGAGCACGGCAAACTCGCGCTTGCCCCAGTGGCGGCCGGCCAGCGACTTTTGCTTGTCGACGTCCTTCTTGTTGTACTTGGTACGCACGCAATGCACCAGCAGGCGGTGGTCGTTCACGCCGTAGGGCGTGCAGGTGACGAGCGTCACCTTGTCGGCGCCGGGCTCGATGGTCAGCGACTCCATCTCCTCGGGCAGCACCACCTCGGAGTCCACCATCTTGTAGGCGAGCGTCTTGTTCATGGTGTGCAGCAGCACCAGGTCGCCGGGCTCCAGAGAGTGGATGTCGTCGAACATGCTCAGGTTGCGCATACCCGAGTGCGCGGTGAGCACGCAATGCGTCGAGGTGCCGCCCACCGGCAGGCTCGTGCCCTCCAGGTGGCCGACGCCCGCCATAAGGACTTCCTCGCTCGTGCCGTGGTAGATGGGCATGCTCACGTCGATGGAGGGGATCTCGACCCAGCTCATCATGGGGTCGCGGTCAAAGATGAGCTGCTGGGCGTAGGGCTCGATCTGGTCGGCCGGAAGCTCGGTGGCCTCGCCCGCCAGCTGCTCGTTAAAGGAGCGCGCCTGGAGCAGGATGCGCTCGCGCTCCTCGGCAGACAGCGCGTCCACGGTGCTGGACACCGTGCTGATCTGGTTGAACACGCCCGAGGCCTCGAGCCGGTCCAAGATCCACGGCCAGGTCATAAGGCCCACGCCAATAAGGATAATGACGATGGTGATGAGCCGATCGGCCCAGCGCGGCAATCGCTTACGACGACGCTTGGACTTTGGTTGAGGTTTGGGCTGAGGGCTTGAGCCACCGTTTGCCGCGGCTTTATTGCTCTTCATATGTTTGGCGCCCTGCACCATCGCCGGTCACTCCTCTACAACTCAAGTTGTCTAAACAAATAATAGCCGATTAGCGAGCTTCCGCGGCTGGCAACGCAGCTAGACTGCACCGTCCAGTCGAGGATAAGCCAGCATTTGAGTTTTCAAAATGTCCCGGATCGGCGGGGCGATTCGGGATACAATGTCAGTAGAAAACGACGCACCCCGCGTAAATGTTTGGGAGCGCGGGCGACCTAGTTTTCTGGTTTTGTTAAATGCCCGGGATCCTACCCCCGGGCATTCTTATTTGCGCTTGTTGCGGCGCAAATGCCTTCTACCGTCCGCACCGCGCGTGCGCCTACGGACCTTAAACCGAACCTCATACGAGTCAAGAAACGCGATGACGAACGTGCCCACCGCCGCGAGGGCGGCGAGCGCGTTAAGGAATTTCAGCATTTTGGGACCTCCGATCGAGTCGTCGGCCGCCCGCGCACGGGATGCGTCGCAAGGGTATTTTACTGCGAGCACTCGCACTTACAGCTGGTAAACGCAATATTTGCAAACATCTGTTCGCTAATCATACACTCGATCATACAAGCGATGGAGGCTGGCTGCGTTATCCAAAAAAACGGGGCAGACTCCAGCGCGGAGTCTGCCCCGAAAAGAGAATGGCAAAGCAAGAACGTGGATGGACGAGAAAAGTGTCCGCAAGTCTCATGGCCATCACATCCCACCTGCCAAGGGGATGGGTGAACGAGCGTTACTCCTGCTCGGACTCCTCGGCCTGCTTACGGCTGCGGATGAGGTGCGCCACGCCGATGCACAGCACCGCGCCACCAGCGATCCAAGTGAAGGTCACGCCGTTGAGACCGGTGAGCGGGAGGTTGGAGCCCTTCTGGTCGATAATGGTGAAGCTGAGCTTACCGGTAGCTGCGGCGGCCGTGCCATCCTTCACAACGCCAGATGCTGCACTGATTACAGACTCCGTACTCGGAGTAACACTTTGACCAGCCTGATAGAGCTGATCGTTACTGTCACGTTTGATAGTAAAGGTGACACCGTCCTTGGCGGAGTTATTGTAACCAGGAGCAGGCTTAACCTCTTTGAGGATGTAGGTGCCCTCGTCGAGACCGACAACGTTGATCTTGCCTTCGTTCGTCGTCTTGAGCGTGGCTTCCTTGGCGTCGCTGTGCTTTACACCCCGGGCGTCGATGAATTGCTTCTCAGCGTTGCCGTTAACAACCTCCTGCAAGGTGAACTCAACATCTTTGAGCGTCTTGAGGTTACCGTCTCCATCCTTGTCGCTACCGACCTTGGTAACATCGATACCATAGGTGTAGTCATAAGCAGGATGGTCAACCGTAGTGCCTTCACCTTCACCGTGCGGGTTGTTGGAGTAGGTAAGCTTAACCGTATTCGTCTGTGCGGTACCGAGCAAACTGCTGAATTCTGAATTGAGCGAACCGTCAGCATTGCAAACCTTGCTAGAGTCGAGCTTGGCCTGGTACTCAACGGTCACCTTAGAGTTGCCATCCAGCGAGATAGGAGTTTCACCCTCAGCCATGCAATTCTTGAGATTAAGGAAGTCGACAGTCAGCGTGTCGTTATCGTACTTGGCAGTGTAGCCGGTCTTAACCTCGGTATTGCCAATTTTGACCGTAACAACTGGCGTCTTGCCGTCAGCCCCAAGACGAGGCGTCATGGATTTGGGAAGATTATCCGTGAAGGTGTACCTGTAGGTGCTGTAAGTGTTGATGTTCCCCGCAACGGTGCCAACGAGCTGATAGTCGATAAACTGGTCCATTCGGGAGTCTGCAGCCATGTTGGGATTTTTGAACACATCGGTACCGAAGGTGCTGCCATCCTTGTCGTCCCTGACGGCCTTGGTCACAGTGGGGACCTGCTTCTTGGGAGTTAAGTTCTCAGCGGAACCGCCAACAACGGCGAAAATGGGCGAAGTAAAGGTATCCGTGTTGACCTTGTTGGCATCACTTGGGTTCGCGCCGACGCTCTTAGTCAAAAAGAGCCAATAGCCGGTATCCAAGCTATCAAAAGAGCCGTTAGCATCAGCATTTGCCCAGCCACCAGCGCCTTCAGTAATATTCGCCTTCTCAACGGCAGCAGCGATCTTGTCGAGCACGCTTCCTGCATTGACGCTTTTACCCTTATCAGCATCGGACCCGTGCTTTTTGATGAACTGGGCCCACGCCTGAGCAGATTCAGCATCTTTGCCAGTCGGCAAGTCATTAGGCTTGGGCTCATCGTTATTAAATGCCGTAGTCACTGCACTCTTTACGGAACCATTTGCCCATTCGATATCGGAAAGCGTCTTCTCCGCAGTGGAGTCCCAGGTATCATCATCCTTCCAGTCTTGCGTGACCTTCGCCGAGAAAATTTTGATTCCCTTAAAGGTCGTATCCTTGTAGGTATCCTCCTTAATCGTCACGCTGCCGTTCTCGGCCACCTTCGGCGTACCCTCAGCAAACGCCATGGTCACCGGGGCCATGACGCCGCCGAAGCTCAGCGCTGCTGTGAGGCCGGCGGTTACTGCCAGGCGTGCGATGTTCTTGCTCATGCTCATCTTCTTTTCCTCTGCTTTCTGCTCGAATTCCATTTGATCTAAATCTGTCTGTCTGTGTCTTAGCATCTACTTCGCTACGTCTCGCCCCGCTCTCTGTGGGGCTGCCAGCTACTCTTTATGGCTGCCACCTCCCCGCTTGACCAGGAGCGCGACCACGATGAGCGCGGCTCCGGCGACCGCTGCAGCGGCCGCGGCGTACATTGCCATATCGCCAGTCGAGGGCATAAAGCCTCCGGTGGTAATGCTAGGGGGTGTGCCGGTGGGCGTGTTGATGAGCGACGCCTCCAGGCTGCCCGTCGACCCGTCCGCGCTGTCGGCGCGCAGGGGCGACTCGGCCGTGATGGTGAGCTTGGGCTTGGCGGCGGCCACCTGGTCGACGTCCAGGCCCTCGGCCTTGACCGTCACGGAGCGTGTGCCCTCAAAGGCGGTGTAGCCCTTGGGTGCCTTGAGCTCGCGGACCTCCAGCTTGCCCGAGTCCACGCCCGAGACGGTCACGCGGCCGTCCTCGCCCGTGGTGACGGTGGCCTTGCCCTCCGCATCCCACGTGCCGTCGGCCGCCAGTGTGCGACCGCGGTCGTCGGCGATGCTCAGGACCGCCCCGGCAAGCGGCTTGTCGCCGTCGCTGCCGCGCTTGGTGAGCGCGAGATCCCAGGTGTAGGCGCACGCATCGTCGCTCGGCGTGCGGGTGAAGCCGGCGTCGCCGGACTGGTCGGCAAAGGGAGAGCGCGGGTAGCGCAGGTAGACCTCGTTGGGGTTGCCCTTCGCGATGCCGTGGTTGCATGCGCTGTTGAGCGGTGCGTTGTACACGGCGACCACGCGGGCGCCCACGGTGAAGGCGTCGGCCCCGCCGAGCGCGGCGATGAGGTCGCCGGTACGCACGGTGAAGGTCTTACCGTCGGCCGCTACCTTGGTGGCGCACTGGGCCGTGATGTCGGCCCAGCCCTTCGCGGGCTCGGTGCCGGCGCGCCCGTCCTTGCCGGCCGAGACGGCGTCGAAACCGCCGTCCGCGCCCGCCGCCGCGTACACGCGCATGCTCGCGGCGACCTTGGAGGGGTCGAGCCCCGCGCTCATGGTGTCGACGAACCGCACCGTATAGGTGTCGTAGGCCGTGAGGCCCGCCGGGACCGTGGCAGAGAGGCGCCAGTACAGGTCGTCGGCGACCGTGGCGTCGGCGGCCTTCTGCCAGGCGGCGGCGCTGTCCTCCAGCACGTGCTTGGACACCTTGGGCGTCGCGGCCTTGGGTTTGACGGTGACGGCGCTGCCGCCCACCAGGGCCAAGATCGGCGCTGTGCCGGCCTCGCCCTGGGCGATGGCGTCGTCGTCGGCGACGATGAGCCAGTAGCCGCAGGGCAGCTCGGCCGCCGTGCCCGCGTTAAGGGCCACGGACACGGCGCCAGAGCTCTGGAGGGAACGAGCAAGCTGTGCGCTCAGCGCGCTCGTAAGGTGGGAATCGGCGTTGAGCCACTCGGCAGCTTCCTGCGCAGTGGTCTGGGATTTGGGCATACCGGCGCTGTGCAGCGCAGGCAGGACGGCGTCGCGCGCGGCGTCGTTTGCCCAGGCAAGGTCGGTGGCGGTCTTGGCGTCGCTGTCGCCGTCGACGACGTTGGCGCTAAAGATCTGGTAGGCGTCGTAGCTGCTCGCCACGGTGCCGCTCACCGTGATGGAACCGGTCGAGGTCGGCGCGGCCTGCGCGGAAGCGGGGAACACAACCGCGCAGGTGCCGATCAGGAGGGTAAGCAGCGCAAACAAGATCGGGAAGGAGCAAACTTTCTTATTCACGACGCTCGCCTCCCTTCGCATTCGCCTTGCGACGAATGTGCATCCAGGCCGCAGCGGCGCAAAGCACCGCCGCGCCGGCAAGGTACGTCAGAGTGACGCCCGACATACCAGAAAGGGGCAAAGAGGTGGAGTAGGTGTTGGTGAAGGTGGGGATGGAGGTGTTGGTGAGGTCGTGGTCTTCGCTATTAACGTCTTCCACCCACTTGCCATCGGAGTCGACGGTTCCCTTCCTGTAGGTCACCTTGCAGTTGATGGTTCCCTCGGTATTGTCCGTTGCAACAACCGTGAACTTATAGACCGACTGATCGAACTTGTAATGCGAGGAAATCGAGCTATCGTTCTTCTCACGCACGTAGTACGTGAAGGTCTTGGAAGCACCGTGTTTGGTGGTATCCCCACCCTCGAGTTTGCTCAAGTCATAGCTGATGGGATCAAAGATCAACGTTTGAGGATTCGTGCCCGTCGCAGAGGTCGTCACAGTCTTGAGACTATCTCCTTTGAGCTTTGTATTATCCGCAAACTCGAGCGTAAACCCCTTCATCTCGCCGCCCTCAACGACCTTGGTCGCCATGGGCTTCCAAGAGCCGCTGGAGGTGTACGGAGTGTACTTGTTGGTGAAGGTCTTTGATCCATCGGAGCAACCAATTGAATAGTAGCCGTCTTCACCCGGCTGCACCCCACCCAGCGGGCTGCTTTGATCCTCGGAGTGCCTGGTCACGCTCACGCTTGCGATCGTGCAGTTATGAACGTAAAGCTCCACGTTATCGTTCGGATCATCCTTTTTCGGCACCTTCATGAGCAAAGTTTTGTTGTCCGTGAGCTGCACCTCGATCTCGTACACAGTGTGGTCGTACTCAATGCCAGAGACTCCACCGGTCTGTTCGACCAAGTAGTATGTAATCTTGTTAGCCTCAACAGTCTTATCAATGAACTGTTCGCCAAGGTCAAACGTGATGTTGCCGTCAGCTTCATTCTTGGCAGTTCCGACCAAGGTGCAGCCGCCATTGTTGAATTCATCTTTGTTCCAAGAGGGCATCGTCGCAGTGGCCGAATCCCTGCGATAGACAGCGAAGGAGAACTGATCTTTGGCGAGCGTTTCTTCTACTCCGGTTTGCTTATTTTTCAGCGCCTTTGACGCCTTCAGTTTAAGGCTCGGATAGACGTATGTATCCGCAGGCTGACCCAGGTACAGGTCGCCATTCGACATGATGCCACCGCCATGGTCCCAGGAATAGTTGCCCGTGATGAAAGTTGTAGCGGCATCCTGTGCTTTATTCGCTTCATCACTTCCAACTTCGACATCCGAAGTCAGACCGACGCTCCGATAAATCTTCACGCCGCCATTGGCAGGGATAGTGATAGCCTCATAGAGTTCGTCGTTATCACTGGGTTCTTTGTTATCACTGCGTTCTTTGCTTCCCCGATACTTGGCATCTTCGCCGCCGAGCATCTTGCCGATTATTGCCGCAAGCGGTTCCTTATGGCCAGCCTTTGCCACAAGGAAGAAATCGGCATGGCCGTTCTCGCGAAACACCTTCGAATTGTATGCATCTTGATCTTCAGTCTTATCAAAACCCTCAGCACCACCAGCTGAAAGATGGGGCGTACCATTATTATACTTGCCATCTGCCGGCTTATAATCGATGGCATTTTGCTCACTGCCAGCAGACGAATTGCCAAAGATTGCCGTGCCGTTAGTGTTCGTTACCAACGTCTTGCCCGTGGGGCAGACTGCTACGCCGCCGCCATAGCCACCAGCGGTATTGCTGCTAATGTACGAGTTGTATACAAATAATCTACCAGCAGTCTTTTCCTTACCCGCATCCGAGTTTCCCTGGACGAAGATACCGCCACCGCCCCAGTCAAAGCGAGACATGCAATGGTTATTCGTAATGTAGACCTTGCTGCTCGTAGCGTCGCCAATCATCGCGTCAACCATCTGGCCCACGCGAATGCCGGCACCTTCAGATTGATAGCTTACATTAGAGGCAATAATCCCTCCCGTGATATGCAGCCACGCCATTCCCGTACGAGGCTTGTCATTTCGACCCACATCGGTAACGTAAACGCCGCCACCGGCTTCCTCGGAATAATTGCCAGTAATCTGGCCACCGAAAATGCTGACATGGGCGCCGTTATTGGCAGCAAGCCCGCCGCCGCCATGGCAACCCCAGCCATCATTACCGCAGAACTTAGCCATTCTATTATTCGTGATATAGCCGCCCGAAACGGTTACGCTGCCGCCTACGGCCATAATGCCGCCACCATAGCCAGGCTGGTCGCTTTCCCCATTGAACGTCGCATTACCCGAAATAACCGCGTCCTTCGAAATGGAAACGTTCGAGCCATTCGAGTACACGCCGGCACCTTTGGGAGCGTAGTTTGCAGCGATAACACCGCCGATCAGACTGAGGGTCGATACATTGCCGTTTGTATTAACCATAATGCCCGCACCGGTACCCGAAGTTCCCGTAGAGGCACCGCATACGTAGCCACCGCTCATATTGACGGTAGAACCGTTCTCGGCATAGATGAGGCTGCCGACATTGCAGTCCTCTTTCTGCGTAAGCGTACCGCCCTGAAGGTTAAACGTGCCGCCCTGGTAAACGTTAATGAGCTTCATCGTGGAGTTCTTGGTGACTCCAACGATTGCGCCCTGAATAGTCGCTTTGTGCTCATAGATCTTCTCAGTGGTACCTACACCACTTGCAGTCGATTCGGTTACGTAATAGATAAGGCCAGTCGGAATGCCATTCTTGTCATAAGTCATCTTTGCCGTCTTGCCATAATTTTCAGGTGTCAGATGCTCGTCCTTATCTTGCAGCTGCTAGCCGTCGTCAACATCCTCCTGAATGTGCCCAGAGTCCACGTCGTCCACGACCGTAAGCGTCGCGCCCTTAGCAATATCAAACAGAGGCTTGCCATTACTATCATCGTGCTTAATCTTGTGACCATTTAAGTTCAAGGTGATATTGATGAGATTGTCGCTGGACTGTTCGAGCCTAATCTCATCGTCATAGTCGATATCGGCCATAAGCTTAAAAGTAGCAGCGCCGGCTCCATCACGCAGTTTATTGTTAAGGAGCTTTGAGCTCAGCTCTGCCCCGTTGCGAATTTCATAATCTGATTCATTCTCCGCAGCAGGCGCGATTGCGTCTTCACCATTAGTGTCGTCTTCGGCAGGCTGCTCAGCACTTTTTGCTTCCGTGTCATCGGGCGACAGGCCCGTCGCGACAGCGCCACCAGAGGTCTCGTCGCCCTCGGTCTCGTCACTATTCTGGTTTTCGGTATCCCCGTTGTTGGTGTTGTCTACATCAGTAGACTCACTTGAGGAACCCCCCCCCATCACAGTTTCCTCGGTAGAAACTGTCTGGGCATCGTTGGCAATGGCCTGCGAGATTGGAGGCATGACGAGCGACAGTACCAGGCTCAACACGGATGCTCCGCACAAAACGCCTGCCAGTACACGACGCGTCGCTTTTTTACTCTGCTTAGTTTTTTCTGAATTCGCTTTCATCGATGTCTCCTCCCCAAGAGACCGCGATCTTGCTCTTTCACTATCAAACGTATCTGCGCAATCTGTAATTGCGCACGATTATAGTACATATTGTAACGATTGTTTGAACATCTAAGCAAAAATACCGATAGTTTTGTAGCGAATTCTCAATTCTCTTGACATTTGCTCGGATTTACCTTCGTTTATTCGCTATGAAATATCTATTTCTACTGGTAATTAAGCTAGTTATCATTTTTTAATAGCATTTTATTTATTTGCACAACATTTTGCTCAAGAGCATGCGTCCTGTGAACGGTAGATCATTAACCGGGAGGAATAGACTACCAAATTGATGGGAATATCTTTAACCCATCGGTGGTTAGAAGCATGATGTTCAGACAACGTTATTTGAATTTTCGCGCAGATTTTAGGTATCAATTCACCCAAATCGCCTGAGGCCACCGCAAAGGCGCCTATCCCCATTGTGGCGGTTCTCCCCCGGCGCTACAGCAGATGCTCCTCGATAAAGATCGCGATGCCGTCTTTGTCGTTGCTCGCGGTTACAAAGTCGGCGGCGGCACGGGTGGCGGCGCTGCCGTTTGCCATGGCCACGCCCACGCCGGCGTCAGCCACCATGCAGGTGTCGTTGTCCGCATCGCCAAGCACGCAGATGTTCTGGAGCTCCATGTCGTTGAGCTCCGCCACGCGCACAAGGCCGCGCGTCTTAGACACGCGCGGATCCATGAACTCGTAGAGCCGCTGCGTGGTTTGCAGAGCCGCCGCCTTAACGGTGTCGTCGGCAAACGTCGACGCCCGCTCGATGACCCGCGGCATTACCTCGGGCGCCATGGTAAACATCACCTTGGGCTGCGGCTCGCGCAAAAACTCGGCAAAATCGACCACCTGGTAGGGCACGCCGTCGACGCGCGACAGGTGCTCGACGCACGCATTGCTCTCGGGCACATAGAACACGCCGTCTCGGGGGCAGACGGGCGTTGCCGGAAGGTCCGCCATGTGCTTACAGATGCGCGCGATGGTCTCGCCTAGCAGTGGATAGCTCAGCTCGTTGATGTCGTGCGCGCGGTCGATGACCTCGGCGCCACCGCAGCCCACGAGCACGTCCACCAGGCCTTCGATGCCCCAGGGCTCGTACATGGCCTCGGTCGCGTGGGCGTCGCGTCCGGTGCACAGGCCAAAGAGCACGCCGCGCTCGCGTAGGGCGCGAATCGCCACCACGGTGCGCGGGGACACCGTGTGCTGGCTCGTGAGCAGCGTACCATCGATATCGCAGAACACGGCTTTGATGTGGCTGAAGGCGGTGTCCATGGAGGCCTTTCTGGGTTGTGCGGGGGTGTGGGATGTATTCGTGAACGGCGTACATGGTATACCAAGGCGCGGGCGCGGCCCGTCAAAGCAAAAACCACCACAAAGGTGCCTGGCCCCTTTGTGGTGGCCGGACTCGCAGGATGGCCTGGCCGGGGCGCAAACCATCACAACATTCGACGTTTTTCGGCAAAATCGCGATTTTCATCGAATGTTGTGATGGTTTATTACTGCTTTGCGGCACGATCCAAGTGCCAGCGACCAAACAGCAGCAACGCCGCGGGAACCGCCGTCACGACCATGCCCGCCCCGATGAGCGTCTGCTGCACACCAAACGTCGCCGCCAGCCACGGGGCAATCGCCAGCGGGGCCACGCCGGCGAACATGTTGCCAAAGCCCATGACCGAGTTGACGCGACCGAGCTGCTCGAGCGGAGCCGTCGTTTGCACGATCGTGTTGTGGAGCGGGTTGACGACGCCCCAGGCCACGCCAAGGACAATCTGGCCGACAAGGGCTACGCCCACGTACGGCGTCCCCACATAGAGCAGACTTCCCAGGCCCACGGACATAAGTGCCACGAGCAGCGTTTTAAGGTTAACCAAGTGCGGCGGCAAACGGAGCGCGGCCACGGCGCCCAGCACCGCGCCCACGCCCGAGGCCGACGAGAGCCAGCCCATCCATTCGACACCGACGTGCAGGACATCGCGGTAGAAGAACGACTCCAGCGGATCGAAGGCACCGTAGCCAAAGTTCGAAAGGAAAATAATGCAGAACAGCAGGGCGAGGACGCTGTTGGTGAAGACTGTCTTGATGCTGGTCGCGAAGGTTGCGCGGGCGGACGTGCTAGGGTTGGAGCTTTGTCCCGCACGCTCCCCTTCCTCTGCCGAATCGGCATCCGCGTGCCCGGCGACGCGACCTCCTTGCGGCCTAAAGCCCCAACCGGCGGCGAGCGCCAGTACGGTAAAAATCACCATGAGCACGAACACCGCGCGTGACGATGCAGCCGCCGCGACAAAGCCGCCCAGTGTGGGGCCAACGATGATACTCACGTTTGAAAACATGGCGATGGCGGAGTTGATGTCTTTGAGCTCGACAGGATCGTCGGTGAGGTAGGCCGGATAGGATGTGGCGATGGGCTGGGCGAATCCCATCACAAAGCCCAGAAACACCGCGCCGAGCAGGACGATGCCGGTCGCGCTGCCAAAAACGAGGATCGCCGCGCCGGTTGCCAGCGTGCCCACGATGCTCAGCAAGAAATGACGGCGCGGGCCCCAGGCGTCGAGCGCCGCGCCACCCGCAAAGGATCCCAAGATCACGAATACGTTCATAAAAAGGACGGCCAGCGATGTCGCCACGACCGATGCATCATCTGCATAGGTGAGCGCTCCGATGACGCCGATAAAGTAGCTGGTCTGAAAACCGGTGTAGATGAGAAAGCGCATCGCCACCAGGCGCTTGGCCTGCATGGACAGCGATGATTGAGGCTTTGAGAAAAGATGGGTGAGCATGGAGACTCCTTGTTTCATACGAATGCGGACGGCGGGCATTCGCCACCGTCTGTCAAATCAATCTATCCGCATGAAACTTTAAGGACGCATCAAGCCTCTTCTCTCCGTTTTTTGCCCGTCATGAACTATTTGGTAGATTGTAAGGCATGTCCCACACATCTACCAAAGCAAAAACCACCACAAAGGAGCCTGGCCCCTTTGTGGTGGTAATGACGTTTTCCCTGATAAAACCTGCCAAAATAAACCTGTCCCTTTTTGGCAGGTTTTAGGCCAGATTATCTTGAATCAGGTCGCAGATGGCTCGGGCGTCGTTGATGTTGATGGCTCGGGTCGCAAAGCCGGCGTCGAAGGCCTGACGCGCCAGGGCTTCGTTGCAGGCAAGGGCCAGCGTGTGGCCATCGACCAGGTCGAGCGAGCTCTTGCCGCGCAGACGGTCGACACCGGAGCGCGCGACGACGATGTTGTCGAAGCCCTCGGTCTTGTAGCCCTCGATGATCACCACGTCGACATCGTTGTAGCGCGACAGCAGCTCGCGCGCGGGCATCTCGTCCACCTCGCGCGTGTCGGCGTACTCCGCCCAGCGCGTGGCGCAGATGAGGCCCACGTGTTTGGATCCGGCCTGGTGATGGCGCCAGGTGTCCTTAGCGGGTACATCGATATCAAAGCCGTGATGCCCATGATGCTTGAGCGAACCCACGCGCAGGCCGCGGCGGGTGAGCTCGGCGATGACCTTCTCGACGAGCGTGGTCTTGCCCGAATTCTGGTAGCCGATAAACGCGATCGCGGGGACGGCCGGTGTCGGAGCTGCGGGCGCGACGGCGACGGGTGCGCTACCGTCTGCGGCGGCAGCCTCAGCAGCAGCGGCCTGACGCTCTGCGCGATCCCACACGCCCGAGCGGCCGCCCTCCTTGTGCAGCAGGCGCACGTCGACGATCTCCATGCCGCGATCAACTGCCTTGCACATGTCATAGATGGTCAGACACGCGGCACTCGCGCCGGTCAGAGCCTCCATCTCGATACCCGTCTTGCCCGTCACGCCCGCCGTAACCAGAACGTAAAAGCCAACCTGCCCGTCCGCGCGCGCCGGCGCCCAGCCCTCGGGCACGTCCTCGGCCGGCGTCCCCGCCGGAGCGATGGGCACAATGTCGCACTTGCTCTTGGTAATGAGCAACGGATGGCACATGGGAATGATGTCGCTCGTGCGCTTGATGGCCATGATGCCCGCCACGCGTGCGCAGGCAAGCACGTCGCCCTTTTTGGCGCGGTCCTGCAGCACCATGGCCTGCGTCTCGGGATGCATGAGGATGGTGCCTTCGGCGATGGCAATGCGATGAGTCTCGGCCTTGTCGGACACGTCGACCATGCGTACCTCGCCCTTGGCGTCCACGTGCGTCAGCTTGTCGCGACGGGCGTCACGGGCGGGCTCGGTGGCAGCGCTGGCAGCCGGCTGCGCGCCTGCAACGGCATCGCTGTCCGCAGCCGTGACTTTGTGGGCAGACATCGCGGCCCTGCGAGCGGCCTTGGTGGCATCGGCGTACCTGCTCTTGGCCATATGATCATCCTCCGATTTGGGACATAAATCGTTGCGTGCCCTCAATTATCGCGTGTTCCTGCGGTTTGTGGGCCACGGCATCGCGCCAAATCGAAAGTACCTGCATATCATCACCACGGCGCAACGCCTCACGCACCGAATACTCGGCATCGCTGAACAGGCACGGACGCACGTTGCCATCGGCCGTCAGGCGCAGACGGTTGCAATTCGCGCAAAAATGGTTGGACATGGCGCTGATGAAGCCAACCGTTCCCGCCGCGCCCGGAAAGTGCCAGTAGCGCGCAGGGCCCGCGCCGGCAGGAGCGTCGTTGATGTCGAGCGGCTCGAGCTCGAGCTCGCCCAGTCCCGCCGCCGCGGCCCCGGCATTGATGCGCGCCCGCAGCTCGTCGCTCGGCACGGTGTCGCTCGCGTCCCACAGCTCGGGATTGAGCGTGGGCGCGTGAGGGTCTACGGCGCAATGCGAGCTCGTGCGCTCGTCACCGATGGGCATGTATTCGATAAAGCGCAGATGGATGGGTCGGTCGAGCGTAAGCCGCGCAAGGGCCGCCACATCCTGGTTGAGTCGGCGCACCACAACACAGTTGACCTTAACGGGCTCAAAGCCCCAAGCCAGCGCCGCGTCGATGCCAGCCATGGTCTGTTCGAGCCGGCCCAGGCGCGTGATCTTTCCAAAGAGCGCGGGGTCGAGCGTGTCGAGCGAGATGTTAACGCGGTTAAGACCGGCATCTTTGAGCTGCGGTGCCAGCTTGGGCAGCAGGGCGCCATTGGTGGTAAGCGAGATGTCTTCGATCTGCGGAATCGCGCGGATGTCACGAATGAGCGGGATGATACGGCGGCTGACCAGCGGCTCGCCACCCGTCAGGCGCACGCGGCGAATACCCTCTCCCGCTACCAAACGCACAAAGCGGGCGATTTCCTCGGCGCTGAGCAGCTCGTCGTGTGCGCGGGGCGCCACGCCATCGGCCGGCATGCAGTAAATGCAGCGGAAATTGCACTTGTCGGTAACGGCAATGCGCAGGTAGTTGATATCGCGGCCAAAGCCGTCATGTTGCACGTGCCCGTCCACGCAGCCCTCCCCTCACGCGGCGTTTTATTCTTCGGAAAACATAATACCCCACGAGAGAATCACGCCGACACCCGTACGACAGGACAGGTCGCTTCGAGCAAAACCGGCTTCCCAAGCCCATCCTCAGCATACAAACCATCACAACATTCGATGCTTTTCCCGTTTTTGGCAATAAACGTCGAATGATGTGATGGTTAGCCTGCCCACGGCACCCCGTAGAAGGACCAAAGCGTCCCTAAAGGCCGCCGTCCCAGTGCCGAATCACGAATTCTCGCAGGTCGTTCTGCCGCTTTTGGAACGCTTCGCTTCGGTCGCACTTAAGACCCATAGCGAGCGCGATGGCATTCATCGCCCGGTGCAATTGCAGCTGATGGGCAAACTGAGTCCCGGTGAGGACGATCATCCTAAAGCCCAGCGCGCTCAGCACGGTCATACGCTCCGCATCCGACGCGCTGCGCTGTTTATCAAGATGGTCCGAGCCGTTGTATTCAATCCCCGTACCGCTCGCAGGCGCATATACGTCGATCTCGAAATACCCGGACTTAGCGAGATATTTGAACTCGCTGGGAACATCGACCCGATGGTTGAGCTCGATTTTGGCGTATCCCAGCCCGCCCTGGGAACGTTTTGCTACGATCATGATTGCGGTGGCCGTCTCCATGGGCGACCGCGCGCCATCGTGCACGCGCTTGAGCACGGCGGCCGCGCGTATAGCCCCCTGACGAGATCGGTTCTCGTTGCAATAAACAATCAAGTCGGCAACGGTGTGCCTCTGCCCCATCTCGATATAATCGCCTGTCGACAGATGATTCAAATGGTAACGGGCGCAGATTTCATACCCATATTCCAGCTGCTCGGGCTCGCTCATCCACGAACCCGCCTGGACAAAACACATGGCCTCATCAACCACCAGAAGGCCCTCTGCCACCTCGATAAGATGGTCTGGAGGTACCGGCGCTCCAAACACGTGGCACCTAAATCCAGCCGGCGTCGAGCGCTCAAAATCGAAGTTGACGAGCGTGTCGATATGATCGAGCTCTTCTCGTGGAATACCGATCGAGACCAGATAGTCGGTAACGATCCCAACTGCCGTTGAAGCCCTCAGCCCCTTGGCATCGAGTCCCAATTTGGGCAGGCTCGCGGTCGGCTCCGCCTCGTTAGCAAGCGAGTCCTCATCGTATAGGCTGCTTGCTCGCGAGAGCGGCTCGGACGTGCGCGCCACGTTGTGGTACAGCCAGGCAGTCTTATGGGACAGGACGATCGGCAGGTCCATGAGCCCTCCAATGGAGTCGGATAACCAACCTTATTCCCCTGCCCACGGGTCCGCACACCTTCGTGCGAAAGAAAGCAATTCCACCCGGTCGAGTGGCAGAAAAACCATCACAACATTCGATGCTTTTCCCGATTTTGGTAAAAAACGTTGAATGTTGTGATGGTTTGAGGCGAGGTGAGGGGCACAGAGGGCCAAAGCATCGTGCTCGAACGGGTTAATCCAACTCTTTTAACCCGTGTGCCAGCTGCCAGTACTCGCCGTGCTGGGCGAGCAACTCTTCGTGCGTGCCGCGCTCGATGATGCGGCCGTGTTCGAGGACCATGATGGCGTCGGCGTCGCGGACGGTGGACAGGCGGTGCGCAATCATAAACGTGGTGCGTCCGCGCATGATGCGGTCCATACCGCGCTCGATGAGCTTTTCGGTACGCGTGTCAATGGAGCTCGTGGCCTCGTCCAGGATGAGCACCGGCGGGTCGGCCACGGCCACGCGCGCGATGGCGAGCAGCTGGCGCTGGCCCTGCGACAGGTTGGCGCCGTCGGCCGTAACCGGTGTGTCGTACCCTCTAGGCAGGCGGCGGATAAACGAATCCGCGCAGGCGGCCTCGGCAGCGGCGCGCACCTCCTCGTCGGTCGCGTCGAGCTTGCCAAAGCGGATGTTCTGCGCAATGGTGCCGCTAAACAGGTGCGTATCCTGCAGCACAATGCCGAGCGACCCGCGCAGGCTGGCCTTGGCAATATGCTTGACGTCGATGCCGTCGTACGTGATCTCGCCGTCATCGACCTCGTAGAAGCGGTTGATGAGGTTGGTAATGGTCGTCTTTCCGGCGCCCGTCGAGCCCACAAACGCGATCTTTTGCCCCGGCTTGGCAAACAGGTTGAGGTCCGTGAGCACGCGGGTGCCCGGCACGTAGGAAAAGTCCACGGCATGGAAGCGCACGTCTCCGGCAAGCGGAACCAAGCCGCACGTGAGCTCGGTGCCGTCGGCGGCCACCGCGCGGCCCGACTCATCAACGGCTGCCACATCATGCAAGTGCCCGTACGCGCCCACGCCCTGACCCTCGGGAATCTTCCACGCCCATGCGGCGTCGCCCGTCTGCACCAGCTCCACGCGGCCCTCGTCCACCTCGGGCTTAAGGTCCATGGCTGCAAACAGGCGCTCGGCACCGGCCAACGCGTTGAGCAAGAAGTTGCCGAGCTGCGTAAACTGGTTGATGGGCATGGCGGCCTGGCGCACAAAGACCAGGTAGCTCGCGAGCGCACCTACGTCGGCCAGGCCCTTGATGCAGAGCATGCCGCCCGCCACGGCGACGATGGCATAGTTGACGTAGCCAATCACGACGGTCATGGGCACCATGGAGTTGGCATAGCTCACGGCGGCGGTGCCGGTGCGGCGAAGCTCATCGTTGCGGCAGGTGAAGCCGGCGACATTCGCTGCCTCGCGATTAAAGACCTTGATGACCTTTTGGCCCGAGACCATCTCTTCGATATATCCGTCCAGGTCGCCAAGCGATGCCTGCTGGGCGGCAAAGAAGCGCTTAGAGCGCGCGCCCGAGTAGCGCGCATACAGCACAATGGCCGCATCGCACACGAGCGTGATAATCGTGAGCTGCCAGTTAAGGATGATGAGCATGGCCGTGGTGCCCACAACCTGAATGGCTGCCTGAATCACGTTGGCAAAGCTGTTGTTGAGCGCCTCGGAGACGGTGTCGACGTCGTTGGTGAAAAAACTCATGATGTCGCCCGAGCGCGTGCTGTCAAAATAACTGAGCGGCAGCGTCTGGATGTGCGCGAACAGGTCGCGGCGAATATCGGACACCACGCGTTGGGCCGCACGCACCATGATCTGTGAGTAGCCCAGGGCCGAGAGCACGCCCGCGGCGTAGATGATCGCCGTCAGGATGACCTGCTTGGCGAGCAGTTCCTCCCCGCCCGTAGCCAAACCGTTAACGATGGGGCGCACCATGTAGGTGCCGGCGAGGCTCGCGATGGCGGCAACGGAGGCGAGCACGCCCACCGCGAGCAACGAGAACTTGGCATGCCCCATGTAGGAGAGCAAGCGACGCACAGTGCGCTTGAGGTCGGCCGGGCGTGCTTGGGCTGCGGTCTTAGGCATGGCGCTCACCCCCTTCCAAGGGCAATCCGCATGCGACGGAGGAAAACGGATCATTCGCGCAACCATCGTCGCTGCCGTCGCCGGCGTCCGCGTTCCCCGCACACTCCATCTGCGAGGCGTAAATCTCCTGGTAGATGTTGTCGTCCGTCAGCAGTTCCTCGTGCGTGCCCACGCCGTGGACACGACCGTCGTCCAGCACCACAATGCGATCGGCATCCATGACGCTCGCGATGCGCTGGGCGATGATGAGCACGGTCGTATCGGGAATCCGAGCGATGTGCTCGCGAATCTTAGCGTCGGTCGCCATATCGACCGCGCTGGTGGAGTCGTCAAAAATGAGCACGCGCGGATGCTTGAGCAGCGTGCGCGCGATGCACAGACGTTGCTTCTGGCCACCCGAGACACCGGCGCCGCCTTGGCCCAACTCGCCGTCCAGTCCGCCGATGCGATCGAGGAACTCGTCCACGCACGCCGCGCGGCAAGCCGCGAGGAGCTCATCGTCCGACGCCTGCGGATTGCCCCACTGCAGGTTCTCGCGCACGGTACCCGTAAACAGCACATTCTTTTGCAGCACAATGCCCACAGCGTCGCGCAAGGCGGTGAGGTCGTAGTCGCGCACGTCGTGTCCGCCCACAAGTACGACGCCTTCGGTGGCGTCGTACAGGCGCGCAATCAGCTGCACAAGCGAGCTCTTGCCCGAGCCCGTGCCGCCGAGGATGCCCACCGTCGAGCCGCTCTCGATGCGAAGGTCGATATGCTCGAGCACATCCTCGGCTGCATCCGCGCGGTATTTAAAGGAAACGTCGCGAAACTCGATACTGCCGTCCGCTGGCGCCGCAGTCGCGAGGTCTCCCGCGGGGTTGGCGATAAAGGGCTCCTCATCGAGCACCTCGGCGATACGGCCCACACTCGTAAGAGCGCGCGTGAGCAGCAAAAACACATTGGAAATCATCATGAGCGAATTCATGATCAGCAGCACGTAGCTCATAAAGCCCGTGAGCGAGCCCACGCCCAGCTTGCCGGCGAGAATCATGTGGCCGCCAATCCACAGGATGGAGAGCGCAGCCACGTACATCGACAGCTGAAACACCGGCAGGTTGAGCACCGCGTTGCCAAAGGTCTTTGTCGCAGTGCGCGCGAGCTCGGTATTGACGGTGTCGAACTTGGCCTCCTCGTGCTCGGTACGAACGTAGGCCTTGACGGCACGCACGGCGGTGAGGTCCTCCTGTACCACGCCGTTGAGGTGGTCCATCGAGGTCTGGAGTTGGCGGTAGAGCGGACTCACACGATAGGTGATGACGCCCAGCACGATTGCCAGCACGGGCAAGATGATCGCAAAGACGGTGGCGAGCGGGCGCGACAGCATCAACGCGTAGATAAGGCCGACGATAAGCGTCACCGGGCCGCGAACCATAGGGCGAAAGCCGTTGCCCACAGCATTTTGGATAACGGTGATGTCCGTGGTCATGCGGGTGACGAGCGAGCTGGCGTCGTAGTTGTCCAGGTTGCCAAAGGCGAGCGTCTGAATCTTTTTGTACTCGGCCTCGCGCAGGTTAGCGCCTAGGCCCGAGGCAACGCGGGCGGACGTGCGGGCATAACCCAAGCCCAGTACCAGCGAAAGCGCAGCGCACACCAACATATACGCGCCCTGCAGCAGCATGTAGTTGATATCACCCGCAGGCACGCCCACATCGATGATGTTGGCCATGATGACCGGGATAAACAGCTCGAGCACCGTCTCGACCGACACAAAGAACACGCCGAGGATGGCATCGCGACGGTATGCCCCTAGATAGGAAAACAGTATTTTGAGATTGCGCACGCAGGTTCAACCCCCATCAAACGTTGTTCGCAAACGCACGTATTATTGCGCGCCGAATAATGGTGTCAAGTATTCCGAAATCGTTTTCTGCAAGGTTAGCGCCGGCGGCGAGTTCTCGTGATGTGTGTCCATATTCACTCGGAATAATGGTGCGCGCGACTTATTTCGCCCCACTGCCAACATAAACCTTGACTCTACAATCGTTATAGGGTTTTCACTACACTGGTATGTAAACAGACCCAGCCAGAAAGCCCCACCCATGGAACACGACCTCACACGCGGCAATGTCCTTAAGACCATCGCGGTCTTTGCCCTGCCCTATATGCTCTCGTACTTTTTGCAGATGCTCTACGGCATGGCCGACCTGTACATGATGGGGCAGTTTAGCGGCGCCGCCGGCATCACCGCCGTGGGCAATGGCGCGCAGACGCTCTATATCATTACCGTGACGCTCGTGGGCCTGGCCATGGGAACGACGGTCATCGTCGGCCACGCCGTGGGTTCGCGCCGGTTTGACCGTGCCGAGACCGCCATCGGCAACACTATCACACTCTTTATGGGCGTCTCGGTGGTGTTGGCTGCCATCTTGTTTGCACTATGCCCGCAGGTTGTGGCGCTCATTGGCACGCCGCCCGAGGCGGTCGAAGGCACCGCCGCCTACCTGCGTATCTGCTTTGTCGGCATTCCGTTTATCGCCGCGTACAACATCCTCTCGGCCATCTTTCGCGGCCTGGGCGATTCGCGCTCGCCCATGTACGTAATCGGCGTGGCATGCATCATTAACATCGCGCTCGATTTTCTGTTTATCGGCCACGTGGGGCTCGGCCCCGTGGGCGCGGCGCTCGGCACGGTAACCGCCCAGACGGCAAGCGTTGCCCTCGCGCTCGTGTGGCTCAAGAGCCGTCGCACGAACATCCATGTTAAGCGCAGCGACCTGCGTCCCCAGCCCGAGGTGCTCAGCAGCATTCTTAAAATCGGCGTGCCCGTGGCAGTACAGGACGGCTGCATCCAGGTGGCGTTTATGTTTATCACCGTCATCGCCAACCATCGCGGCCTGGTCGACGCCGCCGCCGTGGGCCTGGTCGAAAAGATGATCAGCTTTTTGTTCATTGTGCCGAGCTCCATGGGTGCCACCGTCAGCGCGCTCACGGCGCAAAACGCCGGCGCGGGCAAGGGCGATCGTGCACGTCAGGTGCTCAAGGACGCTATGACGATCTCGGTGGTGTACGGCTGCCTGATCACGGTGCTGATGTGGCTGGTGGCGCCGGCGTTTATTGGCTTTTTTGCCAAGGACCCTGCGGTGGTCGCGGCCGGTACCGGCTATATGCACAGCTACATTTTCGACGCAATCTTTGCCGGCATCCACATTTGCTTTAGCGGCTTTTTCGCTGCGTATGGCAAGAGCTACATCGGCTTTGCGCACAACGTGCTGGCCGTGGCACTCATTCGCGTGCCCGGCGCCTGGCTGCTGTCGAACGCCTATTCCGACACGTTGTTTCCCATGGGTATCGCCTCGCCGTGCGGGTCGATTTTGTCGGCAGTCATCTGTGTTGTCGCGTTTACCGTGCTCAACCGCCGCGGAGCTTTTGACAAACTGATGGCGTAGCGGGGCAACGCGAAATCGCCCTCATCGACGGCATCGTCAGCGACGACCCGGCGACCCGAGTGACGCAGATCACGGTGCCGGTTTCCCCAGCAAAGTAAGAACCGCCCGGAAGGCATCATGCTTCCCGGGCGGATCTTCAATTTGGCTATCGACGCCTTAAGCCTGGGGCAACTGACCAGTAGCCAGGATCTGCTCGAGTGCGTCCTCATCCAGTACGGGCACACCCAGCTGCTCGGCCTTGGTGAGCTTGGAACCCGCTTTGGGGCCGGCGACCAGATAGCTTGTCTTCTTTGACACGCTGCCCGAAACCTTGGCGCCGAGCACCTTGAGCGCCGCGCCCGCCTCATCGCGCGTGCGGTTGACGAGCGTGCCGGTGAGCACGAAGGTCAGACCCGCGAGTGGCTGTGCGTCGGCGAGCTCGCCTGCCACGCCAGCGTCGGCTGCGGCCTGCGCGTGCGCGGCGCCCAAGTCGACCTCGAGCGAAAGGCCCGCTTGGCGCAGGCGCTCCAGCACGGCAAGGTTCTCGGGCACGGCCAGGAACTGCTTAACGCTCGCCGCAATCTTGGGACCGATGCCCTCGCACTCGGCGATGTCCTCTTCGCTCGCCAAGATGAGCTTGTCAATCGACAGGAATCGCTCGGCGATGACCTCGCCCACGCTCTTGCCCACGTGGCGGATGCCCAGGGCAAACAGCACGCGACCGAGCGGCTGGCTCTTGGACTTGTTGAGCTCGGCGATGATTTTCTCGGCCGTCTTGAGGCCCACCGGGATGGGGTCGCCCTTCTTGACACCCTTTTTGCTGTTGGAGCTGGCATAGGTGCGCCCCGTGTCCAGTCCGGCGATGTCGTCGAACGTGAGCTGGTAGAAGTCCGCGACATCGTGGATCAGACCGGCGGCGATCATCTTGTCGACGATCTCGTCGCCCAGGCCGTCGACGTCCATGCAGCCGCGGCTCACCCAGTGGAGCAGGCGCTCCTTGAGCTGTGCGGGGCAATCGATGGAGACGCAGCGGTAGGCAACCTCGCCATCCTCGTGGACCACGGGGCTACCGCACACGGGGCAAACCTCGGGCATGGACCAGTCGACCGACTCGGCCGGGCGCTTGTCGAGCACCGGGCCCACGACCTCGGGGATCACGTCGCCCGCCTTGTGCACGATGATGGTGTCGCCCTCGCGCACGTTTTTGCGGCGGATCTCGTCGATGTTGTGCAGCGTGGCGCGCGCGATGGTGGAGCCGGCAACTGTCACCGGGTCGAACTCGGCGACCGGCGTGAGCACACCGGTGCGACCCACCTGGATACGGATTTCGCGTAGGATGGTCTGCTTTTCCTCGGGCGGAAACTTAAAGGCAATGGCCCAGCGCGGCGCGCGGGCGGTAAAGCCCAGGTCGAGCTGCTGCTGGAAGCTGTCCACCTTTACGACCACGCCGTCGATGTCGTAATCGAGGTCGCCGCGGTGCTCGAGGGCCTGGGCACAGAACTCGTGAACCTCGGCCGGCGTGGCGCAACGAGCCACGTTGGGGTTGACGCTAAAGCCGGCGTTGCGCAGCCAGTCGAGAAATTCGCGCTGGCTGTGAACGTGCAGCGGATCGGTATCGGCGATGGCGTAGATAAAGGTGGCTAGGTCGCGGCGCGCCGTGACCTTGGGATCCTTCTGACGCAGGCTGCCGGCGGCAGCGTTGCGCGGGTTGGCGAAGGGGTCGCGCCCCTCGGCATCGGCCTCTTCATTCAGACGAGCAAAGCTGCCCTTAGGCATGTAGACCTCGCCGCGCACCTCGATGGCGCGCTCGCGGTCGGCGCCCATGTGAGCGAGTGCCGGCTCGGACAGGTGCATGGGCACATCCTTGATGGTGCGGACATTGAGCGACACATCCTCGCCCGTGGTGCCATCGCCACGTGTGGCTGCGCGTACGAAGGTGCCGTTTTGGTAGGTAAGGGCCACGCCCAGACCGTCGATCTTAAGCTCGCAGGTATAGGTGACGCTGCCGGCACCAAGCGCATCCTCGGTGCGCTGGAGCCATGCGTCGAGTTCGTCCAGATCCATGGCATCGTCCATGGAATACATGCGCGCCATATGCGTGACCGGCGTAAACTGCTCGCTCACGTACCCGCCCACGCGCTGAGTGTAGCTGTCGGGCGTTACCAAATCGGGGTAGGTCGCCTCGATTTCCTGCAGCTCAACGAGCATTTTGTCAAAGGCGGCGTCCGTGATCTCGGGCGCATCGAGCATGTAGTAGCGATAGGCGTGGTAATCGAGCTCGTGGCGCAGCTCGGCCGCACGCGCTGCCGCCTGGGCACGGGCATCGGCCGATGCAGCGGTATCCGTGCTCGTGGGCGTTTCGGTATCGATGTCCACGCCGTCACCAAACAGGCTCGATTGCTCCATAGCGGCACTCCTTCGCTCGATTTCAAACGGATACAAGAGTACCACCGGTCGCAACGGGGCCGAATAGCGGTCTCAAACCGCACCGAATCGGCAGTCGACGGACCGGGGTGGATCGCGCGATCCAACCATGCTCTTATCAACTCTAAATGATCCGTTTTCCTCCGTCCCCAACGGATCAATAAGAAAAGAGGAGCTGTCCCGCGTTGATGGGACAGCCCCTCTGGCTTCGATATGTGCAATACGGCTCGCTAGTAGCCCTGACCGTAGCCTTGACCCTGGCCCTGCTGGCCCAGCAGCTCCTCCAGATACTGGCGCAGCTGCTCGTCGGTAATACCGCCGTTGCCGGTGTCGGTCGCGCTGTCATCCTGCTGCTGGCTCTGCAGCTCCTCGTCAGAGCCCAACTCAACCGTGACCTTCTTCTCGTCCTTGCCGCGCATGAGCGTGATCTCGACCTTCTCGCCCACCTCGTGGCTGCGCAGCGCAATGATCAGGCCATCGGCACTCGTAATCTCGTCGTCGCCCAGCTTGGTAATGACATCGCCCTCCTGGATGCCGGCCTTGGCAGCAGGGCCATCCTCAACGACGCTCGCCACATACGCGCCGCTATCAGTGCTTAGCTTGTTGGTGCGGGCGTTGAGCGCGTTGACGCTCGAAAGCGTAGCGCCCAGGTACGGATGCACCGGCGTCTTGCCGTCGATGATCTGGTCGGCAATGTCCTTGGCGTAGTTAACCGGAATGGCAAAACCCACGCCCGAGCTGGAGCCCGAGTAGCTCTCGATGAGCGAGTTGATGCCCACGAGTTCGCCGTTGTCGTTGACGAGCGCGCCACCGGAGTTGCCCGGGTTGATGGCGGCATCGGTCTGGATCATGTTGGCGTAGATGGTGTTACCGCTGGTAGAGCTCATGGCCGTGGAGCGATACAGCGCCGACACAATACCCGTGGAGACAGACTGCTCGTTGCCGAACGGCGAGCCGATTGCCATGACCCACTCGCCCACGTTGAGCTTGGAGGAATCACCAATCTCAATCGGCGTGAGCTTGGAGGCGTCAGCATCCTTGAGTTTGATGACGGCTAGGTCGCTCGAAGCATCGTTGCCCACGAACTCGGCCTCGTACGTGGTTCCGTCGTCCATGGTCACCACGTACTGGTCGTAACCATCGACCACGTGGTTGTTGGTGAGGATGTGGCCCTCGGTATCGAGCACAACGCCCGAACCGACGCTGCCCGAACCATCCGACTCGTCGGCAGACTGCGAAAGCGTATTGTCCTGGCTACCGCTCGAGGTGGCGGTAATGGAAACGACGGAGGGCAACGCCTTGGCAGAAACGGCCTCGGCCAGCGTGGTGTCCTCGGAATCAATCGTAATCTTTTGCGTCGACGAACCCGAAGCACCCGCCGTCACGGCATTCTTTCCGCCGCCAATGTTGAGCGTGCCGCTCATAATGAGCGCGATGACCAGCAGGGCACCGCATGCGCAGCCGGCGAGCGCCGTAATAAAGATCGGCAGCTTTTTGGTCTTGGTCTTGACCACCGTGTGCTTGTTCACGACCTGTTGGCCGCCCAGCGGCTTGCCGGTCTGCGTGTCGTAGGCCTGCACGTAGGGAATGTTGCCGTCGGCAGGCGTCGACTCCACCTGCATGCGCGGCTGCTGCTGGGTCTCGCCAGCGTTGCCCGCATCCTGGGGACGCTGGGAATCGTTCTCGCTCATGGCTGCGATCCTTTCGTCAAATACCCAAAGGCCCGCCAAACATGTGGCGGGCCATCATTGTTCACGTTGAGTTGTACCCCAATATGCGGGCGAACGTGTATGAGAACGCAATCTTTTAGGAAGGCTTAAGTTCTGTTGCAGGCCCAAAAGGACCCGGCCTGCGGCAAAACCACCACAATGGTGCCTGTCCCCTTTGTGGTGGAAATCTAATCCTTAAACAGATAACCAACGCCGCGGACGGTGGTGATGTGTGCCGCGATTTGCGGGCCCACCTTGGAGCGGATGCGTCGAATGTGCACGTCGACGGTGCGCGTGCCGCCGCAGTACTCAAAGCCCCACACGCGGTGCAGCAGCACCTCGCGGCTGTAGGCACGGTTGGGATGCGTCGCCAAAAAGCTCAGCAGCGAGTACTCCATCAGCGTCAGGTCGATGGGCTCGCCATCGAGCGTCACCTGGTAGGTAGCCAGGTTGATCTCGAGGTTATCGATGTTGAGCGCATCGTCGGCGGTAACGGTCTCCTCCTCGCCCATCAAGCGCTGCGCGCGAGCCTTGAGCTCGTTGGGCGTCGCCGTGGGGCACACAAAGTCGGCATGCGCGTGATTGTGCAGGCGCAGGGTGCCGAGCGCCTCATCGTCGACGATCACCAACATGGGGACGCCGCCGCGATCGTCAAGCCACTTGGCAATCTGATCGATGCGGTCGCTGCGGATGCCATCGGAATCGAGAATCAGCAGGTCAAAGTCGTGCGCTGCAGTCGGCGAATCGGGGGTTGCCAGGCTCACCTCGACACCCAGGGTGGTCGTCAAGCTGCGGGCAAACTCGTGGAAGCGCGTCGTGCGCGCCATGAACAGGGCACTCTTTTCGGACATATCGGCCTCCAAAGAAATGAGCTCAATCGTACTGGAACAAGCCAGCGCGATTAGGAGTTCGCCAGGTAGTGCTTGATCTCCCACTCGGTGATCGTAGACTCAAACTTATGCCACTCGTCGCGCTTCTTTTTAAGGAAGAAGCTGTGGATGTGCTCGCCGAGGGCATCCTTCATAAACTGCGAGTCCTCAAACACGTCGAGCGCCTCTTTGAGCGAGCGCGGCAGCGGCGTGTAGCCGGCCTCGACCATCTGGCGGTCGGTAAGCTTGAGCGTCTCGGCCGTGGCCTCGGGCGGGAGCTCCAGTTTGCGCTCGATGCCGTCCAGACCAGCCGCCAGCGTGACGGCATTGACCAGGTACGGGTTGGCCATGGGATCGGGGCTGCGAAGCTCGATGCGCGTGGACAGCTGCTTGCCGGGCTTGTAGACCGGGATGCGGACCATGCTCGCGCGGTTGCGCAGGCCCCACGTGGCGTACTGCGGCACGGAATCGCCGCCCGTGGTGATGCGCTTATACGAGTTGACCGTGGGGTTGGTGATGGCGCTGATCTCGCGCGCGTGTGCCAGAATGCCGGCCATGTAGTGCTTGGCGATATCGGAGAGGTGATACTTCTCGTCGTCCTCGCCCCAAAAGACGTTGTTGCCGTCGTGGTCGAATAGCGACTGGCACAGGAACATGGCGCTGCCGTCCTCGCCCGCCAACGGCTTGGGCATAAAGGAGGCGTGGCAACCGCTCTCGTAGGCCTGCTGCTTAATGATGAGTTTGGCCGTGGTGATGGCGTCGGACATGCTCAGGGCCTCGGCGTGGCGCAGGCTCATGCCGTGCTGCGAGCGACCGGCGGCGTGGAAGGTGTACTCCACGGGCACGGACATCTTCTCGAGCGTGAGGACCGTGTTGCGGCGCAGGTCGCGGGCGGCATCGCTCACCGAAAGATCGAAGTAGCCCACGTTGTCGAGCGGCTCGGGGGTGTGCTCGTCGGGGAAGTAGTAATACTCCAGCTCGGCGCCCACGTTGAGCAGGTAGCCAGCCTTCTCGGCCTTGCGGAACATGCGGCGCAGGGCATCGCGCGGATCGCCGGCGAAGGGCTTACGGTCGGGGGTGCACACGTCGCAGAACACGCGGGCGACGCCGTTGTGGCTCGGGCGCCACGGCAGGATCTGGAAGGTCGAAGCATCGGGGAACGCCAGCATGTCGGCTTCCTCGGGCGTAGCAAAGCCCTCGATGGCGGAGCCGTCAAAGCCAATACCCTCCTCAAAAGCGACCTCGAGGTCCTCGGGGCTAATGGCAAAGTTCTTGAGGCGGCCGAGAATGTCGACAAACCACAGACGCACAAAGCGGATGTCACGCTGCTCTACGGAGCGGAGTACGTAATCGATGTTCTGCTGGTTCATGTCGCTCCCCTTTCTTTCGGGCGGGTTTCGACTGGTCTATATCGCAGATACTATCGCAGAAAAATGTTTCCGCAGGGTTAAAGCGTATCAAGCGCTCAAAAAACGTGCGCGAGCAGGCGGTTGCGAACGAGCGGCTAGCGTTCAGATTCGGAGACAATTTGTCTACAGGCTCGTTCCAGCGCAGGGAACTCCATCGTCACTGCATCCCAAACAACCGAGCGGTCGACATTGCCGTAATCATGCGCAAGATAATTTCTCATGCCGATAATTCCACGCCATTCAATTTCGGGATGAAGCCGCTGCGAGCGTTCCGACAATTTGCCCGCTTCTTCCGTCACCCTAAGCGCACACATCAAAAGGGAGTCCGCCAACGCCCTCGTCCGCACGTCATTCGCATGCAGAAACTGGTCCTCGGTGATATCAAAAGCCTTGATGCGCTCGTTCGTTTCGGAGATGGCCTCCAAAACCTCTTGGGCGCGAAGGCTGTCTGACTTACGCGCGATCATAAAGGATCACTCCTTCGCGCTCGATTACCGCGGCAAGTTCGTCATCAAGATGATCACTAGAGACGAGATCAACCTGCCTCCCGGTTTCTTTGCGCACCGCCTCGCCAAACGCCGACAGCGCAAAAAGACCAAAGCCCTGCTCGCGATCGACTTCGAGACGCAAGTCAATATCACTATCGGCATGCGCCTCGCCACGGGCATACGAACCAAATAGAATCACGGTTTTGATGGCGGGAATCGTGCTGGCTGCCTCGCGGACGGCGGACTCAATCTGGGCAGTATCCAAAATGCCCGCCGCGGCGCTTTCGCTCGCAGAGCTTTTACCAAGTGAAGGAACAAACGGCAGAGAGCGCTCGCGCAGCATCTGCCTCATAAACATATTGACCGCAACAGACGAAGTCATGCCAAGCTCTTCGCACAGTTCGGCAAATGAGTCTTTAATTGACGAGTCCACTCGCACACTCAGCACAGACGCAGCCATGGATACCTCCTGTATGACATTGTCTATATATTATCATACAGACTAGCGCGAGGTCGAAGCGCGGTGTTCGATGTGGCCGGGGACCTCGATACGCTTGGGGGCGAGCTTTGCGGCCTCGCCCACCGTGGTGGTGACGACGTCGATGCGCTCGGACAGGCGCTCGACCACGCGCTCGGCGATGGTAAGGGTGTCTTGCGCGGCCGTGGTCACACCGCCAAAGAGCACGTGGTTCCAGGGATAATCGTCAAATGTCGCGATCTTAAGACCAGCCGGCAGCGAGGGACCAAGCTGCGCCAGCGCCCCGGTCAAACGCAGGAAGACCAAGCCGTTGACGGCAATGAGGCCGAGCTTTTTGCCTGCATAGCCGCGGATGGTCTCGTCCAGGCGGCCGACGCCCGTGGCGCCCCCGTCGGCCAGGGTGACGACCTCGCCGGCAAGGCCGCGGTGCAAAAGCTCGTCGGTAAAGGCCTCGGCGCGCTTGCGACGCACGGGGCTGTCGTCGCTTGCCTCGGTGAGCAGGCACAGGCGCTCGCTGCCAGCGGCGGTCAAGGCGTCTACCAGGCCGGCGACCAGCTCACGGTTGTTAGATGTCACCAGATCGACACCGCCGTCGGCAACGTCGCGGTCGAGCAGCACAACGGGCAGGCGCCCCGCGGCCGCGGCGATCGCCTTGTCGTTGCCTCCGCAGGTGTTGACGACCAGGCCGTCCACGTCAGCATCGATAAGTCTGGCGAGCGACTCGGCCTCCTTAGCGGGGTCGTTGCCGCTAATGGCCGTCATGAGCGAGCAGCCGCGCGCGGCGGCGCTGGCGGAAAGTCCTTCAAGCATGGCGCTCGAGAACGGGTTGGCGATGTCGGCCAGGATCACACCGATGAGGTTGGTACGCGAGCTGCGCAGATTGCGCGCGGCAGCACGTGGGCGATAGCCGGTGCGCTCGATGACCTCGGCGATGCGAGCACGGGTCTCCTCGGTCATTTGCCCGGGGCGGTTGTTGAGATAGCGCGAGACCGTGGCCGGGCTCACGCCCGCCTCGGCGGCAATGTCCTTGATTCTCATCTGCGCCATAACGCACCCCGTTTCCCAATTGTCGGCGGTCTGAGCCATTTTAGGCATTTTTTTAAAAATCTCGGTTGCAAAACGCTGTAGGTGAGTATACTACAACTCGAAACGAAACCGATTTCGTAAACCGATTTCGGCGAGCGTTGGCACGCAGGTGCAAAGACGCACCCTACCGTCTTGGCACCTGCGTGCCAACGCCATATCAAAGGTGTACGCACGAGTAAAAGGAGCTGCGCGACCATGGGTAAAACGGTTCTTACCTTCGGCGAGATCATGATGAGACTCTCGCCCAAAGACCACCTGCGTATTGAGCAGGCAACCGAGTTTGACGTCCGCTACGGTGGCGCCGAGGCCAACACCGCCCTTTCCCTAGCCTACCAAGGCGACAAGGCCGCTTACGTATCCGTTGTCCCGGCCAACCGCCTAGGCGAGTGCGCGCTGCGCTCGCTGAAGGCCTACGGCGTCGACACAACGCGCGTCGTGCGTCAGGGCGACCGTCTTGGCTCCTATGTGTTTGAGGTCGGCGCCTCGCAGCGCGGTAACGGTTGCGTCTACGACCGCAAGTACTCTGCCATCAACATGGCCAAGCGCGACGTCTTTAACTGGGACGAGATCCTCAAGGGCATCGATGTCTTCTATTTCTCCGGCGTGACCCCCGCCGTCTCCGATGAGATGGCCGCCGCCTGCAAGGATGCCCTCACCGCCTGCCGCGCCAAGGGCATCACGACCGTGTGCGACGTGAATTATCGCGGCAAGATGTGGTCGCCCGAGAAGTCGCAGGCCACCATGAAGGAACTCCTGCCGCTCGTCGACATCTGCATCGCCAACGACGAGGATGCGCCTGCCGGCCTTGGCATGACCTGCGTCTCCGGCTCCCTCGCCCACGGCATCGAGGAGCGTGACACCTACGTCGAGATGGCCCGTCAGATCTGCGCCGAGTACGGTTGCAAGAAGGTCGCCTCGGTCGTCCGCAACATCTCCTGCGTCGAGCGCTCCATCTGGATGGGCATGCTCTTTGACGCCGAGAGCGGCGAGCACTGGTTCTCCCCTGCTCACGACGTGCACGTGCTCGAGGGCGTTGCCGCCGGCGACGCTTTCAACGCCGGCCTCGTCCATGCCCTCATCAACGACTTTGACCCGCAGGACGCCGTCAACTACGCGATTGCAGCCTCGATCCTCAAGCTCACCATCAAAGGCGATTCCAACTTGGTGACCGCAGGCGAGATCGCAGCCGTGGCATCCGCCGCCGACGGTGGCACCCGCGTCGCGCGCTAGTCCGTCTCCATTCCGCGGGCCGCAGCTTTCCAATCCCATACCCCTGCGGCCCGCTCCCCGATTCCTCCGGCCGGGCAAAACCACCAGTCCCATTCCGGTTTTGTCTGGCATTCCCTACATGACTGGTCGAGCAGCCGGTTTTGGAATTGCTTGAACCCCAAGCAGTGCCTCCGATAACCAATCCAAAATCGGCTCCTGACCAGCACATTTGGCAATCACGCGCCCATGCGCGCCACACATCGAAAGGAACATCATGTTCGATCAGTTCTACACCACGCTTGAGTCCCTGGGCATCGTGCCGGTCGTTGTACTCGACAAGGTCGAGGACGCCGCTCCGCTCGCCCACGCCCTTATGGCAGCTGGCATGAAGTCCGCCGAGGTCACCTTCCGCACCGCCTGCGCCGCCGAGTGCATCGCCGCTATGGCCGAGGCCGAGCCCGAGATGTGCGTTGGCGCCGGCACTGTCCTGACCGTCGAGCAGGTTGAGCAGGCCCGCGCAGCCGGTGCCAAGTTCATCGTCTCCCCGGGTTACAACGAGGACGTCGTGAAGCACTGCATCGACATCGACCTGCCCGTCCTTCCCGGAACCGTGACCCCCTCCGAGGTCACCGCAGCCGAGAACCTGGGCCTCAAGGTCACCAAGTTCTTCCCCGCGTCCCAGTATGGCGGCCTGAACACCATCAAGGCCCTCGCCGCTCCGTTTGTCGGTCACCGCTTTATGCCTACCGGCGGCGTGAGCACCGCCAACGTCGAGGAGTACCTGAGCTCCTCCGCCATCATCGCCTGCGGTGGCACCTGGATGGTCAAGCCGGCCCTGTTTGCCGACGGCGACTTCTCCAAGGTCGAGCAGATCGCCCACGAGGCCATGGACGTCGTCAAGAAGGTCCGCGGCTAGGTTTAGCTCTCTATCGTGAAAGGGGGCGTGCCCTAGACCTCGCCCCCTTTCTTTTAAAACGGCTCGGAAGCGCGCCGTTTCCGTCACGAACAAGAACCAAAACCGTCTTGTATGCTGATAGAACGTGACGGAAGCGACACGCCCCCGAGCCGCTTTGCATACTCAGCTGGCAACCGCGCCCAGTTGAGCCACATCGACAAAAGCCGAGCCACCAAAACAGCTGCGGCGCCGTCTGGAGGAACGGACCCTTGCTTCCGGTCATTTTCTCCAAGCGGCGCCGCAGCTTTGTGCCCCGGTTACGCCCCAACGCAGTTGCGGTGAAATAGGGACTGTTTGCGCCACCTAGGCCGCAAAACAGTCCCTATTTCACCGCAACTTATATGGGGATTGATTAGATGAACGAGTCTTTGGACAGCTCAAAATAGTCGGGATGCAAGGCGATAACCGGGCCCTGCTCCTCGGGCATCAGGTGCAAGTGCGTCTCTGCCAGATAGCTCGCCGTGTCGGTATCGCCCCTCTTAATGGCCTCGAGAATCCGGCGATGCTGCCGACGAATCGGCTCCCAATCTAGATCCTGCGACACCATACGCAACCAGTTGTATCGCTCAAAATGCGTGTTGATGCTCTTCATCCAATCCCACAACATGTGACGACCGGCAATCTCAAAACATGTCTCATGGAACAGGTTATCCAGGTCAAAGAAACGGCGCGTTTCGCCATGGTCGAGCGACTCGGACTCGGTAAGAATCTGCTCAAGCCGCTGCTTTTGCTCGGGCGTAGCAGCCGAACAGCATTTAATAAGCACGCTTCTCTCGAGTTTCTCACGCAAGAAACAGGCGTTCTCGGCGCGTTCCATGCTGATTTTTGAGACATAGGTGCCGCTTTTGGGACGCGTTTCCACCAGCTCCTGCTCACGCAGGCGCACAAAGGACTCGCGAATGGGCGTGCGCCCGATTCCCGTCTCTTTTTCCAGACCAATCGCCGAAAGGCGCGTGCCGGGCTTGAGCTCGGCATAGATAATCTTGGAGCGTAATGCGTTGTATGCCTGATCTTGCAGGCTCTGATAATGCTGGTGCTGTTCCATAAAGCCCTCGGATAAACCCTCGGTTAGTCGAATACCACCATGCAATACTATCGCATCGACACGCCCCAGCTCCCAATCAGTCTTTTTGGGACGGGGCTCTTTTAGCTACCCTGGCCCGCAGATCGGCCCCCTTGCCACAAAAGTGGCCCATCTACTACGTTAACACGGACAGCCTCGGCCATACCGAAAACCGTGAAAACAAAACCGCAGGTAGGCAGCTTGTCGATTTTCGAAAAAGCCGGCTATGGTTGACCTCTGCGGCTTAAACGTAGTAGATAGGCCCTATTCGTGGCACAGCACCACTCCATCCCAAATTGGCACCCCGAGCCCTCGTGAGTTGCCAACAAGCTGTTCGCCCAGCGCTTTATCCGCGCGGCATTCGGAAAATAGCACCACCGTAAGAACCCGCGAACAGCGCTATACTTTGCTATATCTTGCTATACTTTGCTATATCTTGCTATATCTTGAGCAAAGGTGGCTCACATGCAAACAAACCCTTTTAAGCCCACAGCAGGTAAAACACCCCCCACGATTATCGGCCGCGAAGATGTGCTCGAAGAATTCAATGAGGGCCTCGTCAACGGGCCTGGTGCCCCTGGGCGCCTAATGCGCATAGCCGGCGTCCGTGGAACGGGCAAGACGGTCCTCCTTGACGAGTGCTCACGTTTGGCGCAAAGCCGTGGCTGGACGGTCATAAAAGAGGTCGCAACCGAGGGACTTTGCCAACGCATTCTCGAACAGCTGCAGCCCAAATTCCAGGCCAAACACGCCAGATTTGAGCCCACCGTAGCTGGCATATCCATCGGCAGCATAGACATTGAGCGAATCGGTCCATCGCTACGCGACGCCATGAGACAGACAATATCCAAGAATGAAAATGGCCTGCTCATCACTCTCGACGAGGTTCAAGACGCAGAGCTCGATGAGGTCCGAACGCTCTCCATTGCGATTCAGCAGGTTATCGGCGAAGACCTTGATATCGCCTTTGTTTTTGCGGGGCTGCCTTCGATGATTGAAAGCATCATCAACGGAAAGACACTTACGTTTTTGCGCCATGCCCTCCCCTTTGACCTGAAGGCTGTGGCAGTAACCGAAGTGTCGTACTCCCTCGAGGAAACCATTGAAGCGTCTGGCATGGAGTTGCAGCCAGGTATTGCCGGCCAACTTGCCGAGGCAACGCAAGGTTATCCTTTCATGATCCAACTCGTTGGATACTACGCATGGCAGTTGGCAAGACGCGCACATACACCGATTATTGGAGAAGAAGAAGCCGAGCGCGGCATTGCAACGGCACGTGAACGCTTCTGTGCCATGGTGATTGAGCCCGCGCTACAGCGCATTCCGCCCACGTGCATCGCTTATCTGCTGAGCATGGCATCTTTGGGGCAGACGAGCTCGACCAGCATGGTTGCCGATGCCCTAAACAAAACGCCTCAACAGGTGAGTTCCGTCCGCAGCCGCCTGTTAAGAGAATCGATTATCGAGGCTCCCTCGTACGGCAAGGTCTCATTTGCCATCCCCTACATGCGCGACTACCTCTACGAGCACAAAGCCGAACTGGAAGTTGAACTGTAGAAACGGCAACTGCCCTGCAAGACGAAAACCGTTTTCGTACGGATTTAAAGCAGACGTAAACGGTTTTCGTCTTGATTTGCGTCCGGAATAAGGATGGAAATTGCGCTTTCGTACGTTTTTTCCCTAGACGCAACGTGCTTTCGTCCGACGATACGTCTGCAATCCAGACGAAAAGAACCCCGAGCTCGTATGAACTCGGGGCTCTTTGTGCCGCACATCTATGAGAGGAGAAATTCGATGCGTACGTGCGCTACTCCATGTAGCCACCCTGAATGGCGGAAACTGCATGTTCGGTAAAGAACTTGAGCGTGCCGGAGGTATAGCGATTAGCCTTGGGCTTCCAAGCGGCTCGGCGCTCGGCCAGGACGGCGTCGACCTCAGCCGGCTCCATCTCCTTGCCGGCGATGCCCACGATGGACAGCGAGCGCTCGGGGATGTTGATCTGGATCAGATCACCTTCCTCGATCAGGGCAATCGGGCCGCCCACGGCAGCCTCGGGCGAAACGTGACCGATAGCCGGGCCCTTGGAGGCGCCGGAGAAGCGGCCATCGGTGATCAGGGCAATGCTCGCACCCAGCTCGGGATCGCTGGCGATAGCCTCAGTGGTGTAGAACATCTCGGGCATTCCGGAACCCTTGGGGCCCTCATAGCGAATGATAACGGCATCGCCGGGCTTGACCTCATGCGTCAGGACGGCGTGAATGGCGTCCTCCTCGCAGTCGAACGGACGGGCCTTGAGCGTAGCCTGGAACATCTCGCGCGGAACGACGGTGTGCTTGACGACCGCGCCCTCGGGAGCAAGATTGCCGTGGAGGATGGCGATGGAACCGTCGGTGCCGAAGGCCTGGTCAAACGGACGGATGATGTCCTCGCGCTTGAGATTCCACTTCTCAAGGTAACGACCGCACTTCTCGTAGTAACCGTTGTTCTTGAGATCCTCGAGGTTCTCGCCGAGAGTCTTGCCGGTGACAGTCATAACGTCGAGGTGAAGCATCGACTTGATCTCCTCCATGATGCGCGGCACGCCACCTGCATAGTAGAAGAACTGCGCCGGCCACTCGCCTGCGGGACGGACGTTGAGCAGGTAGTGGGCGCCACGGTGCAGGCGATCGAAGTCGTCGGCGGACATCTCGATGCCAAACTCGCGGGCAATCGCGGGGATATGCAGCAGCGAGTTGGTGGAGCCCGAAATGGCACCGTGGACCATAATGAGGTTCTCGAAGGACTCCTTGGTCACGATGTCACGCGGGCACAGGTTGTGCTCGGAGAGCCACACGGACTGGCGGCCGGCCTCGCGGGCAAACTCGCGCAGGTCGGAGCTGGTAGCGGGCAGCAGGGCGGTACCGGGAAGCATAAGGCCCAGGGCCTCGGCGGTAACCTGCATGGTCGAGGCGGTGCCCATAAAGGAGCAGGCGCCGCAGCTGGGGCAGGCGTTGTGCTTGGCGAACTCGAGCTCCTCGCGGGAGATTTCGCCGCGCTCGTAGCGAGCCGAAATAGCGCCGAGCTGCTCGAGGGTCAGCAGGTCGGGACCGGCATCCATGACACCGCCGGTGACGACGATGGAGGGGATGTTGATGCGGCCCATGGCCACGAGGTTCGCAGGCAGGCCCTTATCGCAGCTGGCGACAAAGACGCCGGCGTCGAACGGAGTGGCCTTGGCGTGGATCTCGATCATGTTAGCGATCATATCGCGGCTGGGCAGCGAGTAGTTGATGCCGTCGTGGCCCTGTGCCTCGCCATCGCAGATATCGGTGCAGAAGTAACGGGCACCGTGACCGCCAGCCTCGGCAACGCCAGCACGGACCTCCTCGACCAGCTCAAACAGGCCAGCAGAACCCGGGTGCGAGTCGCCAAACGTCGACTCAATAATGACCTGCGGCTTGTCCAGATCCTCGATGGTCCAGCCAGACCCCAGACGCAGCGGGTCCATCTCGGGGCTGATGGTGCGGAACTTGCCGGAACGCGGCTGCAGCTTGGCAACCAGGTCGGCTGCCTCCTGCTGAATCTGTGCCTTGGTCTTCTCGTCCATGATGTTCTCCTCTTTTGGTTTAAACGGTTGTACCAATCGTTGGTTAATGGAACAGGTGTAAATGGGTACCGAGCGATGCACTCGGCGAAAGATGTTTAGCTACGCGAACTAGGCGAAGAACGAAATCACCAGGGCGCAGGCAAGACCCGAAAGGCCGATGAGCGTCTCCATAACGGTCCAGGACTTGAGGGTGGTCTTCTCGTCAATCTCCAGGAACGAGGAGCACATCCAAAAACCGGCATCGTTGACGTGCGAGAGGGCCGTGGCACCGCCGCAGATGGCAAGACAGATAGCGGCACGCATGAGCACCGAAGCACCAGCGACCGCAGGCATGGCGGCCATAATGCCCGATGCCATGGTCATAGCGACGATGGAGCTGCCGACAGAGGCACGCACCATGACGGCAATCAAAAAGGCAACGACCACCAAAGGCAGCGGTGAGGCCTCGAGCATAGGGCCGATAACCTGGCCCAAGCCGCAGTCCTGCAGCATCCAGCGAATGACGCCGCCACAGGCGATAACCAGCAAGATCATGCCGACGGGCTTAAGAGAGCGGTCGAGCAGGGCCTTGAGCTCGGCGCCGGAGTAGCCGCGGCGCGCGCCCAGCAGATACATCGCGACGAGCGTGGCAAGCGTCAAAGCGACGAACGGCTTGCCCAGGAAGGCGAGAATCGAGGCGAGCTCGGCGGGCATGGGGATATAAGAAGACAGCGTGCCCAGCAAAATCAGACAAAGCGGCGTGAGCACGATGGCAGGCACCATACCAAAGGAGGGAAGCTCCTTTTCGTCGCTCGCGCCCTCGGCAGAGGTAAAGTGCTCCGGAACATCGGTAAAGATGCGACCGCCGACGTTGCGGCCCCAGATGACGCCAGCGATTGCCATGGCGATGAAGGCGGTGGGGATACCGACAAGAATCATGGTGCCCAGGTCGACACCGAGCGTGCCGGCGACCAGAACCGAACCGGCCGATGGCGGCACAAACGCATAGCCAGCGGCAAGTCCCGCGAGCAGCGCGATGCCGTAGTAGAGCGTCGACTTTTTGGTCTGGGATGCCACGCTAAACGCAAGCGGAATCAAAACGACTACGCCCGCCTCAAAGAACACCGTAGTGCCGATAACCAGACCGGTAATGCCCAGTGCCCAGCTGGAGTGACCCTGCCCAAAGGTATCGATGAAGGTCTGGGCAATCTTCTTGGCGCCGCCGCTCTCCTCAAGAATCTGGCCAAACATCGAACCCAGGCCAATGAGCAGGGCGATGTTTTGCAGCGTGGTGCCCACGCCCTTGGTGACAGTATCCGCCACCAGGTCGAGCGGCATACCGGCGCCGATGCCGATCGCGAGCGCCGAGACCATCATCGAAAGCACGGGATGCAGCTTGAACTTAATGATGAGCGCAAGCAGCAGCGCAATGCCCACGATGGCGGCGATGACCAGCCTGGTGGGATCAGCCATAAACGTTGGGTCTGACATCTTTCCTCCAATTCATCAGACCTTTTGAATTCGTCTGATGCCTATAGCGTGTTTTGGAAAGGTCTGATGTTTCATTTTGAAATTTGTTCGAAATACATCTGATGTATTTGGTAAACGGTCGTATTTGCGCTGCGAACGGTATATCTAAGCCGCCCGACTCTAATCCAGCGGCCAATATCGCATCCGTGGTGCGCTAAAATAGCTCAGATGAATTTTGTAATGAAAGGTATAGCTATGGCCCGCGCCGAATCGGGACTCCCCGAGCAAATATCGGAGAAAATCATTCAATTGATTCTGGATGAACACCTTGAGCAAGGCGATCGCCTGCCCAAGGAAACCGTGCTGGTCGAGCGCTTGGGCGCCGGCAGGAGCACTGTGCGCGAGGCCATGAAGTTGCTGCAGTCGCGCAATATCGTGCGCATTAAGCAAGGTTCGGGCACCTATGTGGCGTCAAACCCCGGCGTTGCCGACGACCCGCTGGGCTTTACCTTTATCAACGACAAGCAGCGTCTGGCGCGCGACCTACTCGAGGTGCGCTTTATGATCGAGCCGCAGATGGCACGCATGGCGGCCGAGCACGCAACCAACGACCAGGTCGTCTGTATCAAAGATCTCTGCGACGAATCCGAGCGCCTGGCCGAGGCCGGTGAGGATTACTCCGCCGCCGACACCGCGTTCCACAATGCCATTGCCGAAAGCTCCGGAAACCTCGTCGTTCCCCGCCTGATGGGCGTGCTCAAGGCATCCGTCCCCCTCTTTATCGACGTGACCGGCAAAAAGCTGGTTGAGGAGACCATCCGCACCCACCGTGGCGTGGCCGACGCCATCGCCGCGCGCAATCCCACCGCAGCGCACGATGCGATGTATTTGCATCTGGTGTACAACCGCAACATGATCGCAGAGGGCACGCAGGAACAGGGCGAATAAACGTCCGTGCGGCAAGGACAAGACTGCCGTTCGCCTTTTAAAAGTGAACGTTCACCTGATTTTAGGAAATAAGGGGTGGCTATTACGCCGCTTCACCTATACTGACCTTGTATGAGAAGCATGACTTTTATAGATGAACGTTTCTTTTGAAAGGATCGCTATGTCTGATCTTATGGACAGCTTCCGCCTGGATGGCAAGGTCGCGCTCGTGACCGGCGCCACCTACGGCATTGGCATGGCCATTGCCGAGGCGCTCGGAGAGGCCGGCGCCAAAATCGCCTTTAACGCCCGTCACGCCGACAAAGTAGCCGAGGCCGAGAAGCACTACCGTGAGCTGGGTTTTGACGCTCACGGCTATGTTGCCGACGTCACCGACGAGGCCGTCGTTGCCGAGCTCATCGCCAAGATCGAGGCCGACTTTGGCACCACACCCGACATCCTGGTCAACAACGCCGGCGTCATCCAGCGTACCCCGATGCTCGACATGAG